>NZ_JBFTRX010000004.1:0-567810 GCF_056399725.1 Achromobacter sp. 01N37
GGGGTGCGCGGGGCAACGATTGCGGTCCGGAGCCTTCGCTCCGGACTGCCCCCTTGTCATCTTCGTCACCCGCCGTTGGCGGGTTCCTTCAGATTCCCTCGGGCTTATCGACGCCCCGCGCACCCCGGCCCGCCCACACGCCTGACTGCGCTGCGGGGAACATTACGGGTGCTGGGGCGGGTGATTTGCTTGGCCTTTTGCTGCTAGGCGGTTTGGTGGGGGAAGATCTTGCGGGGTCGCCAAAGCCGGTCGCGCGGGCGACCTTTTTTGGCTTTGGGGTGTCTTGCGGTTTGTGATGACGCTGCGCGCGGCGGCGCGTCGCTTCGCTCGCGGGTTTTTTAGGCTTCGGCCGGGGCTTCTTTTTTCGTCTTCTTTTTGGGCAGGGCCAACATCGTGCCGCGGCACGGCGGGGTGCCACAGAGGCAGCGGTAGCCTTCCTTCAATGCCTTCGTAATACGGCCGTCCAGGACCAGGCCGTAGTCGTACGACAGTTCAGTGCCGCGCGGGATGTCTTGCAGGGCGACGATGTAGACGCGCTTGCCGTGCTTGCCTTCCTGCGCCTCGCAGTTGGGCTCACAGGAATGGTTGATCCAGCGCGCGTCATTGCCGTTGTCGCCGCCGTCGATCACGCGGCCGGAGCTGAGCGCGAAGAAGAAGGTGTGGAAGGGGTCGTCCGGGTTGGTGGGGTGGCGGCGGTCGGCTTCTTTGGCGCTGATGCGTTCGCCGCCGTACTCGATGATGCGCGTGCCGGCGGGGATCTTGCGGGCGGCGAAGACGCCGGTGCCGTGAAGCTTGGAGCGGCGCACGACGTGCCAGGGCTTGATCGGGGTGGCTTCGGTGGTCATGGAGGCGTGTGGGAGGCGGGTTTAGTCGATAAGAAGGCGAACAGACGAAACAGAATTATATCGACGCGTCTTTGACAGGATGACAGGCGTATAGTGAGCGCCGCCTTGTTCCTCGTTGATATTTATCATGATCGTCCGTCCGCGTCCCTCTGCGCTGGCTTTGTTCTTTGTGTTGCGGGGCTCCATCATCCCGCGCATTCTCGCCAGGCTCATCGTCATTACGTTGTTGTCCTGTGTGGTGGTGTGGATGTATCACCGCCAGCTGTTTTCGCCCGCGCATCTGACGGCGGTGCCGTTTTCGCTGTTCGGGCTGGCCCTGTCGGTCTTCATGGGCTTTCGCAATAACGTTTGCTATGACCGCTGGTGGGAAGCTCGCAAGCAATGGGGCGATCTGATTGTGCAGGCGCGCAGTCTGGCGCGTGAAAGCGCGGTGCTGTTGGCGGCGAGCACGGCGAATCCGGTGCAGGAACGGCTGGTGCGGCGGTGTATCGGTTTTGGATATGGCTTGGCGGCGCGCTTGCGCGGTCAGGATATGGTGGACGCCGTGCGCCCGTGGGTGCAGCAGGATGAGCTGGATACGTTGGCCGGGGTTCGCAATGTGCCGGATGCGCTGCTGATGGCGATCAACCGCGATCTGGCGGCGTGTTTGCGGCGCGGTGAGTTGAGCGACATCCTTTATCAGGGGCTGACCCAGCGCGTGGCGCAGTGCGCGGCGATTCAGGCGGCCTGTGAACGCATCAAGTTCACGCCCTGTCCGTTCGCGTATTCGCTGTTGCTGCATCGCACGGCATGGCTGTTCTGTCTGCTGCTGCCGTTCGGGCTGGTGGGTACGCTGGAGTACTTGACGCCGGTGGCGGTCATCATCATTGCGTATACGTTCTTCGGGCTGGACGCGTTGGGCGACGAGCTTGAAGACCCCTTCGGTCTGGAAGAGAACGACCTGCCGTTGTCGGCGTTGGCGCGGGTGATCGAGATTGATCTGCTGGAAGGTCTGGGCGTGCGTCCGTTGCCCGATGCGGTGGTGCCCGAGGATTACGTGTTGCGTTAAATGAGGGGAGCGCAGGCATCTTCACCTTCCCCCTCCCGTTTAACCTGCCGGACCCGTCAGCGGCAGCATGGTTTCCTTCAGGCGGCGCAGCACGAAGCAGGATTTGCTGTGGCGGATGCCGGGAATGCGGTAGAGCTGTTCGCGCAGCAGGCGTTCGTAGTCGCGGGTGTCGCGCACGGCGATGCGGATGTAATAGTCGTAGTCGCCCGACACCAGGAACGCTTCCAGCACTTCAGGAATGGCCGCCAGCGCGCGGCCGAATTCATAGAGCGTTTCTTCGCTGTGGCTTTCGAGCGTGACGTGCACGATCACCGTGTCCATGAAGCCCAGGCTGGCCGGGTCGATGTCCACGGTGTAGCCGCGGATCACCCCGGCGCTTTCCATCCGCTTGATGCGGTTCCAGCAGGGCGTGGATGACAATCCCACGGCCGCGCCGATGTCGTTCAGGCTGGCGCGCGCGTTCTCTTGCAGCACCTTCAGAATGGCCAGATCAAACTTGTCCAGGTTCATTTTCTTTGATTCCTCCAAATCGAAGATAAATTTACTCCGATCCGTCGGTATTCGTGGAAAAGAAGATAAAAATTCTCCGAGCCTACGAATAAGATAGATAGCATGAACGATCGCCTGCACCCCACCGCCGCCGCCGCGCTTGCCGCCACTGATCGCCCCGTAGAAAACGGGGCGAAAATTCTGCTCGATACGCTGATTGCGCACGGTGTCGACACCGTGTTCGGGTATCCCGGGGGCGCCGTGTTGCCGCTCTACGACGCGCTGTACGCCGAGCCGCGCTTGCGCCATGTGCTGGTGCGCCATGAGCAGGCCGCAGTGCATGCCGCGGAAGGCTATGCCCGCACCACGGGCCGCACGGGTGTGGTGTTTGTGACGTCTGGCCCCGGCATGGCCAACACCACGTCGGGTCTGTTGGACGCCATGTGCGATTCGATTCCGGTGCTGTGCATCAGCGGCCAGGTCGCCACCGCCGCCATCGGCACCGACGCTTTCCAGGAATGTGACGCCATCGGCATTTCGCGTTCCGTGACCAAGTGGAATACCCAGATCCGCGCCGTGGATGATGTGGGCAATGTGGTGTCGCGGGCGTTCGAGCTGACCCGGCAGGGCCGCCCCGGCCCCGTGCTGGTGGATTTCCCGAAAGACGTGCAGTTGGCCGTGCCGCGCGACGCGGATGATGATGGCATGGGCCTGCCTTCGCAGCAGAAGCTGGCCGCGCTGCGTGCGCGCCGTCAGGCAGGCAAGCTGGCGCCGAAGTTGCCGCAGTCGGCCGTGCGCCGCGCTGCCGCGTTGATCGCCCAGGCCAAGCGTCCTATTTTCTATGGCGGCGGCGGGCTGGTGAATGCCGGCCCCGAGGCCTGCGAGGCCTTCACCGACCTGGTCCGCCACACCGGCGCGCCGTGCACGTTGACGCTGATGGGGCTGGGCGCGTTCCCGGCGTCTGATGCGCAATTCGTCGGCATGCTGGGCATGCACGGCACGGTCGAGGCCAATCTGGCCATGCACAACGCCGACCTGGTGGTGTGCATTGGCGCGCGCTTTGACGACCGCATCACCGGCAAGCTGTCGGAGTTTTGCCCGCATGCGCGCAAGATCCATATCGACATCGATCCGGCGTCGATCAACAAGGTGGTGCGCGTGGACGTGGCGCTGGTGGGCGACTGCCTGCCGCTGGTGCGCGCGCTGCGCGCCGAACTGGGCGATGCGCCGATGGACGCGGCGCGGCTGGCGCCGTGGTTCCAGCGTATCGACACGTGGCGCCGTCAGGACTGCCTGGGCTTCACGCCCGCGGCCGACGCGATCTTGCCGCAACACCTGATGTCGAGCCTGAACACCGCGCTGGCTGATCGCGATGCCATCGTCTCGACCGACGTGGGCCAGCATCAGATGTGGGCGGCGCAGTATCTGCGTTTCGACAAGCCGCATCGCTGGTTGACGTCGGGCGGTGCGGGCACGATGGGTTACGGCGTGCCGGCCGCGATTGGCGCGCAGGTGGCGCATCCGGACAAGACGGTGGTGTGCGTCAGCGGCGATGCGTCGGTGCTGATGAACATCCAGGAATTGTCCACCGCCATGCAACACCAGACGCCTGTGAAGGTCGTGTTGTGCAACAACGGCTACATGGGCATGGTGCGCCAATGGCAGGAACTGATCCACGGCGGCCGCTACAGCCACAGCTACAACGCGTCATTGCCCGACTTCGTGGCGCTGGCGCGTGCGTTCGGCTGGGGCGCGGCGCGGGTGGATGACCCGGCGAAGCTGGATGCCGCCTTGGCCGAATGCCTGGCGCATGACGGGCCGTATTTCCTGGACGTGGCGGTGACGGCGCAGGAAAACTGCTTCCCGATGATGCCGGCCGGGCACGGGCATCAGAAGGTGATGCTGGCCGAAGGCGTCTGGTATCAGGACGAGACGACCTGATTCGGCCGCTAAAACTGAATCGACAAGCCGCCGTCCACCACCAACACGTGTCCGTTCACATACGACGCGGCCGGTGAGGCCAAAAACACGGCGGCGCCCGCGATTTCTTCGGGCTCACCCCAACGCCCTGTAGGGTTACGCGCCGCGATGCGCGGGCCGACCTTCGGGTCCGCCACCATGTCGGCGTTCGTTTCCGTGGCGAACGTACCCGGCGCGATGGCGTTGCTGGTGATGTGGTGGCCGCCGAATTCCGCGGCCAACGCGCGCACCATGCCGGTCAGGCCCTGCTTGGCCGCGGGATACACGGCATCGCCCGCGCGGGCCAGCTCACCCACCACCGACGTGATGGCGATCAGGCGGCCGCCGCCCTGGCGCACCATGCGCTCGGCGGAAAACTTCGCCAGCAGCATGCCGGCCACCAGGTCTGTGTCGATCAGGTCGCGGATTTCAGCGGGGCTGGTGTCGCGCAAGGTCTTGCGGTTGCGCGCGCCCACGTTGTTCACCAGCACGTCCAGCCGGCCGTGCTCGTCGTCGATGCGCTGGAAGGCGCGTTCCATGTCGGCATCATCGCTGATGTCGAAGGGCAAGGGGTGCGCGTCCAGGCCGGCGCTGGCCAGGTCTGCCACGGCGGCGTCTACCGCCGCGGCGTTGCGGCCGTTGATCAGCACGCGCGCGCCGCAACCCGCCAGCGCACGTGCGATGCAAAAGCCCAGCCCACGCGCGGAGCCGGTCACCAGTGCGACCTGGCCGGTCAGATCGAAGTTGCGCAGATAAGGTAGTGTCGTCATCAGTGCTATCCCGCTTGTTGCCGTCTTAGTTGCTGAGCGCTCATTTGCTGAACGCTTATTTCTTGAACGCCTATTCCCTGAACTCCGGCGCCCAATGCAGCAGCCGGCGTTCCAGCCAGGTCACACAATAAACCAGTGCGATGCCAACGATGGACAACAATGTCACGGCGGCGAACATGTCGGTGGCGTTCAGCGTGGCCAGTGCGGTGATCATCAGATACCCCATGCCGGTGGTGGACCCGACAAATTCGGCCAGCACCACGCCGATCAGCGCAAAGCTGATGGCGTTGGGCAAGGCGGCGAACGTCCATGCCGCGGCCGTGGGGATGCGCACCCGCCACAGAATCTGGCGCGGTGAACCGCCCAGCGTGCGGCAGAAGTCGACCAGTTCGCGTTCGACGCTGCGCCCGCCCTTGTAGGTGTTGAAGAACACCAGGAAGAACACGACGAACCACGAAGTCACCACCTTGGACGCCAGCCCCAGGCCGAAGAACATGGTGATGAGCGGCACGAACGCGATGCGCGGCATCGAGTTGAACGCCACGATGAAGGGGTTGAAAACGTCGGCCAGAAAGCGGCTGCGGCTAAGCGTCATGCCAACGATGAAGCCGCTGCCTACGCCCACCACCAGCCCCACCAGCGTGGCTTGCAGGGTCAGCCACAAGTGGGGCCAGACCGAGCGCGGCCCAGGTTGCACCCATTCCCACAGCCGCACCGCTACGCGTGATGGCTGGCTGATGAAGAAGGGGTCGAACAGCGTGTTTTGCGTGAACCACGGGATGCGCGTCAGCGTCTCCCAGGAGCCCAGGATGATGGCAAGGATCAGCACTTGCCACAGCGTGATGCGCACGCGCCGGGCGACGCTGGCGCGGCGGTCCAGCCGCAGCTGGTCCTGCAGGGAATCGGATGTTTCGGTCGGGATCATGGTGCGTAGAGGGTCAGGCGGCGGCGCGGAACTGCTGGCCCAGCACGCTCCACAAGCTTTGCACGTGCGCCACGAATTGCGGCGTTTCGCGCAGGGTGAAGACATCGCGCGGATGCGGAATCTGAATGCGTTCATCCAGCAGCACGCGGCTGGGCGGGCCGGACAGCACCACCACGCGGTCCGACAGCAGGATGGCTTCGTCCAGGTCATGCGTGACCATGACGATGGTCTGGCCCAGCTTGCGCCAGATCTCCATCAGCTCGCGGTGCAGGTGCGTTTTGGTATGCGTGTCCAGCGCGCCGAAAGGCTCGTCCAGCAACAGGATGCGGGGCTCAACCGCCAGGCTCATCAGCAACGCCACGCGCCGCCGCATGCCACCCGACAATTGATGCGGATAGGCGTCGGCAAAGGCGCTGAGATGGCCGAGCTCCAGCAGTTCGGCCACGCGGCGTTCGATCTTGTCGGCGGCCACGCCCTGAAACTTCAGGCCCAGCGCCACGTTCTTCTTGACGCTGAACCAGGGCAGCAGCGTGTCTTTCTGAAAGATGTAGCCCAGCGCAGGCGGCACCTGCCCGTCGACCACGTTGCCATCGACGCGGATCGTGCCGGTGGTGGGCCGCAGAAAGCCCGCGATCATGTTCAAGAGCGTGCTCTTGCCGCAACCCGACGGGCCGACGATGGAAACGAATTCTCCGGCTTCGATCGTCAGGCTGACGTCGCCCACTGCATGCGTCGTGCCTTGGCGTGACTGGTACGCCTTGCCGACCTTGTCCAGCGTGATCATCAAAGGCCCCGGGCTTTACGCACGAAGCTCATGTTCACGCATCGGGTGTAAGGCACGGTCTTGATTTCGTCGTTCGAGAACTGGCGGCCGTCGCCCATGATGGCCGTCATGCGGTTGTAGGCGTCTTCGGTGATCAGGTTGTCTTTGAGGAACACCGTGTCCTTGTAGACGCCCAACGTCTTCTCGATGGCGGCCCGCGGGAACGCGCTCAGGTAGTCGTCGTAGATCACATCCGTGATGCCGGCCGCGCTGTTGGCGGTGATGAAGTCCTGCGCCTTGACCATCGCGGTCACAAACGCCTGCACCACTTCGGGCCGCTTCTGGATGGTGTCTTCCAGGGTCAGGGCCGCGATGCCGGGCACGTCGCCACCCATGAATTCATTCCACGAGGCTTCGGTGGTGGCGTCGAAAATCGGCACGCCCCAGCCCTCTTGGCGGGCCTGTTCCATCATGGACATGGTGGCCATGCTGGCCGACACCGAGCCCGTCTTCAGCGCGCCCAGCATCGTGGCCAGGTCGCCCAGCGGACGGATGTCGACCTTGTCGGCCACGCCCGCCTTCTGCATCAGGTACACCGCCATCAGCCAGGTGCTGGACTGCGGCTGGGTCGCGCCCACGCGTTTGCCGGCCAGGTCTTTCAGCGACTTGATCTTGCCGCTGTCGAAGTCTTCGCGGCGCACGATGACGTTGGCGTAGGTGAGCTTGCGGTCAAAGCCGAACACCAGTGCGGCGGGCTTGCCGGCAATGGTCAGCGCAGGCGCGGCGGTGGCCGCCGTGGCGCCGAACACAATCTGGCCGGCCGCCAGCAACTGGTTGGTGCGCGGGCCGCTTTGCGAGTTCAGGTATTCAACGTCCAGGCCGCCTTCACCGAAATAACCCTTCTTCAGCGCGACATAGCCAGCTGCGAAAAATGGGTCGATGCTGCCTTGCCCGTAGACCACGCGGCCCAGCTTGGGTTGGGCGAACACGACGCGCCCGTTCAGCAATGTGACGCCGGCCAATGCGCCAGCGGCCGCCAGCACGCGGCGGCGGGTAGTGAAGTCGGGGCGGTGATTCATGTCATCCTCGAAGTGAGTTTGGTTGCAGCTGTTTGGCGTAAACAATACCCCAGCGATTGCCGTCCAACAATGGAAAACGCCCGGCGGTGCCGGGCGTTGGGCGTTTGCGAGCAATGGGTTTGCGCGATCAGCGTCGGGGTTTTTGTGCCGGGCTTATCGCGCTGCGCCCCTGCTACGCGGCGGTTTTCTTGGGGGCGGCTTTCTTGACGGCTTTTTTGGCAGCGGTCTTAGTTGCTGTCTTGGTGGCTGTCTTTGTGGCCGTCTTGGTAGCGGTCTTTTTCACCGCTGCCTTCTTTGCCGGCGCCTTCTTGGCCGCCGTCTTCGTTGCCGTCTTAGTTGCCGTCTTCGTCGCGGTCTTCGCGCCGGCGCGGCCCGGCTTCTCAGGACGCGGCTCGAACTCGAAGCCGATCTTGCCGTCGGGCTGACGCACCAGGAACGCCTTGAACTTGCGATTGGTGCGGCTGGACACGAAGCCTTCAAGCAGGTCGGTGCGGCCGCTGCCCAAGAGCTTGCCCATCTGTTCGGCCGAGATCTCCTGTTGCAGGATGACCTTGCCCGAGCGGAAGTCGCAGGACTTTTCGGGGCCGACCGACTTCTCGCACACGTAGCTCATGCCGTGTTCGAACACGCGCGACTGGCACTTGGGGCATGGCCCCACCGGCGTGTGGCCGGAGAAGTCCACGGCTTCGGTGTCGTCTTCGTCGTTCTGGCCGAAGTCGAACTCCAGCTTGTACTCATCGCTGATGCGCAGGATGGCGGCAAACGGCCGGCCCATCTTGCTGATGAAGCCTTGCAGCGGACCGATCTCGCGCTTGGCCAGCAGTTCTTCCACTTCCGGCAGTTCGAACGTGCGGCCGCCCGGGTGCTTGCCGATCGAGAAGTCGCATGCCGTGCAGGCGAAACGGCGATAGTTTTCCTTCACCACCGCGCCGCACTTGGGGCACGGCGTTTGCAGCGTGGCGTAGTCGCCCGGCACCGTGTCGCGCTCGTATTCCTTGGCGCGCTTGACGATGACTTGCGTCATCTGCGCGATTTCGCGCATGAAGGCCTCGCGGCCCAGGCCGCCCTGCTCGATCTGCTTGAGCTTGTGTTCCCACTCGCCCGTCAGTTCAGGCGAGGTCAGTTCGGTGACATCCAGGCCCGACAGCAGCGTCATCAGCTGGCGCGCTTTGGCGGTCGGCACCAGGTCGCGGCCTTCGCGGCGCAGGTACACCTCGTTGAGCAGGCCTTCGATGATGGCGGCGCGCGTGGCCGGGGTGCCCAGGCCACGCTCGGACATGGCTTCGCGCAGCTCTTCGTCGTCCACCAGCTTGCCGGCGCCTTCCATGGCGGACAGCAAGGTGCCTTCGTTGAAGCGGGCGGGCGGCTTGGTCGACAGGCCGACGGCTTCCACTTCCTCGGTGCGCACGGTCTCGCCGTCCGCCACGGGCACCAGGTTGGCGTCTTCGCCTTGGGCTTCCTTGCCGTAGACGGCGAGCCAGCCCGGGGTGACCAGCACCTTGCCGTCGGTGCGGAAGCGGTGCCCCTGCACTTCGGTCAGGCGGGTGGTGACGCGGTATTCGGCGGCCGGGAAGAACACGGCGAGGAAGCGCTTGAGCACCAGGTCATACAACTTGGCTTCGGCTTCGCTCAGGTCGTGCGGGATTTGCAGCGTGGGGATGATGGCAAAGTGATCCGACACCTTCTTGTTATCGAAGATGCGGCGGTTCGGCTTCACCCATTGCTGGCTGACGACGGTGTCCGCGTGGCGCGCCAGGCCGCCCACGGCGTTCGAGCCGCCCTTGGCCAGCGCGCGCATCGTTTCCTGCACCGTGGTGATGTAGTCCTCGGGCAGATAGCGCGAATCGGTACGGGGATAGGTCAGCGCCTTGTGGCGTTCGTACAGGGTCTGGGCGAGCGCCAGCGTGGTCTTGGCCGAAAAGCCGAAGCGGCCGTTGGCTTCGCGCTGCAACGACGTCAGGTCGTACAGGGCCGGCGACATCTGGGTCGACGGCTTGGATTCTTCGGTGACGTTGCCCGGCTGGTCGCGGCAGGCGGCAACCACGCTTTGCGCAGCAGCGGCCGACCACAGGCGCGATTCGCGCTTTTCCGGGTCACGGTCGTCTTTCTTGAATTGGGGGTCGATCCAGCGGCCTTCGTACAGGCCGGCGGCGGCGACGAACTGCGCGCGCACTTCCCAGTAGTCGCGCGGTACGAAGCGGCGGATGCGCTCTTCGCGCTCGGCCACAATTGCCAGCGTGGGCGTCTGCACCCGGCCCACCGGCGTCTTGAAGAAGCCGCCGTCCTTGCTGTTGAAGGCGGTCATGGCGCGCGTGCCGTTGATGCCGACCAGCCAGTCGGCTTCGGCGCGCGAGCGGGCGGCCGCTTCCAGCGGTTTTAACTGGGCGTCGTCGCGCAGATTGGCGAAGGCGTCGCGGATGGCGGCCTGCGTCATCGATTGCAGCCAGAGGCGCTGGATGGGCTTCTTCACCCCTGCGTACTGAATGATGTAGCGGAAGATCAGTTCGCCTTCCCGTCCCGCGTCACAGGCGTTGATGATCGAATCCACATCCTTGCGCTTGGCCAGGCGAACCAGCAGCTTCAGGCGCTCGGCGGATTTCTTGTCGGTGGGGCCCAGCTCGAATTCCGGCGGAATCACGGGCAGGTGCGTGAAGCTCCACTTTCCCTTGACCGGATCATTGGGCGCGACCAAGCTCAGCAAGTGGCCGATGCTGGACGCGAGTACGTAACGTTCGCTTTCAAAATAGTCGCCCTCGCGCGCAAAGCCTCCCAAGGCGCGTGATATATCAAGGGCCACCGAGGGCTTCTCGGCAATAATCAGCGTTTTATTCATGTGTATCCAGTGGCGGTAGTCCCGCCTTAGTAGCGCGGATAATAAGATCGGAGATTCGCCAGATGCAAGTCGGCACTGAAAGACAAGCGGGATCCGAACTGCACGCTTGGCGTCAATTCTTGGCGCGAAGCACCTTGTGGCTAGGCGTTTTGCTGCTTGGCAGCGCTGCGGTTTGCTGGGTCGCCGCCAACTGGCAGGACATGACAAAAGTGCAACGCTTTGCCGGCACACAAGGCCTGCTGGCGTTTTCTGCGCTTGCTGCCGCCTGGACCGGGTTGCGCCTTCGGGGAACGCCCGGCGTGCGGCGCAGCATCCCTGGCGCGCTTCTGGCTTTGGCCGGCATGTTGCTGGGCGCCTTGCTCGCGTTATTAGGCCAAACTTACCAGACTGGCGCCGATACCTGGGAATTGTTCGCCTGGTGGGCGCTGTTGCTGCTGCCCTGGGCGCTGGCTGCATCCAGCCAGGCCGTGTGGTTATTGTGGGTGCTGGTGCTCAACGTCGCGGCCGCCCTGTGGCTGGGCGAACGCGTGTTCACCTGGTACGCCATCTACGACGGCACCGGCCTGCCCAACCTGATCATGGCGGCGCTTAACCTCACCTTGTTGCTGGGCTGGGAGCTGGCCGCGCGCCGCTGGCAGGCCAGCACGCTGATCGGTCCCCGCGTGTTGGCGGCCATCGCCATCAGCGCTTTGGTGCTGTCCCTGATGTTCGGCTTCTTCATTCTGCGCGGGGCGGGTTCGCTGAACGCCGTGGCGTGGGTTGCCGTCACGCTGGGTCTGGGCTTTTTCTATCAGCGCGGCCGGCGCGATCTGGTCATTCTGGCCATGCTGGCGGCGGGCGTCATCTGCGTGTCGCTGCGTGTGGTGGGCGAATGGCTGCTGCGGCTGGAACCTGGCGTCTGGGCGGCGCTGCCCTTGGCCGCCCTGCTCATGGCCGAAGCCGTGCTGGCTGCGCGCTGGCTGCGCAAGCTGGCGGCCGAACCCGGCGCCGCCGTGGCGCCTGCTGACGCCGAACCGGCCGCCGCCTCGGCGGGCAATGCGGTCGAGTCCGGCGACGCGGGCACGCCCGTGGTGCAATTGGCCCCGGCCGCCAAGCCGCATGCCGAACCGCCCTGGTACGTCCAATGCCTGCTGGGCCTGAGCGCCTGGCTGGCCACCTTGCTGCTGCTGGTGTTCGTTGCGTTCTCGGGCTTCGTCACGTCGGAAGAAGGCGCGCTTGTGGCTGGGCTGGTGCTGTGCGGGGCGGGCGTGGCGGTGCTGCGCAGCGACGCCGGGCCGTTCTGGCGGCAATGCGGCACCGCGATGGCCTTCACCGGCCAGATCCTCATCATCTACGGGCTGTCTAGCTCCACGTCTTTCACCAGCGCCTGCTTCTTTGTCTTGCTGCTGGGCGCGGCGGTCTATGCGCTGGGGCCCGACGTGATCCTGCGCTTTTTGTCTGGCCTGCTGATCGCGGCGGCGGGCGCCGCCTTGATGTGGCGCGTGCTGGCCCCCGAACTGATGAGCGACGATCTGCTGGACGCCTGGCTCTACTTTGACGCGGGCCGCGTCGGGTTTGTCTGGCTGCCCATCGCCGTGATCGGCGCGTGGGCCACGGCCGTCATCCTGACTTGGGGCCATCGACAGGGTGGCAAGCGCGCCCACACGCTGGAGCCGCTGGCCTGGGCTTTCCTGCTGTCTGTGCAAGGAATGGTGTGGCTGGCGGGCGGGGTTTCGGCCCTGCATCTGCCCGCCATGTGGCAACTCAACCCCCAAGGGGCGGTACTTGCCGTGGCCGGCGCGCTGCTGCCGGCTGCCGCGGCGCTGGCGGTGCTTTGGCCGCGTCGCCACGTGCTGACGTCAGGCGTGACCTGGGGCGTGCCGATCGCCCTGTTGGTGCTGGCGCTGTTCTGGCTGCCCAGCCCCGGCGTGGGTTTTGCGCTGGCCTGGCTGCTGCTGGGGTTTGGGCTGAACCAGCTGCGGCTGGTGATTTTCGGGGTGCTGAGCCTGCTGGCGTATCTGGGCATCTATTACTACCAGCTGGATGTGTCGCTGCTGCAAAAGGCGTTGTGGCTGGGCGGCGCAGCGTTGCTGCTGTTCGTGTTGCGCGGCCTGGTCTGGCTTGTGCCCCGGTTGATGCGTACGCAGACGCCTGACCGGCGCGCCCCGTTGCCGCCCGTCTCGGGCTCGCTGCGCCTGCGCACGCTGGCCATCCTGGGCGGCCTGGCGCTGGTGCTGGTGGTCGCCAACGGCGGCATCTGGCAGCGCGAGAAGCTGCTGGCCACGGGCCGCGTCGTCATTCTGGAATTGGCGCCTGTCGATCCCCGTTCGCTGATGCAAGGCGACTACATGGCGCTGAACTTCGCCGCCAGCCGGGACATCACGCGTCTGCGCCTGGGGGGCGACCGCCCGAGTGATGACGATTCCCTCATGGGTTTCGAGCCCGATGGCTATGTGATGCTGCAACCCGATGCGCGTGGCGTCGCCACGCCGCTGCGTATCCAGCCCGACGTGCATCCGCATACCGATGGCGAGGTGCCGCTGCGTTATCGCGTCCGCGATCGGGGCGTGCGCATCGTGACCAACGCATTTTTCTTCCCCGAAGGCGAAGCCAAGCGTTACGAGGTGGCCCGCTATGGCGAGCTGCGCGTGGGGGATAACGGCGAGGCCTTGCTGGTACGGATGCTGGGCGCAGACTTGCAGCCGCTATAGCGGCGGGTGCGTGAAGCGAGAAGGCGGGCGCGTTTAGCGGGAAGGCGGGTGCGCTAAGCGGGAAGGCGGGTGCGTAAAGCGAGAAGGCGGGTGCGTTAAGCCGGAAGGCGGGGAAAGCGCTGCGCCCAGTGCGCAGTGGCTTCCCGCAGAAACGCAGCGCGATCTTGCGCGGCGATAGGCGCGAATCCCAATGCGCGCCACGCGCCCTGAAGCGCCTGTAGCGGCGCGTCCGTATCGATGGCGGGGGCGCCGTTCTGCTTGGACAGCTTCAGCCCGCTGGCGGCATCCAGAATCAGCGGCACGTGCAGGTAGCGCACCGGGGGCAGCCCCAGCATGCGGCCCAGCACGCGCTGGCGCGCCGTGGAACTGAGCAGGTCGGCCCCGCGCACCACATCCGTCACGCCTTGTTCGGCATCATCCACCACCACGGCCAGCTGATACGCCCACAGGCCATCCGCGCGCCGCAGGGCGAAGTCGCCCACCGCTTGCGCCACGTCCTGTTCCTGCGGACCCAGCCAGCGGTCTTCAAACCGTTCGATGCCTTCTGGTACGCGCAGCCGCCACGCGCGGGCCTGGCGGCCTGCTGGCAACCCGTGGCGGCAGGTGCCGGGATAGGGGCGTTCGCCATCGGCGCCCGGCACTGTCTGCCCGCGCAAGGCGGAATCGGCAATTTCGCGGCGTGTGCAGCCGCAGCCATAGATCAGGCCGCGTGCGGCCAGCGAGTCAAAAGCGGATTGGTAGGCGGCGTTGCGTTGCGACTGCCACAGGATGTCGCCGTCCCAGTGCAATCCCAGCGCGTCCAGCTGCGCCATGATGGCGTCTGCCGCGCCCGCCACGGTGCGGGGGGTGTCGACGTCTTCCATGCGCAATAACCAGCGCCCGTCGCGGGCGCGCGCATCCAGCCAACTGGCCAGCGCGGCCACGAGCGAACCCGCGTGCAGCGGGCCACTGGGGCTGGGGGCGAATCGGCCTACGTAGGTCACGGCAAAACGAAAAACCCGCGCGGCGTTCGCCACGCGGGAGTCAGCGGGGTCAATGCAGCAGCCGCACGCCCTCTTCGTCCAGCAGCTCTTCCAGGACCAGGTTGTCGATCTCGGCTTCCTGGCTCCAGAGAACCATGAGGGCGATGATCTTGATCTTGGACAGCGGCACGGGCGTTTCCGGCGAAGCCAGGCCCCGGTCGATGACGATTTCGCGCAAGGGCGCAGGCAACACACCAGCCGATTCCAGGAAGGCGATGAAGCCGATGGATTCGGTGCCGAGTTGGCTGTATTCGTTGTCGGTGTAGATCCGGGTTCCGGTGTTGGGCGCCTGAGCGAGGTCGACACATCGTTCGGTGGTCTCGGCCAAGCCATACAGCCAGCCGAGGGCGTCGTCGATGTCTTCGTGCTCGAAACCGGCGGCGGCAAGCCGCTTTGCGAGCACATCGGCCGCAGGACAGGCTTGCGGCGTGTAGTAATTCTCGAACAGATAAACCAGGATATCGAACATATGGCGCAGTTTTGTGCCTGTTTGCACAGTCGGCCCGCATATCGGCAGACCAGCAAACATGAATTTTACTTTACGCTGATTTATTTAGCCGGGCAACCAGCGAAAAGGCGGAATGTTGTATGGCGTCATCGTGTATTCGAAGGCCCCCATTCTGCCGGTATTTGCTGACAAAATGCGTGATTCCCCTAAAAGAAAAAGGGGCGGACACAACAGTCCGCCCCTTTTTTATCGGGAGCCGGGATTGGCCTTCAGCCGCCCGCGGCCGCACGAGCCTCCTTCAGCCCCCTAACCCGCCTTAATGCGCCTTCAGCCGCCTCGGCCGCTTTCGCTGCCTAAGCCGCCTAAGCCGCTTTCGCCGCCTTCGCCGTGTTTTCCAGTTTCAGTTCCGCCAGCTGCCGGATGAATACCGGGATGCAGATGACCAGGCCGACCAGGCCGCTCGCCAGCCCGGGGATGATCGTCAGCAAGGCGCCGACGGTGCACAGCCAGCGCTCCCAGCTCTTCATGCCTACCAGCATGTAGCGCGAGAATGCCGCCGACAGCAGCACCAGCCCGACCATGCAGCCAAACAGCGTCACGAAGAAGTCGTACCAGGTGAAGCCCTGCACGGAAATCAGCAGCGACGGCGAAAACACAAACACGAACGGCACGATGAGCTTGGTGATGCCCAGCCTGAACGCCGTATTGCCGGTCTTGAACGGATCACTGCCCGCCATGCCCGCCGCCGCGTAGGCCGCCAACGCCACGGGGGGCGTGATGTCGGCCAGGATGCCGAAATAGAACACGAAGAAGTGCGCGGCAATCGGTTGCACGCCCAACTGCACCAGCGTGGGGGCGGCCACCGCCACCATGATCAGGTAGTTGGCGGTCGTGGGCACGCCGCAGCCCATCAGGATGCAGACGATGCCGGTCATGATCAGCGCAGCCATCAGCGTCAGCGATTGCATGTTGGCCAGGGCGTCAGGCAGGACCATGGCCACGCCGCTGGCCATCACTTGCGAGGCCGAGATCACGATGTACGAGATCTTGAAGCCCACGCCCGTCAGCGTCACCACGCCAATCACGATGCCCACTGCGCCGGCTGCCGCGCCCACCGCCAGCGCGTACTTGGCGCCGGTTTCAAAGGCTTCGTACAGATCGCGCCAGCGCAGACGCTGATACGGATTCAACAGGCCCACCACGATGCAGCCCGTGATGCCCGCGAACGCCGCCAGGTAAGGCGTGCGGCCGCTGGCCAGCACGCCGACCAGCAGGAACAGCGGAATCAGCGTCGGCCAGCGCATCTTGAACGACTGCTTGAGCTTGGGCATTTCTTCCGGCGTCAGCCCGCGCAGGCCTTCGCGCTTGGCTTCGAAGTGCACCTGCATGAACATGCCGAAGAAATACAGGAACGCCGGGAAGATGCCGGCAATCGCAATCTGCTGATACGGGATGCCCAGGAATTCGATCATCAGGAACGCGGCCGCGCCCATGATGGGCGGCGTGATCTGCCCGCCCGTGCTGCTGGCCGCTTCCACGCCCGCGGCGAAGTGGCGGGGATAACCCACGCGGATCATCGCCGGAATGGTCAGCGAACCCACGGTCACGGCGTTGGCCACCGACGAGCCCGACAGCATGCCGAACATGGCCGAACCAAACACCGACACCTTGGCGGGGCCGCCCGCGTAGCGGCCGGCCACGGTGGAGGCCACATCCAGGAACAGCTGCCCCAGCCCGATGCGCGTGGCCAGCACGCCGAACAGCACGAAGTGGAAGACGTACGTCGCCACCACACCGACCGCCACGCCATACACGCCCTGACTCGTCAGGTACATGTGGTTGACGATCTGCGGCCACGTGTTGCCTGCGTGTTTGAGCAGGCCGGGAAAGTACGGCCCGAACATCGCATAAGCCATGAAGACCAGCGCAATGATCGGCAGCGGCCAGCCCATGGCGCGGCGCGTGGCTTCCAGCAAACCGATCAGCAGGATGGACCCCATGAACACGTCCATCGGCATGGGGTTGCCCACGCGGAACGCCAGGTCTTCAAAAATGTAGGGGATGTACAGCACCGACAACGCCAGCGCGATGGCGATGATCCAGTCATACAGCGGGATGCCGCCGGGCGCGAACCACGTGGACTTGGGCTCGCGCTGATAGTGCGACTTTGAAAAGCCGAACACCAGGAAGATCAGGCTCAGCACGAAGGCCAGGTGCACGCCCCGGTGCGTGGCTTCGCGCAGCAGGCCGAAGCCGGCGGTGTAGTAGTGAAACAGGGACAAGGTGACGAGCAGGCCCGACACGATCCAGGTAGCCGTCTTGTCCAGCGGCCGGAAGCGGATTTCGGAGTCGTACTTTTCCGCCAGCTTCTGGGTTTTTTCGTGATCTATTTCCATCGCTGAATTTCTCAGGGTGATGCCGCGAACAGGGCCGCGCGCGGCGGCCCTGCCCTGTCACGGCGCAACGCGCGCCGTGGTCGTTCCGTATAAAGCGGGACGGCTTACTTCAGCAGTCCGATTTCCTTGTAGAACTTCTCGGCGCCCGGATGGAACGGAATGCCCGCACCCTTGATGGCGTTGTCGCGGGTGATGAGCTTGCCCTTGGCGTGGCCGGCGTCCAGCGTCTTGCGCGTGGCGTCGCTGTACAGCGCCTTGGTGACGTCGTAGACGGTCTGCTCAGGAATCTTGGCCGACGTGACCATCTGCGCGTTGACCGAGATGGTCTTCACTTCGGGCATGTTCTGGTAGGTGTTGGCGGTGATGACGTCAGGCGTGAAGAATTCCTGCTTGGCGCGCAGCTCGTCGATTTCCTTGCCCACCAGCGGCACCAGTTCGATGTTGCCGGTGGAAGCCAGTTCGGCAATGGCGCCTGCCGGCGCGCCGCCCACGAAGAAGAACGCATCCAGCCCGCCGTCCTTGAGCTTGTCGCCCGCCTGGTTCGGCTTCAGGTATTCGGCCTTGATGTCTTTGTCGGTCATGCCGTAGGCGCCCAGGATCAGGCGCACATCGACCAGCGTGCCGGAACCCGGCTCGTCCATGGACACGCGCTTGCCCTTCAGGTCAGCCACGCTCTTGATGCCCGCGCCCTTGCGCGTCACCAGGTGGATGCTCTCCGGATACAGCGTTGCGATCAGGCGTAGGTCTTGCGCCTTGGGCTTGCCTTCGAACGTGCCGGTGCCGCTATAAGCCCAGTACGCCACGTCGGATTGCGTGAAGCCCGCTTCGAACGAACCGCCCAGAATGCCGTTGATGTTGGCGACCGACCCGTTCGATGCCACCGCCGTGGCGATGAGCTTGCCGGGTTGCGACACCGCGTTGCCGATGATGCCGCCGATCGGGTAGTACGTGCCGGCCGTGCCGCCCGTGCCAATGCGGAAGAACTGCTGAGCCTGCGCGGAACCTGCGGTGCCGACTGCGGCAACGGCGACGGTCAGGGCGGTGATCCAGTGCTTGAGTTTCATGCGAGCTTCTCCGGGTCTTGTTGCTGGTGTTGTTAGAGTTGATACGTTCAGTGCGGACGGTTATCGTTCTAAGCGCCTTTTGCCGCCGGGCCGTCCCAAGGCAAAAGGAGCCCCCTTGGGGGGCAGGAAGCCCGCATAGCGGGCGCACCGTGGGGGCGCTCTTTTGCCGCCGGGCCGTCCCAAGGCAAAAGGAGCCCCCTTGGGGGGCAGGAAGCCCGCATAGCGGGCGCACCGTGGGGGCCTATTTCTATGTTGAAATTCTGGCATGCGGGGCATGCGTAGCCAATGGTTACGGAGCTATCGTTTACCTGGGGGTCGATGGGCCTTTGGGTTATGGATGGTCTTCGTTTGGTTATGCATTCGGCCCTACGGTTACATCCCACGCGGTTCCCAACAACGGAGTTACCCCGATGTCCCAGGAAGTCATACGCGGCATAGCGCTGCCCCCGCCCGCGCAACCGGGCGACCCGTTGGCCCGCGTCGACACGCCCAGCCTGGTGCTGGACCTGACGCCCTTCGAGGCCAATCTGCGCGCCATGCAAGCCTGGGCCGACCGTCACGACGTTGCCTTGCGCCCACATGCCAAGGCGCACAAATGCCCCGAGATCGCGTTGCGGCAGCTTGCGCTGGGCGCGCGTGGCATCTGCTGCCAGAAGGTCAGCGAAGCCCTGCCCTTTGTGGCGGCCGGCATTCGCGACATCCACATCAGCAATGAAGTCGTCGGGCCGCAAAAGCTGGCCTTGCTGGCGCAACTGGCGCGCACGGCCAAGATGAGCGTCTGTGTCGACAACGCGCAGAACCTGGCGCAGATTTCCCACGCCATGGCGCAGGCCGGCGCCGAGATCGATGTGCTGGTGGAAGTCGATGTCGGACAAGGCCGTTGCGGCGTGTCGGACGACGCCTTGGTGCTGGCGCTGGCGCAGCAGGCGCGGGACTTGCCCGGCGTGAACTTCGTGGGGCTGCAGGCGTATCACGGCTCGGTGCAGCACTACCGCACGCGCGAAGAACGCGCACAGGTCTGCAAGCAAGCGGCGCGCATCGCGGCGTCCCATGCGCAGCTCTTGCGCGAGAACGGCATTGCTTGCGACAACATCACAGGAGGCGGCACGGGCAGCGCGGAGTTCGACGCGGCAAGCGGCGTCTACACCGAATTGCAGGCGGGTTCATACGCGTTCATGGACGGCGACTACGGCGCCAACGAATGGGACGGCCCGCTCACGTTCCAGAACAGCCTGTTCGTGCTGTCGACGGTGATGAGCGTGCCCGCCGCCGACCGCGTGATCCTGGATGCGGGCTTGAAATCGACTACCGCCGAATGCGGCCCGCCTGCCGTCTTTGATGCTGAAGGGCTGACCTATGCCGCCATCAACGACGAGCACGGCGTGGTGCGCGTGGCGCCTGGCGCCACCGCACCCGCGTTGGGTGATGTGCTGCGCCTGGTGCCGTCGCATGTGGACCCCACCTTCAACTTGCATGACGGGCTGGTCGTGGTGCGGGACGGCGTGGTGCAAGACATCTGGGAGATCGCGGCGCGCGGCTTTTCGCGCTGATCGCCGTCAATCAATATTCATCGCGCAACACTGATAGCGCGGTAGTCACGGCGCCAGATTCGTCATCCCCAGAAATTGCCGCAGTTCGGGGGTGGCGGGCGCCGAGAACAATTCTTCCGGCGGCCCGATCTCATGCACGCGGCCCTGATGCATGAAGACGACACGGTCGCACACTTCGCGCGCAAAGCGCATCTCGTGCGTGACCATCAACAGCGTCATGCCATCGGCGGCCAGCTCGCGCACCACCGCCAGCACTTCGTTGACCAGCTCCGGGTCCAGCGCCGACGTGATCTCATCGCACAGCAAGGCCAGTGGCTGCATCGACAGCGCACGGGCAATCGCCACACGTTGCTGTTGTCCGCCTGACAACTCTTCCGGCCACGCGTCGAACTTGTGCGCCAGCCCCACGCGGGTCAGCATGGCGCGCGCCATGTCGGCCGCTTCCGCTTCGGGCATGCGCTTGGCCACCATGGGCGACAGCATCACATTGCGCCCCACCGTCAGATGCGGAAACAGGTTGAACTGCTGGAAGATCATGCCCACCTTGAGCCGCAGCGCACGCAGCCGCAATTCGTCGTCGGCCAGTTGCGCGTCGGCCACCATGATCGCGCCGCCATCAATCTGCTCCAGCCCATTCACGCAGCGCAGCAGCGTGCTCTTGCCCGAGCCGCTCTTGCCGATGATGGCGATGACTTCGCCGGGTTCGACGCGTAACGTCACCCCCTTCAGGACTTCGTTGTCGCCGAATTTTTTGCGGACGTCTTCAAGGGCGATGAGGGGCATGCAACTTCCTTTCCAGCCGGAGGCTAAGGCGCGACAGGGGCCAGCACAGCGCGAAGTAAATCAGCGCGGCGCAGGCATAGACGGTGAAGGGACTGAACGTGGCGTTGGTGATCACCGTGCTGGCTTTCGACAGCTCGGTGAACCCGATGATGGAGGTCAGCGCAGTGCTCTTGACGATCTGCACCGCAAACCCGACGGTGGGCGCAATCGCGATGCGCAGCGCCTGCGGCAGCACCACGTAGCGCATCTGCTGCACATAGCCCAGCGCCAGGCTGGCGGACGCTTCCCATTGGCCCTTGGGGATGGCTTCCACGCAGCCGCGCCAGATCTCGGCCAGGAACGCGCCCGACCACAGCGTCAGCGCCGCGCCCGCCGCCAGCCAGGGCGGCACTTCTAGGCCCAGCAAAGACAGCCCGAAGAACGCCAGGAACAGCTGCATTAGCAGCGGCGTGCCTTGGAACAGTTCGATATAGGCCCAGCTGGCGCGGCGCATCAGCGCCACGCGCGACGTGCGCATCATCAATGCCAGCACGCCCATCGCCGCACCGCCGACGAACGCCACCAGCGATAGCACGACCGTCCAGCGCGCGGCCAGCAGCAAGTTGCGGACGATGTCCCAGGTTGAAAATTCAATCATCGCGCCGCCTTGCGAAACAGCCGTTGGCCCACCATGCGCAGCAACTGGCGCAACAGGATGGCCAGCGCCAGATAGATGCCGGTCGTGACCAGGTAGACCTCGAACGCGCGGAAGTTGCGCGACTGGATGAAGTTGGCCGCAAAGGTCAGGTCTTCGGCCGCGATCTGCGAACACACCGCCGAGCCCAGCATCACAATCACGATCTGCGAAGACAGCGCCGGCCAGATGCGTTTCAACGCAGGTTTCAGCACCACGTGCCGGAACACCTGAAAGCGCGTCATCGCCAAGCTCGCGCCCGCTTCGTACTGCCCTTTCGGCGTGGCGTCGATACCGGCGCGGATGATCTCGGCGCTATAGGCGCCCAGGTTCAGCGCCATCGCCATGCAGGCCGCTTGCATCTCGCCCAGCTGCACGCCCAGCGATGGCAAGCCGAAGAACACGAAGAACAGCTGAATCAGAAAGGGCGTGTTGCGGATCAGTTCAACGTACGCCGTGACCGGTGCGCGCAACCACGCCGGGCCTTGCGTGCGGACCCAGGCGCAGGCGATGCCCAGCGCCACGCCCGCCACCGCGCCGAACGCGATCAGTTCGACGGTGACGCCGATGCCCTTCACGAGCACCGGCGTGTAATCGAATACCGACGCGAAGTCGTATTGATAAGCCATGATGGCCGCCTTCGGTACTTACAGATCCTTGGGCAGCTCGGCCCCCAGCCATTTCTGCGAGATCGCCGACAGCGAACCGTCACGCTTGGCGGCGGCCAGGATGTCGTTGACCTTGGCGCGCAGCTTGGGCTCGTCCTTGTTCATGCCGATGTAGCACGGCGAGTTCTTGATCAGGAATTTCGTCTCGGGCTTTTTCGCCGGGTTGCGCGCCAGGATGGCGGCGGCGACCACGTTGCCCGTGGCGATCATCGGCACCTGGCCCGACAGGAAGGCGGTGATGGTGCCGTTGTTGTCTTCATAGCGCTTCAACGTGGCGGATTCCGGCGCAATCTTCGACAGCTCGATATCTTCCACCGCGCCGCGTGTCACACCAATCGTCTTGCCCGCCAGGTCGGCGGCCGACGAGACCTTCAGGTCCGCCGGGCCGAATACGCCATTGAAGAACGGCGCGTAGGCGTCAGAGAAGTCGATGGCTTTTTCGCGCTCGGCATTCTTGCCCAGGCTGGAGATCACCAGGTCCACCTTGCGGGTTTGCAAGTACGGCACGCGGTTGGCGCTGGTGACCGGCACCAGTTCCAGCTTCACGCCCAGCTGCTTGGCGATCAGCGCGGCGGTGTCGATGTCATAGCCCAGCGGCTTCATATCGGCGCCCACCGAGCCGAACGGCGGGAAATCCTGCGGCACGGCAATCTTGATGGTGCCCGCTTTGACGATATCGTCCAGCGTGTCGGCGTGCGTCAGCGGCGCGGCCAGCAGGCTGGCGGCGGTGCAAAGGGACAACAACAGGGTTCTACGGTTCATGAGGAACTCTCCAGGGCGCACATCGCCCGGGGCGGGTCGATGCGTTGCACACCAATTCGGTATACAAAGCTGGAAAAGCAAGTTCCGTGCCATTTCGCGTGGCAGGGGATTGCGCTGCGCGAGGCTTGCGATGCGTTTGCGCTCTGCCCTGTTTTGGTGCCGCGCATGCGCCGGAACCGGGCATGCGCCGCACCGGTTTGGTGGGTGTTGATATCTCGGGCGCTTGTGCGGATCAGGCGTCCAAGTGGGGCCGCATCAGCGCGTCAAACCACTCTTGAAAGACGGTCAGCCGGCGCGTGCGCTGCCGCCGGTGCGGATAGATCAACGACACCGGCATGGGCGCCGCGCGATACGCCGGCATCACTTCGACCAGCTCGCCGGCATCCAGCAAATGCTGAACATCGAAGCGCGGAATCTGGATGAGCCCCAGGCCGGCCAGGCAGCAGGCGATGTAGTTTTCGGCGTTGTCCACGGTCACCCGGCTGGGCAGCGGCCCGGGAAGCCCGGTGTCATCGCCGGGCGGCAATTCCCAAGGCAGTTCGCGGCCCGTCTTGGGTGACGCATACCCCACGGCCCAATGGGCGCTGGACAAGTCGGCAGGCTGGCGTGGTTCGCCATGCTCGCGCACATAGCCGGGGCTGGCGCAGTTGATCAGGGCGATCCGGCCCAGCGGCCGAACCACCAGGCTGCTATCGGCAAGCGCACCAATGCGTACGGCGCCGTCCACGCCTGCCTGCACCAGATCGATCGCGCGGTCAGTAGAGGTCAACGCCAGTTCCAGCCGGGGGTGGCGGCGCAGCAAGCCAGGCAGCGCCGGCGCGATCAGGCGGCGGGCGATACGGCTGGGCACATCAATGCTCAGCCGGCCCGACACCTGGCGCTGGCTGGCATGAAACAGCTGGTCGATGTCTTCCACTTCCGCCAGCAACGGGCGCACGCGCGCCAGCAGTTGTTCGCCGTCGGCCGTCAGGCGAACCTGCCGCGTCGTGCGGTGCAAAAGGCGTACGCCCAGCTGCGTTTCCAGCTGCTGGATGGCGGCCGACACCGACGCCCGCGGCGCGTCCAGCGCGTTGGCGGCTTTGATGAAGCTGCCCATTTCGGCGACGTGGGCGAAGACGCGGTATTGGTCGAATCTGTCCATGCGTGACAGAGTAGCCGCTTACTTTGTCGTGTAGCCGCCGTTGATCAAAATGGTCTGGCCCGTGATCCACCAGCCGTCGCTGACCAGGTGGCGGATGAACGGCACGACGTCTTCGATGTCGGTCAGCCCCGTCTTGCTGAAGGGCGAGAGCGCGGCGGCGGTCTTGTGATACGCCACCGCATCGGCGCCTTCGGCCGGGTAGAAGAACGGCGTGTCCATCGGGCCGGGGCCGACTGCCGTGACCGAAATGCCGCGCGCGCCAAACTCTTTCGACGCCGCGCGGGTGTAGTGCTCAACCGGCGCCTTGGTGCCCGCATAGGCGGCATAGAACGGCGTGAACGCACCCAGCAACGACGTCACCAGCGTGCAGATCTTGCCGTGGTCGTTCACGTGCCGGCCCGCTTCGCGCAGGAAGAAAAACGCCGTCTTGGAATTCACCGCCGTCATCTCGTCGTACTCGGTTTCGCTGATCTCGGTGAACGGCTTCTTCAACACCTTGCCCACGGTATTGATCGCGATATCGGGTTTGCCCACGGCTGCGACCGCATCCGCAAACAGCTTCTCGACCGCGCCCGCCGTCGTCAGGTCGGCTTGCAAGGCCACGGCCTTTGCGCCCGCCGCTTCAACGGCGGCCACGGTCGCATCGGCATCGGCTTTCGACGCAGCGCTGTTGTAGTGGATGGCGATGGCGCGGGCGCCGTGCGCGGCCAAGTCGCGCGCAATCAACCCGCCCAGGTTCTTCGCCCCGCCCGCAATCAGCACGACTTTGCCTTTGATGGAATGGTCTGCCATGGAAAACCCCTTCATGAATCAATGGAGCTTCGAGCTTAGGCAAGGGCTTGCTGTGGATAAACCGGCTGAGGCGAGATGGATCATCCAGAAAAACCGCCCAATCCCGGGGGCGGGCGTGCACGACGGGCGGGCCATAAAAAAGCCGCCCCTGAAAAACAGGGACGGCTTTTCGGCGTGGCCGACGGCGTGCTTAGTCCACCTGCGCGCCGGACTGCTTGACCGCGCGGCCCCACTTGTCCACTTCCGCCGCGATGAATGCGCCGGTGGCTTCGGGCGTCAGCGGCATCGGTTCGGCGCCCCGGTCACGCAGGAACTTCTGCATTTCCGGCGTCGACAGCGCCTGGCCGATCTGCTTGCTCAGGTAGTTCGTCACTGCGGGCGGCGTGTCGCGCGGGGCCAGCACGGCGGCCCAGCCAATCGCCTCAAAGCCGGGGTAGCCGGATTCGGCCACGGTCGGCACGTCGGGCAGCTGCGGCAGGCGCTTGGCGGTGGTCACGGCCAGCGCCACGGCCTTCTTGTTCTGCACGTGCGGCAGGCCGGCCGTCACCGAATCCACCATCAACGGCACCTGGTGACCCAGGAAATCCGCTTGGGCCGGGCCACTGCCCTTGTACGGAATGTGGCGGATGTCGATATCGGCTGCGGCCTTGAACATCTCGGCCGACAGATGCTGCGTGCCGCCGATGCCGGCGCTCGCGTAGGCCAGTTCGCCGGGATTGGCGCGCGCCTGCGTCACCAGCTGCTTGAGCGACGTGATGCCGGATGCCGGCGTGGCCAGGAACATCAGCGGCACCGAGAACACGCCCGACACCGGCGCGAAATCCTTGGTCAGGCTGTAGTTGATGGTCTTGTACAGCGTCTGGTTGACCGCGGCGGCGCTGCCCGCAATGACCAGCGTGTAGCCATCGGCGGGGGCGCGCATGGCTTGTTCCATGCCGATGTTGCTGCCGGCGCCAGCGCGGTTTTCCACCACGATCGGCTGCTTCACGGCCGCGCCCAGCTTTTCAGCCAGCGCGCGGGCGAAGATGTCGGTGGCCTGTCCGGGCGGGAACGGCACGATCAGGCGGATGGGTCGTTCGGGATATTCGGCGTGCACGGGCGCGCCGGCCGCCGCCAGCGCCAGGCCGGCAGCAAGACTGGAAAGGATACGTTTCATGATTGGTCAGTAAAAAGCGACAACGGGCTGCGCGCGTAGGGCGCGCCACTTGCATAAAATAGAGCGCCCGAGACGGCGGCCCTTTTGAGGCGGCCCGGGGCGAATCGGCGGGGGTGCGTCACGATAGCATCCCTCTGTCGGTGCTACATTTGCCCTTTCGCGTTTCCCCCGCGAAGTTTTCTTCTTCCCCTGTCCTTTCACCCCGCAGGAACCGCCATGGAATTCAGCCAGTTCAACGTCAACACCCTCATGGATATCACCTCCCGCCCGGACCTCGTGTTCGTCAGCGGCAAGGGGTCCTGGCTGGAGGATCACGCGGGCAAGCGATACCTGGACTTCGTGCAGGGCTGGGCCGTGAACACGCTGGGCCACTCGGCGCCGGAAATGCAGCGCGCGCTGATCGAACAGTCGCAAAAGCTGATGAACCCGTCGCCGGCGTTCTACAACATCCCCTCGATCGAGCTGGCGCAACGCCTGACCGGCGCGTCCTGCTTTGACCGCGTGTTCTTCGCCAACAGCGGCGGCGAAGCCAACGAAGGCGCCATCAAGCTGGCGCGCAAGTGGGGCCAGGTCAAGAAGAACGGCGCCTACAAGATCATCACGATGAACCACGGCTTCCACGGCCGCACGCTGGCCACGATGTCCGCATCGGGCAAGCCGGGCTGGGACAAGATGTTCGCCCCGCAAGTCGAAGGCTTCCCCAAGGCTGAGCTGAACGACCTGGAATCGGTGAAGAAACTGATCGACGACAAGACCGTCGCCATCATGCTGGAGCCGGTGCAAGGTGAAGGCGGCGTCATCCCCGCCACCCGCGAATTCATGCAAGGCCTGCGCAAGCTGGCCGACGAGAACCAGCTGCTGCTGATCGTTGACGAAGTCCAGACCGGCATGGGCCGCACGGGCAAGATGTTCGCCTACCAGCATTCCGACGTCACGCCGGACATCATGACGCTGGSCAAGGGCATCGGCGGCGGCGTGCCGCTGGCSGCGCTGCTGGCGCGCCAGGACGCTTGCGTGTTCTCGCATGGCGACCAGGGCGGCACGTACAACGGCAACCCGCTGACCACCGCCGTCGGCGTCGCCGTGTTCGACGCGCTGGCCGCCCCGGGCTTCATGGACGCCGTCAACGCGCGCGCCAAGCAACTGTCCGAAGGCCTGCTGGCCCTGTCGGCCAAGTACGGCATGAAGGGCGAGCGCGGCCAAGGCCTGCTGCGCGCCTTGATCATGGACCGCGACGACGGCCCCGCCATCGTCGAAGCCGCCCGCAACCAGAACCCGCAAGGCCTGCTGCTGAACGCCCCGCGCCCCAACCTGCTGCGCTTCATGCCGGCGCTGAACGTCACGGCCGAAGAAATCGACCTGATGCTGACGCAACTGGATGCGCTGATCGCACAGGTGCGTAAGGCGTGATCGCGTTACGTAGGTAGGGAATAAGCCAAGGGCCGCAGCAATGCGGCCCTTGTTTATTTGGAACGCCACCCATGGTGTGACGCGGCGGGGCGCCTATCGTGACTGGTATTGGTGTCGTGGTATTGGTGTCAGACTGCAATTTCGGTATTGGTGTCAGACTGCAATTTGCATTGCTGTCAGACTGCAATTTCCAACTTCGATAATGCAGTCTGATTGCTTGTGCGTGATTGCTTGTGCGCAGATTGCCTATGCACCAAAGCGCATCGTTTTCGATTCTGAATCGGAGTCCTTATGGCCCTCAAGCACGCGAACCCGCTGGATGTCGTCGACCTGCTTCATAGACCGAGCGCGGAACCGGACCCGCCCGTCAGCATCAGTCTGCTGCGCACGACGGATGTGCAGATTATTCGGCTTGTGTTGCCAGCGGGACATCGCATGCCCTCACATCACGTTCAGGGTGTGATGACCCTGCAATGCCTGAACGGGCAGATCGACATCGAGGCGTCGGCTGGCCAGTGCACGCTCGTTGAAGGCCAATTGGTCATGTTGCCGGGCGACGAGCCCCACAGCCTGTACGCGCGCGTGCCATCGGTTGCGCTGCTCACGCTGATGCACAATCTTCCGGGTCGATGGCAACCTCGGGAGGGGTAGCGAAAATGCAGTCTGACTGCATTTTTTCTAAGGGCTGCAGAGATCGCGGCCCTTGTGTTCTTGGGCGTGGCGGCAGTGAAGGTGATGCCGTTGCTTGGTGATGGGTTGATAAAGGAATCGAAATGGACGCGAAGGAGTTCGTCGCGAATTGGAATGCGCTAAGGGCGGAATTGCTGGAGTCGTTCATGGCGCCAGAAGGCGCCAGCGACGTCGCAGCCAGGGTGCGGGCGATGGGCTTGTCAGCTGAGCAGGGCGAACAGATGCGGGTCGTGCTGGACGGCGTGCTTCGGGACACGATGTACACGCTGCTGTTGGGGCTGGATGGCGCCGCCAGCATTGGCGGAGATCAACAGGCCTTCACGATTGCCGATGAAGATGGGAACGTGATAGAGGGAATCGAAGACGAGGCTTGGGCGTCCTTTCAGGAACCGTTACTCAGCTGAAAATGCCGCGTCACCCATCGTTCGCACTCGTCCCACAGCCGGGGTGCGCCTCGTTTGATGACCGGCCCGTACCGCGAAAAAACCTGTTCCAGAGACACGCCGTTCTCGGTCCACGTTCCCCCGCCGGAATAAATATTCGTGAGTAGCGGCTGAAAGCGATCAAGCGCCTTCGCGAACTGCGCGTCTTCACTCTCTGCCCGTTCAAATTCCTGCCACAGGCTGAGATAGTCATCGCGTTGCGGCGAGGGCAACAATCCAAACAAGCGCTCGGCCGCTTTGAATTCCTGCTCGGCCTGCAACGCGGCGGATGACCCGCCGTGAATCGGAAAATCACCCACGTCTATCTCAACGATGTCATGCAGCAAGAGCATCTGGATGACCCGGTTCGTATTCACCGCGCCACTCGCGTACTCGCTCAGGATCAACGCGTACATCGCCAAGTGCCATGAGTGTTCGGCAGAGTTTTCCTTTCGGCTGCGGTCCAGCAGCGGAGACTGCCGGACGACGGATTTCAGCCGATCGATTTCTCTTAGGAAATTCAGCTGGCTTTCCAGAGGGGTTGAATGCATGCCATGGCCTATGTGGGTATCGGTGTGCAGGGGCTGATTTTACGTGCGGCGGCGTACATCCCAGAAGTTATGCGGGCTTTGAAATTGCAGTCTGACACCTTAAAGTTCCATTCGATTGCACCTCCTGAACTCCCTTCTCGGTTAACGACCATGCCCTCACCCGCCGATGACGTTATCGCGCTATATCAAGACCACGCCGCTGCGTTTGAAGCGCAGCGTGGAACTACGCTTGTCGAACTCGGCTGGTTGACGCAGTTCCTGTCTTTACTGCCCGTCCCGCACCCGCAAGTGCTCGACATCGGTTGCGGAAGCGGTGTCCCCATCGCGCGCCATCTGATCGAAAGCGGTTGCTCGATCACGGGTATTGATACCTCGTTGCCCTTGTTGTCTCGGGCGCAATCGACGTTCCCCAACCAACGATGGATCGCCGCTGATATGCGGCGGTTGCCGTTCACCGAGCCCTTTCACGGTTTGATTGCCTGGCATAGCTTTTTCCATCTGAGCCCCGAAGATCAACGGCCCATGTTCAGCACCTTTCGGCGTCTTGCTTCGCCCGGGGCGGTGCTGATGTTCACCAGCGGCACTTCGCTGGGAGAAGCCATTGGCCAGTTCGAGGGCAAGCCGCTTTATCACGGCAGTTTGGATCGCGAGGAGTATCGGCAGCTGCTCAATGCCAATGGGTTTGCCGTGAAGCACTATGTAGAGAACGATCCGGCTTGCGGGGGCGCCACGGTGTGGCTGGCGCAGCGGGAAGTTGGCACGCTTTGAGCGACAATGACGGCCGCCCGAGCCGACCGAGCCGACCGAGCCGTCACTAAGCCCGCCACTCAGCCCGCCACTCAGCCCACCACTAAGCCCGCCCGTAAACCCGCCGCAACCCCTCGCGGCATGCAAAAACCCGCATCAGGAAGCAGACTGCATGACCCAAGAAATGACTGCCGATTTCCAGCCGTTGCCCACATCCACCCTGGAATACATGCAAGCGCGACGCGCTCAGCTCCATGCGCTGGTTGCCCTGAATTTTCCCGACAGCGAACTGACGCACTCCGCCGCGGACTTTGAACTGCTGCAACGCATCGTCGATGCCGATCTCCTGGAAGCGGAAGACGTGGCGGGCTGGGAAGCCATGGGCATTGCGTTTGGCGATGGCTTGACGACGATGGTCCCGGGCTTGGCGTGGGCGCAGGTCACCGACCAATTCGGCACGGATGCCGTGCTGCGCTATCAGGCGACGACGTTGCAGATTGGCGTGGTCACCATGCTGCTCAAGCGCGCCGAGGCGAACGAGGTGATCAACGTCGCGCATCTGGCGCAATGGCTGAAAACGTTCATCGAAGACAAAGCGCACGAATATCGTTGATTTACTTCGACGAGCGCGACGGCCCGTCAGTCGTGCGGCGCATTGCGCGATGATCGCTGATGCGCGGTCCCCCCTGCCGCACTCAGGTTGTACGCCGTATTGACCAAGCCAATGTGCGAGAACCCTTGCGGGAAATTCCCGACCAAGCGCTTGCGCACCACGTCGTATTCTTCAGACAGCAACCCCAGGTCATTGCGTAGCGACAGCAGGCGCCCAAACAATTGGTGCGCGTCGGCAAGCCGGCCTTGCATGATGTACGCATCGGCCAGCCAGAAGCTGCACGCCAGGAATACGCCTTCGTCGCCGGGCAGGCCGTCGTCACTGTGCTGGGTGGAATACCGCAGCAGCAGGCCATCGCGCAGCAGTTCGCGTTCGATGGCGTCCACAGTGCCGGTCACGCGCGGATCATCCGGCGGCAGAAAGCCCACTTGGGGAATCAGCAACAGGCTCGCGTCCAGCGCCGTGCCGCCGTAGTACTGCACGAAGGTGTTGCGCTGCGCGTCAAAGCCGTGCGTGCAGATGTCTTGGCGGATTTCGTCGGCCAGCGCACGCCAACGGTCCACCGGGCCTTCCAGGCCAAATCGTTCGCAGGATTTCACGGTGCGATCCAACGCCACCCAGCACATCAGCCGCGAATGCGTGAACGCGCGGCGGGGTCCGCGCACCTCCCAGATGCCGTGATCTGGCTCGCGCCACAAGTCCTCGAGCGCCGTGAGCAGCACTTTTTGCATACGCCATGCTTCAGCCAGCGGCGCCAGATCGGCCACACGGCCAGCGTGCAGGGTTTCGATCAGTTCGCCATACACGTCCAGCTGCATTTGCCCGGCCGCGGCGTTGCCCATGCGCACGGGCGCGCTGCCTTCATAACCAGGCAGCCAGGGAATGTCGTGTTCGGGCAGCCAGCGTTCGCCGGCAATACCGTACATGATCTGCAACTGATTGGGGTGGCCCGCCGCGGCGCGCAGCAGCCATTGCCGCCAGGCCTCGGCCTCTTCGCGATACCCGGCGTTCAGCAGCGCGTACAAGGTCAGCGCCGAATCACGCAGCCAGCAGTGGCGATAGTCCCAATTGCGGCTGCCGCCCAGTTGCTCGGGCAGCGACGTGGTGGGCGCTGCGACGATACCGCCTGTGGGTTGAAACGTCAGCAGCTTGAGCGTGATCAGTGACCGCACTACCGCGTCGCGCCGCTCGCCGGGGCCGTTCTCCCAATGGCAGCGCTTGGCCCATTCATGCCACCACGCAATCGTGCGGTCCATGCTTTCCATGCGGTCTGGCACGAAATGCGGCATCTTGTGCGAGCGGTGATACGACAAGGTGAACGGCACGGTCTCGTTTTGCCGCACGGTGAAATCCGCCACGCTTTTCATGTCGCGGCCAACCAGCGGCACGGCCGTGTGCAGCTCGACGGCGTCGGGTCCGGCGATGGCGCTCAAACCGTAATCGCGCCGACGTACCCAAGGCACCGCCTGCCCGTAGTTGAAGCGCAGCGTCAGTTCCATATGCATGTCGACGTGGCCCCACTCGCCTTGCACGATACGCACCACGTCCACGCGTTCTTCATCGTCGCTAAGCGGCATGAAGTCGTAGACCCGCACGGCGCCGGTAGGCGTTTTATGGCGGGTTTCCAGCACGGCGGTTTCGGGCAGGTAGCGGCGGGTGGTGTTGCAGCCCGTATCAGAGCCAGTATCAGAGCCCGTATCGCAGCCCGTGTTGTCGCCCGTGGGATGGTTCGCGGAATTGTCCGTGGGGTTTTCCACGGCAGGCGCCGTATTGCGCGGCGCAAGCAGCCAGCGTCCATGGCTGTCGTCGCCCAGCAAGGCGGCGAAGCAGGCGGACGAATCGAAATGCGGCAGGCACAGCCAATCAATGGAGCCGTCGCGCGCAACCAGCGCCGCCGACAACATATTGCCGATCAAGCCGTAGTCTTCCAGGGGTTTGGACATATGCGCTTAACCCGCGCCGCGAAATTCGGGGTACAGCGTCATGCCGCCATCGACGAACAAGGTCGACCCCGTGACGTAATCAGAATCGTCGCTGGCCAACCACGCCACGGCGCGCGCCACGTCTTCCGGTTCGCCGATGCGTCCGTACGGAATCAGCTTGAGCAGCGACGCCAGGGCTTCCGGCGTGTTCCAGGCGGGAGCATTGATGGGCGTGCGGATGGCGCCGGGCGCAACGGAATTCACGCGTATCTTCATCGGCGCAAGCTCTTGCGCCAGCGACTGCATCAGCAGCGACACGCCGCCTTTCGAGGCCGCATAGTTGGATTGGAATGCCCACGGAATCACTTCGTGAACGGAGCTGATGAAGATGATTTTTCCGGCGGCGGCTTCGGCGGGCGGCTTCGGCGTGCGATTCAAAAACGCCCGTGCGGCCGCGCGTGCGCACAGAAACTGGCCGGTCAGATTGGTGTCGATCACCTTTTGCCACTGGGCCAGCGTCATGTCCTGGATGGGAGCAGGCTGCTCGATGCCCGCGTTGTTGACCAGGATGTCGATGTCTTGAAAGTGATTGCTTGCCGCGCGGAACAATTGCTCGACATCGTCTTCGCGGCTAATGTCGGCGGCGATTGCAACGGCTTGTCCGCCTGCGTTGGTGATGTCCTGGACGACGGCATGGCCGCGTTGTTCGGAGTCTTGGTTGGGGCGATGGTTGACGACCACTTTCGCGCCTGCCCGCGCGAGTTCCAGCGCCACGCCGCGCCCGATGCCTGAGTTGGCGCCGGTGACGATGGCCACACGCCCGGATAAGTCCACTGCATGCCGCATGCTGCTCTCTCCTTGCGGCGAGCCGATCCGGGGCGATGGCCGTGCGGATCTTGTCGCGCCGCGTTCGATAGCGAAAGTTCAGCTTAGTCCCGAACGCGTGCGGCTTCAACCTTCGGCTTCAAGCCTTCTCCCGCCGCCGTGCTCCGGCGCTTCGGCTCAGCTGACGTACCAGCCGCTGTTGTCGATACCCAACCCCATCAATAACAACCCGCAGGCAAGATGTCGTCCAGGTAAGCGCCCGGATTCGGTTCTGCCGTGAGCATGTGCCGCACCCATGCATCGCGCTCGTGCGCCGTGATGACCAGTTCCCAGACGCAGGCAAGGGCAGGCGCGTGGACGGGCGTGAATACTTCGGGCCGTTCTAGCGGCGCCGATAGCATGCGCTGGCACACGATGCCGCCTGAGATCCACCAGTCCACCAGCAACCACACGGCTTCTTCGCCGACGTGGACGATGCAGAATCCCAGACCATGGCTGCGCTGGTCGCCGGCAGGTTCGGTTAGCACTTCCACCATCGCAGCACGCACCGAGGCGAGCACCTTATCGGCCAGTACGACTGAACCCGCATCGATATCGCGATGAATACCGTAGACCTTGATGGCATGACCGGCGCCGCGCCAGATTTCAAGGGGTGCGATGCGGCGGGGAGCGTAGGGTTCGGGAGCAAGGCTCATTTCAGCAAGCTCGCGTACGCGTCGACCAAATCGTCGAAATGATGGAGCAGAACGTCTGGCGCGAGTTCCGCAGCTGGAATGTCGGAGTAGCCGAAATCGACCAGAATCAACGGCGTGCCGGCAGCCCTCGCCGCGCCGGCGTCGGTGTCGGCGTCGCCCACCATGACGGTGCGGGCCAGGTCGCCGCCCACCGCCTGGACCGCTTCGATCAGATGGGCGGGGTCGGGTTTGGCTGCGGTGACGGCGTCGATGCCGACGACGCCGTCGAACCATTGCGCCATGCTCAGTTTGCTCAGCAGTGTTCGTGACAAGCCGGTGGGTTTGTTGGTGCAGACGACGAGCGTTGCGCCGCGTTCCTTCAGCACTTTCAACGCAGCGACGACGCCGGGGAAGGGCCGGGTTTCGTCGGCGATATGCGCGCTGTAATGGCTGATGAAGCGGCCGAAGAGCGCGGCGGTACGGGCGGCAGGGTCTTGTTCGCCTGCCGCCGCAAGGCCGGATTGCAGCAGCCAGCGGGCGCCACGGCTGACGAAGGGCCGGCCGGCTTCATAGGCCAGAGGCGGGTAGCCCTCGGCGGTCAGAATGGCATTCACGGCGCCGATCAGGTCGGGGGCCGATTCGACCAACGTGCCGTCAAGATCGAAGGCGATGGTGGCGCCGTCCAGTGCGTTGAGATCCGTCGTCATCATGTTCCTTCGTGCGCCCCGCCCACAGAATCGCGATACGCCACCGCGTACATCGTCATCACCACGAACGTGATCGGGACGCAGAGCAACACGCTTAGTGCGGCCATCGGCCAGTGTTCGGTTTCGAAGGCGCCGTAGGTCAACGGTTCGAGGTTGATGGCGGCAAAGCTGGCCATCGCGATCAGTGCGAGCAGACACACCATCAATGGCCAACGCGGATAGTGCATCGGGGCACGTACACCGCCAGTGCCGGCCTCGTCAGCGCGTATCCCACCCAGTCCATACTCCCCTGTTACCGCAGCGCGTGGCAGGCTCACGCCGTACACGGCAAGCGCGTACAACACCGGCAGCCAGATCACCGCTAGCGCGGCGAGCAATGCGGCATAGAAGCGTCCGTCGGGCGGTGCGTCCAGCAACATGTAGACCGCATATGGCAGGTCGCCGGTTGCGCGCGCCAGGGCCGTGATGACGATGGCGATTGCGCTCAGCAGAACCAGGTACCGCGCCTCGCCCGAGCCGCCACGCGCAACGGGCAAGCGGCTGGCCTCGCCCGCGGCGGCAATCCGGTGCCAGGCGTACGTCATGCGGGCAAACGCGATCAGGTTGATCAGGGTCAGCGCGGCCCACAGCAAATCCGATGGCTGGTTCAAGCGTGAAAACGTCAACGCAAACGGCAGCGTTAACGTGAACGCGGCCAACGACCAGGGCGCTGCGGCCAGCATGGCGCGGCCCTGGCGGCGGAGGACGCTGGCGGTTGCCGCCGCAAGACGGCCGGCCCCAAATTTGATCGACACAAGATTCCTTTTTTTTGGAAAAAAATGGCGGGTTGTTTATACCGCAGCCCCCGCTTTCCTGCGTAAACTTCGGGCATGCTACGCATCGACAATCTCAGCAAACGCTACGGCGACTATCTCGTCTTCCAAGGCCTGACGCATACGTTCACGCCGGGATGCGTGGCGCTATGCGAAGAAGACAGCACCGGCAAATCCAGCTTGCTGGGCATCATCGCGGGCGCGGTGGCGCCGGATGACGGCGACGTCTGGATCGACGGACATTCGCTCGCCCACGCACCGCAACAAGCCCGGGCCCGTCTGGCCTATGTGCCCGACAATTGCCTGGCGTTTCCCACCCTGACCGGGCGTGAGCTGCTGCGGCAAGTGGCCGACGAAAAGCACGTGCCGCTTGATGCTGCTGTGCTTGACCTTGCGTATCGTCTGGGCCTGGAGCCGCATCTGGACAAGCGCTTCGAACAGATGTCGACCGGTACGCGCCGCAAGGTGTATCTGACGGCCGCGGCGCTGGGGAATCCCGCGGTTGTCATTGCGGATGGCCCCAGCAGCGGCCTGGATGCGCAGGCCCGCGCCGTGCTGGCCGACGTGTTCAAGACCTGGGCGCAGGACCGCGTTGTGCTGTTCGCCAGCCACGATGCCGAACTTGTCGAGGCCTGTGACGCCAGCACGGTCAACGTGGCGGACTTGCGCTGACGTTGCGCCAGCTGGGAATCTCATATTCATAGGACGCCGCTTCCAGCGTGTCGTACTGCTTGAACCACGGGGCGACGTGCGGGTCGATATCGGCCGCCAACGTTGCCAGCCACGCCGCCAGTTCTTCCTCTGAGGTCAGCGTAATCAGCGCGCCGCTGGCAAAGCTGTTGTCGTCCACCAGACCTTGATTCGGCACGAGATACGCACGCCGATACAAGCGGCCTTTGTCCCAGATTTCGGTGGGCACATACACCGGCCATTCCCGCTCATAAGGCACGGACACGTACAGACCCAGCGACACCCGCTGCCGGTTCTCGAACGAGTCCTTGTAGCGGATCAGCTCTACACCTTGCTCGACGTCGCCCACCTTGCGCCACAGGCAACGCTTGCGCTTCTTGCGCCAGCCGGCAAAGGCGGGATGCGGCCGCAGCGTTTCCATAAAGCCGTTTTCGATGGGCTCGAAGTCGATAGGCATGTGAGCGTCTGATGGGTTTTCTTGCGCGACATTCAACACGGAACTCGCCCATCGTGCGTGGCAAAACATGACAAATGCAACGATTTCCTGGCGCGCTGGCGCACTGGCGGCATCGCGATATCATGGCCGGGCCGTTTTTTCTGCGAGGCCGCGCTGGCACGCCCTCGCCGTCCATCCTTGAATCAGAAAAAGGAAAGAAGAACGATGTCGCTTGGTCCCGTGCTCGCCCGAGCTTGCCTGATTGGACTTTTCACGCCTGCGGTCGCCCTTGCGCTGTCGCCGCCCGACCCCGAATGGGTCGCGAAAGTGGCCGAAACAACGGAGCGGCAACGGTCGAGCTTCGATAACGCGATTGGCAGTCTTGTGCGCGACGGCATGGCTTTGTTGGTGATTCCGACCATCAACCTTGATGCGGGGGGCCAGCGTAATTTCGACGACGCAGCCACGCGTGAGAAGTTTCTGCGCCAGCAAAGCCTGTTGATGCGTTGGAATCATAAGACCGAGCGCGACTATGCCATCACCACCGGCCATGGCAAACACAAACTCGATCACTTCGACCTTGGGCCTCAGTTCCAAACACCAAATGGCGCGATCACGTATCAGGTGATTCCCGTGTGGCCGGGCGAATACCGTCTCAACGTCATCACTTATCGTCAGCCAGGAGCCGCGACTCCCAACGGGACGAGGAGTTGGACAATAGATGAGGCGTTGGAAGAAGTCGGCGTGTCTACGCTGATCGAGACGACGGATATCGGCTACAAGAAAACGGGTCCGTGGCCGCAGTACGAGAAAGCAACCGATGACGGATTGGGCGAGGGGTGCGAAGTGGTAGTACGTCTGGGGGGCGGCTGCGATGAAGCCGCTCGTGAATTCCGGTGGCAGCGCAGCGCCCAGCGCGGCGTCGAGGCCGGCACGGCCGAGGAGCTAGAGGTGCGAGGCATGACTGTGCAACTGCACTTTGCTCCGATCGCGTCAATCACCTTGAAAGAAGGCGAGGTCGTGTTGACCGATGGTTTCGTACTGATGGACGGCCAACCCGTGCTGAACATGGACAAGTGCCAGAAAACCGCGCGTGACACGATGTGCCTGATTCAGTCACTGACCGTGCAGCGCTTGCCCGCCAGCATCGAGAATTTTCGTCAGGCGCCCAGCGCCACGAGTTTCAAGATGCCCAAGATGGATGAGTTGCTGCGCGGCATGGTCTACAGAAAGCCAACCGTATACGGAAAGCCGATAGACAAGGCGTCGCCAAACGTGATCGAGGCATTCCGATAGCCAGGCTTGGCGGGGTAATGGGTTACGCGCGGGTTACGCCCCTACCCCATCGTCACGCCACCCCACCAAACCGCTTATCCAGATACGCAATGATCTCGTTGGATTCATACATCCAGCGCGTGCCGTCCGCGTCTTCGATCCGCAGGCAAGGCACTTTCACCTTGCCGCCGCCCGTCARCAATTGCTCACGCGCTTGCGGATCATTCTTGGCGTCGCGCAGCGCGACCGGCACATTCAGGCGATGCATTGCGCGACGCGTCTTCACGCAGAACGGGCAGGCATTGAATTGATAGAGCGCGAGCGCGGCGGCGTCTTTATTGACCGCCGCCTGGCCTTGTGCCGAGCGCTTCTGCGGGCGCGGGCGCGTCAACGCGTCGCCCAGCACAATCAACTGACCCAGGCCGACACGTAGGGCTTTCACAAACATGGTTGGGGACTCGATAGGAAGAAAGAGGCAGCCAGTCTACCCTGTGTGCCTTCAGCCCTGTGACCTCAAGCCGATGACTTCAAGCCGATGACTTCAAGCCCATGACCTCAAGCCCATGGCTTCACGCCTGCTTCTGCGCCGTCTCGTGCCCCTGCAAGGTCTTCAGCTTTCTTAATTCCGGGAACCATCGCATCCATAACCCGGCAACCGCGATGGTTCCCATGCCGCCAATCACCACCGCCGGCACGGCGCCGAACAGTTCCGCCGTCAGTCCGGATTCAAATTCGCCCAGCTGATTCGACGCGCCAATGAACAAGGTGTTTACCGCGCTGACGCGCCCCAGCATGTGGTCGGGCGTGTTCAGCTGCACCAGCGACGAGCGCACCACGACGCTCACCGCGTCCGCCGCGCCCAGCACCACCAGCGCGGCGACTGATAGCGGAATGGAGGTCGACAAGCCAAACACCGTGGTCGCCAGCCCGAACACGATCAGCGAACCAAACAGCAACCGGCCCACGTGTTCGCCCAGGCTCAAGCGGGCCAGCGTCAGCGACATCAACGCCGCGCCGCAGGCGGGGGCCGCGCGCAACGCGCCCAGCGCCCAGGGGCCGGCGTTGAGGATGTCTTTGGCGAAGATCGGCAGCAGCGCCGTGGCGCCGCCCAGCAGCACGGCGAACAAGTCCAGCGACAAGGTGCCAAGCAGCAAGCGCCGCTGGAAGATGAACGTGATGCCGGCGAACAGCGTGCGCCACGTCGTTGGTTCCTTGCGCGGCGGGGCGCGTTCGATCACCAGCGTGGCAATCGACGCGAAGGCCGACAGGTACAACGCCGCGGCGACACAATAGATCCACCCTGCCCCAAATCCGTAACCGATGCCGCCCAGCGCGGGGCCGGCGATCTGCGCGATCTGGCCGCCCGAAGACGCCAAGGCGGTTGCGCGTGGCAGCCATTCGCGGGGCACCACGGCGGGGATCAGCGTGGACAAGGTCGGCGCTTCGAAGGCGCGCGCCGAGCTCATGATGATGATGGTGGCGTAGATCAGCGTCTTGCCGCCCACGCCGTGCAAGGCGGCAATGGCCAGCACCAGCGTGGCCAGCGTTTCCAGCGCCATGCAGAGGGCGACGATCTTGCGGCGGTCGTAGCGGTCGGCGACGTGGCCCACCACCAGCGTCAACGCGGCCATGGGCAGAAACTGCGCCAGGCCGATCAGCCCCAGGTCGATCGCGCTGCCGGACAGCGCGTAGATCTGCCAGCCCACCGCCACCGAGACGATCTGAAAGGCCAACGACGCGCTGACGCGCGCGAACAGGAAGTGCAGGAACGGGGGGCGGGTAAGCGGACTGGGGGAATCGGGGGCGGGCATGGGAGCGTGCGCGGCAGGCGCGCGGGCGGCGCCGGAAGGCACATTCTAGTGACAGCCGGCTGACGCGAAACTAAAGCGCCAGCCGGCAGGGCGATAGCCTGCGGTCAATGAGGCAAGCCTGACGACCACCGCGATGGCGCGCCAGGGCAAGCGCCTACGCCCCGATCGACACCAGTTCAGCGCCTTCGGTGACCTGGTCGCCCACGCCGTAGAACACTTCTTCGACCTTGCCATCGGCGGGGGCGGAGATCGTGTGTTCCATCTTCATGGCTTCCATCACCAGCAGCGGTTGGCCCTTTTCGACGGTGTCGCCCGCCTTGACCGAGATCGAGATGATCTTGCCGGGCATCGGGGCCGTCAGGCCGCCGCTGTGCTCGCCTTGCGTGTCCTGCGCGTGCGTGAGGGGGTCGTAGAGCTCCAGGACGTGCACGCCGCCTTCGCCGAAGACGTGGGCGCGGTCGCCATGCAGCACGACCGTGCCGGCGTTCTCGTGGCCTGCCAGCGTGATGCGCAGGCCATAGGCCAGGTTCGGGTTGGCGCTGGCGTGCGAGCGCCACAGGAACGGTTGGGCGCCCGCGCCGGTGTCCAGCGTCCACGCGCCGCCCTGGCGGGCCACGGTGACGCGCCGCGTCTCGCCGTTGTCCACCCATTGCAGATGGCGTTGATATTGGTTGCCCAGGCGCCAGCCGTCGCGCGCGTCCCAGGGGTCTGCCGGACCCTTGCCGGAGGATGCCAGGCCGGGCTGGGCCAGGCCCTGGCGCACCAGCACGGCGGCCGAGGCCAGCGCCAGCGTGGCGGCATTGGCGGCTTGCGGTTCCGGCAGCAGCGTGGCGCGCTGGCGTTCGATCAGGCCCGTGTCCAGGTCGGCGGCGGCAAAGGCGCTGTCGCTCATCAGGCGCGACAGGAACGCGACGTTGGTTTGCACGCCCACGGCCTGCGTTTGCGCCAGCGCTTGCAGCATGCGGGCACGCGCCTGGTCGCGGTCAGCGCCGTGCACGATCAGCTTGGCGATCATCGGGTCATAGAACGGCGTGATCGTGTCGCCCGTGCGCACGCCGCCATCTACGCGGATATCGCCGTTGGTGAACGCGGTGTGCGGGGGCAGGCCCAGGTAGGCCAAGGTGCCGATCGACGGCAGGAAGCCCTTCTCTGGGTTCTCAGCGTAGATGCGGGCTTCGATGGCGTGGCCATTGATGCGCAGGTCTTCCTGGCGTGCAGGCAGCGGCTGGCCGGCCGCTACGCGCAATTGCCATTCAACCAGATCGTGACCCGTGATCATTTCGGTGACCGGGTGTTCGACCTGCAAGCGCGTATTCATTTCCATGAAGTAGAAACGGCCGTCGGGCTCCGAGATGAACTCGACGGTGCCTGCGCCTACGTAGCCCACGGCGCGCGCGGCGGCCACGGCGGCCTCGCCCATGGCGCGGCGGCGTTCTTCCGTCATGCCCGGCGCGGGGGCTTCTTCGATGACTTTCTGGTGGCGGCGCTGCACCGAGCAATCGCGTTCAAACAGATAGACGCAATTGCCATGCGTGTCGGCGAACACCTGGATTTCAATGTGGCGCGGCTTTTGCAGATAGCGTTCGATCAGCACGCGGTCGTCGCCGAAGCTGGACGCGGCTTCACGTTGGCACGAGGCCAGTGCATCCAGGAATGCGCCCGATGATTCCACGACGCGCATGCCCTTGCCGCCGCCGCCCGCGCTGGCCTTGATCAGCACGGGGTAACCGATGCCATCGGCTTGGGTCTTGAGGAATTGCGGGTCTTGGTTGTCGCCGTGATAGCCCGGCACGAGCGGCACGCCGGCCTTTTCCATCAACGACTTCGCGGCCGACTTGCTGCCCATGGCGGCAATGGCCGAGGCGGGCGGGCCCACGAACGAGATGCCGGCTTTTTCCGCGGCTTCGGCAAAGGCTTCGTTTTCCGACAGGAAGCCGTAGCCCGGGTGGATGGCGCCCGCGCCGGTGTCGATGGCGGCTTGCAGAATGGCGTCGGCGCGCAGGTAGCTCGCGCGCGGTTCCGATCCGCCGATGTACACGGCCTGATCGCAGGCCGCCACGTGGCGCGCATTGGCGTCCGCATCCGAATACACGGCAACGGTGCGGATGCCCATGCGTCGGGCGGTGGCGGCGACGCGGCAGGCAATCTCTCCGCGATTGGCAATCAGCAAAGTGTCGAACATGAATGTCATCCTGGCTGGTGTTCTTCTTGATCTGCGGGGGCGGCGGTGGCGCCTGCCCTACATGCGGAACACGCCGAAGCGCGTGTCTTCAATTGGCGCATTCAGCGCGGCCGACAACGCCAGGCCCAGCACGCGGCGCGTGTCCGCCGGGGCGATGATGCCGTCGTCCCACAGGCGCGCCGTTGCGTAGTACGGATGGCCTTCGTGTTCGTACTGTTCGCGGATGGGCGCCTTGAAGGCGGCTTCTTCGTCGGCCGACCACTTGCCGCCGCGCGCTTCGATGCCATCGCGCTTGACGGTGGCCAACACGCTTGCAGCCTGCTCGCCGCCCATCACCGAGATGCGCGCGTTGGGCCACATGAACAGCATGCGCGGGGAGTAGGCGCGGCCGCACATGCCGTAGTTGCCCGCGCCAAACGAGCCGCCGATCAGCACGGTGAACTTCGGCACGGCGGCCGTTGCCACCGCCGTCACCATCTTGGCGCCGTGGCGCGCGATGCCTTCGTTTTCGTACTTGCGGCCCACCATGAAGCCGGTGATGTTCTGCAGGAACACCAGCGGAATCTTGCGCTGCGCGCACAGTTCAATGAAGTGCGCGCCCTTCTGCGCCGATTCCGAAAACAGGATGCCGTTGTTGGCGACGATGCCTACCGGCATGCCCTGGATGTGCGCAAAGCCCGTGACCAGCGTGGGGCCGAAGCGCGCTTTGAATTCGTCGAACTCGGAGCCGTCAACGATGCGCGCAATCACTTCGCGCACGTCGTAGGGCTTGCGGGTGTCGGCGGGGATGATGCCGTTCAATTCGCTGGGGTCGTAGCGCGGTTCGCGCACGGGAATGGTCGCCAGCGGCGCGGGCTTCTTGCGGTTCAGGCGCGCCACAGCGTTGCGCGCCAGTTGCAGCGCATGCATGTCGTTGGCGGCCAGATGGTCGACCACGCCGGACAGGCGCGTGTGCACGTCGCCGCCGCCCAGGTCTTCGGCGCTGACTTCTTCGCCGGTGGCCGCTTTCACCAGCGGCGGGCCGCCCAGAAAGATGGTGCCCTGGTTCTTCACGATGATGGATTCATCGCTCATGGCGGGCACGTACGCGCCGCCCGCGGTGCACGAACCCATCACCACGGCGATCTGCGAAATGCCTTGCGCAGACATCTGCGCCTGGTTGTAGAAGATGCGGCCGAAGTGTTCGCGGTCTGGGAAGACTTCGTCTTGTTGCGGCAGGTTGGCGCCGCCCGAATCCACCAGGTAGACGCAAGGCAGATGGTTTTGCGCGGCGATTTCCTGCGCGCGCAAATGCTTCTTGACCGTCATCGGGTAGTACGTGCCGCCCTTGACGGTGGCGTCGTTGCAGACGATGACGCATTCGGTGCCCGACACGCGGCCGATGCCGGTGATGACGCCGGCGCCCGGCGCGTCGCCGTCGTACATATCGTGCGCCGCCATGGGCGACAGTTCCAGGAACGGGGTGCCCGGATCGATCAGGTTCTCGACGCGGTCGCGAGGCAACAGTTTGCCGCGCGCCACGTGCTTGGCGCGCGCGGCTTCACTGCCGCCCAGCGCGGTCTGCGCCAGTTTCTGATTCAGATCATCCAGCTGCGCCTGCATGGCGCGCGCATTGTCGGTGTAGTCCTGCGACCGCGGATTGATGCGGGATTCGATGATGGGCATGGGGTTCCACCCGTCCTGCTTGATTGGAATTTGAAGGCGCTCTGGTTGAGCGGTTTGTCTCGCTGCCCGGTGGGCCGGGCATTCTTGTCGATTGGGTTTTCGTTGCGCCTTTCCAAGCATGGCCCGCGACTCGTTGTCGCGTCCGGAAGCCACACAAGAAAGGCGCGGCGAAAAGCCAATCGGGAGACGGAGGGTGAGTCCGTCTCCCAGGCATTGCCTTAGACCATTTCGATGGCCATTGCGACGGCTTCACCGCCGCCGATGCACAGCGTGGCGACGCCGCGCTTGCCGCCAGTCTTGCGCAGCGCGCCAACCAGCGTGGCCATCAGGCGCGCGCCCGATGCGCCGATCGGGTGGCCCAGGGCGGTGGCGCCGCCGTTGACGTTGACCTTGTCGTGCGGCAGCTTGAAGTCGGTCATGGCGGCCATGGTGACCACCGCGAAGGCTTCATTGATTTCGTACAGGTCCACGTCTTCGGCCTTCCAGCCGGTCTTGGCGAACAGGTTCTTCAGCGCGCCAACCGGGGCGGTGGTGAACCAGCCCGGTTCTTGCGAGTGCTGGCTGTGCGCCACGATGCGGGCCAGCGGCTTCACGCCGAGCTTTTCGGCGGTGGACGCGCGCATCAGCACCATGGCGGCAGCGCCGTCGGAGATCGACGACGAGTTCGCGGCGGTGATGGTGCCGTCCTTCTTGAAGGCGGGCTTCAAGGTCGGGATCTTTTCCGGCATGGCCTTGGTGGGGGCTTCGTCGGTATCGATCACGGTGTCGCCCTTGCGGCCGGCGACGGTGACGGGGGCGATTTCCCACTTGAAGCTGCCATCTTCCGTGGCGGCGCGGGCGCGGCGCAGCGATTCCAGCGAGAACGCATCTTGCTGTTCGCGCGTGAATTCGTATTTGGTGGCGCAGTCTTCGGCGAAGACGCCCATGGCCTTGCCCTTGTCGTACGCATCTTCCAGGCCGTCCAGCGCCATGTGGTCATACACGGTGTTGTGGCCAAAGCGGTAGCCCTGGCGCGCCTTGAGCAGCAGGTACGGCGCGTTGCTCATGCTTTCCTGACCACCCGCGACGACAACTTCGGCGCTGCCGGCGGCCAGCAGGTCATGGCCGAACATGGCTGCCTTCAGGCCCGAACCGCACACCTTGTGGATCGTGGTGCACGCCACGCCCAGCGGCAGGCCTGCGCCGAGTGCGGCTTGACGCGCGGGCGCCTGGCCCTGGCCGGCTTGCAGCACGTTGCCCATGATGACTTCATCAACTTGCTCGGGCTTGATGCCGGCGCGCTCGATGGCGGCCTTGATGGCCACCGCGCCAAGCTCATGCGCGGCCAGGCCGGACAAGCTGCCCAGCATGCCGCCCATGGGGGTGCGGGCGACGGAAACGATAACGATGGGATCTGACATGACTAGCTCCTGTGAGGGTCGGGACAGCGTCTGGGAGTCGGAACTGCGCGGGTGCCTGAAGGGCGTGCCGATCGCAGCCGTCTGTCCGTATCGTAAGGGAAAAATTCTTCAATTCGGCCTTGCGCCACCTGGGTGCGGCAGGCCTGCCACCAGTCCGGCTCCAGCAAGTCGGCATGGTGACGCATGAAGGCGCCGCGCACGCGCGCGTCGCCTAGCAGGAAGCGGCCGAATTCTTCGGGGAATACGTCGTTCGGTCCGATGGCGTACCAGGGTTCGGACGCCATTTCCGCTTCTTCGTTGGGGGCCGGCGGGATGCGCCGGAAATTCATCTCGGTCATGCGCTGGATTTCGTCGTAGTCATAAAAGACGACCCGGCCCAGCCGCGTGACGCCGAAGTTCTTGTACAGCATGTCGCCGGGGAAAATATTGGCCGCCGCCAGCTGACGGATCGCATCGCCGTATTCACGCACGGCGGGTTCCAGCAGCGCGTCGGACGCCTGGCGCAGATAGATGTTCAACGGCGTCATCCGCCGTTCGATGTAGACGTGGCGGATGACGACGGTGTCATCCGTTTCTTCGATCAGGCTGGGCACAAGCCGCCGCAATTCATCCAGCAGCGCCGGCGCGAAACGGCTGCGCGGCAGCGCCACCTGCGAGTACTCCCAGGTATCAGCCATGCGGCCGACGCGGTCGTGCAGCTTTACCATCTGGTACTTGCGCCGCACGGTGGCGTGGTCCATGCCGTCTTTGTCGATGCGGTCCTTGATCAGCTTGAACACGTACGGGTAAGACGGCAGCGTGAACACGCACATCACCATGCCCTTGATGCCGGGCGCAATGTCGAAGGCGTCGCGCGAATGGGTCAGGTGATGCAGGAAGTCGCGGTAGAACAGTGTCTTGCCCTGCTTTTGCAGGCCGATCATGGTGTAGAGCTCGGCCTTGGGCTTGCGCGGCAACAGGCTCGCCAGGAAGTTCACCACCGCCGCGGGCGTTTCCATGTCGACCAGGAAATACGCGCGTGTGAAGCTGAACAGCGTGCTCAGGTCATCCGCGCCCAACAGCAGCGCGTCCAGCGTCACCTGCCCTGCCGGATTGCGCGTGAGCGCCACGGCAAAGGGGTAGACGGTGGTTTGGTTGATCAGGCGGCCAACGATGTAGGCGCCCTTGTTGCGAAAGAACAGCGAGCCCAGCGCATGAATCTGGCAGTCGCTGGCGATGCGCCGGCCCACATGGCGCGGCAGCAGCGTACGCAATTGCTTGACCGCGGCGCGCGCCAGCATGCGGGTGTCGCGTGGCAGGTCTTCAAACGGCAGCGCCAGGCCGAAGTCGGCCACCATGCGGATCAGGCTTTTTTCCATGCCGTCGGTGGCCGGGTAATACACCCGGTACGACGGCATGCTGCTGTCCAGATATTCCGTTGCAACGGCGGGCCGCACGAAGAGGAAATCGTTGTGGAAATAGTCGCGGTGCAGCAGCCGGCACGTTACCGAATTGAAAAACGTTTCGGCGCATTCGGGCTGCTTGTGTTCGCCCAGCAGGCCCACGAATTCCTGTTTGATCTGTTGCCAGTAGGCGGTCTGGGCGTCGGTCAGCGCGGGCACGGCCGCGCCGTTGCCGTTGCTGGTGCCGTTGTGGCTGGGGATGTCGTCCAGCGCGCTCTCGGGGCGCCCGCGCAACACGCCTTCCAGTTGCGTGGCGCATTCGCGCACGCGCATGTCGTAGTACTCGATGCGTTCGCGCGACAGGTGCTGAATGCCGTGCCAGTCGCCGGATTCGAACAGCGCCTTGGCGCGCTGCGCGCTGTAGCGAAACAGCGCGTAGTGGCGATCAAAGCCCGCCAGAATCCGCCGCGCGACATCCAGCGGAGACGGCCCCGGGGCGGGGGCCGGCTCGATATGCTGGACGTCGGACAGGCGGATCATGGCGGAGCGCTCGGCCGGCGGATCAGGCGGTTTCGTTGAACAGTTCGCGGCCGATCAGCATGCGGCGGATTTCGCTGGTGCCCGCGCCAATCTCGTACAGCTTGGCGTCGCGCCACAGGCGGCCCACCGGGTAGTCGTTGATGTAGCCGTTGCCGCCCAGGATCTGCACGCCCTCGCCCGCCATCCATGTGGCTTTCTCGGCGGTGTACAGGATGAGCGCGGCGCAGTCCTTGCGCACCTGGCGCACGTGTTCGGCGCCCAGCTTGTCCAGGTTCTTGCCCACTTGGTAGCAGAAGGCGCGGCTGGCTTGCAGCGTGGTGTACAGGTCGGCGACTTTGCCCTGGATGAGCTGGAATTCGCCGATGGCCTGGCCGAATTGCTTGCGGTCATGGATGTACGGCACCACCACGTCCATCACGGCCTGCATGATGCCCAGCGGGCCGCCAGACAGCACGGCGCGTTCGTAGTCCAGCCCGCTCATCAGCACCTTCACGCCGCCGTTGACCTGGCCCAGCACGTTCTCTTCGGGAATCTCGCAGTCCTGGAACACGAGCTCGCCCGTGTGGCTGCCGCGCATGCCCAGCTTGTCGAGCTTTTGCGCTACCGAGAAACCCTTGAAGCCCTTTTCGACCAGGAACGCGGTGATGCCACGCTGGTGGGCTTCGGGGTCGGTCTTGGCGTAGACGACGAGCGTGTCGGCGTCGGGGCCGTTGGTGATCCACATCTTGGTGCCGTTCAGCACGTAGCGGTCGCCTTTTTTCTCGGCGCGCAGCTTCATGCTGACGACATCCGACCCGGCGCCCGGTTCGCTCATGGCCAGCGCGCCCACGTGTTCGCCCGAGATCAGCTTGGGCAGGTACTTGGCTTTTTGCGCGGCCGTGCCGTTGCGGTTGATCTGGTTCACGCACAGGTTGGAGTGCGCGCCGTAGGACAAGCCCACGGAGGCGCTGGCGCGCGAGATTTCTTCCATCACCACCATGTGGGCCAGATAGCCCATGTTGGCGCCGCCATATTCTTCGTCGGCCGTCATGCCCAGCACGCCAAGTTCGCCAAATTTGCGCCAGAGGTCCATGGGGAACTGGTCGCTGCGATCCACTTCCGCCGCGCGCGGCGCGATCTCGGCCTGCGCAAAATTGCGCACCGCGTCGCGCAGCATGTCCAGGTCTTCGCCCAGGTCGAAGTTCAGGCCGGGAAGATTCATCGATGTCTCCGTGATAGTGGGTACTTACATTCTTATGGGCGCCTGTGGTCTGCGCCTTGTTTGCATCGCGTGGCTCATCATGCGCCGACACGGCGTCGCTGCGCAATGATGCACCGCAAATATTACGTTTACGTAAACGTAAATTGGAGTCGGGTTATCCCTAGGGAAATGAGTATTTCCCAGGGAGTAACGGTGAGTAATATCCGTCTCTGTCCCTGAAATCTGCCTCGACAAGTCGGAGTTTGCCGTGCTCGAACTATCCAATCTGGAAGAAATTGTGGCGCTGCGGCGCGATATTCATATGCACCCGGAGCTCTGCTATGAAGAGCACCGCACGGCCAAGGTGGTGGCCGATACGCTGCAAGGCTGGGGCATCGAAACGCATACCGGCATCGCCAAGACGGGCGTGGTCGGGGTGATCAAGCGTGGCACGTCGGACCGCGCCATCATGCTGCGCGCCGACATGGACGCGCTGCCCATGCAGGAAGAAAACCAGTTCGAACATCGTTCGCGCCACGACGGCAAGATGCACGGCTGTGGCCACGACGGCCACACGGCCATGCTGCTGGCTGCGGCCCAGCATTTGCAAACCGCAGGCGGCTTCGATGGCACCGTGTACCTGTGCTTCCAGCCGGCCGAAGAAGGCGGCGCGGGCGGGCGCGCGATGATCCAGGACGGCTTGTTCACGCGCTTTCCGTGCGAAGCCGTGTTCGGCATGCACAACTGGCCGGGCCTGCCCGCCGGATCGTTCGGCGTGTGCGCCGGCCCGATGATGGCGGCGGCCAATGGCTTCAAGATCACCGTCAAGGGCAAGGGCGGCCACGCCGCCGCGCCGCAAGACTGCGCCGACCCGGTGCCTGCGTTGTTCGCCATCGGCCAGTCGCTGCAAACCATCCTGACCCGCAGCAAGCGCCCCTTGGATGCGGCCGTGCTGTCGATCACGCAGGTGCAGGCGGGCGGCACCGTCATCAACGTCATCCCCAACACGGCGTGGCTGGGCGGTTCGGTGCGCGCGTACAGCACCGATGTGGTGGACCTGATCGAACGCCGCATGAAGGAAATCGCCAGCAACATCGCGGCCGCGCACGGCTGCGAGGCCGATGTGTTCTTCGAGCGCCGCTACCCGGCGCTGGTCAACACGGTGGCCGAGACCGAGTTCTGCATGAACGTCATGCGTGACGTCGTTGGCGACGAGCGTGCGCTGACGATCGAACCCGCCATGGCCTCGGAAGATTTCGCTTTTCTGTTGCAGGAAAAGCCCGGCTGCTATGTGTTCCTGGGTAACGGCGATGGCGAGCACCGCGTGGCCGGCCACGGCCTGGGCCCGTGCATGCTGCACAACGCCAGCTATGACTTCAATGATTCTTTGATTCCGGCGGGCGCGTCGTACTGGGTTCGCCTGGCGCAACGCTACCTTGCGGCCTGAGCGCCGCGCCCGCTTGATGGGCTTCACCGCTACACGGATTACGTTCGACGCTTTACCCACCGCAGTGCTACGCAACATCACTAGGACGATATGAAAAAGAAGACATTGCTGATCAAGGCCGCGGGGGCGGCCCTGGCAATCATGGCAAGCGGCGCGATGGCCCAGCAAAGCTGGCCCGCCAAGCCTGTGACGCTGGTCGTGCCCTACACCGCCGGCGGCAGCGCCGATGCGATCGGGCGCCGCCTGGGCGACGCGTTGCGCAAGGAAGCCAACGTGACCGTGATCGTTGAAAACAAGCCGGGCGCGGGCGCGTCTGTGGGTACGGACTTTGTGGCTCGCGCGCAGCCGGACGGCACCACGCTGCTGTTGGCGTCCACCAGCCCGCTGACCATCTTCCCGCATCTGGCCAAGACCAACTACGACCCGATGAAGGACCTGACGCCGGTGGCCAGCGTGGCCGTGGCGCCGGTGGCGATCGTTGCCACCAAGTCGTTGCCGGTGAAGGATTTCGCGGGGCTGGTCGAGTACGCCAAGTCGCATCCGGAAGGGGTGCGTTATGGCACCCCGGGCCAAGGCACCGTGGCCCACATCGGCATGGCCGCTGTCACCACGCAGACCGGCACCAAGATGCTGCACGTGCCGTATCGCGGCAACAGCCAGGCGCTGACCGATGGCTTGGGCGGCGTGATTGAACTGCTGGTGGTCAATAGCGATGTGGTGTTGCCGCATGTGGCCAATGGCGCATTGAAGCCGTTGGCCGTGATGGCGCCGCAACGTCTGGCCGCCTGGCCCGACGTGCCGACGATGGCCGAATTGAAGATGCCGCAAGCGCAGTACTACTCGAACTTTGGCGTGTTCGCGCCGGCCAACCTGCCGCCGGCTGTGTCGCAGCCGCTGCAAGCGGCGTTGACCAAGGCCGTTGCCAGCGCCGAGTTCCAGGACCTGCTGGCGAAGTCGTACCTGCAACCTGGTACGGCATCGGGCGATGCGTTCGTTAAGCAGGTGCAGGCGGAATTCACGAACAACGCCCGCATCATCAAGGAAGGCAATATCAAGGCTGAGTAAGCCTGGGTTCAATCGTGCCGATTGCGTAAGCGTCCCCGTGTTGGGCCTACGGCTTTAAGGCCTCCAGCGTGGGGCGCTTACGCGATTTTTGTGGCGCACCCCGTTCATCCACGGGCAGCGGCGCCACCCGATACCGCATTCGGGCCAATGAATCTGCTTTGGTGATCCGCGCGATGTGCGCGCATTGCGCACACCAATGCCCGGCCCGGATCGACGCGAATGGCGCATACCAATCGTGCCCGCGATGGCATAGCCAATGCAGCTTCTTGGTGGTGTTTACATAGCTGGATGACAGGCATTGCCCGCCGCGTTCGCGCGCTGCGTGATGCGCCGCTTCGATGCCCAGGCGCTTGTTGACGTTCGCACACACGCCGCACCAACTTCCCAACAGTATCTTGCCGCCCGTGGTCAGCCATTCATGGCCTTCCGTGCAACGGAATCGGTAGCGCACGCCCAGCCCGTGATACGCGTCCGACAAGCAGGCGCCGCCACGTTCGGCGGCCTTGCGTTGCAGGCGTTCCAGGCCGTCCGGGTGCCGATACCCTTCAACCTTGCGCAGCCGCGCGCATTCCGGGCACCAGGTGCGCCGCAGGACGTCGGCGCCGGGGGCGTTCCATTCATGGCCCGCGCCACAGCGAAAGCGGAACACGCGTTGCCCGCGAGGGCTTGCCGTGTCCAGGCAGACGCCGCCGCGCGCCGCTGCCGTTTGATGAATACGAGTCAGCAGATCGTCGCGCCTGCGCCGGTAGCCGGCATCGCGTCCGCAGACGGGGCAACCGGTACGATCCAGCGCCTTGTTGCCGTTGCGGGTCCAGCGGTGACCGGCCTGGCATTGGAAGCGATGCGGCCTGTCCCAGCCGAGCCAGTGCGATTCCAGGCATTGCACGCCGGCCTCTTGCGACAAGGCGCGCAAGCGGGTGAAGTTTGCTTCTGCCGTACAGACGGGGCATTTGGTCTCGCGCGCGCGGCCAAACGTTTGCAAGGTGCGGTCAAAGCGGTGCCCTGCGCGGCATTGAAAACGGTACATCGCAGACAAGCCGCGCCAGTCGCTATCCAGGCACTCAAAGCCTGCGGCGTCGGCGGTTGCGCGAAGCTGCGGCTGGCGGTCAAGAATGGGGTGAGGACGGCTCTTGTGCATGGAGCCGATCTTGCCTTCCCGCCGTGCGCAAAGATATTGGATGAATCCGATTTTGGGTCGGAACTATCAACGCCGATCGCGGTGACGCCACGCGGGCGGCCGCGCGCTTGATCAACGGCCGATGCAGGCCCGAAGGTTTACGCGCTGCGCGGCCCGAACATGATGACGAGCATGCCCGCGATGCACAGGCCCACGCCGACCCAATCGCTGATGCTGGGCCGCACGCCGTCTACCGCCCACAGCCACAGCAGCGCCATGCCGATGTACACACCGCCATACGCCGCGTAGACGCGGCCCGAAGCGGTGGGATGCAAGGTCAGCAGCCACGCGAACAGCGCCAGACTGATGGCGGCGGGCGCCAGCAGCCAGATGGAATGGCCCTTGCGCAGCCACAGATAGGGCAAATAGCAGCCGATGATTTCGGCCAGCGCGGTCAGGACGAACAGCGCAACGGTTTGCAGGGCGGCCATGATGCGGCCCTTACGGCTTTTGCGCCAGCAGCACGCGGCATTCGCGTTCCTGCCGTGCAATCTCTTGCAAGGTGTCTTCGATGTCGCGGCGTTGTTGTTCGAGCGTGGCGCGATGCTGTTCCAGTACGCTCAGGTACTGACGCAGCTGCACTTCGGTATCGCCCGGCCCGTCATACATGTCGATCAGGGTCAGGATTTCGGACAGTTGCAGCCCCAGCCGCTTGCCGCGCAGCGCCAGCTTCAGGCGTGTGCGGTCGCGCGGACCGAAGATGCGGTTGCGGCCCTCGCGCGCCGGGCTGACGATCCCCTGGTCTTCGTAGAAGCGGATCGTGCGGGGCGTGACGTCGAACTCGCGGGCGAGTTCAGAGATGGTCCAGGTTGACGAGGGCATGCGACGTGTGGCAGTTTACGTAAACGTAAATTATGATGACTTGACGTGAACGTCAAGCGTGGAGCGAGAGGCAATGAACCCCAACGAACAGAAATTGCAGTATCCCTGGGCGGACTTCCAGCCCGAAGCCGGCCACGCCCATGTGGTGACGGAGGGCGTCAAATGGATTCGGATGCCGCTGCCGTTCGCGCTGGATCATATCAACCTCTGGCTGCTGCGCGACAACATCGACGGCCGCGACGGCTGGACGATTGTTGACTGTGGCATCTCGCGCGACGAGGTCAAGTCGTTGTGGGAAGACGTTTTCAAGAACGAACTGGAAGGGCTGCCGGTGTTGCGTGTGCTGGTCACGCACATGCATCCTGACCACATCGGCCTGGCCCATTGGCTGTGCGAGCGCTGGGACGCGCAGCTGTGGATGACGATGACGGACTTCATGGTGGCGTCGTTGTGGTCGTCGCGCCGCAATGAGGCCGGCGGCGGCCCGGGCGGCCAATCGGCGGTGGCGCATTTCGCCCGCCACGGCCTGACCGACCCGGACGCGCAGGAGCAAATCCGCCAGCGCGCCAACTACTACCCGAACCTGGTGCCCGCCGTGCCCGCGCGCTACACGCGCATCATGCACGGCGATCAGGTCCGCATCGGCGGCCGCGATTGGCGCGTGATTGTCGGCTACGGCCATGCGCCGGAACATGCGTCGCTGCACTCGCCCGGCGTGAACGTGCTGATCTCTGGCGACATGGTGTTGCCGCGCATCTCGACCAACGTCAGCGTGTTCGATTACGAACCCGATGCCAATCCCCTGCCCTTGTATCTGCGGTCGCTGGATGGCTATGACGGCTTGCCGGATGACACGCTGGTGCTGCCGTCGCATGGCCGGCCGTTCACCGGTTTGCACGAGCGCATCGCGCAACAGCACGAGCATCACCGTGACCGGCTGGCGGAAGTGCTGGAAGCGTGCACGGTGCAGCCGCAGTCCACGTCCGACATCGTGCCGGTGCTATTCAAGCGCAAGCTGGATCTGCATCAGCTGACCTTCGCCATGGGCGAGGCGCTGGCGCATCTGCACGCGCTGTATTTCGAAGGCAAGCTGAAACGCGCGACCGGGGCGGATGGCATCGTGCGCTTCACGGCGGCGTGATCGGCCACTCACACCGCCGCGCTGATGGGGGCGTTGCGGCCCCTCTTAGCGCGTCGCGGTGGCCAGCCTGACGGCCAGGCCCACAAACACCAGCGCGGCGATGCGGTTCAGCCAACGCTTGGCCGTCACCGAGCGTTGCAGCAGTTCGCCGAACGCGCCCGAGAAGAATGCGATGGCGCCAAACACCAGCAACGTCGACACCATGAACACCGCGCCCAGCTGCATGACCTGCACGCCGACGGGGCCAAGCGCGGGGGTGGTGAACTGCGGCAGAAACGCGAAGAAGAACAGCAGCACCTTGGGGTTCGTCAGGTTCATGACGATGCCGCGCCGGTACAGCGCGCCGGGCTTGAGCGGTTCGGGCCGCTTGCCATCTTCCGCTTCGACGGGCGCGCGCAAAATCTGCCACGCCAGATACGCAAGATACGCAGCCCCCGCCAGCTTCAGCGCTGTGAACGCCATGGGCGACGCGGCGAACACCGCCGCCAAACCCAGCGCCACGGCCGCCGTGTGACCCAACAGGCCGGTGCACAGGCCCAGCACCACCAGCATGCCCGCCTTGCGTCCCCAGATAGCCGATTGCATCAGCACGAACAGATTGTCTGGCCCGGGCGTCAAGGCCAACAGGACGGCAATGCCGAAAAAAGCGATCAAGGTATCAAGGGGCAGCATGGGATTTCGCCTGGTGCGGGTGGGTTCCGGTCAGCCGGAGAATGGCATCATAAGGGCAAAATCCACGCCGTCCACCCCGCGCTACCGGACATACAAGGAGAGAGAGACACGCCATGACGACTCATGCTGCAAGCGCTGACACAACCCCTGGCGCAAACCCTGACGCCAGTCTTGACCCTAACCTTCACTCAAAGCTCGACGCAAGCGCTGACGCAACAGCCCAGCTGGCCGGTGGCGACGCCGCGCTCGAAGCGTGGCTCTTGGCGCGCCACAGCTGCCGCGCGTTCCTGCCCGCGCCTGTGCCACGCGGCGTCATTGAACGGATTCTGACCCTGGCCCAGCGCACGGCGTCGTGGTGCAACTGCCAGCCCTGGCAGGTGGCGATTACCGAAGGCGCAGGCACTGATCGTTTACGGGCGGCGCTTACCGCACGAGCCGAACACGCCGGCTTCACGCCCGACTTCCCCTTCCCCCGCGAGTACCGCAACGAATACCTGGCCCGCCGCCGCGAGTCGGGCTTTCAGCTGTACGGTGCGGTGGGCGTGGCGCGCGGCGACCGCGATGCCTACCGCCAGCAAGAGATGCGCAACTTCCAATTGTTCGACGCGCCGCACGTGGCCATCATCACCACCGACGAGGCGTTGGGCGAATACGGCGCGATGGACTGCGGCGGGTACGTTGCCAACTTCCTGCTGGCGGCCCAGGCCAATGGCGTGGCCACCGTGGCTCAGGCGTCGCTGGCGATGTACCCCGAAGTGCTGCGCGACGTGCTGGGCATTGCGCCCGGCCGGCGCGTGGTCTGCGGCATTTCCTTTGGCTATGCCGATACCGCGCATCCCGCCAACAGCTACCGCACCCGGCGCGCCGAGCTGCCGGAAACCGTCAACTGGGTCACGAGTTAGGGGCAGGGGCTAGGGACAGGCGCCCGCCCGCCTGATAAGGTTCACCCTATTCGCCCCTATTCGCTCCTATTCGCCCCGATTCGGCCTTGTTCACACTACCGCATTCCCTCAGCAGATGACTTCCAAACACATCGATACGGTTTTGCAGCACGCGGGCACCGCCCCGTTCAACCCCGAGACCGGCACCGCGCCCGTGCCGCTGCCGCCCATGCGCGCCAGCACCGTGCGTTTCGAGAACCTGGCCGCGCTGGAACAGGCGCAGCGCAGCAAGGCCGCTGGCGGCCGCGCCACCACCTACGGCCGCATGGGCATGGATACCCACGCCGCGCTGGAGGAAGTCTTCACGCAGCTGGAAGGCGGCACGCATTGCTATCTGGCGTCGTCGGGCCTGTCGGCCATGACGATGGTGATGATGGCGTTGTGCTCGGCGGGTGACCACGCCCTGATTTCCGATTGCGTGTACGGCCCGATGCGTGAGCTGGACGACGCGGTGCTCAAGCGCATGAACATCGACATCACGTACTTCTCAACCAGTGATGACCTGGAATCGCTGGTGCAGTCGAACACGAAGCTGTTGTACGTGGAGTCGCCGGGTTCGCTGTTGTTTGAAATGCTGGACATGGGCGCGATGGCGGCCTTTGCCAACGCGCACGGCCTGGTGCTGGCGACTGACAACACCTGGGGCTCCGGCTACATCTATCGCCCGCTGACGTTGGGCGCGCAGGTGTCCGTCATTGCAGGCACGAAGTACGTGGGCGGCCACTCCGACCTGATGCTGGGCGCGGTGGTGACCAACGACGAGGCCATCGCCAAGAAGCTGAACCGCACACAGTACGCGATGGGGTATTCCATCAGCGCGGACGACGCGTGGCTGGCGCTGCGCGGGGTGCGCACGATGCCGATCCGCATGGCGCAGCACGCGCGCCATGCGCTGCAAGTGTGCGAGTTCTTCAAGAGCCGCCCCGAGACCGTGCGCTTGTTCCATCCGGCCTGGCCGGCCGACCCCGGCCATGCGCTGTGGAAGCGTGATTGTTCCGGCTCCAACGGCATGCTGTCGGTTGAGCTGTGCCTGTCGCCCGCGGCCGCGCGCGCCTTCGTGGACGCGTTGACCTTGTTTGGTATCGGCTTTTCCTGGGGCGGCTACGAAAGCCTGGTGCAGCTCGTATCGCCCAAGGATTTGTCCCATCACCGCTATTGGGGCGAAGGTGACAACGCGTTGGTGCGCTTGCACATCGGATTGGAATCGCCGGAAGACATCATCGCGGATCTGACGCAGGCGCTGGAAAAGGCGGCGGCGGTCAGCGAGTAAGCGCTGGGGTCTGAAGACGCCGCGCCATATTTTGGGTTGCGGCGCGGCGGGTTCAGACTGCCGCGCTGCGTATCCAAGCGCCGATGCGCGCGGCGATGTCGTCGCTGTTGTCGTCCATCATCGGCATGTGGGAATTGCCCGCAATGCCCTGGTCGGCCAGCCGCCACGTATCCACCCGCGCACCATGCCGGGCAAGTGATTCGGCGTAGTCCTGCCCGCTTGCGCACAGGCGCTGCCATAGCGGCGTGGCATCCAGATAGTCGCCATAGACAAACAGGAACGGTTTGCCCGCCACGGCGGCGGCCGTGACGTCGCCCGAAAACCCCGACGGCTCGATGCCGATCACGCCACGCACCAGATCGGGCCGCGCATGCAGCGCGCGGTACGCCACTTCGCCGCCGTGGCTGTGCGCCAGCACCAGGCATGGGCCGATGCGGTCCAGCACGGCGCAGAAACCGTGCAGGGCCGCATCGTTGTTGCCCAGCCAGCGCGGCACCGCATGCCGGATGAAATCATCGAACGCATCAACGGGAAAACGTTGCCCCGCGAACGCGCGGCGCAACGCGTAGTCTTCGGCGCGGCCAAAGCGAAACAACGACCAGCTTTCTTCGGCGGTGCGGATGATGGGCGGTTCGGGCCAGACCTGCTCAAACGGCGCCCAGCCGGCGCGGCCGCGCTCAACGTTGTCCACCACATACACCGCGTGACCCTGGCGCAGAAAATGCTGCATCCAGCCGGGGCGTCCGTCAGGCGTCTGTTCCCACATTGCGCCCGTCATGCCGCCGCCATGCAGCAGCACGATGGGCAAGGGATGCGTCAGGCGCGACGGAATGAAGTACTGCACGTACGCCTGTTCGAAGTGATAGAGCCCGTTCGGGTCGTAGGCCAGCGACGCGCTTTTCGTGAACGCAATCTCGCGCTGCGGCAGCCCGGCAATGCGCACCGGTCTGCCGCCCGCGTAGAAGCTGCCGAAATCAGCGAGCGAGAGGGGTTGCTGCCCTGGTTGCTGCCCCGGCCGTTGCCCCCCCGGTTGATGCGCCTGTTTGGTCATTTCTTGACCAGGGGGCATTGGCTTTCCGCGAGCGGCCACGCCAGCGTGTCGCCGGGGATGTTGCGCACGATGTTGTAGTAGTCCCAAGGCGCTTTGGATTGCGCGGGCGTCTTCACCTGCGCCAGCATCATGTCGCGCACCACCAGGCCGTCTTCACGGATGTGGGCATTCAAGCTGAACGGGTCGTCGATGGGCAGCGATTTCATCTTCGCCATCACCGCGTCGGCATCCGCCGTGCCGGCCGCTTTCACGGCTTGCAGGTAGTGGCGCACCGAGCTGTACACACCCGCCTGCAAGAAGGTGGGCGGACGGCCGACGCGCGCTTCGAACTTCTTGGTGAAGGCGCGCGTGCCGTCATTCATGTCCCAGTACGACGGCACGGTCAAATACGTTTTCTGCGCCGCTTGCAGGCCCAGGCTGTGCACGTCCGTGATCAAGAGCAGCATGGCCGCAAGCTGCTGCGTGCCGCCAATGCCGAATTCCGCCGCCTGCTTGATGGCGGAAATCGTGTCGCCGCCCGCGTTGGCAATGGCGATGATCTGCGCCTTGGAGCCTTGGGCCTGAAGCAGGAAGGACGCAAAGTCCGACGCGTTCAACGGATGGAAAACGGTGCCTACGACTTCGCCGCCGTTGGCTTTGACGACGGCTTCGGTGTCGGCCGCCAACTGTTTGCCGAAGGCGTAGTCGGACGCCAGGATGAACCAGCGCTTGTTGCCTTCATTGACGACGGCGGTGGCCGTGCCGCGCGACAAGGCGTAGGTCGTGTACGTCCATTGCACGCCGTAGGGCGAGCACTGCGCTTGCGACAGCGCGGTGGTGCCGGGGCTGGAGAACAGCACCAGCTTTTTCTTTTCGCGCGCGATGCCCTGCACGGCCAGCGCGACGGACGAGTTGGGCACGTCCACCACGACGTCAACGCCGTCGGTGTCGTACCACTTGCGGACCATGCTGCTGCCGATGTCGGGGCGGTGTTGATGGTCGCCCGAAACCAGCGAGATCGGCTTGCCCAACACCGTGCCGCCCATTTCCTCGATGGCCAGCCGGGCGGCTTCCACCGACCCCTTGCCCGTGGCGTCGGCGGTGACGCCCGCCATGTCCGTCAGGACCCCGATCTTCACGCCGTCGGCCGTGCTGGCGTGCGTGGTGAAGGCGCCGAGCGCCAAGCTGAGGCCCAGCCCAAGGCTCAATGCCGCGCGTGCGCGCAGAGATTGCGATGTCATTTGTCTTCCACCCGTTTTATGCCGTCGTTGCGGCGAATTTTGTGGTGAAAGTTTAGCGCTGCCCCCGCGCCGGAGCGCAGCACTTTCTTAACGATTTCCCAAAAGAAAACGCCCCGGCCAGATTGGCCGAGGCGCTTTGCGGTGATGCGGAGGACGCGGATTACTTGTTGCGCGCCATCGGGATCAGTTGGTTCACTTCCTTCAGGGCGCCTTCGTAGCTGTTGCCCGCCATGACCGGGGACGTCATGAACTTGCCGCCGACGGCAAACGACGGCGTGCCGTCGATGCGGTAGGCGTCGGCCAGCTGGGTGGCGCGCTGCACTTGGGTTTGCACGCTGAACGAATCGAAGATCGAATCGAACTTGGCGCGGTCCACGCCTTGCGAAGCCGCCCAGTCGCCCATGGCCTTCTTGTCGAACAGGCGCTTGTGTTCACCGTGGATGGCGGTGAAGAACTTGGCGTGCAGGTCGGGGCGTTCCAGAGCCAGGAACGTGTAGTAGACCTGTTGCAGCGGCTTCATGCCGGCGTTGAAGGCGATTGGCACTTGCTTGAGCACGACGTCAGACGGGGCGGTCTTGGCCCAGTCTTCAACCATGGGTTCCATGGCGGCGCAATGCGGGCAGGTGTAGGCGAAGAATTCCAGCACTTCCACTTTGCCCGGGGTATCCGAGGGCAGCGGCGGGTTGATCGCCACATAGGCTTGCGTGCCTTGAGCGTGGCTGACCGGGCTGAAGAACGCGGTGGCCGTCAGTGCGGCCGCGGCCAGGATACGAACAATCTTGGGGGACAGCATGGATGAGAGGTTCCTGAGTAAAAAGTTACAGACAGGTTCAAACGCGGATAAGTTCAATCGAAAAAATGGCGCCAGAGTGCATTACGGGCGCATTACTGGCGCACCACGGCGGTTTCAATCTTGTTCTCGCCCAATCGGCCGCGGGCGCGATTCATGTCGTCCAGGCGCGCAAACGGACCCACCCGGACCCGGTTGATCGGCTTGCCGTTCACTTCCGCCTTTTGCACGTTCACGGGCAGCCCCAGCAGCAGGATGCGGGCGCGGAGCGATTCCGCGTCGTTTTCGCCACGGAAGGCGCCGGCTTGCAGGAAGTACGTGCCGGTGGCGGCGGACGCCGTGGCCGTTGCGGGCGCAGCGGCCTTAGGCGCGGGGGTTGCCGCGGGCTTGGAGATCGGCGTGGGGGCCTGGCTGGGCGCCATGGCGACCGCGGCGGGCGCCGAGGCTTGCGGTTTGGCGGTCGACGGCAAGGTGGCGATCAGCGCGCCCAGGTCGTCCAGCCGTGACGGTGTTTCGTCCGGCTTGGCCGCGCCCGTGCCGGCGCCCGTGCCGGCGCCAGGTAAGGGCGCAGGCGCCGTGGCGGTGGGGCCGGTAGGCGGCGCACCCGCCGCGCCGTCGCGGCCGTACAGGCCCGCGTTGGGGTCCGGCGCCTGCCGGGGGTCGGGCAGCTTGCCCGTGTCGCCCTGACGGCTGGCGCGGTCCACGAAGGGCACCGGGGCCTTGGTGACATAAAAGGCCACGACGGCGGCCACGATCAGACCGATGAGCAGGCCGGCGAGCGCCCCGTACAGGGTGCTGCCGCTTTCGCCTGAGGAACGGCGGGTGGGTTTGCGCTTGGTTGCCATGAACCGATGTTACATCCGCTCGGGGGCGGACACGCCCAGCAGCTCCAGGCCGTTGGCCAGCACCTGGCGCGTCGTGGCGGCCAGGCGCAGGCGGGCCAGCTTCAGGGCCACGTCGTCGACCAGCACGCGTTCGGCGCTGTACCAGGCGTGGAAGTCCGACGCGCAGTCACGCAGCCAGAAGGCAATGTGGTGCGGCGACAGGTCCTGGGCGGCCAACGCCACCACGTGCGGGAATTCGGCCAGACGCTGCATCAGCGCGAATTCGGACGGCGCGGTCAGCACGGACACGTCGGCGGCGGCCACATCGGCGGCGGGCATGCCGGCGTTGTTGATCATCGTGCAGATGCGCGCGTGGGCGTACTGGATGTAATAGACCGGGTTCTCGTCGCTCTTGGACAAGGCCAGGTCCACGTCGAACACGAATTCGGTGTCAGCGCGGCGCTGGATCAGGAAGTAGCGCACGGCGTCGCGGCCCACCCAGTCGATCAGGTCGCGCATGGTGACGTAGCTGCCGGCGCGCTTGGAGATCTTGACCTCTTCGCCGCCGCGCATCACCTTGACCATCTTGTGCAGCACGTAAGACGGGTAGTCCTTCGGGATGCCTTCGTTCAGCGCTTGCAGGCCGGCGCGCACGCGGGCCACGGTGCCGTGGTGGTCGCTGCCCTGGATGTTGACGGCGCGGTGGAAGCCGCGTTCCCACTTGGCCTTGTGATAGGCCACGTCAGGCACGAAGTAGGTGTAGCCGCCTTCGCTCTTGCGCATCACGCGGTCTTTGTCGTCGCCCGTACCCAGTTCGGTGGTGCGCAGCCACAGCGCGCCGCCCTCTTCATAGGTATGGCCGCCGGCGATCAGCGCGTTGACCGTGGCTTCGACGCGGCCCGACGTGTACAGCGAGCTTTCCAGGTAGTAGTTGTCGAACTTCAGGCCGAACGCTTGCAAGTCCAGGTCTTGTTCGCGGCGCAGATAGGCCACGGCGAAGGCGCGGATGTCGTCCAGGCTGTCGATGTTGCCGGTGGCCGTGACGGGCTGGCCGTCGGACGCCTGGAGGGTCTTGCCGGCCTGGAAGTCGCGGGCGATGTCGACGATGTAGTCGCCCTTGTAGCCGTCGGCCGGCCATTCGGGGGAGTCGGTCGTCAGGCCGCGGGCGCGCGCTTGCACGCTGATGGCCAGGTTTTCGATCTGGTTGCCAGCGTCGTTGTAATAGAACTCGCGGGTCACGTCCCAGCCGCTGGCGTCGTACAGGCGGCACAGGGCGTCCCCCAGCGCAGCCTGGCGGGCATGGCCCACGTGCAGCGGGCCGGTGGGGTTGGCCGACACGAATTCGACCAGGATCTTCTCGCCGCTGCGCGCGGCGCGGCCAAAGCTTGCGCCCTGCTCGGCGACCGTCGCAATGACGGCCTGACGGGCGGCGGCGGTGATACGCAGGTTGATGAAGCCGGGGCCGGCGATTTCAGCGCTGTCGACCAGATCACGCGCGCCGGGGGCGGCCATCAGCGCGTCAACGATGGCCTGGGCCAGTTCGCGCGGGTTGCGTCCTGCGGGCTTGGCCAGCTGCATGGCCACGTTGGTGGCGACGTCGCCGTGGGCGGCGACCTTGGGGCGCTCCAGCAGCACGTTGGGCTGGGCGTCGGGAAGGCTCTGCGCAACGGCGGCCTGGATCAGGGAGATAAGCTGTTTTTGTTGCTCGGGGAGCATGGGCGTCTGGAGAAGTTCTGGGTGAGTGACCGATGCGGAGATCTGGCGGGGATCAAGCGGACGCGGTCCGGGCCGGCAATGTCACGGGAATCATGCTGAATGATAGTTGATTTGGCGGGCCAATCGGCGGCCAACGGGCGTCAAACCGTCCGGCAAGCGTTCGCCGGGCCGCCGGAACTGTCAATAAAATCAAACCTCTAGCCCGGGGCGACGGCGCCCTGGCGGCGGGCGCTTCGGGGCCAGTTGGCATCCCCCGGGCGTTGCGGTAGTGTATGTAACGTACTCAATGAGGGAGACCGCAATATGCTGATTACCTTTCACTCCAAGGCGGTTGCCGAGGTGCTGATGCTGTCCGACCACGCCGGTCCCATTCTGCAGGCTGCGGGCAAGTCCATCGGTGACAAGATTCCCGAGCGCGGCGTTTTCACCGTCGACCAGCTGGGCCCCGCCATCGCAGGCATCGAACGCGCCATCGAAATCGCCGAACACCCCGCCGACGAAGACGACGAGGACAAGGCGCCCCGCTCCCCCATGGCCCGCGCAGTCGGCATGAAGGAACGCGCCTTCCCTTTGCTGGACATGATGCGGCAATCCCAAGCCGCCAATGTCGAGGTCACCTGGGAGGCGTCACGCGGCTGGTAGGCAATGTCGCCGGGCAGACAATCTGACCGGCTTTTTTTGCCTACCCTTTCGGCCTGACGCCTTTTCAAGGAATTCCCTATGCGCAGCGACATCACCATTGTTTTTGACCCCCGGCGTTCGCTGGACCTGACCGCCACCGTGGAAACGTCTCCGCAACGCCAAGCCCAAGCGCGTGACTGGTTCGACGGTGCCTGGGAAACCCTGGGCTGCGAACCTCTGCGGCCCAGCGGCAAGGTGCTGTTGCTGGACAAGGTGCTGGGCGTGGCCGACGCCCTGGGCTACGACACCCTGTCCACCGACGAAAAAGAAGCGCGTGAATTCGCAGAGAACCTGGCGCTGGCGCTGGAGCGACCGCGCATCACGGTGGACTTGCCGGGGCTGACGGTCGGCTATTGACCCGCCACGGCTACCTGATTCCCGCCCGCATGAACGATTGCACGAACTGCCGCTGGAACAGCAGGAAGGCGATCAGCAAGGGGGCGGCCGACATCAGCGTGGCCGCGGTAATCACCGACCAATCGATACCCTGATCGGTCGATGAGAACACCTGCAACCCCACCGTCAGCGGCCGGGACTCCACGGAGTTTGTGATGATCAGCGGCCACAGGAAGTTGTTCCAGTGGTGGCTGACCGACACCAGCCCATAGGCCACGTAGATCGGCTTGGCCAGCGGCACGTACACCTTCCACAGAATCTGCATGGCGTTCGCGCCTTCCATGCGCGCGGCTTCTTCAAGCTCGCGCGGCACCGTCTTGAACGTCTGGCGCAAGAGGAAGATGCCAAAGGCCGACGCAAAGTACGGCAGGCCGATCGCGAACACCGTATCGCGAATGCCCAGCTGGCTCATTGACCGGTAGTTCTCCACCAGCAGCACGTCCGGCATGATCATCAGCTGCAACAGCACCAGCATGAAGACGAAATCGCGGCCGCGAAACTCGAAGCGCGCGAACGCGTAGCCGGCCAGCGTGGACAGCACCAGCTGCGCCGCCAGCACCATCGTGACAAGCAGGAAGGTGTTCAGGAAGTAGCGCGGAAACGGCGCGGCCTGCCAGGCGCGGGCGAAGTTATCGAGCGTCAGCGGGGCGAACAGTTCAAAGCGGGTCGCATAGGCCGGCGGGTGGAACGCCGCCCACATGGCGTAGGCCAGCGGCAGAATCCACAACAGGCCCAGCGCCCACGCGCCCAGGGTATCGAGCTTGTCTTTCATTGATAGTGCGTCCTGCGATCCAGCCAGCGGAACTTGATGAGCGCGGTCAGCGCCAGCACCACCAGCAACACGACGGTCAGCGTGGCGGCGTAGGCCGTGTCCCAGAAACTGAAACCCACCTGGTAGATGTAATACAGCAGCAAGGTGCTGGCGTTGTCCGGCCCGCCGCGCGTCATGACGACCACGTGGTCCACCAGACGGAACGCGTTGATCAGCGCATTGATCAGCACGAAGAGCGTGGTGGGCATCAGCAGCGGCCACAGGATGCGGCGGAAATACTGCCAGCGTGATGCGCCTTCCAGCATGGCGGCCTCGCGCAGCGACGGCGACACCGTCTGCAAGGCGGCCAGGTAGAAGATCATGAAGAAGCCCGACTCCTTCCACACCGTCACCAGCATCAGCGCCGGCAGCGCCGTGTCGCGGTTACCCAGCCAGTTGGGGCCGGGCGAACCGAACCAGCCCATCACCTGCGCGATCAGCCCGTACTGCGGCGTGTAGAAGAACAGCCAGATGTTGGCCACCGCCACCATCGGCAGCACCGTCGGCGTGAAGTACGCCATGCGCAAAAAGCCGCGCCCGCGCAGATTGCGGTTTACCCACAGCGCCATGATCAGCGCAATGCCGATTGACGTGGGGATCGTGCCCAGCGCAAACCACAGGTTGTTCCACAGCGACTGCCAGAACACCGGATCGTCACGCATGACGGCATAGTTATCCAGGCCCACAAAGCGCGCCGGGCGCGCGCCTTTGGGCGTGGAGAAAAAGCTGTGCCAGAGCGTCGCCACCGCCGGGTAATGCGTGAACGCGGCGAGCAGCACGATGGCTGGCAGCAACAGCAGCCAGCCATAAAGCGCATTCAAAGAGCGGCTCATCGTGCTTGTCGGTTTACTTGTAAGGACGCAGGATGCGATCGGCCTCGCGCTGGGCGTCGGTCAGCGCTTGCTGCGGCGTCTTCGACCCCGTCAGCGCCGCTTGCAGCGCGTCGTTCAGGGTCTTGGTGACGCGCTGGTTTTCATGCGTGGAGAACTCCGCCACGCTGACTTCCAACTGGTCGCGCGCGACCGCCGCTGCCGGCACTTCCTGCGCATACTTCTTCATCTTTTCGGTTTGCCAGGCGGCCGGCGTCACGGCGACATAGCCCGTGGCGATGCTCCAGTCGGCGGCGCGTTCCGGCGTCGTGACCCACTGCGCAAACTTCAGCGCGGCTTGCTGTTGCGCCGGCGTGCCGCTCTTGAAGATGTAGAAATTGCCGCCGCCCGTCGGGCTGCCGCCGCGCTTTTGCTGCGGCATCATGGCCACGCCAAACGGGAAGTCGGCGTTCTTGCGGATGTTGGTCAGGTTGCCGGTGGTGGTCCAGACCATGGCCGCCTTCTTCTCCAGGAAGTCCTTCGGCGTGGTGCCCCAATCGATGGTGCCGGTCGGCATGATCTTGTGCTTGGCCGACAGGTCGCGCCAGAACTGCGCGGCTTCCACCACCGCCGGCTTGTCCAGGTAGACCTCGTTGCCCGCCTCGTTCATCAGGATGGCCCCGTTGGGCGTGGTCAGCGCCTGGAACAGCCAGTACGCGAACGCGCCGCCCGACGGGATCTCGATGCCCCATTGCGTGGTGTTGCCGGACGCATCCTGCTTGGTCAGCTTCTTGCCGTAGTCGACCAGCTCTGCCCACGTGGCGGGCGCGCGCTCGGGGTCCAGGCCCGCGGCCTTGAACAGGTCTTTGTTGTAGTACATGACGATGGTCGAACGCTGGAACGGCACGCCCCAGGTGTGTCCGCCCGAGCGGCTGTTCTGCATGAAGGCGTCATAGAAGCCGCCCAGCCATTTCTTGTCGGCGTCGCTTTTCGCCAGCGAATCGATCGGCACGATGGCGTCTTCGTCGATCAGCGTGAACATGTCGGTGGACAGCAGCACGGCCAGCTGCGGCGGCGTGCCGCCCTTGAGCGCCGTCAGCGCCTTGGCGATGGAATCCTGATACGAGCCGGCGTAGATCGGCTTGATCTTGATGTCGGGATTTTCCTTCTGGAAGTCCGCCACCATGTCGTCAACGATCTTCGTGATCGGGCCGCCGACGGCAACCGGGTAATAGAACTCGACTTCTACGGGCTTGTTCTGCGCCTGCACAGGCAGGGACAGGCAGGCGGCGGCCAGGCTGGCGGCCAGGGTCTTCAGTACGATGCGTCGCATGGTGGCGTTTCCTTCCTGTGGATGTGGGCGTCTTCTAGCGCCCGACGGTGTTGATGACCGCCGAATCGGCGGCAAAGAAATGCTGCTGCGCGTCCTGCCAGGACAGGCGCAAGGCCTCGCCTGCACGGGCGCGTAAATGGCCGCCGACGCGCACGGCCACGCCGCTGGTATCGCCGACGCGGCAGACCACGATGGAGTCCGCGCCGAAGTACTCGACGCTTTCCACCGTGGCGGGAATGCCGTCGCCATCAATGCGGATGTGTTCGGGGCGCACGCCAAGCTTGACCGCACCCGCCGGCGCATTCGCGATGACGGGGCCCTGCGTGCCGGCGATGACGGTGGCGTCTTGCAGGCTCGCCAGACCGATCAGATTCATGGGGGGCGTGCCGATGAAGCGCGCCGCAAATTCGCTGGCCGGACGCGCGTACAAGGCGTCGGGCGTATCGTGCTGTTCGATCTGGCCGCCGCGCAACAGCACCACCTGATCCGCCATGCTCATGGCTTCGGTCTGGTCGTGCGTCACGTACACCATCGTGATGCCCAGGTCTTGCTGCAACGCCCGGATCTCGCGGCGCATCTCGTGACGCAGCTGCGCATCCAGGTTCGACAGCGGCTCATCCATCAGGCACACCGGCGCTTCCGAAATCACCGCGCGGCCCAGCGCTACGCGTTGCTGCTGGCCGCCCGACAATTGCGAAGGCTTGCGGTCCAGCAGATGGCCCAGGCCCAACAGCCCGGCCACGCGTTGCAGGCGGCGGTCAAAATCACGCGCCGGTTCCTTGCGCACCTTGAGGCCGAACAGAATGTTTTCGCGCACCGACAGATGCGGAAACAGCGCATACGACTGGAACACCATCGATATGCGGCGTTTGGCCGGCGGCAGTTGGGTGACGTCGCGGTCGCCGATGTGGATGGTGCCCGAGGTGGGCGTGTCCAATCCGGCAATCATGCGCAACGTGGTCGACTTGCCGCAGCCTGACGGCCCCAGCAGCACCGTGAAGCTGCCCGCTGGCACGGTGAAGCTCACGCCGTGAATCGCGGCGGCGCCGCCATACTGTTTGGTGAGGTTATCCAGAACGATGGATGACATGCTGTCTCGACGATCTAATTGTTAGATCCGCATTGTTGCCTGTTATGAAAACCTTTTCATTGTGCAGCGCAAACATGACGGATTCGTGGCAATGCCCGGGGGTTATAGCCCCCGTTCTACGGCTCAGGCAAACGGATAAGGCCCGGGGTAATCCCCGATAACGGCGTGGTGGGTGACGAGGTTCTTGCCTTGCCACCAATGCAGCTGGTAGCCCGGCGGTTCCATGATGTATTGCAGCGTGGGGCGCGGCCCCAGCTCCAGCGCCAACTGATGCGCGGTGCCGGGACAGGTCGACGCAATGGTGCCGCCAAAGCGCTGGAAGATGGTGCGGTGCAAGTGCCCGCACAGCACGCGTTCAACGTTCGGAAAGCGCGCGATGATGCGTTCCAGTTCCGGCGCGCCGGCCAACAGGCCGATGGCGTCCATGTGTTCGATGCCCGTCAGGAATGGCGGATGGTGCATCAGCACCAGCGTGGGCCGGTCGGGTTGCTCCGCCAGGCGCGCGGCGAGCCAGTCCAGGCGGTCTTGGCATAGCTCGCCATGACTCTTCATTGGCACCACCGTGTCCAGCGCCAGCATGCGCAGCGGATAGTTTTCGATGGCGTACTGGATGAAGTCGCCGCCATCTTGCAGGTAGGCATGGTCGGGGAAGGCGGCGCGCAGCTGTGCGCGGTCGTCATGATTGCCGGGCAAGAGAAAGTACGGAATCTCCAGCGCTTGCAGTTGTTCGCGCAGGACCGCGTATTCGTGCGGGCGGCCAAGGTCGGTCAGGTCGCCCGTGATCAGTACGCAGTCGGGGCGCGGCGTCAGGGCATTGAGCGCGCGCACGGCAGGTGCCAGAAACGCAGCCGGGTCGATGATGCCGTAGGCCTTGTCGCCCGGGGTGCGCATGTGCAGGTCGGTGATTTGTGCGATGAGCATGATGCGTGCGGAATGTCGGAAGGGATGGGATCAGCGGCGCACGGCGGCCGCGGTGCCGCCGACCACGATGCAGTGCGGCAGGCGATTCGATTGGGGCGGCTGGCCGTGAATCTGCGCCAGCAGATTCGAGCACGCGGTTTGTCCGATGCCGTCGCTGGGCTGCGCCACGGTCGTCAAGGGCGGCGTCAGCAAGGCGCCGAATCGCATGCCGTCAAAGCCACTGACGGAAATATCGGCGGGCACGCGCAGTCCAAGCGCCACCAGGTCGGCGATGACGGCCGTGGCCAGCAGGTCGTTCGAGCAGAACAGCGCCGTGGGCGCCTGCTTGCCGCGCAGCGCGGCTTTCAGCACGTCGGCGTCGCTGCCCGTGTGTGAACTCATGGCGATGTGCTGCACGGTGTCCAGGCCCAGCTTCTTGGCGCAGGCGCGCGCGCCGGTCAACCGTCGGCGCGCACGGTCGGACGCCGTCAGCGGACCCGTCACCAGTGCAATGCGGCGATGGCCCAACGCGGCCAGGTGCGCGACCATGTCGCTGGCTGCCGCGCGGTTGTCGACGGACGCGAACGGATGCGTGTTGGATTCGTTGTAGACCAGCACGTACGGCATGCCAGAGCTGTCCAGATCGTCCAGCGTGGCGCTTTTGTTGACGTCGGCCACGGTCAGGATCAGGCCATCCACCTGATGGTCCATCAGCCCTTGCACCGCTGCCGATTCCACGGCGGGGTCGTAGCCGGTGGCGGTCAGCATCACGCTATAGCCCGATTCGCGCGCACGCCGTTCCGCGCCTTCAAAGCACTCGGCGAAGACGGGATTCGACAGCGTGGGGAGAATCAGTCCGATGGTGCGCGTGCTGCCCGAACGCAGGCTGCGGCCGACGCGGTTCGGACGGAAGCCGGCGCGCTTGGCCACATTGCGAATATGCGCCAGCGTGTCGGGGTGCACGATCTCGGGCTGGTTGAACGCGCGCGACACCGTTGCCGGAGAAACCCCCGCCTTGCGAGCCACTTCAATGATGGAAAAGCGGGGCGACGGGCGCGTAGCCATATCTATATTGCTGTCGGTTTACTGAAAACGATTTCATCTTACAAGACAAATATGACCTTTGTATTGCACGGGTTTGCGCTATGCTGGTGACGCCGCAACAACAGAAAGCCATGGCGCAGCGCAGTCGGTTTACCCCGTAAAACAAGGTGTTTTCGGTGTTTTTCCTAATTGACGCAACGCGCACAATGGTTGGGATCAGTCCGCTTTAACCTCGTCGCCCATCGCGCGGGGCAAGCCAGGACAGACCCTCGGTCAAGGGGACCGGGTGCGGAGTTCAGCTGCCACGCGTGATGCGCGGCTCCGGTAAAGAGGAAAGGATCATGTCTACTGCCTTAAACAGACTTGGCGCGCTGGAAGCGGCGCACAAGCTGCAACGGCGCGAGTTAACTGCGGTGCAATTGGTGCGGGCCTGCTTTGCCCGCATCGAGCAGCGCGAAAACACCATCCATGCGTGGACGGCGCTGCAAAAGCAGGCGGCGCTGGACCATGCGCAAGTGCTCGATAGCGGCGCCTTGCGCGGGCCATTGCATGGTTTGCCGATCGGCGTGAAAGACCTGTTCGACACGTTCGACCTGCCCACCCGCTACGGCTCCCCCATTTATGAACGCCACCGCCCCGGCCTGGATGCCGCCGCCGTGGCGTTGTGCCGTGGCGCAGGCGCAGTAGTGGTTGGCAAGACGGTCACCACGGAATTCGCGACCTATCAAGCCGGCCCCACCCGCAACCCACGCAACGAGGCCTACACGCCGGGCGGCTCGTCCAGCGGTTCGGCCGCTGCGGTGGCTGACGACATGGTGCCGTTTGCGCTGGGTTCGCAAACCGCGGGCTCCATCATCCGCCCCGCGTCGTACTGCGGCATCGTGGGCTTCAAGCCGACCTTTGGTGCGGTGCCGCGAGCCGGCGTGAAGAGTCTGGCTGAATCGTTGGACACGGTGGGCGGCTTCGCGCGCTCGGTGCCGGACGTGGCGCTGTTCGCGTCGGTCATGATGCGTGACCCGCGCTTGCTGAATCTGGCTTACGAGGGCAAGCCGCGCATCGGCATGTGCCGCACGCTGCAATGGCGGCATGCGCAGGCCGAAACCAAGGAAGCCTTCGCACAGGCCGCCGCCACGTTGTCGCGGGCAGGCGCCTTCGTGCAAGAAGTACCGCTGCCGCCGCAGGACTGCATGCTGGTGCAGCTGCATGCCGACATCATGGCGTTCGAGGCCTCGCAGTCGTTGGCTTACGAACGCTTGGAACACGCCAGCCAGCTCAGCCCCAAGATTCAAGCGGTGCTGGAAGCGGGCGCGCAGATCACGGCAGAGGAACACATCCGAAATCTGGCGCGTGCTGAAGAATCCCGCGCGCGGGTAAACAGCTGGTTCGATGAATTTGATGTGGTGCTAGCGCCCAGCGCGGCGGGCGAAGCGCCTTTCGCTGACTTGGGTACGGGTGACCCGCAGTTCTCGCGCGCCTGGACGCTGTTTGGCCTGCCCTGCCTGAACCTGCCCTTTGCAACCGGCCCGCAAGGCTTGCCCGTTGGCTTGCAGCTGATCGGGCAGCGCTACGACGACTACCGCACGCTGGCCATCGGCGCGTGGGTGCACAAGCAGTTGCTGGCCGCAAACACGCCTGACATCGGCGCATCCGACATGTGGCCGCGCGGCTGAAACCGGTGCGTTGAAAGCAGAAAGCCCGCCAGATAAGGCGGGCTTTTTTGTTGCCTTGCCGCGCCAAGAAGCGGTGTGTTCTTGGGGGCCGCAAGCCCATGTTTCGGGCTTGCGTCAGGCGCTTACTGGAGGCCAGAGATGCGGATTACGCGGTCTCGGCGGTTTCCGTTTCGGCCGCCGTGACGGCGCCCGAGTTGATGTGGCGGTTGACGGCGCTCAGCACAGCCTGGAACGACGCGGTGACGATGTCGCGGTCGATGCCCACGCCAAAGCCCGTGCTGGATTCACCCACGCGCAGTTCCACGTAGGAAGCGGCGCGCGTGTCGGTGCCGGTGCCGATGGCGTGCTCGTGGTAGTCCATGATGCGCACGGGCACGTCCAGCGCGGCCACAAAGGCCGAGATGGCGCCGTCGCCCTTGCCGGTCACGATGCGGCGTTCGCCGTTGTATTCGAGTTCGGCTTCGATGCTGAAGTGCTGGCCTTCGCCGGCCGACGGATTGCCGTCGATGCGGTGGCGGATCAGCTTCCACGGCGACTTCTGTTCAAGGTATTCGCGGTTGAAGATCGTGTGCACGTCGTCAGCGGTGACTTCGCGGCCGGTCTCGTCGGTGACGCGCTGAATGGCGCGGCTGAATTCGATTTGCAAGCGGCGCGGCAAGACCAGGCCATGTTCCTGTTCAAGCAGGTACGACACGCCGCCCTTGCCCGATTGGCTGTTCACGCGGATGACGGCGTCGTAGCTGCGGCCGAGGTCGGCGGGGTCGATCGGCAAGTACGGAACTTCCCAAACGGCGTCGGCTGCTTGCAGCGCGAAGCCCTTCTTGATGGCGTCCTGGTGCGAACCGGAGAACGCGGTGAAGACGAGGTCGCCCGCGTACGGGTGGCGCGGGTGCACCGGCAATTGGTTGCAGTATTCGGCGCAGCGGCGCACTTCGTCGATGTCGGAGAAGTCCAGCCCCGGGTGCACGCCTTGCGTGTAGAGGTTCAAGGCGAGCGTGACAAGGTCAACGTTACCCGTGCGTTCGCCGCTGCCGAACAGGCAGCCTTCGATGCGGTCGGCGCCGGCCATCACGGCAAATTCGGCGGCGGCCACGGCGGTGCCGCGGTCGTTATGCGGGTGCACGCTGAGCACGATGCTGTCGCGGCGGGCCAGATTCTTGTGCATCCACTCGATCTGGTCGGCGTACAAGTTGGGGCTGGTGGCCTCGATCGTGGCGGGCAGGTTCAACACCATCTTGTGATCGGGCGTGGGCTGCCAGACGTCGGCCACGGCATCCGAGACTTCCAGCGCGAATTCGGGTTCAGTCGTGCTGAACACTTCGGGCGAGTACTCGTAGCTCCACTTGGTTTCCGGGCGCTGCGACGTGTATTGCTTGATCAGGCGGGTGCCGGTGGTGGCGATGCCCTTGATCTCTTCCTTCGTCATGTTGAACACGACTTTGCGGAAGGCCGGTGCGCACGCGTTGTACATGTGGACGATGGCTTGCTTGGCGCCCGCGGCGGCTTCCACGGTGCGGCTGATCAAATCTTCACGCGACTGGGTCAGCACGATGATGGTCACGTCGTCGGGAATGCGCTTTTCATCGATGAGCTTGCGCACGAAATCGAAGTCGGTCTGGGAGGCCGACGGGAAACCCACTTCGATTTCCTTGAAGCCGATCTTCACCAGCTGTTCGAAGAAGCGGAGCTTGCGCTCGACGCTCATGGGTTCGATCAGGGCCTGGTTACCGTCGCGCAAGTCCGTGCTCATCCAGATCGGCGCCTTGGTGATGCGGCGGCTGGGCCAGGTGCGTTCGGAGAAATCGCGGGTAAAGGGCGCGAAGGGGACGTATTTGGTGGCGGGGTTGGCAAGCATCATTACTACACCTCGATCGGTTTCTTTTGAATCCCGGGAGCACTAAGTCTCGGCGGCACGTATGACCGGATGACGGTCTTGTGCCTGGATTTGCCGTGATTGACCGGCAGGATTCACATCTAAAAAGGGGAAATCGCGTGTGGCAAACGTGGCTGCCGAGCTACCACGGGGACACTAGGCCCGGCAACCGATCGGTAGGTATAGCGATAGCGCGGCGGCGTTGAAGGAACGAGCGCGCAGGCCGGCGACCGGAGCGGCGGAGCGTCCGGTGGCAATCGCGAGGGAGGTGCGGTAAGCGGCCATAGGTTGCTAGTCAAACACACTTTGCCAGCCAGCGCAAACAGAAAAAGCGGGGGACGCATCGCATCCCCGCGCGGGTTTGGCCAGAAATCAGACGAAGTTACTGCGTCTGCATATGCCCGTTTTTCACGACTTTACCCAGACGTTCGCGCTCACTTGCTGCGAATTCAACGAAGCTTGCGCGCGAGCCACCGCCCGGTTCGATGCTGCTTTGGCGCAAGGCGTCCTGCACTTCTTTGGTCTGCAAAGATTTTTCGACGGCGGCGTTCATCTTGTCCAATACGTCGGCCGGCGTCCCAGCGGGTGCGAACAAGCCTGCCCAGTGGCCGATGCGAATGGCCGGGAAGCCTTGTTCGGCGGTCGTCGGAATGTCGGGCGCGCTGGCCATGCGCTTGTCCCAGGTCGTGGCCAGCGCCTTGAGCTTGCCGCTCTGGATCAGTGGCAGCGTCACGATGCTGGCTTCCGAGGTGGCGTCGACCTGGTTGCCGATCACCGCCGTCACGCCTTCCGAACCGCTCTTGTAGGCAATGGGCTCCACGGGCAGGCCAGTCCCCTCCTTGACCATCTCCGCCACGAAATGCGGCGTGCTGCCGTTACCGGCGGTGGAAAACGTGATGCGTTCGGTCTTGGCCTGTTTGGCGCGCGCAACGAAGTCCTTCAGGTCTTTGGCGGGGTTGGACGGGTTGGCCACAATGACGGACGGCGTGATGGACAGCAGCGCCACAGGCGTCAGCTCTTCATCTTTGTAGGGCTGGTCTGACCGGATCAGGCTGTTGGTGACGGTGCCGTTGCTGCCGACCAGATATGTGTAGCCATCAGCGCCGCTGCGTGCGACGTGCGCAGCGCCCACGACGCCGCCTGCGCCGGGACGGTTTTCTACGATGACCGTCTGGTTCAAAGTCGAACCCACCGCTTTCGCGATGATCCGCGCAACGAGGTCATTGGCGCCGCCCGCGCTGAACGGGGCGACGAAGGTGATGGGCTTGTCAGGCCAGGCGGCCAGGGCCGGCGTGGCAGCGAACGCGGCCGAACAGGCCAACAACAGGCCGGCGGCATACCGGACAGGGGGTCGGAACATGATGAACAACTCCAGGGGCCGGCCGCGCATCCGGCCTGTCTCGGTGCCGGTAGATATTGTTTGGTGTGTGCGCGGCCCGCGGTTGCGCGAGCCTGGAGGGGCCAGTATAGAAAAAGCCGGCTGGCAGAGGACTGAAACAAACAGGCCGCCTTGTGGGCGGCCTGAAGTCTGCGTGTGATGCGTTCGGCGCTTAGCGGGCCGGCCCGATGCGCGGTTCGACGTAGCGGTCGCCGCGGGGTTCGCCACGGACCTCACCGCGGACTTCGCTGCGCGGCTCGCGGCGCCCATCGTCGCGCGGATCGCGCGTGGGGCGGCTCGCGGCGCCTTCCAGAATTTGCGCCTGTTCGGCCACCATCGCGATCTTGCCGATGCGATTGTGGCGAATTTCAGACAGTGAGCGGCGCAAGTCGCCTACAGTGAAGGGCTCTTGGCGGTCGCCCCACGTCCAGCGCAGCACGCCGAGAGACTCTTCCGACAGGTTCGGCGCCAGTTCAGCCAGCACATCGGTACCCACCGGCGTTGCCGCGCCCGAGGCCAGGCTGGCCGAGAACCAGGCGCGCACCGAGAAGAAGACGATCAAGGTCCAGATGGCGGCGACGACCCACCAGATATACGGATTCACTTTCTGCGCCATGTCCTGGGTGGGCTGGCCCAGGGTATGCAGGAAGTCGTAGTTCATGCGTTTGCCGAAATCCAGTATCCACGAGGCGACCAGATACCAAAGGACGACGGCGACAGCGATGACTATCGCGCGCACAACGAGTCGGGGAAGCGCCAATTTGAGCAGGGTCTGGCCGATAAGTCGGCTGTCCTGGCGAACGCTTGCGGGCGAAGTCAGATTCATCATGCAAAATATTGTACCTATGACCCGTCCAATTTTAGAACTGCGACCTGGCCAGCATTTGACGCTGACCCCTCAGCTACAACAATCGATACGATTGTTGCAGTTGTCTACGCTCGACCTCGAGGCCGAGATCTCGCAAGTGCTCTCGGACAACCCCCTGCTGGAACGTGAAGACGACACGCCCGCGGCCGAGGCGCAAGCCGAGTCCGAGCGCGAATCTTCCGTGCAGGACGACGAGCCGGCGGCCGAACGCGAAACGCCGGTGGACGAAATGCCGGGTTCGGGCGGGGTCTATTCCGATGACGATTCCGGCCCGCCCGAGGCGGCGCGGCCCGATACGCTGCGCGAGCACCTGCTGGGCCAGCTGATGCTGACGCGCGCGGCGCCGCGAGACGCCGCGCTGGCGGGGCTGCTGATCGACGAGCTGGATGAGAACGGCTACCTGGGGTCTCCCCTGGAAGAAATCCTCAGCTGGCTGCCCGCCGAAATGGAGCCTGACCTGGACGAGCTGCGCGCGGCATTGTCGCTGTTGCAATCGTTCGACCCGGTTGGCATCGGGGCCCGCGATATGGCCGACTGCCTGCTGTTGCAGCTGCGCAACCCCGACCTGACCCGCCTGCCCGAAGCCGCGGACCCCGCCGTGTTGGCGTGCGCGCGTCAGATCTGTGCGCAGCACCTGCCCTTGTTGGCGACGGGCAACGCCGCACGTGTGTGCGCAGCCGCTGGCTGTGACGACCCCACCTTCCGCGCCGCGCATTCACTGATCCTGCGGTTGGAGCCGCGCCCGGGCCGCGCCTGGACCGTGCCGGCTGCCGACTATGCCGTGCCGGACGTCATCGTGCGTAAAACCCGGCGCGGCTGGCAGGTGACGCTTAATAGCGCCGCCGTGCCGCGCCTGCAGATCAACGGGCTGTATGCGCAGATGCTGGGCAACCAGAAAGAATCCGCGCATGCCGGGCTGCAATCCCAGTTGCAGCAGGCCAGATGGATGATCCGCAACGTCGAACAGCGCTTTGACACCATCCTGCGGGTGGCTCAAGCCATTGTTGAACGCCAGACTGCGTTCTTCAGCCAGGGGCCATCGGCCATGCGTCCGCTGATTCTGAAAGACATCGCGGGCGAGCTTGGTTTGCACGAATCGACCATTTCACGGGCCACAACGCAGAAGTACATGCTCACTCCGTTTGGCACGCTGGAGCTCAAGCGCTTCTTTGGCGCGGGCGTTTCCACGGATGGCGGCGACGCCACCTCGGCCACCGCGGTGCAGACGTTTATCCGCCAAATGGTGGCAGACGAGAACCGAGCCAAGCCCTTGTCCGACAGCCAGATCATGCAAAAACTGGCCGATCAGGGGATAGTGATCGCCCGCCGGACGGTGGCAAAGTACCGCGAAGCGCTGCGGATTGCCCCCGCAACGGTGCGCAAGGCGCAGGCCTCGGCGCGTTGAAATAGGGGACGAATCTTTTTAAGATTCGTCCAATCTTTCAAGGGCTTGCGTGACAAATCCGTTGCAAATTTTTTTATCGCAGGGGACTTGTCATCCGCTGAATAATTTTCGATAATCATTCGCATGTACATTTGCGTATGTAATGCCATCACCGAACGCCAAGTCCGCGCCAGCGTGGACGGAGGCGCGACGACCCTGTCCGACCTGCAATTCGAGCTGGGCGTAGCCACGTGCTGCGGCTGCTGCGCGGCAACCGCCGCCGAATACCTGCCAGGCGGCCGCTGCTCCAGCGTATGCGACGTCCGCTCCATTGCCGTTCCGGTCAATGCTCCTGCCACGCTCGTGGAGTCGGGTGCGGCTGCCAACAACAGCAGCTTCCCCATTCCGCTGGTCGCCGCAGGCTGAGCTTGACCCGCAATTTCCGGCTCGCTGCCTGACGCAGCGGGCCGCGCTGTTTTCTTCCCGCATTCTTTCCGCATTCTTTCCGCATTTCACCCGCGCCCCGTCGCTCCGCATTTCCTCCCGCAAGATCCCCCCGCTTTCTTAGAACCTCCCGGCCATTGCGATCCGCCCGGTGATGGGTTGCGCACGCCTGGGCAGGCGCGCAGAATGCCTGCTCCACGCGGCATGCGTGGCGCCCTGTCCACCTGGATCTCCGATGAAGGCCACGCCTGCCGTTTCCACCGCCTCGACCGCCAACGGCGCGCCGGGGATCAGTTGGGTGCCGATCGCCGCATTCTGCTTCTTGTGGAGTTCCGCCTTTGCGGCGGCCAAAATCGCGGTGCGGGACTGCCCGCCCCTGACGCTTCTGACCATCCGTTTCCTGATCGCCGGCGCCTTGATGCTGGGCATCGCCGTGGCCAGCCGCCAAGGCAAGCGGCCCAGCGCGCGTGACTTGGTCGCGCTGATTCTGTTGGGCGTGCTGAACAACGCGCTGTACCTGGGCCTGAGCTGGTCCGGGATGATCACCGTGTCATCCGCCTTCACCGCTGTGCTGATCAGCACCAACCCCTTGTTGATCGGCGTGTTGGCGGGGCCAGTGCTGGGAGAGCAACTCAGCTGGCGCAAGCTGCTGGGCTTGTGCCTGGGGCTGGCGGGCGTGGCGCTGGTGCTGCGGTCGCGCTTGAGCGGCATGCAGGAGGACCTGCATGGCACGCTGCTCGTCACGGGTGGCCTGATTGCGCTCGTGGCCGGTACGCTGCTCTACAAGCGCTTGAAGCCGCAGGCGGGCCTGTGGACGGCGACCGGCATTCAATCGTTGGCAGCGGCCGTGGCCTTGCTGCCTTTCGCGCTGATGAACGAAAGCCTGGGCGATGCGCGCCTGACCGCGAGCCTCGCGTGGAGCATGGCCTACATGATCGTGGCGGTGTCGATGGGCGGGTACTACCTGTGGTTCATGATCCTGACTCGCGCCAGCGCCACATCGGCCAGCGCGCTGCACTTTCTGATGCCGCCGCTGGGCTTGTTATTTGGTTGGCTGGTGCTGCGCGAACCGGTGTCGTGGCTGGATTTGCTGGGCATTGTGCCGATTGCATTCGGCATCTGGTTGACCACGCGCAAAGCGGCCTGATCGGCTCGCAAGACAGAATGTGAGGTTTGGGCGCGTTTGGGTTGCCGATATGCAACGAAGCACATAACGCCATCTTCAGGTCGATATTCGTCGGTTGGCTGCGCGATATTGAACATGGCGCGAGCAATATAGGGGTCGATTCCCGCACATCGATGCCGCACAGGCCGCATAACCGTTGCCTTGTCTGTGCAAGGCATCACGCACGCATACTCATTCTCATTGGCGTATCGCTTTCTTGTAGCGGTTCTAAAGCGGTTTACCAAATGCAGCGCAAGGCTAGGCGCGGCCTGCCGGCTGATGGTAGTCTGCCGGGGTTGCGTACGCGCGGCATCGTGCGCTCCTCTGTCGCGATGCACTCGCGTCGCGCCTGACTGCAAGGAGTCCATTATGAAAGGCGACAAAACCGTCATCCAGTTTCTGAACAAGCAACTGACCAACGAACTGACGGCCATCAACCAATATTTCCTGCATGCCCGCATGCTGAATCATTGGGGCTTCGACAAGCTGGGCAAGCACGAGTACGAAGAATCCATCGGTGAAATGAAGCACGCGGATCGCCTGATCGCCCGCATCTTCATGCTGGATGGCCTGCCCAACCTGCAAGACCTGCACAAGCTGCTGATCGGTGAAGACGTGCCCGAGCTGCTGGCCTGTGACTTGAAGCTGGAACAAGCCGCGCACGCCACCGTCGTGGAAGCGATTGCCTACTGTGAATCGGTGCGTGATTACGTCTCGCGCGATCTGTTCCAGGACATCCTGGACGACACCGAAGAGCACATCGATTATCTGGAAACGCAGATCGATCTGATCGACAAGGTCGGTATTCAGAACTACCTGCAAAGCCAGATGTCCGTGCCGGAATAACGCGCACGCGTTATCTGCCAAGGCAAAAAATAATGGCGCCCCACGGGGCGCCATTATTTTTTGCAGCATCAGCTGCGGATCGGGCTTACTGCGGGCGGGCCGGGCATTCGGCCATCGTGCCCCAGGCGCGGTTAGGCGCACAGTATTTATTGCGCGCGTTCCACGAGCACGACGGGCGTTCGAAGAAGCCTTGGGTCGCGCATTGGGCCAGTTCGCGCTTGAGCGCGTCTTGCCAGCCCGGCGCGCCGGGTGCCGGCGACGTATTGGGCGGGGGCGGAGGCGCTTGCACCATTTGCGGGGTGCCGTAGCCGCCCGCTTGCGCCTGGCCGCCATTGATGGCGGTAGAGGTGCCGGGTACTTGCAGATCCATCGTGGTCACGTCAGACGTGCCCGACGGCAGCGGCACTTCAGAAGCGGCTGCGATTTCGCGAGCCTGTTCCGGGGTGATGCGTTCGCGGGAAAGTTTGACGGCCGGATCGCTGACGGTGTCAAACAACGACACCGTATTGACTTGCCATTGCCGGTCGGCCGGCTTATCCGGCACACCCAACGTGCCGTCAATGCGCGGCTGCGGAGGCTGCGCCACATACGGACGTCCGTTGGCGTCCAGAACGGGCTGCTGCGAAGCTGCCGCGTCCTGACCAGGAGCAGGTGCGGCGGGCGGCGCATGCGCCACCAGCCAGTCACCCAATTGAATTCCGCCCCAGGCCGACGCGCCAAGCGCGATCAGGAGCGTTGCGAATAATAAACGCCAAGACATTGCTACCCTCATCTGCCGTGCGGAACCCGAACGGGTTTACGCCTTGTCCCCGAAAACCTTGCCGCCGTGTTCGCGCATGGCATGGAATTTCACTTCGGGATACAGATCCTCGGCTACGCGCAACTGCGCAGGGGAACTGATCAAAAACGCCGCCGCATCGACGACATCATAGGCGATATGAGCCGCATTGGCATCCATGAACTTGCGCAGCGCCTTCGGGTTTTCAGACGTAATCCAACGTGCCATTGTGTAGCGGGAAGGCAGCATTCTGGCGTCCGCGCCGTACTCCGTCTTGAGCCGGTGGGCGACCACTTCGAACTGCAGTTGGCCGATGGCGCCCAGCAGCAAGGAGCCGCCTGCTGCCTCGGGGCGGAACACCTGAATGGCGCCCTCTTCACCCAATTGGGTCAGGCCGGTGCGCAGTTGCTTGGTGCGCAACGGGTCCTTTACTTCCACCGCCTGGAACAGTTCCGGGGCGAAGAACGGCAGGCCGGTGAACTGCAGCGTTTCGCCTTCGGTCAGCACGTCGCCCAGTTGCAGCACGCCGTGGTTCGGAATACCGATCACGTCGCCGGCATAGGCTTCGTCCAGCAGCTCGCGCCGCTGCGACAGGAACGACACCACGTTGTTCGGGCGCATTTCCTTGTTGGTGCGAGCCACCTTCAAACGCATGCCGCGTTCAAAGCGGCCCGAGCTGACGCGCACGAAGGCGACGCGGTCGCGGTGGGCGGGGTCCATGTTGGCTTGCACCTTGAACACCACACCGGTGAACTTGGGCTCTTCGGGCAGCACTTCGCGTTGCAGCGCCATGCGCGGACCCGGGGGCGGCGCGTGGTCGACCAGCGCATCCAGCACTTCCTGGACACCGAAGTTGTTGATGGCCGAACCGAAGAACACCGGGGTCTGCTTGCCGGCCAGGAACTGCTCGCGGTCAAACGCGGGAGCGGCTTCGTTGATGAGTTCGATCTCACCGCTGGCCTGGTCGAATGCCGAGCCGTAACGGCGGGCGATTTCAGGGTTGCTCAGGCCTTCGATGACGTCGTCGTTGTCGGAACGGCGTTCCTGGCCGGGGCGGAACACGCGCATACGGTCGCGGCGGATGTCGAACACGCCGCCAAACGCTTTGCCCATGCCCACCGGCCACGAGAACGGCACGGCGTCCATGCCCAGGTGGCCTTCGATTTCAGACAGCAGTTCCAGCGGCTCGCGCACTTCGCGGTCCATCTTGTTGATGAACGTGATGATGGGCGTGTTGCGCGCGCGGCAAACCTGCAGCAGGCGGATCGTCTGGGGTTCCACGCCGTTGGCGGCGTCGATCACCATCAGCGCGGCGTCCACCGCCGTCAGCACCCGGTAGGTATCTTCAGAGAAGTCCTGGTGACCCGGGGTGTCGAGCAGGTTGATGACGCAGTCGCGGTATTCCATCTGCATCACCGAGGACGCCACGGAAATGCCGCGTTGCTTTTCGATTTCCATCCAGTCGGACGAGGCGTGGCGCGACGCTTTGCGCGCTTTCACGCTGCCGGCGATCTGAATCGCGCCTGCGAACAGCAACAGCTTTTCGGTCAGCGTGGTCTTACCCGCGTCAGGGTGGGAAATGATGGCGAACGTTCTGCGCCGCGCGACTTCTTGAGGGATATTCATGATCGGGGGATTCTACTTAACGCCGCATCTTCCAGCCGGTGCGGTCCGGCGACGTGCATGAAACGCATGGGGCACGCACCGTTGCCGGTGCGTGCCCCACGGGGTCAGCGTCAGGAATGACGGCGGAATGACGCCAGAAAAACGCCCGCCAGGATGAACAGCGAACCGAAGGTCCGGTTCATCCAGCGGATGTGCTTGGCGTCTCGCAGCATGCGCAGCACGCGCGCGGCCAGCAGCGTGTACACGCCCATGGCCACGAGGTCGGTAAAAGCCAGCGTGGCGGCCAGCGCGGCGTACTGAGGGGTCAGCGCCAACGCCGGGTCCACGAATTGCGGCACCACGGCCAAGAGGAACACCGTGCCCTTGGGGTTCATGGTGTTGATCAGGAACCCGCGCATGACGAGGTCACGGATCGAGGCCTGCTTGGGGTCACCCGCATCCACCGCGACGGGCGCGGCATCGGTGCGGATCTGGCGCACGCCAAGATAAATCAGGTAAGCCACGCCCAGGTACTTGACCACATTGAAGGCCATTTCGGACGTGGCCAGCACCGCGCCTAACCCTACGGCCACGACGACGAACTGGAACAGGATGCCCATGATCAGGCCGGCCGTGTTCCAGTAGCCGCGTGCGAAGCCGTACTTCAATCCGGAAGACATCGCGGAAATCGCGCCCGCCCCAGGTGAGAACGAAATGGCCCAGGAGGCCAGGAAGAACGTCAACCAGGTGGATAAAGGCATGATGCGCGGGTCCTTGGATCGCAGGATGTGGGTGCCGGGATATTACCTGCTTGGAATTACTTGCCGAGCAGGGCTGCGCGCGGACCGCCGGACGGGCGGCCCGAACCGCCGTTGCCAGCCGGACGGCCAGAGCCCTCCGGACGGCGCTGGCTTTGCTGCGGACGGCTTTCGCCGCGGCCGGCGTGTGCCGGACGGTCAGCAGGCTTGCCATCACGCGCGCCGCCATTGCCACGGCCTTCGCCGCCAGCACGGGCCGGCGCGGGGGCGCGGCCGCCAGCAGCGGCGCGGGGTTGGCCTTGCGCGGGGCGCGAACGGCCGGCGCCGGCACCGCCGCCACCATTGCCGCGGCCGGCGTTACCGCCACGGCCGCCGCCGCCATTGCGATTGCCGCCGCGCGGGCTGCGCGCGTCTTCATCGCGTTCCTGGCGTTCGAAGGCGGCGGCGCTGGTGGGCGACGGGGTCCAGCCTTCCACGGGCTTGCGCTCGATCGTCTTCTTGATCAGGCGTTCGATGTCCTTCAACAGCTTGATTTCGCTGTTGTCGACCAGCGAGACCGCGGCGCCGGTGGCGCCTGCGCGGCCCGTGCGGCCGATGCGGTGCACGTAGTCTTCCGGCACGTTGGGCAGTTCGAAGTTCACCACTTGCGGCAGCTGGTCGATGTCCAGGCCACGGGCGGCGATGTCGGTCGCGACCAGCACCGTCACGGTGCTGTCTTTGAAGCCGGCCAGCGCACGGGTGCGGGCGGATTGGCTCTTGTTGCCGTGGATCGCGGCGGCGGTCAGGCCGTCCTTGACCAGCTTTTCAGCCAGACGGTTTGCGCCGTGCTTCGTGCGCGTGAAGACCAGCACCTGATGCCAGCCGCTTTCACGGATGATGTGGCTGATCAGATCGCGCTTGTGGTGCTGTTCGACCAGGTGAACCGTCTGCGTGACGAGTTCCGTGGCGGTGTTGCGCGGGGTGACCGAGACTTCGCCCGGGTTGTTCAGGACGCCGCGCGCCAGCGTGCGGATTTCGTCCGAGAACGTGGCCGAGAACAGCAGGTTCTGGCGTTGCTTGGGCAGCAGCGCGAGAATCTTGCGAATGTCGCGGATGAAGCCCATGTCCAGCATGCGGTCGGCTTCGTCCAGCACCAGGATTTCCACGCCCGACAGATCAACCGTCTTCTGGCCGCAGTGGTCCAGCAGACGGCCGGGGGTGGCCACCAGGATGTCCAGCGGCTTGCGCAGCGCGGAAATCTGGGGGTTGATGTTGACGCCGCCGAACATCACCATGGACGTCAGCGAGGTGTACTTGCCGTAGGTTTGCACCGATTCCGCCACCTGCGCGGTCAATTCACGCGTCGGGGTCAGGATCAGGCAACGGGGGCGGCCGGGCTTGCGGCCTTCCGGCTTCTGCTGCGACAGCAGATGCAGAATGGGCAGCGTGAAGCCGGCGGTTTTGCCAGTGCCGGTTTGTGCGGCGGCCAGCAGGTCGCCGCCTTTCAGCACTTGAGGAATGGCTTGGGCTTGAATGGGGGTGGGCGCGGTGTAGCCGGTTTCGGCAATGGCGCGCAACAGGGAATCAGCCAGCCCGAGGTCGGCAAAAGGGGAAGAGGTAGTCAAAACAACTCCAGCGGCAGCCCGTCGCTCAAGTTGAGAGACTCCAATCCAGGCGGACGAATAAGGAGAAAAGGGAAGCGCCCTGATGGGCGAAGCTTGGCAGCGAAGGGCCTAGCGGACGTGTGCAGATTGGCAAAGCACACGGCGGGATTGTAGCTGATGTGGCGCTGCAGCACCGAATGGATTACACACCGCAGTATCACCAAGTAACAAATTGCAGTGCCTCTGAACGAAATAAGTGTTTTCCCTAGGCTGCACTCCCTATAATCCGTGCGCTTATATCCATTTGAAGAATAAAGGATCGCTATGAAGAAATCGGCACTAGTGGGCGTTGTCGTCGTTCTGGGCGCGGTATGGACGGGTACTGCCTGGTTCACGGGCCAAAAGGCCGAGGACTTCGTCAAGCAGTCGATCGACAACGCCAACGTTGAACTGAAGAAGCTCAGCGACCAGTGGGGCATCGCATCGGCCGTTGAGCTGGTGTCGTTCGAACGTGGCGTGTTTTCGTCGACCGCGCGTTACCGCGTGAAGTTCACGACGCCCGCCGCCGAAGGCAAGCCCGCCGAAGACCGCGATCTGGTGTTCGTCGAGCACTTGTCACACGGCCCCCTGCCCCTGTCGAACCTGAAGTCCGGCGCCTTCATGCCCGCCATGGTCGCCAGCGACTTCGCGCTGGAAGAGACCCCGACCGTCAAGGAATGGTTCGCGGCGTCCAAGGGCGCAACGCCCGTGACCGGCCACTACAGCGTCAGCTACGGCAAGAACATCAGCGGCAAGTTCAACGTCGCTCCCGCCGAAGTCACCAAGGGCGACACCAGCCTGACGTTCTCGGGCATGACCGGCAACGTGGAATACGCCACCGGCACCAAGCACGGCGTCTTCGATCTGAAGACCGACAAGCTGGTGCTGGCCGGCCAAAGCGAAAACAGCGACATCGTCAGCATGGCCCTGCAAGGCATCACGCTGACCAGCGACATGACGCCGTCGGCCAACGACCTGTACGTGGGCAGCCAGAAGCTGACGTTCAAGGACTGGACGATCACCTCGAAGGAAAAGCCGCCGGTTCAGTTCAAGGACACGTCGATCGCCGTCGACGTGACGGAGAACGGCTCGGCAATCGGCGCCAAGATGGCGCTGGACTTCGGCATGATCAACGTGCAGGCCAAGGACGTGGCGGGCATGAAGCTGGCGCTCGACCTGCAGAAGCTGGACGCCAAGGCGTTCAAGGCGCTGAACGACGTCTATGAAGCCGCCTCGCGCCGCATGATGCAAAGCAAGGGCGACCAGCAAACGCCCGAGTTCACGCCGGAAGAGCAACAGGTGCTGAAGACCAACGTTGAGCTGCTGCTGGCTGGCAACCCGACGCTGGCCGTGGCGCCGCTGGAAGTGCGCACCGCCAACGGCACGTCGACGTTCAACCTGAACCTGGACCTGGCCAAGCCGGCTTCCATGGAAGGTGACCTGTCTGACACGCTGACGCAAGCCGTGCGCAAGCTGGACGCCAAGCTGGTGCTGTCCAAGGGCAACCTGGGCGACCTGATGGCCATCGAACCGCAAATGCGCGGCGTGCCGGCCGAACAAGCCGTGCAAACCGCCAAGGGCCAGGCCGAAATGGTCGGCACCATGGCCACCGCAATGGGCATGGCCAAGGTCGAGAACAACAACATCGTGACGTACCTGAACTACGCGGATGGCCAAGTGGACTTCAACGGCAAGAAGATGCCGGTTGAGCAGTTCCTGATGATGGTCATGAGCGGCGCGATGGGTGGCGCGCGCTAAGGCGCGGGCAGTCCCCTGCAACGCCAATTAAAAAGCCGCCGCGCCGATGGGCGCGGCGGCTTTTTCCATGGTTGATCCCGGCGCCGTTCAGAAGGGCAAAGCCCCTGCCGCCAATTCACCATTGCGCAGCACCGCCACATGAAAGCGTTTGTCGGCCGCCTTCAGAATGTCTTCCGTGGGGTCGCCCTGCACCAGCAGCAGATCAGCGACCTTGCCATCGGCGATGACGCCGTGTTCCGTCAGGCCCATCAGGTCGTGGCCGCGTGATGTGCCGGCAATCAGCGCATCGATGGGCGTCATGCCGAACTCCACCATGTAGGCCAGCTCCATGGCGTTTTCGCCATGCAGGTTGAAGGGCGTGCCCGCGTCCGTGCCCATCGCGATGCGGCCGCCAGCCTTGTAGTACATCTGGAACGACTCACGATGGCGCTGTTCGACGGCGCGCGCCTTTTCCACCGCGTAGGCGGGGATGCCGTTGTCGGCGTTGGCGATGATGTTGCGCACCGCCGCGATGGTGGGCACCAGATAGGTTTCGGCCTCCAGCATTTCGCGCAGGCAATCGTCGTCCATAAAGATGCCGTGTTCGATGGAATCAATGCCCGCACGCACTGCGTTCAGGATGCCCTGCGTGCCTTGTGCGTGGCTGGCCGTGCTTTTGCGAAAGCGTTTGGCTTCATGCACGCCCGCCTTCATTTCGTCGAAGCTGTAGTGCGCATCCATCGGGCTCACGCCTGGCGTCATGACGCCGCCCGTGGCCATGATCTTCACGAGATCGCAGCCGGCGTGGACTTGTTCGCGCACGGCCTTGATGACGTCTTCACAGCCGTCGGCGATGCGGCCGATGCGGTTGCCGTGCCCGCCCGTCATGCAGATGATGCGGCCAGACGCCTTGATGGTGGGGCCGGGAAACACGCCGCGCGCAATCGCGTCGCGCACGCCGAATTCCAGATAGTCCTTGCCGCCGCAGTCGCGCAAGGCTGTGACGCCGCCGCGCAAGCTGGCTTGTGCGTTCTCCAGCGCGGTCAGCGTGATCTGGGCCGGACCCTGCTTGCTTAATTGCGCATTGGGATCGGCGCCGCCCGTGTAGACCAGATGCACGTGGCAGTCCGCCAGGCTGGGCATCAGCGTCATGCCGGTGGTGTTGATCTGTAGCCCGGCATAGCCTTCGAATGCGCTGGCGGGCGCCACGCGCGCCACCCGCTTGTCTTCGACCAGCACGCCGTGATCGCGCAATACCTTGCCCTCGCCATCAAATACCTGGCCGCCGATGAAGAGGGTCTGTCGTGTCGCCGTCATGTCTCGCTCCGGTTGCGCTCGGGCGTCAGCCTTCCACTACATCCAGCCCCTTGCGGGACATGGTTTGCAGGCGGGGCATCAGCCCAAGCAGGTGTTGGCTGTAGGGGTGTTGCGGGTGATCGAACAGGCTTTCCGTTTCGGCCACTTCCAGCAATTCGCCGTAGCGCATGACGCCAACGCGATCGCACATCTGGCGAATCACGGGCAAGTCGTGGCTGATGAACAGCATCGTCAGGCCCAGCTCTTCTTGCAGGTCTTTAAGCAGATTTAGAATCTGCGCCTGAATGGAAACGTCCAGCGCCGATGTGGGTTCATCGCAAATCAGGAATCGCGGACGCGTGGCGAGCGCGCGGGCAATACAGATGCGCTGACGCTGGCCGCCCGAGAACTCGTGCGGGAAGCGTTCGGCGGCGCGGTCGCCCAGGCCGACGACGTCAAGCAGGTTGGCGACGATGCGTCGCGTTTCAGCTTCGTTGGCCGCCAGCTTATGGAAGCGGATGGGCTCGGCAATGATGTCCAGCACGCGCATGCGCGGGTTCAACGACGAGAACGGGTCCTGGAAGATCATCTGGATCTGCCGGCGGAAGGGGTTCAGCTGCTTCTCGCCCTTGAGCGCCGTGAGGTCAGTGCCGCCAAACGTGACTGAGCCTTCGGATGGCGTGTACAAGCCGGAGATCAGCCGCGCCACTGTGGATTTGCCCGAGCCGGATTCGCCCACCAGTCCGAAGACTTCGCCTTCGCCAATGGAAAAGTTCACGCGCTTGACGGCATCCAGCGTGCGCTGGTTGCGCTTGAACAGCGCGCTCTTCAACACGAAGCGCATGGACAGGTCGCGCACCTGCACCAGCGGGCCGCCCGTCTGCACGCCGAAGTCGCGTCGCTGGCCCAGCCAATGGGTGGCCAGGTCCAACGGCTGCGACGGCGTCTTCACGTCTTCGATGTAAGTCACCAGCGGAAAGCGCTTGAGCTTGATGTCGGGGCGCGGCACGGCCGAAATCAGGCTGCGCGTGTAGGGATGATCGGGGTCGCCCAGAATCTTGGCGGTGGGGCCTTGCTCGACAAGCTTGCCGTGATACAGCACTGCCACGCGATCGGTCACGTCAGCAATCACGCCCATGTCGTGCGTGATGATGATCATGCCCACCTGCTCTTCGCGGCACAGCTTCTTCAAGAGCTCAAGAATCTGCGCCTGGATGGACACATCCAACGCCGTGGTGGGTTCATCTGCAATGATGACTTCGGGCTCGCAGCACAGCGCCAGCGCAATCACCACGCGTTGCCGCATGCCGCCCGAGAACTGATGCGGATATTGCTTGACGCGCAGTTCCGGCTGATCGATGCCCACTTGCACCAGCAGCTGCACCGCGCGTTTTTTCGCTTCGGCGTGCGACAGGTTCAGGTGCACCTGCATAGTTTCCACCAGCTGGCTTTCCACCGTTTGAAGCGGGTCGAGCGAGGTCAGCGGGTCTTGAAAGATCATGCCGATGCGGCGACCGCGCACCTTGCGTTTCTGCGCAGGGGTGAGCGTGTCGATGCGTTCGCCGTTCAGCAGCACGGAACCGCCGGCCAAACGCCCGGGCGCTTCCAGCAGGCCGATCACCGCGTTGCCGATGGTGGACTTGCCCGCCCCGGACTCGCCCACCACGCCCAGGATCTCGCCCTTTTCCAGGGACAGCGATACGCCATCCACCGCCACCAGCGTGCCGCGGCGGCTGGGGAATTCGATGCGGATATCTTCAATGTTCAACAGGGCCATGACGTCCTCAGCGCAGCTTGGGGTTGAGCGCGTCGCGCAGCCAGTCGCCCAGCAGGTTGACCGATAGCACCAGCGCCACCAGCGCAATGCCGGGGAAGATCGAAATCCACCACATGCCCGAGAACAGATAGCTGTTGCCAATGCGGATCAGCGTGCCCAGCGACGGCGCCGTAGGCGGCACACCAACGCCCAGGAACGACAGCGTGGCTTCGGTGATGATGGCGATCGCCAGGTGAATGGTGGCGATGACCAGCACCGGGCCCATGACGTTGGGCAGGATGTGGCGGCGCAGGATGGTGAAGGGGCCGATGCCGATCAGGCGCGCCGCCTGCACATATTCCTTGTTGCGCTCGACCAGCGTGGAGCCGCGTACGGTGCGCGCGTACTGCACCCAGCCCGAGATGCCGATGGCGAAGATCAGCACATACAGCGCCAGCTGGTCGTGCATGTCGCGCGGCAATAGCCCGCGCGCCACGCCGTCGATCAAGAGCGCCACCAGGATGGCCGGAAACGACAGCTGCACGTCTGCAATACGCATGATGAAGCTGTCGATACGGCCCCCGGCGTAGCCGCTGATGAGGCCGAGCGTGACGCCCAGCACCATCGAGAACAGCACCGACGCAAACCCCACCAGCAGCGACACGCGCGAGCCATACATCACGGCCGACAGGATGTCGCGGCCCTGGTCGTCGGTGCCCAGCAGGAAGTCAGGGCTGCCGCCCTCTTCCCAGGCCGGCGGCGTGTTGGCGTCCATGATGCTGAGCGACGCCAGGTCGAACGGGTTGTGCGGCGCGACGACGGGCGCGAACAGCGCACCCAACAAAATGATCAGCGTGACGATGGCGGCGATGATGGCGCCGGGCGAACGCTTGAAGCTATGCCACAGGTCGCTGTCGGCGGCGCGGGCGAACATTGGAGCGATGCGAGCAATCATGTTGATTCCCTTATTTGCTCTGCACGCGCAGACGCGGGTCCACGGCGAAGTACAGCAGGTCGACGACCAGGTTGATGACCACGAACATGAAGGCGATCAGCACCAGATAAGCCGCCATCACGGGGATGTCGACCATGCTGATGGCCTGGATGAACAAGAGGCCCATGCCGGGCCACTGGAACACCGTTTCCGTGATGATGGCGAATGCGATGATCGAGCCCAGCTGCAAGCCCGTGATGGTGATGACGGGCACCATCGTGTTCTTTAACGCATGGCGGAAATTGATGAGCCGTTCCGGCAGGCCGCGGGCGCGCGCGAACTTGATGAAGTCGGCGCGCAGCACTTCCAGCATTTCGGCGCGTACCAGCCGCATGATCAAAGTCATCTGAAACAGCGCCAGCGTGATCGCCGGCATGATCAGCGCCAGCCATCCTGATTTGGTCAGAAAGCCCGTTGTCCACCAGCCCAAACTGACGACGTCGCCGCGTCCGAAGCTGGGCAGCCATCGCAGCTGCACGCCGAACACAAGAATGAGCAGAATGCCGATCAGGAACGTGGGCAGCGAGATGCCGGCAAGCGACACCGCCATGAAGGTCTTGGACAGAATGCCGTGGCGTTTGAGCGCGGTGTAGATGCCCATCGGAATGCCCAGCGCCAACGCCATCACGGCGGACACGAAAGACAATTCCAAGGTGGCGGGCATGCGTTCTTCAAGCAGCTCGCTGACGGGCCGGCGCTGACGGTACGAGATACCGAAGTCGCCTTGCACCGCGTTGCCGACAAAGCGCGCGAACTGCACCACGAAGGGGTCGTCCAGGCCGAGCTGTTCGCGCAGTTGCGTGCGTTGTTCAGGGGTGGTGTCCTGGCCGACCATGCTGGCGATCGGGTCGCCGACATAGCGGAACATGGAGAACGCGATCAGCGCCACCGTCAACATCACCAGCACCGACTGGATAAGCCGTTGCGCAATAAAGGAAAGCATTATCGGGTGCCCTCGTTTGCAGATAACGCCGGGCCGCGTTTGCGTAGAACGCTTGAAAGCGAAGCTGGGCCAGGTGCGCCCGGACGGCTTGCGCCATCCGGGGCATACAACGTCAAAGGTTTACGGCAGGTTTACGGCAACACCACATCGCGCAGGTCGAGCACGTCGTCGGCGCGTTGAATGACCTTGATGTTGTCCTTCACGCCCCACGACATGGGCTGCTGGTGCAGCGGCAAATAACCGTAGTCGCTGCGCACGATCTCGAAGGCTTCCTTGATCATTGCGTTGCGCTTGGTCTGATCGGTTTCAACACCGATCTTGTTGGTCAGGTCGTCAACCTTCTTGTTGCAGTAGCCGCCCAGGTTGAACTGGCCGGCCGCCGTCTTCGCATCACGGCACGCCGCCAGGTTCAGCAGCGCGTTGTGCGCGTCAGTGGAGCTGGGGGTCCAGCCCAGCATGTACATGCTGGTCTGGTTACCGGCTTGCAGCAGGATTTTGCCGAAGTACTTGGACTTGGTCTGCGCCAGCAGGTTGATCTTGATGCCCACGCGCGCCAGCATGCCGGCCACCGCCTGGCAGACCTTTTCGTCGTTGACGTAGCGGTCGTTCGGGCAATCCATGGTGACGGTGAAGCCCTTCGGGTAGCCCGCTTCGGCCAGCAGCTTCTTGGCGCGTTCGGGGTCGGGCTTGTACGGTGCGCCATAGGAATCGGCGTAGCCGTTGATGGCGGTGGCCACCAGCGAGCCCAGCGGCTTTGCTGCACCCCGCATGATCTTGTCGTTGATGGCCTTGGTGTCGACCGCCAGCACGACGGCTTCGCGCACCTTCGGGTCCTTGAACGGGTTCTTGCCCTTGACGTCCGAGAACAGCAGTTCGTCGCGGTCCTGGTCCATGCCGATGAAGATGGCGCGCGCTTCGGGCGCCGTCAGCGGTTTCACGCCCTTGGCGTCTTCCAGGCGCTTCCAGTCTTGCACGGGCACCGGCTGCACCAGGTCCATTTCGCCAGAGATCAGCGCGGCCACGCGCGTGGCTTCCTGCGTGATGGGCTGGAAGATGACCTCGTCGACGTTGGTCTTGATGTTCTTGTTCCAGTAGCCGTCATAACGCTTGAGCACCGTCTTCACATCCGGCTGGCGCGACACCAGCATGAAGGGGCCGGTGCCGTTGGCGTTCAGGTTGGCATAGTTGCCCTGGTTGTCGCCTTTGACGTTGGTGGCTTCAGTCGTCTTGTTCTTCTCGGCCCACGTCTTGCTCATGATGTACAGGAACACCCATTCGCGCGGCAAGATCGGGTTGGGCGTGGGGGTGGTGACTTCGATGGTGTAGTCGTCCACCTTCTTGATGTCGGAGGCCTTGGCGCCGTAGCCCTTCATGTCGGAGCCAGGGGTCAGGCTGCGCTTCCACGAGAAGATGACGTCGTCCGCCGTGAAGGGCGAACCGTCGTGGAACTTCACGTCTTTGCGCAGCTTGAAGACCCACTTGGTGGGCTCGGGGTTTTCCCAGCTTTCGGCCAGCAGCGGCGTCAGTTTCAGGTTGCCGTCGTAGCCCGCCAGCGTTTCGTAGATGTTGCCCTGGAAGCCCAGCGTGAAGGTCTCGTTCAACGCCATCGGGTCCATGGATGTGGCGTCACCTTGATACGCCCAGTGGAAGGTCTTGGCGGCCGCGCCGGCGCTGAACGCCAGCGATGCGGCAATGGCGGCCGCCAGCGCAGCTTGCTTTAGGTGGGGAAAAGTACGCATAGCCCTCATGCTCCGTTGGTGCGCGTGTCGCGCGACAGAAGTGACAGGGCCCCGGCCCCTGTGGGACTCGGGGCATGGCGTTGCTGCTTACGACGAAAGACGGTGTTGGACTGGGCGGCGCGCGGCGCGAACTGCGCGCAGGCCGTGGAGGGCGATGCCGGAAATCACTGCCGAAGACTTCGACTTCACGATGGACCCAACCCCTTGTGATTGTCATGACGGGGACGGACCCGCGCCGATGCAGATCGAATCTTATAGAGCGATTCGTTTAAGCGTCAATCGGTTTGGGTTGGGGTTAGTCCGTGCTTGCCGTCAGCGTTGAATGGTGCGTTTGGCGCGGCTTGCGGCGGGGCGGATCAGGGGGCGGATGGCGGCGCGCTAGCAAGGGTTTTCGCCAAGTCGCGCACCACGCGCTTGCGGCGATCGCTATCTTCGTAGTGCTTGCCCAGCGCCGACCATTCGGGCCGGCTGCGCGCTTCTTTCAGTGCTTCGGGCAATGGGCCTTTGCGCCACGCGTCATCATCCGGAAGACGTAGTGTCAATGGTTCGCGCGCGGCGTGGCCGCGGCGTTCCAAGGCGTCGATCAGTTGCCGCTGGCGTAGCGCCAGCAAGCGCAGCACGGCGTCGTCCACGCTGATCTCGCGCCAGCCGCGCAGCTTGCCGGCCATGCGCTTGCCCAGCTTCTCAACGCCCTGCCACAAGCCGCCTGCCGCCGCGCCAATCAGCATGCCGGTGCCCAGGCTCAAGCCTGCACTGAACAGGTCCACCGCCGCGCCTGCCATTGCACCCGCCGCCGCACCCATGCCTACCTGCACGCCCATGTCTTTCAAGGCCTGCGGATGAAAGAGGTCCATGCCCCAGCGCTCGCCTTGCAGCGGCAGCGCGTCGTCGGTGACATCGGCGGGGCGGAAGTTGTAGAGCGCCAGCAAGGCGTTCACGCAGGCTTGTTCGCGCTGGCGCACCTGATCGCGCAATTGGTTCGATGTGGCGGCAAGCGCGTCGTCGTCGCTGGGGCTGGACAGACGCAGCGCCGCCACGTCGATGAGCAGGTCGGCCAGCAGTTCGTAGGCGGCGTCGTGGCGTTGGCGGCGTTGCGCGGACAGGCTGTCGGACAGCTTTGCCAGCGCGGCGGCATGGCGGTCGAGCAAGACGCCCAGCTTGGCGTACAGCTGTTGCTCGCCATCCAGCGGCGGCGCAACGGTGTCGAACTCCACCACCGCATGCAGGCCCAAGCGCGCCATCGCGCCACGCCATTCATCTGCGCGGTGCGCGGGCGCGTTGACGAAGTTCAGCACGGGCAGCAGAGGCCGGCCGCAAGCGGCCAGAATCGAGAGTTCGTCGCGATGCTTGCCCAGCACGGGGTCGCGCGCATCAATGACGTACAGCGCGGCGTCGCAGTCCAGCATCTTTGTCAGCACGCGGGCTTCTTGCTCGAAGCGGCCGTGCGCTTCGGGCGTATCCAGAAAGCGGCGGATGCGCGCGGGGCCGTCCAGGCGTTCGTCGGGGCTGGCGAGCCGTTCCAGGTATTCCAGCAACGCGATGCTGTCTTCCATGCCCGGCGTGTCGAACCATTCCAGCACGGCGCGTCCGTCCAGCCGCAGGCGCGCGCCTTCGACATGGCGCGTGGTGCCGGGGCTGTCGGCCACTTCGCCAAACGTGGTGTCGCGCGTCAACGTGCGCAAGAGCGAGGTCTTGCCCGTGTTGGTGTGGCCTACCAGCGCGATCTTGATCAAGTCGTCAGCCATGGCCGGACTCCAGCCACGCGAGCGGCGCGGCAGGCGTTTGCAGGATGGCGTCGGCGGCAAGGCCTAGCGCCAGCAGCCGCTCGCGCCACAACGCGGCGCGTGTGGCGTGTGCAGTGGCCCCGGACGGCGCGATGAGCCAGACGCGGGTGTGTTGCGCGTGCGCGGACAGTTCGGCGATCAGCGACAAGGTGCCGCGGTCAGGCGTCTGGCGCGCATCGCAGGCGATGACCAGGCGTGAGGCCGCGGCCTGCGCCAACGCATCCAGCACGCGGTTGCGTTCTTCGCGCGTGTCCAGGTTGCCGGCGACCTGGATGGGCGCAGGCACGTCGGCGGGCGGCCAGGGCAGGTCGGTTGGCAGTTCCAGGCCCAGCAGCACGGGCTGGCCCGCCAGGCCCGACAGCGGCGCCGATTGCACGCGAGGTTCGTGCAGCGGGTCTACAGGGCGGTCGATGCCGGTGGACTGCGCGGGCGGCTCAAGACGATCGCGCAAGGGCGCGAAACCGGCCAGCGAAGGATCAATGCGCAAGGCCCGCAGCGCGCGCAGCGTGGCAACGCCGCACAGCGCGCCGGCCAGCAGGCGGGGCAGGATGCCGTAGACAACCACCACGCCGATCAGCCATAGCGACCATTGCACCTGCGCCTCGGCGGCGAGTGTCTGCGTGCCGTCGCTGGCGAGGATGATGGCGGCGTCGGGCATCGGAAAGCCCAGATGCGCGGGCAACCAGCCGATGGCTTGCGTCAGCCAGACGAAGGAGTCGGGCGCCAGCAGCGTGGTGGCCCAGATGAAGCGGTAGCTGGCGGTGGACAGCACCACCAGCAAGGCCGCCAGCGCGGCGCACAGCGCGGTCAGCCACAGCAGATGGCTGATGGCGCCGAACAGCCAGCGCAACGCGCCTGCGCGCGCCAGCAGGTTCAGGAATGCTTGCGGCACCAGCGCGCCGTCGGGGCCGCGCGCGAGCTTGCGGGTGGCCCAGAGCCACAGCCGGCCAAGACCTGTCATGGCGGAGGCCCGGAGCAGGAAGCTGGCCAGCCACAACAGGAAGGTCAGCGCGTGCAGGCCGAGCAACGCGCCCAGCGCCCACAACACATTGACGGGCCGGGCGCCGTCGCCCAGTGCGCCCAGGGCCACGCCAATGCCCGACAGCAGCGCAATCACGAACAACGCCGCCAGCATCGCTTTGGCGCTGCGGCTCCAGGTGTCGACGAGCGATGTCAGGTTTTCGCGCTGCGCGAGCAAGCCGGCGCGGGCGAGGATGCGGGAAGGCAGATCGGTGTCCAGTTGCCGCACGCGGCGCACGGCGTCGGCGTCATCCAGCGGACCCCAATGGGTTTCGCGCAGGCGGATGAGTTCAGCCAGCCAATGCGCGCGCAACGGACGCGGTGCGGCGGGGCCGGCCAGAGGATCAAAATCGCGAGAGTTCGAAGACGGCATCGCGTCGGGAGCAAGCGCGGTCGGGCCGCGGCGTCAGGCCGTTGAGGCGGTGGGCCATTGTAGACCGCGCAAGTCAGGAGCCGGGGCTGAGCGGGGGAATGGACGCGGGGCTGGACGGGACCCGGACGGCGGCGGGTTTCAGTGCTGGCGGCGGGCGCTGCGGTATTGGCCGGGCGTGACGCCGACTGCGTCGCGGAACACGCGGGACAGGTGGCTGGCGTTGCCGAAACCGCTGGCCTGCGCGATGCCGGCCAGGTCGCCCTTGCCGGCCGCCAGCAAACGCCGCGCGTGCGCTAGCCGGCGTGCCCGCACCCACGCGTGCGGCGGTTCACCGAACGAGGTGTGGAACATGCGGGCGAAGTGATAGGTGGATAAGGCGGCCACGCCGGCCAGCTCATCCAGCGTCAGGGCCTCGTGCAGGTGCGCGTCCACATAGTCCATGATGCGGCGGCGCACGGCCGGCGCCAGCCCGCCGCGCGCGGGCTGCGCGGTCTTGCGGGTCACGCCCTGGATCAGCAGGTGGTGCAGCACGGTTTCGGCGGCGCTGCTGGCGGCCAGCCGGTTTGACGGCTGCGTCCAGTCGGTGCCCAGCAGCTGCCGGCACACATCGATCAGCGAGTCGTCCTGGATGTAGGTGCGGTCGCGCAGTTCCAGCGTGCGGGGTTCGCAGTCCAGCCGCATCACGGCTTCGCGCGCCAGCCGTTCGGGCGAGATGTACAGGTGCAGGAAATGCACGGTGTCGTTCATGCACCAGCGCGAATAATGTTCCGCCGGCAGCACGCAGAACTTGCCGGCGCCGCCATGCAGCGTGTCGCGGCCGACGCGGAAGGATTTGTCGCCGCCATGCAGGTAGAGCGACAGCGTGTGGTGGCCGGGCGAGTCGTAGCCCAGCGTCTCGTGCGCGCTGCGCGCCCATTGCGAAATGGCCATTCCTTCGCCCAACGGCGCGGCGCGCTCCAGCGTGGCGGTGGAGCGTGAGAGGGTGCGGAAAACGGAGAAATCGGCCGGGGCCGAGGCAGCGGAACCCATAGGGTTCAAATGCTACTGCGATCTGGCGCGGGCCGCGCGAACGTTGACGGAATAACCGCAAGAATCGGCAATCGCGGATGAGTGGCCAGGCGCACACTCGCGGCCAGGCGATCCGGGTTTGACGGGTCGGCCTCACGTCCCCTTTTTCTTGCGTATCGCATCGTGAATCTCTTTCTGTATTTCCTGACCGTCGTCATCTGGGGCACCACCTGGATCGCCATCAAGTTGCAGCTTGGCGTGGTGGCCATTCCCGTGTCCATTTTCTATCGCTTCGCGCTGGCGGGCCTGGTGCTGTTCGCCGCCTTGCTGCTGACCCGCAAATTGCAGAAGCTGGACCGGCGCGGACACTGGCTCTGTGTGGGCCAGGGGCTGTGCTTGTTCTGTTTGAACTTCCTGTGCTTCTACACCGCAACGCAATGGATTCCAAGCGGGCTGGTGTCGGTGGTGTTTTCGGCGGCCACCCTGTGGAACGCGCTGAACGCCCGGCTGTGGTTCGGCACCCGGATTGCGCCGCGCGTGATGCTCGCAGGCGCGTTCGGCTTTTCGGGCCTGGTGCTGCTGTTCTGGCCGGAGCTGTCCAGCCAGGCGGCCAGCCACGAAACGCTGCTGGGCCTGGGGTTTGCGCTGCTGGGCACGTTCTGCTTTTCCACGGGCAACATGCTGTCGTCCTTGCAGCAGCGCGCCGGCATCCGCCCGCTGACGGGCAATGCGTACAGCATGTTGTACGGCGCGTCGATCTTGCTGGCGGGGTGCCTGGTGGCGGGTCTGCCGTTTGAATTCGACAGCTCTTCGCAGTATGTCGGCGCCCTGCTGTATTTGGCGATTCCAGGCTCGGTGATTGGCTTTACGGCTTACCTGACCCTGGTCGGCCGGATGGGTCCGGCGCGCGCGGCGTATTGCACGGTGCTGTTTCCGGTGGTGGCGCTAAGCGTGTCGACGGTGGCCGAGGGCTATCAGTGGACCCCGGCTGCATTCGCGGGTTTGGCGCTGGTGATGGTGGGCAACCTGCTCGTCTTCACGAAGTGGTCGCCGTTTTTTCGCCGGCCGTGCGTCGCGCGGTGACGTAAGGCTTATCGCGCCAGCTTGCGCAAGCCATCCAGCAGCTGGCTGATTTCGTCGTCGCTCGTCAGGTAGCTGACGGAGGCCCGCGCAATCTGCGTCAGGCCGCGCGCCTGCATGTCCAGCGGCGTGTAGGGCACGCCATTGCTGCCGATGGTGATGCCTTGCGCCGCCAGTGCGCGCTGCACATTGGTCGCGTCCTGGCCCGCCAGATTGAAGGCCACCAGCCCCGATTGTTCGCGGCCCTGATCCAGCACGGTGATGCCGTCAATGGCGGCAAGCTCCGTGCGCAGCGTGCGGGCGGTGGCGTCGATGGTGGCGCGGATCGTGTCCAAGCCCAGGTCCAGCGCTTCCTGCAAGGCGTTAGCTAGGCCGCAACGCAAGGCCAATGAGCTTTCGGCGCCTTCCAGGCGCGCGGCATCGGCGCGCAGCACGGGCTGGCCGTCGGCGTTCAAGGGGGCGGAGTGGGTGTCGACGAAGGCGGGCGTGAGCTGATCCAGGAACGCGCGGCGCACATACAAGAGGCCGGTGCCGCGCGGGCCGCGCAAGGCTTTGCGCCCCGGGCCGGTCAACACGTCGCAGCCAACTTGCTCGACATCAATCGGTAGTTGGCCGAGCGCTTGCGCGGCGTCGACGAAGTACGGAATGCCGTGTTGGCGCGCCACGCGTCCGATGGCGGCGGCCGGGTTGATCAGGCCGCCGTTGGCCGGCAGCCACGTCAGCGCAATGAGACGCACGCGCTCGTCCACCATGGCGGTGAGCGCATCGGCGTCCACGCAGCCGCTCGCATCCGACGGAATCGTTTCAAGCACCGCGCCGGCGCGTTCGGCGTGAAGCCGCATCGTGGCCAGATTGCCGCCCCATTCGTGGCGGCCCACCAGAATGCGGTCACCGGGGTGCCAGCGCGGCAGCGCCGCGAAGGCCGCGCCCCAGCCATGGGAATTGCCGGTGGTCAACGCAATCTCTTCAGGCTGCGCGTTAAGCAACTGCGCGCCCAGCGTGCGGGCGCTTTCGGTCAGCGCGCGTGACCGCACTCCGGCTTCCATCGGCCCTTGCGTGGCTTCGCGCAGCAGGTGCTCGTGGACGGCATCCACGGTCGCGGCGGAAGGTAGTGACGAACCGGCGTGGTTGAAGTGGACGCAGCGTTGCGCACCGGGCGTGCGGGCGCGCAAGGCGAGTCGGGCGTCGGAAGTCAGAGGGGCAGACATGGGGGGCTCGGAGCGTGTCGTAGGCGCAGGCTCAGACGAGCCTGCGATGGATGTTGTCGAAAAATCAGGCGGGCGTGAGCGCAATCACGGCTTCAACTTCCACGGCCACGCCTTGCGGCAACGAGGCCACACCCACCGCGCTGCGCGAATGGCGGCCGGCGTCACCGAACACGTCCACCATCAGGTCGGACGCGCCATTGGCGACGGCGCTTTGGCGGTTGAAATCCGGCGTGCTGGCCACGAATACGCCCAGGCGCACGACGCGTGCAACGCGGTCCAGGCGGTCGCCGGTGGCGGCGGCGATTTGCGACAGGATGCCCAGGCCGGACAGCTTGGCGGCTTCAACGCCATCGGCATCGGAAATCTGGTTGCCCAATTGGCCCAGGTACTGGGGCTTGCCGCCTTTGCGCGAAATTTGGCCCGAGATATAGAGCAGGTTGCCTTCCAGAACAAACGGAACGTAGTTGGCGGCGGGGGCGGAGGCGGCTTCCAGGGCGTAGCCCAGTTCGGCCACGCGGCCAGAGATCAAGCGGGTCATGTCGGTGCACCTTAAACGGTTGGAGATAGCGTTGATGCTATCGGTGCGAGCCGCGTCTGACCAATCAATTCTTGCGCTTTACGTATGAGTAAAACTAATGCGTTCCGGTGCCAGTGCCGGAGCCAGTGGATTCGGCGGCGGCCTGCTTCAGCCAGTCATGCAGCATTTGCGCTGCGGGGGTGAGCGCGCCGCGCGGCGCGACGAACCACCAGCCGATGCGGGCATCTTCCAGCACGGCGTCAGGCAGCGCCTGCACCAGCGCGCCACTGGCCAGGTGCGGGGCGATCAGCCGGTGCCGCCCCATCGCCAGGCCCTGCCCCGCCAACGCCGCTTCGACGACGATGTTGTAGTCGTGCAGGCGCACGGTCTGCGCGCGGCCCAGGTCCATCCCATAGCGCCGTGCCCAGGCGTCCCATTCAAAGGGCTGCTTGGCGTGCGAGGTCAGTAGCGGATGGCGCAGCAGATCGTCCGGCGTGCGCGGGCGCTTGCGGCCGGCGACAAGGCTGGGCGCGCAGACCACAGACAGCCGCTCGGTCATCAACAGCCGCGATTTCACCCCGGGCCACACGCCGCGCCCATAGCGGATGGCGACGTCCACATCGCCGCCCGCCACGTCGGCCAGGCTGATGTCGGGTTGCAGTTGCAGGTCGATATCGGGATGCGCGGCCGCGAAGGCTGGCAAGCGCGGCGCGAGCCAGCGGGTGGCGAACGAGGCCAGCAGCCCTACCGTCAGCGTCGTACGCGCCACAGCGGGTGCGCGGATCGCGTCGGTGCCTTGCCGCAGCAATTCGAACGCGGCATGCACATGGTCGTAATACGCCTGCCCCGCGGGCGTCAACGCGACGGCGCGCGTGCGCCGTTCAAACAGCGCCAATCCCAATTCGCGTTCCAGCCGTTGGATATGGTGGCTGATGGCGCTTTGCGTGACGAAGAGTTCCTGCGCGGCCAGCGAAAAGCTCAAGCGGCGCGCGGCCGCTTCGAATGCGCGCAGGGAAACCAGGGCAGGCAGGGATCGCGTGGAACGCATGGAATCAGCCGTGAAGCATCAGGACGGGATGCGCGTCATCCTACGCTGATCGAAAGGCGCGGGGCAAAGGCCCAATGCAAAAAGCCCGCAACTTTAGTTGCGGGCTTTTTTAGGGGTACTGCGAGCAATGCGGATGAAGCTTGCATTGCTGAATTCTTGGCTCCCCGAGCTGGGCTCGAACCAGCGACCTGCGGATTAACAGTCCGTCGCTCTACCGACTGAGCTATCGGGGAACAGGTAGAGGGGCCGAATTATGCACAAAAAATCGAAAGAATGCAAAGCGGGTGGAAAATTTTCTGTCAGGCGTGCTGAATCGCCTGGGCCGTGCGGAACAGTTGCGGCACGATATCGCGCAGCAAACGGTCGCTGGGATAGTCGTGGCGGGGCGCGCTGACGCTGATTGCCGCCAGCGGCACGTCTCGCGCATCGCGTAGCAACACGGCCGCGCCGACCTGGTTTTGCAGCACCTGATCTTCGGTCAATGCATAGCCGTCGTCGCGGGCTTGCCGGATCAGCGCCAGCAAGGCGCCGGGCTCGACCACGGTGCGCGGCGTGAACGCGCGCGGGGGCGACCGCTGTAGGGTCTGGCCGATGGCGCTGTCGTCCAACTGCGTCAGCAGCATGCGCCCGCCGCTGTTGCACCAGGCCGGCATGCGGCGGCCCGGCAGCATTTCGGCCAGCGTCAACTGCCGGCTGGGCAGGCGCAGCAGATAAATCATGTCATCGCCCGCCAGCACGCTCATGTGCACGGCCAGGCCGCAGCGATCACGCAGTGCGACCAGATGCGGTGCGGCCATGGATACCAGGCGGTCGCTGCGCAGAAAGTAATAGCCCAGCTCCACCACGCGCGGCCCCAGGCGGTAGCGGCGCGTGGCCGCGTCCTTGACCAGGTAGCCCAGGCGTTCCCACGTATGCGCAAAGCGTTGCGCCGCGCTTTTGCCAAGACCGGTCAGGGTAGCGATGTCGGTCAGCCCCAAGGAGTCCGAGGCGTCACGAAAAGCGTCCAGCACGCGCATGCCTTTTTCCAGCGACGCGACGAACAAGGGGTCGTCGGCATCGGGAGTGGGGATGTCAGCAACCGGATTTTGGCGAGGGGTCATGAGCGTCTGGCCGAGGTCTTGCACAAGGGAAATGGCGGGGTGGCGCGGGTTTGGCGCGGCAGTGGCGCGGCGTTAGCGCACGTGGCGGGGCTAGTTTCCCCGAATTGTTCGCGCACCAAATACGCACTATAAAGTTTATTATTCAATACTTTGTATCGCATAGCAATACAACCAAGCCGCAATGACTTCGACTTCCCCCCTTTGCGAGATGACCGCCGTGGCCCTGCGCGCCGAGATCGCCGCCGGCCATGTCAGCGCCCGCGACGTCACCGCCGCCCATCTGGCGCGCATCGACGCCTGCAACCCCAGTGTGAATGCGATCGTGACGCTGGACGCCGAAGGCGCGCTGGCCCGCGCCGCACAAGCCGATGAACGCCAGGCCGCCGGCCACCCGCTGGGCTTGCTGCATGGCTTGCCGATCGTGCACAAGGATTCGTTCCTGACGGCCGGCATGCGCACCACCTACGGCTCGCCGCTATATCGCGATTTCGTGCCTGAGCGCGACAGCCTCATCGTCAGCCGCGAACGCGCGGCCGGCGCCATTACGCTGGGCAAGACCAACCTGCCCGAATTCGGCGCGGGCTCGCAGACGTTCAACACGGTCTTCGGCGCCACCCGCAACCCCTACGACCTTCGCCTGACTGCGGGGGGCAGCAGTGGCGGCGCGGCCGCCGCGTTGGCCGCACGCATGACGCCGCTGGCCGACGGCACGGACATGGGCGGCTCGCTGCGCAACCCCGCGTCATTCTGCAACGTGGTGGGCCTGCGCCCGTCGCCCGGCCGCGTGCCGCAATGGCCCACGGCCAGCCCGTACAACGCGCTGACGGTGGCCGGCCCCATGGCCCGCACGGTGGCCGATGTGGCGCTGCTGCTGGCCGCCACCGCGGGCAACGACGCGCGCGACCCGCTGGCCATCGACCAAGATCCCGCGCGCTTCCTGGACAGCTTGGCCCGTGATTTCAAGGGCGTGCGYATCGCCTACGCGCCGACGTGGGGCGGCCTGCCCGTCGAACGTGCAGTGTTGGAAGTGCTGGACCGCCAGCTGCCCGTCTTCGCCGAGTTGGGCGCGCACGTGGAGCCTGCCTGCCCCGACTTCACCGGCGCGGACGCGTCGTTCCAGGCCTTGCGCGGCCAAACCTTCGCGGTGGGCTACGAGGCCGTGCTGCGTGAGCACCGGCATCTGTTGAAAGACACGGTCATCTGGAATATTGAACTGGGCTTGCAGCAATCGGCTGCGGCCGTCATCCAGGCCGAGCGCGACCGCGCCGCGCTGTTTGCGCGCATGCACGCCTTCATGCAGACGCACGAATTCCTGATCGGCCCGGTCAGTCAGGTGTTGCCGTTTCCGGTGGAACACGAAACCGTGCGCCGCATTGAAGACACGCCGATGCACAACTACATCGATTGGATGCGCTCGGGCTACTACCTGTCGTTGACGGGGCATCCGGCCATCTCCGTGCCCTGTGGCTTTACCGGCGAGGGGTTGCCAGTGGGCATCCAGATCGTTGGCCGGTATCGGCAGGAGCACGCCCTGCTGCAACTGGCGCACGCGTTCGAACACGCCACGCAGCACTGGCGCCGCGCGCCGGCATTGCCCAACTGACCTTCACACCTACAACACAAGGGGAAATCCATGAACCAGAAAGTCCTTCGCACGCTTGCGCTGTGCGTCCTGGCCGCCGCGCCGCTGATGGCGTCGGCGCAGAACTATCCGGCAAAACCGATCACCATGGTCGTGCCGTTCCCGCCGGGAGGCTCCACCGACGTCATCGGCCGCCTCTTTGCCGCCAAGCTGGGCGAACGCCTGGGCCAGACCGTCGTGGTCGAGAACAAGCCCGGCGCCAACACCAGCATCGGCGCGGTTGCCGTGGCGCGCGCCGCGCCTGACGGCTACACGTTCATGATCACCGGCGCGCCCACGTTCACGTTGAATCCGCTGCTGTATTCGAACCTGAACTACGACCCCATCAAGAGCTACGAATACGTCGCCATCGCGGGCAGCACGCCGTTCGTGATTCTGACGAATCCGCAAACCGGCATCGGCACGGTGGCCGACATCACCAGCAAGTCAGCCGCGCAGCCGCTTAGCTTTGGCTCGTTTGGCAACGGCTCCACGCCGCACATCGCGGGCGAGTCGCTGGCGCAGCGCACGGGCGCCAAGCTGCTGCACGTGCCCTATCGCGGCAGCGCACCGGCCATGACGGACTTGATCGGCAACCAGATTCCGCTGTCTATCGACACCCTGGTGGCCGGCCTGCCGCAAATCAAGGCAGGCAAGGCTCGCGCCGTTGCGCTGACGGGCAACGCCCGTTCGCCGCTGGTGCCCGACGTGCCCACCGTGGCCGAAAGCGGCGTCACCGGCTACGACTTCGAAACCTGGTTTGGCGTGGTCCTGCCGCACGGCACGCCGGCCCCCATCGTCAGCCGCTTGTCCAAGGAGATCCAGGCGGTCATGGCCGAACCGGATACCCGCGCCAAACTGCAAGATCTGGGCTTTGACGCCACCTATCAAGACCCGGCCGCGTTCCGCCGCAAGGTGGAAACGGAGCTGGAGCGCAATGTGGCGATCATCAAGGCGGCCGGGATCAAGCCGGATTGATGCGGATTTTGGGACGATAGCTGTTGCCAACGGCGGCAGCGCCCCACGAGCGGGATGCAGGTTGGCGACAGGCTGCATCCCTTATCATGGCACCCAGAAGGTTCGCGGCCTCTTTCGTCTTTTCTGGGTTCATCCATGTCTTCGTTCGACATTCAATTGCTGCTCACCGCCTTGGTGAGCGTCCTGGTGCTGGTCGCACTTATCGTCTCGCGCATCCGCATGCACCCGCTGCTGGCGCTGTTGATCGTCTCGATCGGCGTCGGTTTCGCCACAGGCATGGAGCCTGTGGCCATCGTCAAGAACCTGACCGATGGCGCGGGTAAAACCCTGGGCGCAGTAGGGGTAGTCATTGCGCTGGGCGCGATGCTGGGCAAGATCCTGGCGGACTCGGGCACCACCGAGCGCCTGGCCAACGCCATCTTGCAGCGCACCTCTACCCGCATGATCCCGTGGGCCATGACGCTGGTGGCTTTCGTCATCGGCATCCCGATGTTCTTTGAAGTGGGTCTGGTGGTGATGCTGCCGCTGATCTTCAGCGTGGCGCGCAAGCTGGAAAGCCAGCAGCGCTTCAAGGGGTCGGCCTATGTGTATGTGGGGGTGCCGGTGATTGCTGCGCTGGCGGCCATGCACGGCATGGTGCCGCCGCATCCGGGCCCGCTGACCGCCATTGCCACCTTGAAGACGACGGTCGGCCCGACCATGATCTACGGCTTCATCGCCGCCCTGCCCGCCATGATTTTCGGCGGGCCTCTGTATGGCGCCTTCATCGCGCCGCGCATGACGACTCGCCCCGACGCGGCGCTGCTCGATCAGTTCACCGCCACCAAGGAAACCGCGGGCGGCCACGCCGCACCCAGCGTCGGCCTGGGCGTGCTGGCGGCATTGCTGCCCGCCTTGCTGATGCTGGTGCATGCGGTGGCCGAGATGCTGCTGCCCAAGGGGTCAAGCACGCTGCACGTGGCCGCGTTTCTGGGCAACCCGATCGTCGCCATGCTGCTGGGCGTGCTGTTTGCGGCCGTGACGCTCGTCTTCATGCGCCAAGGCGATGCTGAGAAGCTGCGCGACGCGCTGGGCCAAAGCCTGAAGCCCATCGCCGGCATCATGCTGATCATTGCGGGTGGCGGCGCGTTCCAGCAGGTGCTGACCAGCGCCAAGGTCGGCGACGCCATCGTGCACCTGACGCACCAATTCGCCTTCCCGCCGCTGATCCTGGGCTGGCTGATCGCCATGCTGCTGTCGGTATCCACCGGCTCGGCCACCGTCGGCATCGTCGGCGCGGCGGGTCTGCTGGCACCGCTGGCAGGCGCCGACCCCAACCTGAACCTGCCGCTGCTCGCGCTGTCGATCGGCTGCGGATCGCTGTTCTTCAACTACGCGAATCACGCCGGCTTCTGGATGGTGAAAGAGTCCTTCGGCATGACGATGGGCGAAGCCACGAAAACGATCTCGGTCGTGCAATCGATCGTGTCGGTGGTGGGCTTGGTGATGGTGCTGTTGTTCAACATGCTGCCGGCGTTGGGGTGATTGTGGGCCTGACGCATCGACGGGCTGCCTGAACGGCGCGCACAGGCCTTCCAAGCGGGGTATCCGACAAGGCAGCCTAGCTTCGCCGTCCCAAGCTCAGGCCTCGTAAAGCAGACCGTAGCCGCTGCCCGTTCGCTTGATTCGCGCGAAGCCGAGTTCGCCCAGATGCATGCCGGCGATCAACATACCTTCCGAGCTGACCATGTCCAGAAGCCGTGATCGTGTGGCGGCTGCCTGGGATGTGTCTTGGTCGAATGCAATCGAGACGTCCGGCCGTTCAATCTGGATATGAGGGAAATGAACAATGTCTCCCCAGACAAGCAGGCTCTGATCGGCGGATTCGAAAAGATAGCCGGAGTGTCCATCCGTGTGTCCCGGTAATGGCATCGCTTTGACACCGGGAAGCACCTCCCCTTCAGCGAACGTGCGAAGCGTGTTGCGGTAGCCGCTGAAGACCTGGCGTGCGATCAGGAAGTTGCCCCGGGCGCGCTCGCTGGCACGGCTTAAGTTGCCGTCGTCCTGCCAGAAGGCAAGCTCCCGCTGATGAACAACCAGTTCTGCATTCGGAAAGATGATGTGCCCGGCGGCGTCCACCAGCCCGCCGACATGGTCGGGATGGGCATGGGTGAGCAGAATGGTGTCGATATCGCCGGGTTCGACGCCAGCGAGCGACAAATTCCTTATCAGACGGCCGCCCCATTGCTTGATCCCTCCGGCCCCTGCATCGATAAGAATGGTGCGGCCAGCGCCGCGCACCACATAGCAGTTGATATGCACGGCGGCGGGCTCCTGCTGCCCGACTTCGCTTTGCATTCTGGCGGCCTCGGATGGGTCGATATTCGAGAGAAAGTCCAGGCTGGCGGTGAGGTAGCCGTCGCTGATGGCGGTGATCGTGAAATCTCCGGCTTGCTGACTGGGAAAGGGAATGGCGGGCATCGCTATCTCCGGAAAATTTTGTTCGCTTCAAGCGCTGCGGGCGCTTGTCAGTTGTTCCGTCATCGGCGAATAGAGGTGGACGCCGTCGGGCAGCCTCTCGACAAGCTGAGCGGTTTGCCGAGGCAGTGTTGCGAGCCAACGGCGTTCCGGAAACTGTTCCAGCGCAACCGCTTGCATGCCTAAGGGCGTGAGGCCCATCTGGATCAGAGGGTCTGGGCCGCTTGCACAAAGCACGAGAAGCTCGGATGCGCTGACCGCCGGTGCAAGGCCGATATCGCTGTACAGATTTCGGTGCCAGTCGGTGATGTGTTGCTGCCACGTTGCGAAATTACCGCCGCCTTTCTGGCGATATTCCTCGCCCGTCAGCACATCGAGACCGTCGATGGTGTGGACGGCCAGGTAGGTCGGACAACCGTCGCTTAACGCCTTGAAGCGCTGCGACGTATGGAAGCCGGTTACCGAGATCAGGGCAGGTAGCTTTTCAAGGCTGTAGAAGGCGTTCCATTCGGCTTCGCTGGCGGGATCGGCGAAGCTGCATTCCACGGTGTAGATCATCAGATTGTCCTTCGTCACGGGCGAAGCGCTTGCGGCAGCCATCCCGTTTTCATTGCGGTAACGTAATGCTAGGTGGACAATTCCGGCCTATATAGCGATATAAAGTCAGCCTTCGGTGACATTTACTCAAGCTGATATCGAACCCATCCCCGTTGTCGAAACCCTTATGCGACGTAAGATTCCAAGCAATTCCGCGCTCCTTGCTTTTGAAGCCGCGGCTCGACATGGCAGCTTCGCGCGCGCAGCCGCGGAATTGGCGCTGACGGAAGGCGCGGTCAGTCGTCAGATCGGACGCCTTGAGGCATTTTTGAATGTCGCGCTATTCGAGCGCGTGGGAAATCGGGTTCGGCTTGCGCCCAACGGCAAGCGATACGCGGTGCAGGTGCGTGAGATTCTGGATCGGCTGGAACGGGACAGCCTCTATCTGATGGGGCAGCCCATCGAGGGGGGCAGCATTGATATTGCCGCCATTCCGACCTTCGCCACTCGTTGGCTAATTCCCCGGCTGAAGCGCTTTCAGACTGCGCATCCGAGCATTACCGTGCATATCGCCGAGCGTATGGAGCCCTTCATTCTTGCTGGCAGCGGATTCGACGCAGCCATTCATTTTGAGCATCCGGCATGGGCGGGTATGCATTTGCATCCGTTGCTGGAGGAGGTGCTTGTGCCCGTCTGTAGTCCGGCGCTGCTGGCGGAGGCCGGTGCGAATGTGTCGCTCGACCAATTGCCACGCCTTCACCGCAGGCAGAACCCGGACGCGTGGCAGCTTTATGCAAAAGAGGCCGGCATCGTGCTGACCAATTCGGCGGTAGGTGCGCGCTACGATCTGCATTCCATGCTGATAGCGGCGGCGGTCGCCGGCCTGGGAGTCGCGTTGGTGCCGCGTCTTTACATTGGGGCCGAGCTGGAACAAGGCCGTCTGGTCGCGCCTTGGGCGGACGGCAAAGCGATTACCAAGACCTTCTGCCTGGTTCTTCCTGAGCCGCTCGAGTTGAGTGCGGCCCCACTACAGGCATTTGCGAAATGGATGCTTCATGAAGCGCGGGGCTTGGCGTCGTGACGTAAGCGCCAGCGGTTTCGCGTACCCCTATGACGCTATCGCGATAGGGGTGTTGGTGCCGGTGAAAGGAATCGAACCCTCGACCTTCTCATTACAAGTGAGCTGCTCTACCAACTGAGCTACACCGGCACGGCGTGCCGGGGGCACGCGCAGGGACTGCATTGTAATGAAAAATCGGCGGGGCTGCGTGGCACCGCGGAAGATAGCGATGGCGGGGACGATGTGCCAGGCACGCCGTCCCCGCGTAGCAGATGCTATTTGACGATGGTCAGACGCGGACGCTTGGGTTCGTCGTCATCACCGCCGTCGTCGCCAGGCGCGGCGTCGGCGTCGGAGCCTTCGGGCGCGGCAGCGGTATCCGCCACGCCTTGAGCACCGGCTGCCGGCGGTTCATAGGGCTGCACTTCGAAGCCCATGCCTGCGCCGGTTTCACGCGCGTAGATGGCGCTGACCGCGCCGACGGGAACGTAAACGTTCTCGGTCACGCCGCTGAAGCGGGCTTGGAATTCGATGAATTCATTGCCCAGCACCAGACGGTTGGTGGCCAGCGTGCCGACGTTCAGAGTGATCTGACCGTCACGCACATGCGCGACGGGCACCATGGTGTGCTCGTCAACTTGCACAGTGATGTACGGCGTGTAGCCGTTATCAGTGCACCATTCATGCAACGCGCGGATCAGATACGGTTTGGTCGAAGTTTCACCCATCACGCAACAGCCTTAACGACGCATCACTTTTTCCGAAGGCGTCAGCGCTTCGATGTAGGCCGGACGCGAGAAGATGCGTTCGGCGTACTTTTGCAGCGGGGCCGCATTCTTGGGCAGTTCAATGCCGTAGTGATCCAGGCGCCACAAGAGCGGAGCCACGGCCACGTCGAGCATCGAGAATTCTTCGCCCAGCATGTACTTGTTCTTCAGCAGCATCGGAGCCAGCTGAGCCAGGCGGTCGCGAATGTTCTGGCGCGCGTTGGCCAGCTTCTTCTCGTCGGGCTTGGCGCTGCGGTCTTCCAGCGTCGAGACGTGAACGAACAGTTCTTTCTCGAAGTTGTAGAGGAACAGGCGGGTACGGGCGCGCATCACCGGATCAGCGGGCATCAGCTGCGGGTGCGGGAAGCGCTCGTCGATGTACTCGTTGATGATGTTCGACTCGTACAGAACCAGGTCGCGTTCGACCAGAATGGGCACCTGACCGTACGGGTTCATCACCGAGATGTCTTCGGGCTTGTTGTACAGGTCGATGTCGCGGATCTCGAAATCCATACCCTTTTCGAACAACACGAAGCGGCAGCGTTGCGAAAACGGACACGTGGTTCCGGAATAGAGCACCATCATGGTGTAAGTCCTTTATTGAAAAACGAAAGGCCAGCGCCTAAATCTAGCAGGCGCTGGCCCCAATTGCCAGACGGGATAGGCGTACAGCCCTATCCTCCGCTACCGTCCCTTTTTATAGGGGGGACGGTCAAATTGCCTGGCGGGGCGTTGCGGTTAGCGCACGTGTTTCCAGTACGAGGCGTTCAAGCGCCACGTAACGAGGAAGAACAACAGCAGGAACAACATGACGCCGACGCCGATGCGGACGCGCAATGTCTGGACGGGCTCGGCCATCCAGGACATGAATGCGGTCAGATCAGCGACGTCGTTGTCGTATGTTGCGACTTGGGCCGGGTTGGCGGCCTTAAATTTGGCATCAAAGGTGGCATGGCCGTGGTAATCAGCTACCGGTTCGGCCTTGACCGTGGAAAAACCTTGAGCATCGTACACCGTCGTGACACGTTCCCAGGTTTTGGGTGTGCCTTCCTTGGCATCCTTGACTTCCACTTCATGCATCGCGGTGGTTGTCAGTTCGCGCGGACCTTGGCGTTCCCAGAGCGCGTGAGGCATGCCGACGGCGGGGAAAACCAGGTTATTCCAGCCGGTGGCGCGCGACGTGTCGCGGTAGAAAGTGCGCAGGTAGGTGTAGATGTAGTCGGCGCCGGACGGGCCGGCGTTGACCGATTTGGCGCGGGCGATCACGGACAAGTCCGGGGGCGTCGTGCCAAACCACTTCTTGGCGTCCTTGGGTGACATGGCGATATTCATCATGTCGCCCACCTTTTCGCCGGTGAACAGCAGGCTTTCCTTGATTTGCTGGTCGGTCAGACCGATGTCCTTCAGCTTGTTGTAGCGCATCGAAGAGGCGCTATGACAGTTCAGGCAGTAGTTGACGAACAGCTTGGCGCCGTTTTGCAGCGACGACATGTCGTTGACGCGGTACGGCGCCTTGTCCAGCGGGAACCCGCCCTCGGCGGCGAATGCGGCGGTGGTGCACGTGAGCATCAAGGCTACGGCACCAATCAGCTTCTTGATCATGGTTAATCCGTTATCTGGTGGGGCTCAGTGGGCGTGGAACGTAACGCGCTCAGGCACTTGCTTGAAGGTGCCAAGGCGGCTCCAGACCGGCATCAGGAAAAAGAATGCCAGGTACAGCAGCGTGCCAATTTGCGACGTGATGTTCAACGGCGGACTGGGCGGCTGCGTACCGATGTAGCCGAGCACCAGGAAGTTGACCATGAAGATGCCGTAGATCCACTTGTGCCACGTGGGCCGGTAGCGGATCGACTTGACCGGGGAATGGTCCAGCCAGGGCAGGAAGAACAGGATGACAACCGTGCCGCCCATGGCCACCACACCCCAGAACTTGGCGTCGATCACGCGCAGCAGCACGGCCACGACGATCAGGATGCCGGGGATGGCGACGCGCAGGATGCCCTTCAGGTGGCTCTTGACGAGCAACGCGATGGCGCCCAGCACCGATGCACCCGCCAGCACCCACGTGAATTCGTCGGTGGTGGCGCGCAGCATCGAGTAGAACGGCGTGAAGTACCAGACCGGCGCGATGTGCGGAGGCGTCTTCAGCGAGTCAGCAGGAATGAAGTTGTTGAACTCGAGGAAGTAGCCGCCCATCTCGGGGGCGAAGAACACGATGAACGCGAACACGAGCAAGAAGCCCGCCACGCCCATCAGGTCATGCACCGAGTAGAACGGGTGGAACGGAATGCCATCCTTCGGCCGGCCGTACTTGTCTTTCGGGCCCTGCTTGATCTCGATGCCGTCCGGGTTGTTGGAGCCCACTTCGTGCAGCGCCACCAGGTGAGCCGCCACCAGGCCCACGAGCACCAGCGGAATCGCGATGACGTGGAAGGCGAAGAAGCGGTTCAGGGTAGCGTCCGACACGACGTAGTCGCCGCGAATCCAGATCGACAGTTCAGGGCCGATGAACGGAATGGCCGCGAACAGGTTGACGATCACCTGGGCGCCCCAATACGACATCTGGCCCCACGGAAGCAGGTAGCCGAAGAAGGCTTCGGCCATCAGACAGAGGAAAATCGCCACGCCGAAAATCCACACGAGTTCGCGCGGCTTGCGGTAGGAACCGTAAAGCAGCCCGCGCAACATGTGCAGGTAGACGACGACAAAGAACATCGACGCGCCGGTGGAGTGCATATAGCGCACCAGCCAGCCCCACGGGACTTCGCGCATGATGTATTCGACGGACTGGAACGCGCGTTCGGCGTCCGGCTTGTAGTGCATGACCAGGAAAATCCCGGTCACGATCTGCAGCACCAGGACCAATAAGGCCAGAGAGCCAAAGAAATACCAGAAGTTGAAATTCTTCGGTGCGTAGTACTCGGACAGATGGGCTTTCCAGGTGGAGGTCACCGGAAAGCGCCGGTCCAACCAGCCCAGCAGGCCTGTCGTCTCGACGGTTTTCTCGCCAGCCATGTAACGGCTCCTTCTCTAATACGTGTGCGTATTTGTTTTACTTACGTAATTCGGGAAAAAAGCGCGACGCGAGCGTCAGGCCTTGTTGTCTTCATCGACGCCCACAATGATGCGGGTATCGCTCAGATACTGGTAGGGCGGTACTTCGAGATTATCGGGAGCAGGCTTGTTCTTGTAGACCCGGCCGGCCAGGTCGAACGTGGAGCCATGGCACGGACAGAGGAATCCGCCTTGCCAATTGGCGCCCATGCCGCCACCGCCGCCTGTCTCGAAGTGCGAGGTGGGCGAGCAGCCCAGATGAGTACAAATGCCGACACAGACGAAGATCTCGGGCTTGCGCGAACGAGCTTCGTTTTCTGCGTATTTGGGAGTGAAACCAGGCCGCTTGGATTCGGGATCGGCCAGTAAAGGGTCGAGCGCTTTGAGACCGGCGAGTTGTTCGGGAGACCGGTGAATGATCCACACCGGCTTCCCACGCCATTCCACTGTTTTCATGGTGCCGACGGGTATATCGCCGATATCCACTTCTACAGGGGCCCCGGCCGCGCGGGCCTTTTCAGAGGGAGAAAATGTGCTCACAAGCGGCACTGCCGTTGCGACACCTGCTACGCCACCCACAGCACAGGCGGTGGTAACCCAGAAACGTCGCGAAGGATCAGGTGGCAGGTTGGGATCAACCGCACCGTCATCATCGTGCACCAGCGTATCCTGACTCATCTTCCTATCCTTGTTGATGCGCCCGCTCTACGAGTAGCATCACTTCTGCGGCATCGGGTTCGCGGGAATATGTAACAACATAGCAACCGCGTATTATAGCGCCAGCCCACTGACGGGCGTATCACGAAGGGAGTGCTTTTATGAGCAAAGCAACTGGTTTCGTCAAAGAATTCCGAGATTTCGCTGTTAAAGGCAATGCGGTTGACTTGGCGGTGGGTGTCATTATCGGCGCAGCGTTCGGCAGAATTGTTGATTCGCTAGTCAAAGACATCGTCATGCCTCTGGTCAACTTCATCCTGGGTGGTTCGGTCGATTTTTCGAACAAATTCTTGGTGCTGTCGATGCCTGCTGGCTACAACGGCCCGATGACGTATGCCGACCTCTCGAAAGCCGGCGCGAACGTGTTCGCGTGGGGGAATTTCGTCACCATCATCATCAACTTTGTGTTGTTGGCGTTCGTGATTTTCTGGATGGTGAAAGCCATCTACAAGGCCCGCACCAAGGCCGAGGAAGCGCCGGCCGCACCGGCCGCAACGCCCGAAGATGTGGCGCTGCTGCGCGAGATCCGCGACCTGCTGAAAAAGCCATGAAGAAAGCGCCCCGTGGGGCGCTTTTTTATTAGGCTGGATTATCAAGGTCGACAAATTCGACCTTGATGCCGAAGTGCTCGGCAACCGCCTGGCCCAACGCTTGCGCGCCATAGCGCTCGGTGGCGTGATGACCGGCGGCGATGAACCCTACGCCGGTTTCGCGCGCCAGATGCACGGTGGATTCCGAGACTTCGCCTGTGATGTAGGCGCTGACGCCCGCGTCCACGGCGTCAGCCAGCATGCCTTGCGCGCCGCCCGTGCACCACGCCACGCGCGACACGGGTTGATCGGGGTCGCCCACGACTAGCGGCTGGCGGCCCAGGCGTTCGGCCACGCGCGCGCCAAGTTCGCCAAGCGTCTTTGCACCGGTGGCGTCGCCCAGCCACACCAGATTGTCCTGACCACAGGTTTGCGGTGAACCGTCATCGCGGCGCGCGGGTGTCAGGCCCAGCACGCGGGCCAATTGCGCGTTGTTGCCCAGTGTGGGGTGGGCGTCCAGCGGCAGGTGGTAGGCGTACAGGTTCAGGTCGTTTTTCAACGCCAACGCCATGCGCGTGCGGCGCGTGCCGATGACGCGGCGGTCTTCGTTGCGCCACATCCAGCCGTGATGCACCAGCACCGCGTCGGCGCCGCGTTCGACGGCCGTGCGCAACAACGCTTCGCTAGCGGTGACACCGGTGATAATGTGTCCGACTTCGGATCGGCCCTCCACCTGCATGCCGTTGGGGCAGTAGTCCTTGAAGCGCGCGGCTTGCAGGGTGTTGTCCAGCCAGCTGGCCAGCACGTGGGAGTCCACTTTTTTCATTGTTTGTCCTATCAGAATCATGCGCCGATATTGGCTGATCTTCGCTCAGGCCGTCACGGTCTGCCTGGGTATTCTATTCGTCGTCACGACGCTGCGGCCCGACCTGCTGCGCCTGGCCGTGCCGGGTGCGGCGCCTGCCGCGGTGGCGGCGGCCTCGCGGCCGGCCGCAGGCACGGGGACGGGCCCGGTGTCTTATGCGGATGGGGTGGCTCGCGCCGCGCCTTCTGTCGTGAATGTCTACACGACCAAGCACGTCAATGTGCCACTGATCCCGCTGCCGGATGATCCGGTGCTGCGCCAGCTGTTTGGCCAGTTGCCGGGCGTGAGCCGGCGCGAGGCCACGACCAGCCTGGGGTCCGGCGTTATCGTGAGCCAGGACGGCCATGTGCTGACCAACTATCACGTGGTGCAGGCGGCCGACGCCATTGAAGTGGCCTTGAGCGATGGCCGCCGCGACACCGCCAAGGTGGTGGGCGCTGACCCTGACACTGACCTGGCCGTGCTGAAGCTGGCCTCGTTGCGCACCCTGCCCGCCGCTGCGCTGGCCGCTGACCGCGGCTTGCGCGTGGGCGATGTGGTGCTGGCCATTGGCAATCCGTTTGGCGTGGGGCAAACCACCACGCAAGGCATTGTGTCGGCGCTGGGCCGCAATGGGCTGGGCTTGAACACGTACGAGAACTTCATTCAGACGGATGCAGCCATCAACCCGGGCAACTCGGGTGGCGCGCTGGTGGATGCGGAAGGCAACCTCGTCGGCATCAACACGGCGATCTACTCGGAATCGGGCGGGTCGATGGGCATTGGCTTTGCGACACCGGTGGAGATTGCGCGCAAGGTCATGGACGAAATCGTCAAGACGGGTGGCGTCAAGCGTGGCTGGTTGGGCGTGGAGCCGCAAGACGTCACGCCGGAACTGGCGCGCGCATTCGGGCTGGGCGGTGACGTCAAGGGCGCGATTATCGCGGGCGTGATGCGCGACGGCCCTGCCGCGCGCAGCGGCATGCGCGTGGGCGATATCGTGCAAAGCGTCAATGGCAAACGCATGGCCGACACGGCCCAGCTGTTGGCCGAGATTGCGCAGCTGCCCCCGGGCCAGCGCGCCACGCTGGGAATTCTGCGTTCAGGCAAGCCGCAGGACATGACGGTGGTGGTGGGCACGCGGCCGGGTAAGCCGCGCTGAACCGGATTCGCCTGTGAAGGCCTAGGAAGGTCTATGAGGGTCTATGAAGGCCCGTTCAGCCCCTTGAAGCCGCGCTAAGAAGAGGCGAGCGAATTCAAGGCCTGCGAACTTGCGCCCGTCGCCTGGCTGTCGACCATCAAGCGCACCATCGACAGCACGGTCTTCTTGGTGCTGTCAGGTTGCTGGCGCAGCAACACGCATATTTCGGCGCAATAGCCATCGACCTCCGGGGCGGACGCGGGTACTGCCGTGTGTATGAACGCATGCGCCGCCGCGCCCCTGTCCGCTTGCATGGCGGTATCAGTGCGTGGCACACCGTGTGGCGAACCGTGCGACACCGCATGTGGCGCCCCGAGTGGCACCGCATGTGGCACAGCATGCGACACCCCATGCGGCTCGACCGCGCTGATGACGCCGTCTGACAGCCACGGCACGCTGGTATCCAGCGCGGCGGCCAGGCGTATCAACGTGGCGCGAGACGGCGAGTAGCCATCGGCACGAGTAAGGATGCGGTGAATGCAGGACTGCGGCACGCTGGAAATGCGTGCGAGCTGGTTCTGGCTATGGATACCGCGCCACCGCATCAGGGCGCGCAGTCTTTTGGCGAGGGACATGTCTGCAATGTAGGTTTGCAGCCATGTCCCGGCAAGAGTGAAACAGTCCTATATTGGCCGTCGCGGTGACGGCCGGGGCTGTCTTAATGGCGCTCGGTCAGCGAATCGGAACCGGCCTCTTCAGCCGCGCCCGCCTTGGGCTGCACCATGCGGGCGCAGATCAGCCCCACTTCGTACAGCAGGCACAGCGGCACGGCCAGCATGAACTGGCTGACCACATCGGGCGGCGTGACCACGGCGGCGATGATGAAGGCGCCGACCACGACATAGCCTCGCGCCGACCTCAGCTTGGACAGTTCAACAATGCCCATCTTCACCAGCAACACCACGGCCACCGGCACTTCGAAGGTGATGCCGAAGGCCATGAACATCGTCATCACGAAGCTCAGATAGGCCTCGATGTCCGGCGCCGGCGTGATGGATTGCGGCGCGAACGTGGCGATGAAGTGGAACACCGTGCGGAACACCACGAAATAGCAGAACGCCATGCCCGCGATGAACAGGAAGGTGCTGGAGATGATCAGCGGCAGCGCCAGGCGCTTTTCGTGGCGGTACAGGCCGGGCGCAACAAAGGCCCAGGCCTGGTACAGCACGACGGGCAGCGCCACGATGAAGGCGGCCATCATCGTGACCTTGACGGGCACCATGAACGGCGTGATGACGCCGGTGGCGATCATGCGCGTGCCTTCGGGCAGCGAGGCCAGCATGGGCGCCGCCAGCACGTCATAGATGGCCGATGCGCCCGGGTAGATGAACAGCACAATGAACACAGCCACCACGGCGCCTACGGCGCGCAGCAGGCGGGTGCGCAATTCAACCAGGTGAGAGATGAAGGTCTCTTGCTGGCCTTCTTCTTGGGAGGCGTCCTGGGTCACGTCGGTGTTCCGGAGGGCGGGACGGGCTTGGCGGCGAGCGCGGCGTCGTCAGCCTGGGGCGCGCGAGGCGCCGGGGCGGGTTGTTGGGATGCGGCCGGCGCGATAACGGGCCCGTGAACCGGACCCGTCGCGGACGCCCGGACGGTAGCCGGTGCGGCAGCCGAAGCCGAGATGGCAGCGGGGCGGGGTTCGGATACGGCAGGCAGGTCCAGATCCAGGCTGTGATTCTGCCCTGGCGGCGCGATGGTGCGGGCGGCTTCGGCGGGGGCGGTGGAGGCGTTACCGACTGAGGCGTCCCCGACTGACGCGTCACCCACGATCACCGGCGCGGCCTTGCCGCTGGCTTCACGGGCCACTTCGTCGAGTTCGGCGCGGAATTGCTGCACGGGTTCTTGCAGCGACGCATGCGTGTCGTTCAGCGATTGCTGCACACCTTGCGCGGCGTCTTCCATTTCGGTTTTGAACTTGCGCAGTTCATCGAGTTCGATTTCGCGCTGGATATCGGACTTCACGTCGTTGACGTAACGCTGCGCGCGCCCAAGCAGGTGGCCGACGGTGCGGGCTACTTTGGGCAGGCGTTCGGGGCCAATGACGATCAAGGCGACGACGCCGATCACCATCAGTTCAGTGAGGCTGACATCAAACATTCGACGGCCGCTCGGGAATTGAAGCAATAAGGGCCGGCCCGTTCAGGGCTGGCCCGGGAGACGAGCGGGAGCTCAGGAGTTGGTCTTTTCCTTGGCCTGCACGTCGATGGTTTCGCCGGACACGCGCTGCTGCGCGATCGGGTCAGCCGGCTTTTCGCCGTTGGCGTCCTTCATGCCTTCCTTGAAACCCTTCACTGCGCCGCCCAGGTCCGAGCCGATGTTGCGCAGTTTCTTGGTGCCGAAAATCAGCGCCACGATGACCAGAACGACCAACCAATGCCAAATGCTGAAACTACCCATGATGTTTCTCCGAATTACGCGGTGGGGGCCACGCGTCCTTTCCAGGGTCGCGAGCCGCCGATGATGTGGAAATGCAGATGCGGGACTTCCTGGCCGCCTTCGACGCCAGAGTTGATCATGATGCGAAATCCGCCATCAGGGCCCGGACGGCAACCGTTTTCGGCTGCTAGCCGCGGCGCCAACGACATCATTCTACCCAACCAACCTGCGTCCTCGCCCGTAATATCCTGCATGGATGTGACATGACGTCGAGGGATCAGCAGCAAATGTACCGGTGCTGCCGGATTGATATCGTGGAATGCAACAAAGTCCTCGTCCTCGTAGACCTTCTTGGACGGGATGTCGCCAGCGGCGATCTTGCAGAAAAGACAGTTGTCGCTCATGTTTCCGGGCTCCGTGGTCAGTCTTTGGGGCGGCTGGCCTTTTCCGCCAGGCCCGACAGGCCTTCGCGGCGGGCCAGTTCGGCCAGCACGTCTTCCGGCCGCAGGTTGAAGTGCGTCAGCGCGACCAGGCAGTGGAACCACAGGTCGGCGGTTTCGCTGACGATGCGGTCCGGCACGCCGTCTTTCGCGGCCATGACCAGTTCCGTGGCTTCTTCGCCGATCTTCTTCAGGAAGGAATCGGGGCCTTTGGCCAGCAGCTTGGCGGAATACGAGGCCGTGGGGTCGCCGCCATTTTCCGGGCGGCGGGTTTCCAGCGTGTCGGCGATGCGCGCCAGAATGTCGGCGGCGCTAAGGGTTTGATCGGTCATTTGTAGATCATTTCCGGGTCTTTGAGCACCGGGTCCACCGTTACCCACGACGCCTGGTCCGTCTGGCCTTCAAGGCGGCGGTAAAAGCAGCTGGCGCGGCCGGTGTGGCAGGCAATGCCACCTTCCTGGTGGATTTTCAGCAGGATGACGTCGCCGTCACAGTCCAGGCGCAGTTCATGCACTTCCTGGATGTGGCCGGATTCCTCGCCCTTGCGCCACAGGCGTTTGCGCGACCGCGAGAAATACACGGCGCGCCCGGTGGCGGCGGTTTCGGCGAGCGCTTCGCGGTTCATCCAGGCCACCATCATGATCTGGCCGTTTTCGGCGTCTTGGGCGATGGCGGGGATCAGGCCGTTTTCGTCGAAGACGACGTCGGCCATCCAGGCGGGTTCAGTGCTCATGTTCAGGTATCCAGTCTTACGGCAATGCCTTGCTCGGCCATGAAGCGCTTGCATTCGCCAACGGTGTGTTGGCCGAAGTGGAAGATGCTGGCGGCCAGCACGGCGCTGGCGCGGCCGGTGGTGACGCCATCGGCCAGGTGCTGCAGGTTGCCCACGCCGCCCGAGGCGATGACGGGCACGGGCACGGCGTCCGACACCGCGCGCGTCAGTTCCAGGTCGAAGCCCGACTTGGTGCCGTCGCGGTCCATGCTGGTCAGCAGAATTTCACCCGCGCCGTAGGCGGCCATGCGGCGCGCCCACGCCACGGCGTCCAGCCCGGTCGCCTTGCGGCCGCCGTGCGTGAAGACTTCCCAGCGCGCGGGTTCGCCCGCCGCCGACACGCGGCGCGCGTCGATGGCGACCACCACGCATTGCGAGCCGTGGTAATCGGAGGCGGCGCGAACCAGCTCCGGATTGGCCACGGCGGCGCTGTTGATGCTGATCTTGTCGGCGCCGGCATTCAGCAGACGCTGGATGTCCGACACCTGGCGCACGCCGCCACCCACCGTCAGCGGGATGAAGACTTGCGACGCCACCTGCTCGATGATGGGCAGGATCAGATCGCGGCCGTCGCTGGTCGCGGTGATGTCCAGGAACGTGAGCTCGTCTGCGCCCTGCTCGTTGTAGCGGCGGGCGATCTCGACGGGGTCGCCCGCGTCGAGCAGGTTGACGAAGTTCACGCCCTTGACGACGCGGCCGGCAGTCACGTCAAGGCAGGGAATGATGCGGCGGGTCAGCGCGCTTTGAACGGGCGCGCCGGCCCCGGGGGTGCTGCTGGAGGTGGTCATTTTGCCAATTCGTCGGCGCGAGCCTGGGCTGCCTGGAAGTCGAGCGTGCCTTCGTAGATGCTGCGGCCCAGAATGGCGCCTTCGACGCCCTCTTCTTCGACGGCGCACAGGGCTTCGATGTCCTGGATGCCGGCGATGCCGCCCGAGGCGTACACGGGAATGCGCACGTGTTGGGCCAGGCGGACCGTGGCTTCGACGTTGACGCCCGACAGCATGCCGTCACGGCCGATGTCGGTGTAGATAATGGCTTCGCAGCCGTAGTCTTCGAACTTCTTGGCCAGATCCAGCACGTCGTGGCGGGTCAGCTTGCTCCAGCCGTCGGTGGCGATCTTGCCGTCGCGGGCGTCCAGGCCAACGATGATCTGGCCGGGGAAAGCGCCGCAGGCGTCTTGCAGGAAGCCCGGGTTCTTGACCGCGGCGGTGCCGATGATCACGTAGGAGATGCCGGCGTCAAGGTAGCGTTCGATGGTGTCGAGGTCGCGAATGCCGCCGCCGATCTGGACGGGGATGTCGTCGCCGACAGCGTCCAGAATGGCCTTGATGGGCGCTTCGTTCTTCGGCTTGCCGGCAACGGCGCCGTTCAAGTCGACCAGATGCAGGCGGCGCGCGCCTTGGTCGAGCCAACGGGTGGCCATGGCGGCGGGGTCTTCGGAGAACACCGTTGCATCGTCCAGGTCACCCTGGCGCAGGCGCACGCAGCGCCCGTCTTTGAGATCGATGGCGGGGATCAGCAGCATGGTGGGCAGCAAAAAAGAAAGAGGGGTTGAATGGGCTGGAGCACGTGGACGCGAGGCCTACGGCTGCCAGTCTACAAAATTGCGATACAGGCGCAAACCGTGTTCGGCGCTCTTTTCGGGGTGGAACTGCACCGCGAAAATGTTAGCTGCCGCCACTGCGCAGGTAAAGGCGACGCCATAATCGGTTTCACCAACAATCAGGCCGGAATCATCCGGATCGGCGTAATAACTATGGACGAAATAGAAATGCGTGTCGTCCGGAATGCCGTCCCAGATGGGATGAGAGCGCGTCTGGCGCACTTTGTTCCATCCCATGTGCGGAACTTTCAGGCGTTCGGGGCGGGTGTCGGCCAGGCCTGCGGCGCCGGTGTCGGCCAGGCAGGCTTCGTCGTCGGCGGGGATCAGGTCGGCAAAGCGCGGGCCTGAAAAGCGGCGCACGACGCCGGGGAACAGGCCCAGGCACGACGTGCCGCCTTCTTCAGACGAGTCGAACAGCATCTGCTCGCCCACACACACGCCCAGCAGGGGCTTGTTGCGGGCGGCGCGCACGACGGCTTCGCGCAGGCCGGATTCATTCAGGGTGCGCATGCAGTCCGCCATGGCGCCCTGCCCGGGAAACACCACGCGGTCAGCGGCGTCGATGTCTTGGGGCTGGTTGCAGATGCGGATGTCCGCATCGGGGGCGGCGAACGTCAAGGCGCGTGCGACGGAGTGGAAATTGCCCATTCCATAGTCGACGATGGCGATAGTGGTCACTTCTTTCTGCCTGGTGCGAGGATTACGCGGACGGGAGTGAACGGAACGTCACAGCACGCCTTTGGTAGAGGGCACGACATCGCCCATGCGCGGGTCGACTTCCATGGCCATGCGCAGCGCGCGGCCACAGGCCTTGAACACGGTTTCGGCCTGATGGTGGGCGTTGAAACCGCGCAGGTTGTCGATGTGCAGCGTGATCAGCGCGTGGTTGACCAGGCCCTGGAAGAATTCACGCGTCAGGTCGACATCGAAATTGCCGATGTGGGCGCGGGTGAACGGGATGTGATATTCCAGGCCGGGGCGGCCCGAGAAGTCCACCACGACGCGCGACAGCGCTTCGTCCAGCGGCACGTAGGCGTGGCCGTAGCGGCGCAGGCCGGCCTTGGTGCCCACGGCCTTGGCGATCGCCATGCCCAGCGTGATACCCACGTCTTCCACCGTGTGATGCGCATCGATGTGCAGATCGCCTTCGGCCTTGATGTCCAGGTCGATCAGGCCGTGGCGCGCGATCTGGTCCAGCATGTGGTCCAGGAAGGGCACGCCCGTGTCGATGGTCTGCTTGCCGGTGCCATCAATGTTGATGGCCACGCGGATGCGGGTTTCGTTGGTGTTGCGGGTGATTTCTGCGGTACGCATGTTAAGCACTCAAAATCTCTTGCAAGGCAGCCAGCAAGGCGGCGTTCTCGGCCGGGGCGCCCACCGAGATGCGCAGGCAGTTCGCCAGGAGCGGATGGGCGTTGGAGAAGTTACGAATCAATATTTTGCGCGTTTTCAGCGCAAGATGCACGGCGTTGCCGTCCAGCTTGCCGGAAAAGCGGGCGAGTATGAAATTGCCGGCGGAAGGGAATACCCTGACGCCGGGCAAGGCGGCCAGCGCGGCGGCCAGCGGCGCGCGGTCGGCGCGCAGGCGCGCAGCCTGCTCGTCCAGCACGTTCTTGTGGCGCAGCACCGTCATCAGCGTGGCTTGCGTCAGCACGTCCAGGTTGTAGGGCGGGCGCACCTTGTTCAGTTCGGCGATCCAGGCGGGGTGGCCGGCCAGATAGCCGAAGCGCAGGCCCGCCAGGCCGATCTTGGACACCGTGCGCATGACGACGACGTTGGATGCGTCCAGCACCTCGGGCATCCAGCTGCGGTCGGCAAAGGGCTGATAGGCCTCGTCCAGCACCACCAGGCCGGGCGCGGCGTTGACGATCGCCTGCACGTCGTCGTCGGACCAGAGCCCGCCCGTGGGATTGTTGGGCACCGCCAGGAACACCACCTTGGGCTGGTGTTCGCGGATGGCGGTCAGCATGGCCGGCAGATCCAGCGTCAGGTCGGCCGTCAGCGGCACGCCCACGAAACGGGCGTGATCAAAGCGCGCCGCCATATCGAAATAGACGAACGACGGCCACGGTGACATCACCACGTCGCCGGGTTCGCAGCATGCCTGCACGATGATGTGGATGAGCTCGTCCGAGCCGTTGCCAAACAGCACGTCGGCCGCGTCCGGTACGCCAAAGCCGGCCTTCACCGCCTGTTGCAAGGCAGTGAGGTCGGCGGCGGGATAGCGGTTCAGCGGCGTGTCGCGCACGGCGCGCGCGATGTCGTCGCGCACCACTTCTGGCAGCTCGTACGGGCATTCCATCGCGTCCAGCTTGATACAGCCTTCAGCGTGGGCGACCGGGTACGCGGCCAGTTCGCGGATGTCGGCGCGAACCGTGCCCTGGATGCGGCCAGCGACGTCTGCCGCCGGGGCCGCGCTCATGGCTTGTCGATCCGGTACTGGGCGCTGGCGGCGTGGGCTTGCAGGCCCTCGCCCAGCGCCAGTTCGGCGGCGATGCGGCCCAGCGTTTGCGCGCCTTGGTGCGAAACCTGGATCAGGCTCGAACGCTTCTGGAAGTCGTACACGCCCAGCGGCGACGAAAAGCGGGCCGTGCGCGACGTGGGCAGCACGTGGTTGGGACCTGCGCAGTAATCGCCCAGCGATTCCGAGCTGAAGCGGCCCATGAAAATCGCGCCAGCGTGGCGGATCTTGGCCGTCCAGATTTCGGGTTGTTCGGTGGAAATTTCCAAGTGCTCGGGGGCGATGTCGTTGGCGATCTCGCAGGCTTCTTCAAGGCTTTGGACCTGGATCAGCGCGCCGCGGTTGGCCAGGCTGACGCGCAGAATGTCGGCGCGCGGCATCGTGGGCAACAGGCGTGCGATGGCGGCTTCCACTTCTTCAATGAAGGCGGCGTCCGGGCACAGCAGGATGGATTGCGCCAGTTCGTCGTGCTCGGCTTGCGAGAACAAGTCCATGGCGATCCAGTCGGCCGGCGTCTTGCCGTCACAGATGACCAGAATTTCGCTGGGGCCGGCGATCATGTCGATGCCCACCACGCCGAACACGCGGCGCTTGGCGGCGGCGACGTAGGCGTTGCCCGGGCCGACGATCTTGTCCACGGCGGGAACGGTATCGGTGCCATAGGCCAGCGCGCCCACGGCTTGCGCGCCGCCGATGGCGAACACGCGGTCCACGCCGCCAATGGCGGCCGCGGCCAGCACGATGGGGTTGCGCACGCCGTCGGGCGTGGGCGTGACCATGATCAATTCAGGCACGCCCGCGACCTTGGCCGGAATGGCGTTCATCAGCACTGACGACGGGTACGCGGCCTTGCCGCCCGGCACGTACAGGCCCACGCGGTCAAGCGGCGTGACCTGCTGGCCCAGCAAGGTGCCTTCGGCGTCGGTGTACGTCCAGGTCTCGGCGCGCTGGCGTTCGTGGTAGCTGCGCACGCGGTCGGCGGCGGCTTCCAGCGCGTTGCGCGTGGCGGCGGGCAGCGCGGCCAGCGCGGCATGCCAGTCGGCCTTGGGAATTTCCAGCGTGTCGGCCGATGCGGCGGGCATGCGGTCAAAGCGCTGCGTGTATTCCACCAGCGCGGCGTCGCCGCGGGTGCGCACGTCGGCCAGAATGCCGGCGGCGGCGCGGTCGATGGACTCGTCCTCGGCGGCCTCGAAGGCCAGCAGCTTGGACAGGGCGGATTTGAATCCGGGATCGCGGGAGTCGAGACGATTGATCAGGGCCATGGCGTCATGGAGCAAAGCAGAAAGCGGCCGCCGCGGCATCGCGGCGGGCGGGGGTCAGGCGTTGCGGGAGGCGGCTCTTTCGAAGGCGTCCAGCAAGGGTTGCAGGCGGGCGCCGCGGGTCTTCAGTGCGGCCTGGTTGACGATCAGGCGCGATGAGATCGGCATGACGTCTTCCACCGCGACCAGGTCGTTGGCGCGCAGCGTGCCGCCGGTGGACACCAAGTCCACGATGCAGTCGGCCAAGCCCACGAGCGGCGCCAGTTCCATCGAACCATACAGCTTGATGATGTCCACGTACACACCCTTTGCCGCAAAGTGTTCACGGGCTGAGTGCACGTACTTCGTGGCCACGCGCAGGCGTGCGCCTTGGTGCACGGCGCCTTCGTAGTCGAAGCCGTTGCGCACGGCCACGGCCAGGCGGCACTTGGCGATGTTCAGGTCGATGGGCTGATACAGGCCGCCGGGCTGTTCCTTGGCGTGCTCGATCAGCACGTCTTTGCCCGCGATGCCCAGGTCGGCCGCGCCGTACTGCACGTAGGTCGGCACGTCGGAGGCGCGCACGATGATCAGGCGCAGGCCAGGGTCGCTGGTCGGCAGGATCAGTTTGCGCGAGCTTTCGGGGCTCTCGGTTACTTCGATGCCGGCTTCAGCCAGCAGCGGCATGGTTTCTTCAAAAATCCGGCCCTTGGACAGCGCCAGGGTCAGGGGCTTCGTCGTGGCATCGTTCATGCCTGTTCCTTGGCGGTAACGCGTTGGATGTTCGCGCCCAGGGCGCGCAGTTTGACTTCCATCTGGTCGTAACCCCGATCCAGATGGTAGATGCGGTCGACCAGCGTATCGCCGTCGGCGGCCAGGCCGGCGATGACGAGGCTGGCGGAGGCGCGCAGGTCGGTGGCCATGACGGTGGCGCCAGACAGGCGCTTCACGCCGCGCACAATGGCGGTGTGGCCGTCGATGTCGATATCGGCGCCCATGCGGCGCAGTTCCTGCACGTGCATGTAGCGGTTTTCGAAGATGGTCTCAACAATCACTGACGTGCCATCGGCCACGGCGTTCAACGCCATGACCTGGGCCTGCATGTCGGTGGCGAAACCCGGGTATTCATGCGTGCGCAAGCCCACGGCCTTGGGGCGCGTGGCCATGGCGCCGCGAATCCAGTCGGGGCCGGTTTCGATGGTAAGGCCGGCTTCAACCAGCTTGTCCAGCGTGGCGCCCAGGATGACGGGGTCGGTGTTCTTCAGCAGGATGTCGCCGCCCGCCGCGCCCACCGCGCACAGGAACGTGCCGGCTTCGATGCGGTCGGAGATGACGCGGTGTTCCGCGCCGTGCAGGCGTTCAACGCCGTCGATCACGATGCGGTCGGTGCCGTGGCCCTGGATGCGGGCGCCCATCTTGATGAGCAGTTCGGCCAGGTCCACCACTTCGGGTTCGCGCGCGGCGTTTTCCAGCACGGTCTGGCCGTCGGCCAGCACGGCGGCCATCAGCAGGTTTTCAGTGCCGGTGACGGTGACCATGTCGGTGCGGATGGACGCGCCCTTCAGGCGCTTGGCGCGCGCGACCACGAAGCCGTGTTCGATGCTGATCTCGGCGCCCAGCGCGGCCAGGCCCTTGATGTGCTGGTCCACCGGCCGCTGGCCGATGGTGCAGCCGCCCGGCAGGCTCACGCGCGCTTCGCCGAAGCGGGCCAGCAGCGGGCCCAGCACCAGAATCGATGCGCGCATCGTCTTGACCAGGTCGTACGGGGCTTCCAGATTGTCGACGCGGTCGGCCTGCAACATGACGACGCCATCCGTGCCGCGCTCGGCGCGCACGCCCATGCGGCCCAACAGGCGCAGCATGGTGGCCGTGTCATTCAGGTGCGGCACGTTGGCCAGCGTCAGCACATCGGCGGTCAGCAAGCCGGCGCACAGAATCGGCAAGGCCGAATTCTTCGCGCCGGAAATCGAGATCTCGCCGTGCAGCGGCGCGCCGCCGGTGATGCGGAGCTTATCCATCACTTGCCTGCTTGCTGGTATTCATCCGGGGTCAGTGTGCGCATCGACAAGGCATGGATTTCGGCCTTCATGCGGTCGCCCAAGGCGGCGTAAACCAGTTGATGGCGCTGGATCAGGCGCTTGCCTTCGAAGGCGGCGCTGACGATGACGGCATCGAAATGCGAACCGTCGCCTTGCACGTCAAGATGTTCACAGGACAGGCCGTCCGCGATGTATTGGCGGACTTGCGCGGGAGTGGGAAGCATGGACGTCAATTCCTGAGTTTGTAGCCGCTGGCCAGAAGCCGCAGTGCATAAAGCGATAGCGCCAGGAACACCCCCGTCACGACTGCCAGGCTGCGCCACGGCGAGACGTCCGACACCGAGAAGAATCCGTAGCGGAAGCCGTCGATGGCGTAGAAGATGGGGTTCCAGTGGGACACGCTTTGCCAGAAAGGCGGCAAGGTGTGAATGGAATAGAACACGCCGGACAGGAAGGTCGCGGGCATGATCAGGAAATTCTGGAAGGCGGCCAGCTGGTCGAACTTTTCAGACCACAGGCCCGCGACCACGCCCAGCACGGCCATGATGCCGCAGGACAGCACCGCGAAGACCAGCAGCCACAGCGGGTTTTCGGGCACCAGCGACACAAAGCACAGCGCCACGAACCACACGAACAGGCCAACGGTAAGGCCGCGCACCACGGCCGCCAGCACGAAGGCGCCGAAGATGTCGCGGTGCGACAGCGGCGGCAGCAGCATGAAGACAAGATTGCCCGTGATGCGGCTTTGGATCAGTGATGAAGACGGGTTGGCGAATGCGTTCTGCAACATGCTCATCATCATGAGGCCGGGGATCAGGAACGCGGTGTACGGCACGGTGCCATAGACCATCAAGCGCCCTTCCAGCACATGCGCAAAGACCAGCAGGTACAGCAACGCCGTGATGACGGGCGCGGCAATGGTCTGAAAACCGACCTTCCAGAAGCGCAGCAATTCCTTGCGCAGCAGGGTCGGAAAGCCGGAGCCCGCGTCCAGGCGGGGCTGCACCAGCGGTTGGCTGGCGGTCGCGATGGGCGGCGTCATGACGAAATCTCTTCAGGTTGCAGGGCGGGCTCGGCGGGTTCGTCGCCTTGGTGCATGATGCGCACGAACGCGTCTTCCAGGTCGACGCCGCCGACGCGGGCCATCAGCGCCTGCGTGGTGTCCAGCGCCACGACGCGGCCGCGCTTGAGCATGGCGATGCGGCCGCACAGGGCTTCCGCTTCTTCCAGGTAGTGCGTGGTCAGCATGATGGTGTGGCCGGCCTTGTTCAGGCGCGAAATGAATTCCCACAGCGTGCGGCGCAAGTCGACATCCACGCCTGCGGTGGGCTCGTCCAGCACGATGACCGGCGGGCGGTGCACCAGCGCCTGCGCCACCAGCACGCGGCGCTTCATGCCGCCAGACAGCGCGCGCATGTTGTTGTTGGCCTTGTCGGCCAGGCCCAGGTTGAACAGGATCTCGTCGATCCAGTCATCGTTGTTGCGCAGGCCGAAGTAGCCGGACTGGATGCGCAGCGTTTCGCGCACTGTGAAGAACGGGTCGTAGACCAGCTCTTGCGGCACGACGCCCAGCGCACGCCGTGCCGACTTGTAGTCGGACACGACGTCGTATCCACAGACGCTCGCGCGGCCGGACGTGGCGTGGGCCAGGCCGGCAAGAATCGAGATCAGTGTGGTTTTGCCCGCGCCATTGGGCCCGAGCAGGCCGAAGAACTCGCCGTGCTCGATGTTCAGGCTGACGTTGTCCAGCGCCTGGAAGCCGGGGGCGGGCGTGCGCCCGAGCAGCTTCTGCCAGCCGCGGGTGCGCGGCGAGTAGATCTTTGAGACGTTTTCGAGACTGACGGCTGACATGACGGCGGGGGGATGCCCGGAAAAGAGCGAATTGATCATTATATAAGCGCGCCGCGACGGCAAGCGCCTATGGCCCCGGGAGCCGTGTGGGAGTCGGGTGTCATCCGTCCCCGAAATAATCGGCCCGGCGGGCCTTGAAGGGCGCGCCGGGCCGGAAGCAGCCGGAACCGCGGAATTACTGATTGCGCTGGTTCAGCGCCTTGATCAGGCCGTCGATACCGTTCTGGTTGATTTGCTGCGCGAACTGGTTGCGGTAGTTCTCGATCAGCCAGATGCCTTCGACGTTCATGTCGTAGATCTTCCAGCCTTGCGGCGTTTTTTCCAGGCGGTAGTCCACGCCCGTCGGCTGGCCGTTGCCCTGGCTGATCAGCGTGCGAACGACGACGTCGTCGGCCTTGGGGTCGCCACGGAATGGCAACGCCTTGACCGTGGTGCTGGGCGTGACGCGGGTCAGCGCGCCGCTGTAGGTACGCACCAGCGTGCCGCGAAACGCGTCGGCCAGCGCCGTCTTTTGCGGATCGGAAGCCTGGCGCCAGTAGCGGCCAGCGGCCAGGCGCGTCGTCTTCTGGAAGTTGACGTACGGCAGGATGTGCTGGTTGACGACTTCGTTGATGCGCGCGGTGTTGCCGGCCTTGACGGACCCGTCGGCTTTGAGCACGTCCAGCGCTTCGTTGGCGGTCGCGACGACGAATTGGTCAGGCGGGCCGTTGGGGTCGGGTTTGGCCTGTGCGGCGCTGGCGGCGGCAAGGCCGACGAGGCCTGCGAAAGTCAGGCGCTGCAACAGGGAAACAAAAGCAAATCGCATTAAAACTCCTTACTGTACCGATGAACGCAAGCCACAGCTTACTTGGTGGCGGGCGCAGGCACGGGGGCGGCCTTGCCGGCGGCAGGGGCATCGCCCTCGTCGTCTTCGTAGTTGGGCAGCGCGTCTTCGTCGTTCACGCGCTGGCCCAGGACCATGGCGTTGCGGCGTTGCAGATACGCGTCGCGGATGAAGCTGTACGGGTCGAGCGCCACGCGGTCGATGGTGTCGGTGGCGTTCAGCAGGCTGGCGCGGGTGTCGACCAGACGCAGGCCCCACAACGAGTTGCGCAGGCGCACGTTGTCGATGGAGTCGATGCCCATGTAGCCGTAGGTGGTGCCGGCGAAGTCGCCGACCAGGCCCGCGCCGTCACGTACCGTCGACGAACCGAAGAACGGCAGCACCAGGTACGGGCCTTGGCTGAAGCCCCACACGCCCAGGGTCGTGCCGAAGTCGTTCGGGATCTTGCGCGCGCCGTTGGCCGAGGCAACGTCAAAGCAGCCGCCCACGCCCATGGTGGTGTTGAACAGGAAGCGGCCCAGCGTGTTCACGAAGTCGTGGCCGCGGCCTTGCAGGAAGCTGTTCGTGCCCGACCAGAGGTCGGTCATATTGCTGAAGATGTTGTGCACACAGCTGCGCACGGGCTGCGGCGTGACGAAGGTATAGGCCTGAGCCACCGGCTTGAACACTGCGCGGTCGACCGTGTCGTTGAACTTGTAGACGCCCCGGTTGAAGCCTTCCCACGGATCGCGCGGATCGGGGTTCTGCGGCGCGGCGCAGCCGGCCATCAGGGCACCCGCCGCCGCGATGGTGGCAATTCGGGAAAGTGCGTTCTTGTTCATGATCAGGACATCCCTATCAACGATTCTTATGATATTGCGAAGGCGAAGCGAGGCCTGTTACGGCGTCTTTCGCATCGTCTTTAATTTGGTGCTTTTGCGGGCTCGGACGACGCCCCTTGCTTCTCGGCGGACCCATACAGGAACTGGCTGATCAGCTGTTCCAGCACAACCGCGCTCTGTGTATAGCGGATTTTTCCGCCGTCGGTAAAGTTCTCTTCTTCGCTGCCCGCCGTCAGGCCCAGGTACTGTTCGCCCAGCAGACCCGACGTGAGAATCGACGCCGACGTGTCCTTGGGGAACTGATAGGCCTTTTCCAGATTCACCGAGACGACGGCCTGGAAGGTCTTGTCGTCGAACGTGATGCTGGACACGCGGCCCACCACGACGCCAGCGCTTTTCACCGCGGCGCGCGGCTTGAGGCCGCCTACATTATCGAAGTTGGCCGATAAGGTATAGGTCGGGGCGAAGGAAAAGGTGCTGAGGTTGCCAGCCCGCAACGCCAGGAACACCAGCGCGACCGCGCCCAGCAGTACAAACAGGCCTACCCAGAAGTCGGTTTTTTCGCGTGACATGATCGATCCGTTTCAATTTCCAAACATCAAGGCGGTGAGCAGGAAGTCCAGCCCAAGTACCGCCAGGGAACCCACCACCACGGTGCGCGTGGTGGCGCGCGCCACGCCTTCGGGCGTGGGCTTGGCTTGCCAGCCTTCGTAAAGCGCAACCAGCGTGACGGTGATGCCGAACACCACGCTCTTGATGACGCCGTTGGCCACATCGTTCCAGACATCCACGCCGCTTTGCATCTGCGACCAGAAGGCGCCCGCGTCCACGCCGATCATCACGACGCCGACGACCCAGCCGCCCAGAATGCCCACCATCGAGAACACCGCCGCCAGAATGGGCATGGCGATGATGCCGCCCCACAGGCGCGGCACCAGCACGCGGCGAATGGGGTCGACGGCCATGACTTCCATGGCCGACAGCTGTTCGCCCGCTTTCATCAAACCGATTTCTGCGGTCAGCGAGGTGCCGGCGCGGCCGGCAAACAGCAGCGCCGTCACCACGGGGCCCAGTTCACGCACCAGCGACAGCGCAACCAGCAGGCCCAGCGCTTCTTCGGAGCCGTAGCGGTTCAGCGTGTAATAGCCTTGCAGCCCCAGCACGAAGCCCACGAACATGCCGGACACGGCAATGATGAGCAGCGAGTAGTTGCCGATGAAGTGAACTTGTTGCGATACCAGGCGCGGCCGCGAGAACACGATGCCGCTGCGCGCCAGCATGCCGCCAAAGAACCGGGTGAAGTAGCCGATGCCGCCGACTTGCTTGCGCACCCAGCCGCCCATTGCGCCAATGGCGTTGTTGGAACCGCTCATGTTTTGCGCCCTTTCTGTGCGGAAAGCCACTTTTGAAAAGCGGGTGTTTCGGGGTACTGGAACGCGACCGGGCCGTCGGGTTCGCCTTTCAGGAACTGCTGAACATACGGGTCTTGCGACGCCGACAGCGTTTCGGGCGTGCCCGAGGCGGCCAGCTTGCCCTGCCCGACCAGATACACCCGGTCGGCAATGGCGAAAGATTCCTGGACGTCGTGGGTGATCAGCACCGACGCGCAGCCCAGGCGATCGGCCAGGTTGCGGATCAGATTGGCGGTGATGCCCAGCGAGATCGGGTCCAGCCCGGCGAACGGCTCGTCGTACAGAATGAGTTCGGGTTCCAGCACGACGGCGCGGGCGAGCGCCACGCGGCGCGCCATGCCGCCAGAGATTTCGGACACCTTCAGGTGCGCGGCGGCGCGCAGGCCAACCGCGTCAAGTTTGTCCAGCACGCGGTCGGTGACGTCGGCTTCGGTCAGCTTGGTGTGTTCCCGCAGCGGAAACGCCACGTTTTCGAAGACGTTCAGGTCGGTGAACAGCGCGCCCTGCTGGAACAGCACGCCCATGCGCTTGCGCAGGGATTGCAATTCGTCGGGCGTGGCGCGGGCGATGTCCTGCCCAAACGCGATTACCTGGCCCTGCTGGGCGACGAGCTGGCCAGTGGCCGCGCGCAACAGCGTGGTCTTGCCCGAGCCAGAGCCGCCCATGATGGCGACCACCTGGCCCGCGCGCACGTCCATGGATATGTCGCGCAACACGGTGAAATCACCGTAGCCGAGCGCCACACCGTCCAGGCGCAGGGCAAATTCCGGGGTGCTGCTTGATTGAGCGGGCATGGGCAACGAAAGGGTGTTTCGGTGGCGGAGCTTGCCCTGTTGCCTTGCAGGCTCGCGAGACGGAAAACCGATGCGGCGGGGCAAGACAGGCGGCTGCGGGAAGCGCCCGGTTACTCAGGTGCCGGGGCCAAGGCGGACTCGGGCTCCCAGCGGCGAGGCGCCATTGTAGCCCGACGCTTTGCAATCACAACGCGACAGGCCGCCGGTGGAACAGTGTTTTCGGCATCAGGGACAATCCGGCCGGCCCCGATCAGCCGTGATGCGCCCATATCCACCCATATCCACCCCTATCCGCCCAGATCCGCGCCGTGGGCGCGCCAGGGCGAGGGGGCTGCGGCCAGAGATCGAGCCCCTAGCGGCGCGTTTGCGCGGCCTGGGTTTCCCGGGCCAGACGCTGGATCAGGTTCGCCGTGGATTCGCGCCGGGCCAGCGGTGCGCCCTGGCCCGCCCACAGGGACAGTACGTTGATATTGGCCGCCTTGCCGCCCGCCGTGCGCATGGGCCGCGTCAGGGCGTTCTGCAAGGGATACGGCAGGATATCGCCGGCGATGGCGTCGGCGTCGCGCATGAAGGCGTTGGCAATCCCCCGCGCCGGCCGGCCGGAAAATGCCCGGGTCAGGCGGGATTGCTCGGACCGGGACGCCGGCAGCACCGCCTTATAGGCGTCGATGATGCCGCACTCGTCTGTCGTCAGGAAGGCCGTCCCCATTTGAACAACGTCCGCGCCCAAGGCGAGCGCCGCGGCGATACCGCGGCCGTCCATGATGCCGCCCGAGGCAATCACCGGTATCGACACCGCATCCGCCACTTGGGGCACCAGCGCCATGGTGCCGATCAGCGATTGTTCGAATTCATCCAGGAAGGTGCCACGGTGCCCGCCGGCTTCCGCGCCCTGGGCCACGACGGCATCCACGCCGTCCTGCTCCAGCGCCACCGCTTCGCGCACGGTTGTGGCGGTGCCGACGGTCAAGATGCCCAATTCCCGGCAACGCGCCAGCACGTCCGGCGCAATGCGGCCAAAGGTGAAGCTGAACACCGCCGGGCGCAGCCGCAGGATGGCGTCGATCTGGCCGGGCAGCGGGTCGGCCTGCGGGCCGGGCATGGCCGGGGCCGGCAGCCCCAGCTGTTCGTGGTAGCGGGCCACCAGCGCCAGCATCCGGCTGGCGTCGCCCTGCATGGGCACGTCCGGCACCGACGCGAACAGGTTGATGGCGAACGGCCGCGCGGTGCGGGCGCGGATGCCGTCCACGGCGGCTTCGATCTGCTCGGCGGTCAGGTAAGCCGCCCCGAGCGATCCCAAGGCCCCCGCTTTCGATGCTTCAGACACCAGCTCCACCGTCGTGGCGCCGCCCGCCATGGGCGCCTGGATGATGGGGTGGTCCAGCTTCAGAAGATCAAGCAATCGGGTGGCCATGGGAAGACTCCTCGTGGTTATTGAAGCTGGATGTTTCCAGCCTTGATGACGTGGGCCCACTTATCGGTTTCGCTCTTGATGAAAGCCGCGAACTCCTCGGGCGTGCCGCCGCCGGCCTGGCTGCCGGTGTCGGCGATGGCTTTTTGCACATCCGGCTCTTTCAGAATCCGGTTGAACTCGCTGTTCAGGCGGGCAATGATCGGCGCGGGCGTACCGGCCGGGGCGACGATGCCCTGCCAGTTGTATGACTCAAAGCCGGGCAAGCCGGATTCCGCCATTGTCGGCACGTCGGGCAACACGGCCAGACGCATGGCGGACGTGACGGCAATGGGGTGGATCTTGGCGCCCTGGATGGCCGGCAAGGCCGAGTAGCCCATTTCGAACATCATCGAGATGTGGCCGCCCATCAGGTCGGTTGCGGCCAGGCTGCCGCCCTTGTAGGGCACGTGCACGATGTCGATCTTGGCCTGCTCACGGAACATTTCGCCCGACAGGTGATGCGCGCCGCCCACGCCCGACGAGCCAAACGACAGCTTGTTCGGTTCCTTCTTGGCCAGCGCGATCAGGTCGGCCAGCGTCTTGACCGGCAGTTCATTGTTCACGCTTAGCACCAGCGGGCTGTTCTCGATCAGGATGATCGGGGCCAGGTCCTTTTGCGGGTTGTACGGCATTTCCTTCATCAGCGMCGGGTTCACCGCCATGGGGGCCAGGTTGCCCGTGCCGATGGTGTAGCCGTCAGGCGCCGCCTTCGCGATCAGGTTGGTGCCGACCACGCCGCCTGCGCCCGCCTTGTTCTCGACCACGATGGGCTGGCCCAGCGATTCGCCCAGCTTGCGCGCCAGCAGCCGCACGCGCGTGTCGGCAAAGCCGCCCGGCGCGTAGGGCACGATCATCGTGATGGGTTTGGCGGGCCAGTCGGCGGTCTGGGCTTGCGCGGCGCCGCTGAAGGCGGCAACGGCCGCCAACGCGGCGATCAGGGGGCGCAGTGATTTCATGCTGGGTGACTCCTCTTTCTCTTCTCTAATGTGTACGGCCTTGGGGGCCGATCGCATTATGCCCAGCACCACTGCCGGCTGTCGTGACTTTTCCCAAGCCCCAGGCCGATAGCGCCAGCAACGCCGCGCCCGCGCCCAGCACCTGCGGCAGCCCCGCGCCCCAGTGCGCGGCCCATGAGGCCAACAGCGGCCCCAGGATCTGGCCGGCGGCAAAGGCGGCCGTCATGACGGCGGCGGCGCGCGGTGCGGCGGCGCCTGCGGTGCGCCGCGCGGTCAGAATGCCGGCCTGCGTGATCACCATGAAGGTGCCGCCCACCAGCAATGCCGCCACGATGACAGCGGCGATGTGGTGCCACAGCGCCACCGTCAGCATGCCCAGCGCCATCAGCGCCTGCGCTGCCTGCCAGACACGCTTTTCATCGCGCGCCCGCGCCAGCCGGGGAACCAGCAGGCATGACACCGCCGCCGCCAGCCCGAACAGCGGCCATGCCCAGCCAAAGATGGCGGGGTCCGGAAAGATCTCCTTGGCCATCGCCGGCAGGAAGGTGGCCGGAATGATGTAGCCGACGCCGAACACGCCGTAGTGCAGCGCCAGTTGCCCGATGGCGGGCGGCAGGCGGGTGGCGGCGGGCGTGGGGTGTGACGTGGGGTGTGACGTGGAGTGGGGCGTGGAGTGGGTCGCGGCGTTGGGCGTGGTTGCCGTGGAAGCCGCCGCGCGCACCGGCGCCACAGGCTGGCGCAACCCCGGCCACGCCATCAGGGACAGAGCCAGCGTCAGCCCGCCCAGCGTCAGCCACATGCCGTCGGCGCGCACCTGCCCCGCCATCAACGCCAGACAAACCAGGCCAGTCAGCGCGATGCCCGCGCCCACGCCGGCGTAAGTCACCGCCGACGCGCCCGCTTCGCGCGGGTCTCCCGCCGGCACGGGCCGCCACGCCGCGACGCAAATGAAGGCGCTGGCGCTGGCGTAGCCCGCCGCCAGACGAAGCGCGCACCAGACGGCCACGTTGTGAAACAGCGGCATCGCCAGCGTCAGCACGGCCACGGCCAGCAGGCTGACCGCCAATTGGCCGCGTAACCGGCGCACGGGCCATGCCACGGCCGCCAGCGCGCCCAGCAGATAGCCGGCGTAGTTGGCCGAGGCGATCCACCCGCCCTGCGCCAGCGACAACCCTCCTTCCTGCGCCATCAGCGGCCACACCGGCGTGAAGGCGAATCGCCCAATGCCCATCGCGGCGGCCAGGGCCAGCGCGGCGGGCCAGGCCAGGCGGGCGGGGCCACGCAGGTCAGCAACGGAATCGGACACAGAAGGGTAAGCAGGCGTTGACATACGCCCACTCTACGGCTGTACTTATATCTTGAATAATGAATTATTCAGAACATAGGTTCTTGAAATGAGAAACTTGGATCTCGACGCGTTGCAGATTTTCAAGGCGGTGGCCGATCAGGGCGGCGTGGCGCGCGCCGCCCAGCACCTGAACCGGGTGCAGTCCAACGTGTCGACCCGCTTGAAGCAGCTGGAGGTTTCGCTTAACGCCCCGCTCTTTCGGCGTCAGAACCGTCGCCTGGTGCTGTCTGACCAGGGCCGCGTGCTGCTGTCATATGCCGACCGCCTGCTGCGTTTGTCAGACGAAGCACAAGCCGCCGTGCGGGATGGCGCGCCTCAGGGCGTGTTGCGCATTGGCACCATGGAAAGCACGGCGGCCGCGCGCCTGCCGCCCATTCTGGCGGCCTATCACGCGGCCTGGCCGCAGGTGGGCATTGAACTGGTCACGGGCACATCGGGCGCGCTGGCGGCCAAGGTGCGCAACTTTGAGATCGAAGCGGCGTTCGTGGCCCAGCCATTTCCGGCCGAGGGGCTGGCCACCCTGGACGCCTTCCAGGAAGACCTGACGTTGATTTCACCCTTGGCATGGGGCGCCATTGCCAGCCCGCGCGATCTGGGCGACCGCAGCGTCATTGCGTTTGCCGCGGGGTGTTCGTACCGCCGCATTCTGGAATCGTGGCTGAACCACGAAGGCGTGGCGGCGGGCCGGGTGATGGAGTTTGCGTCGTATCACGCCATCGTGGCGTGTGTGGCGGCGGGGTCAGGCGTGGCCATCGTGCCGCGTTCGGTGCTGGCCGTGCTGGGGGCGGAGCATTCCGTTTGCGTCAGCGCACTGACGGGCCCTTATGCCACCGCCCTGACCCAGCTGGTCTGGCGCGCGGACGATGACTCGCCCGCCCTGCAAGCCTTGCGCCAACAGTTGCAGGCGCCGCGCTGACGCCATGCGGTTGCAAGCGGCATCAGCGCGCAACCGCAATCGTTAGAAGCGATAGCCGACGCCCAGCGTCGCCACCCACGGATCGATGCGCGCGGTGCCGATGTGCTGGCCGTCCAGCTTCACCTTCGACTTGATGTCGATGTAGCGGATGTCCGCGTTCATGAACCAGCGTTCATTGATCTTGAAGTCCGCGCCCAGTTGCGCGGCCACGCCCCACGAGTCGCCCATCTTCAGGTCGGAACCCTTCAACGCGCCTTCGGCCTTGGTGTCGAAGAAGTGCGTGTAGTTGATGCCGACGCCGATGTACGGCTGGATCATGCTGTCGGGAAGGATGTGCCATTGCAGGCTGAGCGTGGGCGGCAGTTGCTTGCTGGAGCCGATCTTGCCTAGGCCGCTGCCGCTGACATCGTGCTGGAACGGCCATGCGCCCAGCAGTTCGATACCGATGTTGCGCGTCACCATGTAGCCCAGCGTGAAGCTCGGGCGCACGTTGTTGTTGGCGTCGAGCTTGACGCTGCCGTCGAGCACGGTGCCGTTGTTGGAGGCGGGGCGAACCTGCGTCACGCCAACTCGGAACAACACGTCGCCGGCCTCATGGGCATGCGCGGGAGCGGCGAGTGCGCCAGCTGCGATCAGGCCGGCGATGGCGGTGGCGCGGATACGCCCATTCAGCGAAAACATTTTTCTTCTCCGATCTTTCCATGAGGGTGAGACGACAGGTTCTCAGAGCAGGCGCCGGGCCCGATTGATATGTGTCAAACCGTGAAAAGATGCGGAACGCGCCGTGGCGGCTCGGCAACAGGAATCAGACCAGTCCTACCCCAACGCCACAAAAAATATCCCCGCGCCCAATCCCAACATGATGAACGGACTGACCCGCGTATACACAAGCGCCGCGGTCGACAACGCCGCCACGGCCCACGCCCACGCGCCGCCTTCGGCGGCACGCAAGATCGTGCATGACGACGCCAGGATCATGCCCGCCGCCACCGGCACCAAGCCTGCTTCAATGGCACGAATGCACGTCGTGCGCCGGTACCTTGCCCACACGCGCGCCAGCGCATAGATCAGCAGTGAACACGGCAGGAAGATGGCTATCGACGCAGCAATTGCGCCCGCCCAGCCGCCCACATGCCAGCCGATCAGCGTCACCAGCAACGACGCCGGGCCGGGCGTGATGCGAGACAGTGCGAAGTAATCCAGGAACTGCGCGTCGTTGATCCAGCCATAGCTGTCGACCGCCTGGCGATGGATGTCGGGCAGGATGCTCTGGCCGCCACCCACCGTCAAAAACGACAGCGGCGTGAACACCGAAAACAGATCATGCAGCGTCGCCATATTCATTTGCGCGGCTCCTGGCGGCGGATGCGCGTGTAGGCAATGAAGATCGACAGCGGCGCCATTGCGCCCACCACCCACAGCAGCGGCAGACGCAGCAGAAAGATCGCGGCGAAGGTCGCGCCCATGATTGCCGCTGGCACCCAGCCGATCAGTGCACGGCGCGCCGCACGCAAGCCTGTTTGCAGCGACACGCCCACCGCCGCTGCGGCCACGCCGGCCATCGCCACATGCAGCCCGTGCGACTGCGCCATGCTGGCAAATAGCGCCGCCAGCGCAATCGCCACCAGCATTGGCGGCACGGTGATGCCCAGCCCGCCCAGCAATGCGCCTGGCCCGCCGCGCAAGCGGAACCCGATCCATATCGCCAGGTTCACGACATTCACGCCGGGAAAGGATTGCGCCAGCGCCAGCCCCGACAGGAAATCGGATTCCGACATCCACCGCCGCTGCTGCACGAATTCACGCATCATCCAGCCGCTTAAGCCGCCGCCAAAACTGGTCAGGCCGACTTTGGTGAACGCCAGAAAAATCTGCGGCAGCGTGGGCGGAGCAGCGAGTGGGTCGTGGGACATGGTGGCCAGAAAAGCGCGCGATGGCGCAGGGTTCCCACGTGCGTGCACGCAGGGGATTCCGCAGGGGTTTTCCGCGGTGGCTTGGTACGGCCTCACATCTTACGGAAACGAAAATGTCGGCTGCCTGAAAAGCATTCGCCGCCTTGGCGCAGGGGCGCGAAGGCGGCGAATGGGGTTCGTCAGAACCGAAGATCAGCGCGGCAGTTCGCTGCTGCCCATCAGGTAAGCGTCCACCGAACGTGCGCACTGGCGGCCTTCACGGATGGCCCAGACCACCAGCGACTGGCCACGGCGCATGTCGCCTGCAGCGAACACCTTCTCGACGTTGGTGCGGTAGTCGTCGGTGTTGGCACGCACGTTGCCGCGCGCATCGCGATCCACGCCGAAGGCATCCAGCACGGTTTGCACCGGCGACACGAAGCCCATGGCCAGCAGCACCAGGTCGGCCTTGATCTCGAACTCCGAGCCTTCGACTTCGCGCATCTTCATCTGGCCGGTGGCCTCGTCCTTGAACCACTCGACGCGCGCGCCGACCAGTTTTTCGACCTTGCCATTGCTGCCCTTGAGCAGCTTGGTGGTCACGGACCAGTCGCGGTCGCAGCCTTCTTCGTGCGACGACGACGTGCGCATCTTCAGCGGCCAGTACGGCCACGTCATGGTCTTGTTTTCAGACTCGGGCGGCTGAGGCATCAGTTCGAATTGCGTGACCGAGGCCGCGCCGTGGCGGTTGCTGGTGCCCACGCAATCGGAACCCGTATCGCCGCCGCCAATCACGATCACATGCTTGCCCTTGGCCAGCGTCTGGTCGGTCAGGCGGTCGCCGGCGACGGCCTTGTTCTGCTGGCGCAGGAAGTCCATGGCGAAGTACACGCCCGACAATTCACGGCCCGGCACCGGCAGGTCGCGCGGGGTTTCCGAACCGCCGGTCATGACGACCGCGTCGAATTCCGCCTTCAGCGATTCCGGCGTGCGCACCGTCAGGCCATCGGCCACGGGGTCTTTCGGGTTGCCGATGTAAGTAGACGGCGCAAACTCCACGCCTTCGGCTTCCATCTGCGAGATGCGGCGGTCGATCTGGTGCTTTTCCAGCTTGAAGTCGGGGATGCCATAACGCAGCAGGCCACCGATGCGGTCGCTCTTTTCGAACAGCGTCACGGAGTGGCCCGCGCGCGCCAGCTGCTGCGCGCACGCCATGCCGGCGGGGCCGGAGCCCACCACCGCAACCTTCTTGCCCGTCTTGCGCGCCGGCACCAGCGGGGCGACCCAGCCTTCGGCCCAACCCTTGTCGATGATGGCGTGCTCAATGGACTTGATGCCCACGGCGTCGCTGTTGATGTTCAAGGTACAGGCGGCTTCACACGGCGCCGGGCAGATGCGGCCCGTGAACTCCGGGAAGTTGTTCGTGGAGTGCAGCACGTCCAGCGCGCGGCGCCAGTCCTGCTTGTAAACCAGATCATTCCAGTCGGGGATGATGTTGTTGACCGGGCAGCCGTTATTGCAGAACGGGATGCCGCAGTCCATGCAGCGCGCAGCTTGCTGCTTGGCCTGGTCATCGGTCAGGTGCAGCACGAATTCGCGCCAGTTCTTCAGCCGCTTCTGCGGGGCCTCGGAGGCCTCCTGCAGACGCTGAAATTCCATAAAGCCGGTAATCTTTCCCATGGTATCCCTCACGCAGCCAGTTGTTGCTGGTTGGCTGCACGCCACATTTCACCCAATGCGCGACGGTAGTCCGTCGGCATGACCTTTACGAATTTGCCGCGCGAGGCTTCCCAGTCGCCCAGGATCTCGCGGGCGCGGTAGCTGCCGGTGTAGCGGAAGTGATCTTCCACCAGGCGGCGCAGGATGGTTTCATCCGTCTCGCGTTCGCCACCGCGCTGCGCGCTGTGCCAGATGTCGATATTGTTCAGCGCTTGCTGCTCTGCATGCGGCGCCACGCCTTCCAGTTCAACCATCGACAGGTTGACGCGGTGCTTGAGCGTGCGCTCCGGGTCCCACACATAGGCCACGCCGCCCGACATGCCGGCTGCGAAGTTGCGGCCCGTGGCGCCCAGCACCACGACCGTGCCGCCCGTCATGTATTCGCAACCGTGGTCGCCCGTGCCTTCGACCACCGTCGCCGCGCCCGAGTTACGCACCGCGAAGCGTTCGCCGGCCACGCCGTTGAAGAATGCTTCGCCTGCCAGCGCGCCATACAGCACGGTGTTGCCGGCAATGATGTGGTCGGGGCCGAAGCCGCGGAAGTCGTTGGGCGAGCGCACGATGATGCGTCCGCCGGACAAGCCCTTGCCGACGTAATCGTTGCCTTCGCCCACCAGGTCCATCGTGATGCCGTGCGCCAGGAACGCGCCGAAGCTTTGGCCGGCGGTGCCGTTGCACTGAATGTGGATGGTGTCGTCGGGCAGGCCGTCGTGGCCGTAGCGCGAGGCCACGGCGCCCGACAGCATGGCGCCGATCGTACGGTTGCGGTTGCGCACCGGCACGATGAACGACACCTTTTCGCCACGTTCCAGCGCGGGGCGGCTGCGGTCGATCAACTGGTGATCCAGCGCGCCGGCCAGGCCGTGATCCTGCTCTTCGGTCTGACGCACGTCGGCGTCGGATTGCGTTTGATGGAACACGCGGGCGAAGTCCAGCCCTTGCGCCTTCCAGTGCTCAACGCCCGAACGCATGTCCAGCAGATCGGCGCGGCCGATCAGGTCGTCGAACTTGCGGATGCCCAGCTGCGCCATGATTTCGCGGACTTCTTCGGCGATGAAGAAGAAGAAGTTCACGACGTGTTCCGGCTTGCCCTGGAATTTCTTGCGCAGGACGGGGTCTTGCGTGGCCACGCCCACCGGGCAGGTGTTCAGGTGGCACTTGCGCATCATGATGCAGCCTTCAACGACGAGCGGCGCCGTCGCGAAACCGAATTCATCAGCGCCCAGCAGCGCGCCGATGACGACGTCGCGGCCGGTCTTCATCTGGCCGTCGGCCTGCACGCGGATGCGGCTGCGCAGGCGGTTCAAGACCAGCGTCTGTTGCGTTTCGGCCAGGCCCAGTTCCCAAGGCGTGCCCACGTGCTTGATGGACGACACCGGGGATGCGCCCGTGCCGCCGTCATGGCCGGCGATCACGACGTGGTCAGCCTTGGCTTTGGCGACACCAGCGGCCACCGTGCCCACGCCCACTTCGGACACGAGCTTGACCGACACCGACGCCTTGGAATTCACGTTCTTCAGATCGTGGATCAGCTGAGCCAAGTCTTCGATGGAATAGATGTCGTGGTGCGGCGGGGGCGAAATCAGGCCCACGCCCGGCACCGAATAACGCAGCTTGGCGATGTATTCCGACACCTTGTGGCCGGGCAGCTGGCCGCCTTCGCCGGGCTTGGCGCCCTGCGCCATCTTGATCTGGATCTGGTCGGCCGACGACAGGTACTCGGCCGTCACGCCAAACCGGCCCGACGCCACCTGCTTGATCTTCGAGCGCAGCGAATCGCCCTTCTTCAGCACGACGTCGGCTTCGATACGGTCCGAACCCAGCAGCGAGGCCAGCGTGTCGCCGTCCTTGATGGTGCTCTTGCCTTCGCGCATTTCGGCGCGGTAGCGCAGTTCATCTTCGCCGCCTTCGCCGGTGTTCGACTTGCCGCCGATGCGGTTCATGGCAACGGCCAGCACCGAGTGGGCTTCGGTCGAGATCGAACCCAGCGACATGGCGCCGGTGGCAAAGCGCTTGACGATGTCCTTGGCCGATTCCACGTCATCCAGCGGGATGGCGCGCGACGGCTCGAAGCGGAATTCGAACAAGCCGCGCAAGGTCATGTGGCGACGGCTTTGGTCGTTGATGATCTGCGCGTATTCCTTGTACGTGCGGTAGTTGTTGGCGCGCGAGGCGTGCTGCAACTTGGCGATGGAATCCGGCGTCCACATGTGCTCTTCGCCGCGCACGCGGTAGGCGTATTCGCCGCCTGCCTCCAGGTCGTTGGCCAGCACCGGGTCGGTGCTGAAGGCGGCGCGATGCTGGCGCAGCGCTTCTTCGGCCACTTGGAAGATGCCGATGCCTTCGATGTTGGACGACGTGCCGGTGAAGTACTTGTTCACCAGGTTGCTTTGCAGGCCCACCGCTTCGAAGATCTGCGCGCCGGTGTAGGACATGTAGGTCGAAATGCCCATCTTGGACATGACCTTGTTCAAGCCCTTGCCGATCGCCTTGATGAAGTTCTTCACGGCCTTTTCGGGGTCATTCATCTTGCCCAGCGATTCCAGCGCCAGGTAGGGGTGAATGGCTTCGGCGCCGTAGCCGCCCAGCAGCGCAAAGTGGTGCACTTCGCGCGCCGAACCGGTTTCCACGACCAGGCCGGTGTTGGTGCGCAGGCCGGCGCGGATCAAGTGCTGGTGGACGGCCGAGGTGGCCAGCAGCGCGGGGATGGCCACGCGCTCGCTGTCGACCAGGCGGTCCGACACGATCAGGATGTTGTAGCCGCTTTGCACGGCATCAACGGCGCGCGCGCACAGCGCGGCCACGCGGGCTTCAATGCCCTCGGGGCCCCAGGCGGCGGGGTACGTGATGTCGAGTTCGAAGCTGCGGAATTTCTTGCCCGTGACTTGCTCGATGTCGCGGATCTGCGCCATGGCGGCGAAGTCCAGCACCGGCTGGGACACTTCCAGACGCAGCGGCGGGTTGACGTTATTGATGTCCAGCAGGTTGGGCTTGGGGCCGATGAACGACACCAGCGACATCACCAGCTGTTCGCGGATGGGGTCGATGGGCGGGTTCGTGACCTGCGCAAACAGTTGGCGGAAGTAGTTGTAGAACGGCTTGGCGCGGTCAGACAGCACGGCCAGCGGAGCGTCGTTGCCCATCGAGCCGATCACTTCTTCGCCGGTGGACGCCATGGGTTCCAGGATGAACTTGTAGTCTTCCTGGGTCCAGCCGAAGGCTTGCTGGCGGTCCAGCAGCGACACGGCCGACTGCGTGGCAACGGCCACCTGACGCGGCGCGGGCAGCGATTCCAGCTTGATCTGCAGGCGTTCGATCCACTGGCGGTACGGGCGGCTGTTGGCCAGTTGCAGCTTGATCTCGGCGTCGTCGATGATGCGGCCTTGTTCCAGGTCGATCAGGAACATCTTGCCCGGCTGCAGGCGCCACTTCTTGACGATGCGGTTTTCGGGAATCGACAGCGTGCCGGCTTCGGATGCCAGGATGACCATATCGTCATCTGTGACCAGATAGCGGGCAGGGCGCAGGCCATTGCGGTCCAGCGTGGCGCCGATCTGGCGGCCATCGGTGAAGGCAACCGCGGCGGGGCCGTCCCACGGCTCCATCATGGCGGCGTGGTATTCGTAGAACGCGCGGCGCGACTCGTCCATCTGCGTGTGCTGTTCCCAGGCTTCCGGGATCATCATCATCATGGCGTGGGCCAGCGAGTAGCCCGAATTCACCAGCAGTTCCAGGCAGTTGTCGAACGTGGCGGTGTCCGACTGGCCTTCGTAGACGATGGGGTACAGCTTCTTCAGATCGTCGCCCAGCACGGCCGACTGCATCATGCCTTCGCGGGCGCGCAGCCAGTTGAAGTTGCCCTTGACCGTGTTGATTTCACCGTTGTGCGCAATCATGCGGTACGGGTGGGCCAGCGGCCAGGCGGGGAACGTGTTGGTCGAGAAGCGCTGGTGCACCAGCGCCAGGGCGGACACCGTGCGGGTGTCGGCCAGGTCGCGGTAGTAGCGGCCAACCTGGTCGGCCAGCAGCAGGCCCTTGTAGACCACGGTGCGCACCGATGCCGACGGCACGAAATATTCCTTGCCGTGGGCCAGATGCATGTTCTGGATGGCGTGGCTGGCGGTCTTGCGGATCACGTACAGCTTGCGTTCCAGCGCGTCCGGCACCATCACGTCGGCGCCGCGGCCGATGAACAGCTGGCGGATCACGGGCTCGCAATCGCGCACGGTGGGCGACATGGGCATGTCGACGTCCACCGGCACATTGCGCCAGCCCAGCACCACTTGGCCTTCCGCGCGCACCGAGCGTTCCAGCTCTTGCTCACAGGCCAGGCGCGAGGCGGTTTCCTTGGGCAGGAACACCATGGCCACGCCGTACTCGCCCGGAGGCGGCAGGATGATGCCTTGCTGGCTGAGTTCGTCGCGGTAGAGCGTGTCCGGAATCTGAATCAGGATGCCCGCGCCGTCGCCCATCAGCTTGTCCGCACCGACCGCGCCGCGGTGGTCCAGGTTTTCCAGGATCTTCAGACCCTGCTGGATGATCGCGTGGCTTTTCTTGCCCTTGATATGCGCAACAAAACCAACGCCGCAGGCGTCATGTTCGTTCTTGGGGTGGTAGAGCCCTTGAGCCGCAGGCAAACCGATGCGGCTGGCATCGATAGGGGTCGCCTTGGGGGTGGGACAGGATTCGATCGGGGTAATTTGGGGCATGGCGCGCTCCGCAGTGAGCCTGCGTCGTAATGTTGCAGTGCAGGAGACGGACAATACCCCCGCTGCAGGTAGGGTGCAACTGGAACAATAGGGGTGTGACCCTAATTATATTGATGCTCCATCATAGGGCATAAATATAGGGACACAACAACGGACGCGCCGTTATTGGCTCGGCAGGGAGGGGCTTTGTGCCGCTGCCGCTGAAGGGTAGTGAAATCCCTATTTATGGCTCTATCTGTCCCTAAATAAAGCGGCAATTTTGCTGTGGAATATCAATATCGCCTGTGGCGAAAACTGCACAGGTTTGCCGGATTCGGGGCGCACAGGCGCAATGGCCGGACCGTTGCCGAATCAATGGGTGTCGCCGCCGGCGGGATCAAGCCCAACGGCGAATGCTGCGAAAAACCCGCCAGAGAGGCGGGTTCGGGTATCAGGATGACGTCGTGGGCGTTGAGCTCGTCGGCGCAGCCGGGGGCGTTTCCGCGTCAGCGGACGCCGGGGCGGCCGGCTTCTTGCGCGGACGGCCGCGCTGGCCGGGGGCCACGCGCCGGCTGGCGGTATGGGCCAGGCTGGCGATGAAGCTCGCGCCGCCCAATGCCCATTGACCCGACACGGCTTGGTCAATGCGCTGCGATTCTTCGCGCGACAGGCCGTCTTGCAGGCGTTTGCGGTAATTGGCTTGGCGGTCGAATGGCGTGTTGCCGCAAGCCCAGTAATCCGCGTGATCGGATTGCCACTGCGCGGGCGCCGCCGTCGTGTTGCCGGTGTGGCTCGCCGCGGACGACCAGGGCCAGGAATCAGGGTCTTGCGATGCGCCGCTGCGCACCGGGTACGTTTCCAGCCAGACCAGCGCCGGCAATACCCAAGCGCCCGGCTCCAGCAGCGCAGAGCGGTAACGCCCCGCGAACACCCGGCCGCCGCGCAAACGCGCCGCCAGGTTGCGGCCCAGCGTCTGCATCAGCCGGGGCAGGCCTTCCTCGTCAGCGGGCGTGGCCAGCAACAGGATGCGGTCATTGGCAAGCAGCCAGCCGTGAACCGACACGCGATGGCGTTGAGCGGATTCGCCCAGCCAGGTTGCGAGTTGATTCAGTATGTCGGCGGGCGCTGGTTGCGACGGCGCGGCCAGCGGCGAAATGAAGTTGGCCTGCACCAGTTGGGGCAGCCCGGGGGCGTACAGACGGGGCAGTCGGGCCATAGTGTCAGGGCTTGCGTATCTGGAAGAACGGGTTGTCTTCGCTCACGGTATATAAATAGTGCCACGGTGGGCGCTGGTCAAGTCCCGTGATCACAAATCGGGCACGGAATCCATTTTTTTTGTCATTCGGCCGCTTTCGAGTGCAGGTTAACATTCGGCGACGGAACGTCGTACCGTGGATATACCCTAACCCGTCGACGTTTTTTTCACCCCCCTGACCGGAGAAAATCCATGCCCACGGCCTTGGAGCTCATTTCCCAGCATCGCTGCTTTGGCGGTACGCAGCGCTACTACCGCCATGAGTCCGCCCAGATCGGCCTGCCCATGCGATTTTCGGTCTACGTGCCGCCGCAGGCTGACAACGGCCCCGTGCCCGTGCTGTTCTATCTGGCGGGCCTGACCTGCACCGAAGAAACCTTCATGATCAAGGCGGGCGCCCAGCGTCTGGCTGCTGAACTTGGCGTGATGCTGGTCGCGCCTGACACCAGCCCGCGCGGCGCGAATGTGGCCGGTGAAGAAGAAAGCTGGGACCTCGGCACGGGCGCCGGCTTCTATGTGGACGCCACCACGCCCGCCTGGCGCGACCACTACCGCATGTACAGCTACGTCACCGAAGAACTGCACGGCATTGTCACGGGCGGCACCCTGCCCGGCGACGCGTCCCGCACCGGCATCTTCGGGCACTCCATGGGCGGCCACGGCGCACTGGTGCTGGCGCTGCGCAACCCCGCCAAGTTCCGTTCGGTATCCGCGTTTGCGCCCATCGCCGCGCCCAGCCAGTGCCCCTGGGGCAAGAAGGCTTTCGGCGCCTACCTGGGCGACAACCCCGCCGAGTGGGCAGCTTACGACGCGTCGGCGCTGATGCGCGGCCTGAAGCGGCCCTTCCCCGGCGGCATCCTGATCGACCAGGGCGAATCAGACCAATTCCTGGCTGAACAGTTGTATCCCGAGGTATTCGAAGCCGCCTGCGCCGCCGCCGATCAGCCCTTGTCGCTGCGCCGCCAGCCCGGCTACGACCATGGCTACTACTTCATCTCGACCTTCATCGAGGATCACATCCGGTTTCACGTCGAACGGCTTGGAAAGCCGGCGGGCTGAAGACGCCCTTCTATACTGGGGAGCCTGCCGCGGCAGGCTCGCGGCGCCCTGGGCGCGACGGGCTGGAACCCGCGGCGTTCTGAATAGGAACGCCTGATTTGATCAACGGTATCGCTCCCTTTGTCTGGATTCTTCTGGGCGCCGTCGTCGTATTCCTGCCGGGCATCGTCATGTTGCTGGGCCGCGGCGGCCCGCGCGACGAGCGTGGCCGCAAGATGTTCCAGTTCCGGCCGGTGCGCCGCCTGTTCGGCTTGATGCTGGTGTTGCTGGGCTGCGTGTCCGGTTTGCTGGCGTTGTCACTGGTGCAGTTTTTCCGCCTGACCACGGATGAATCCGTGGCCCGCGTTGAAATCGCCCAGCAAACGGACGGCCAGTTCCAGCTTACGACCACCGCACCCGGCATCGGCCCTAAACAATATGTGCTGTACGGCGACCAATGGCAGATTGATGCGCGCGTCGTGCGCTGGAAGCTCCCCGCGCTGATGGCGGGCGTGCCGCCGTTGTATCGCCTGGAACGTTTGTCCGGCCGCTATAGCGATACGGCGCGTGAAGCCTCGGCCACGCGCTCGGTCCATGCCTTGGATGACTGGCCCGCGCCCGACCTTGGATCGCTGAAGAAGAGTTTTCCGAATTGGCTCCCCTTTGTCGATGTCCAATTTGGCAGCGGCGCCTACATGCCCATGTTTGATGGCGCGAAGTATCAGGTCTTTATGGACCCCCGCGGCGCCTTGTTCATCCGTCCGGACGGCGACGCTACGGCAGAGGGGTTAAAGCGTCTGGGCTGGTAGAAATATATGGGGACGCGTCACGGAATTGAAACTTTGACGCACCGCAATAGTCCTATTAGCACTCCCTTTACTAGAGTGCTAACATCGAATCCATGTCGTTATCCCCTTGCTTTCCGGAGACCCCCGCTATGAAACAACCCAGTACCTCGTTGGCCGCTTCCGGCAACGCTCTGGCGTTGGCCATTGCCAATCCGGGCGCACTTGGCACGATCGACGCGTATATCTCTTCGGTCAACCGCCTGCCGGTGTTGTCCGCCGAACGCGAAACCGAGCTGGGCCGCCGCCTGCGTGACCAGGAAGACCTGGGCGCGGCGCGCGAACTGATTCTGTCCCACCTGCGTCTGGTGGTGTCCGTTGCCCGCCAGTACCTGGGCTACGGGTTGCCCCACGCTGACCTGATCCAAGAAGGCAACGTCGGCCTGATGAAGGCCGTGAAGCGTTTCGACCCGGAGCGCGGTGTGCGCCTGGTGTCGTTCGCCGTGCACTGGATCAAGGCTGAAATCCACGAATACATCATCCGCAACTGGCGCTTGGTCAAGGTGGCCACCACCAAGGCCCAGCGCAAGCTGTTCTTCAATCTGCGCAGCATGCGCCCCGACGGCCAGACGCTGGACCCTGAACAGGTCGATCACATCGCGCGCGAACTGAACGTGCGCCGCGAAGACGTCAGCGAAATGGAAGTGCGCCTGTCCGGCCGCGATATGTCGCTGGAAAATCAGGACGACGATGACGACAGCTACGCGCCCATCGCCTATCTGTCCGACGACGGCCGCCAGGAACCGACCCGCGTGCTGGAACGCGCCGCGCGCGATCAGTTGCAAAGCACCGGCCTGACCGGCGCGCTGGATGCGCTGGACGCCCGCTCGCGCCGCATCGTTGAAGCGCGCTGGCTGCAAGACGACGGCGGCGCTACGCTGCACGAATTGGCGCAAGAGTTTGGCGTGTCCGCTGAACGCATTCGCCAGATCGAAGCGGCTGCACTGAAAAAGATGCGCGGCAATCTGGCGGCGTAATCCGCCGGGGATGAACCTGCACGATGTTCGCAAGAAGGGCCGCTCGCAAGCGGCCCTTTTCTTTGCACGCGATCGTCACGGTCACTATGCACCTACATGGCAAGCGCTATGCATCGCTCAGGCGTCTTGGCGTATCAACGGCGCGTCACTAGGCATCGCGCAGCAGCGCCCACACCGCAACAATAAATTGATACAAATTCAGGCTCAAATTTCTGCGGATTGCAGAAACTTAATGGGGATCGGCCCGCCTAACTTCATGTAGACCGCGAACTTCGGTTAGCAGTCTTGTCATCCGTCTCGGCTTCTCCTCTTTCCCCTCCCCTATGAGACGGATGCTTGCGGGGCACCACATATATTTCATATATCTGGTGCCCCGTTTTTTATGCGGCTTGCGCGTCGTCTGGCGCCAGCGCCGTGTGCCACAGCGCGTCCTGCACGCGACGCACGCCGGTGGCCATCGACCCATCCTGATAGAGCTTGATCCAGCGGTAGCCGGGCGCCATGTTGTCGACTACGTGCTTGCCATCGCGAATGCTGAACTGGAAGCAGGTAGAAGGCGTGGCCAGCATGCGCAGGTTATGGCGGCGGCGGTCGAACTCGTGATGCACATGTCCCCACAACAGCACACGCACCTGCGGCCAGCGCGTCAGGCGCTTGAACAGCACCTGCGGGTTGTCGATCATCATCGAGTCATGCCAATGGCTGTCGATCTGCATGGGGTTGTGGTGCATCGCCACCAGGGTGTGGCGGCCGGGCGCGGCCTCCAGCGCCGCTTCCAGCATATCCAATTGGCTGTCGGGCAAATGGCCGGCGTTGGAGCCGGGCACGGTGGTGTCCAGCGTGACCACGCGCCAAGCGCCAACGTCGGTCACGGGCGTTGACCACTGCGGCAATTCCTGGCGCATCACGGCCGGCTGGTCGTGGTTGCCCGGCAAGCAGCGGATCTGCGCGCCCGCCAACGAGCCGGCCTCGCCCAGAATGGCGGCAAAGCGGCGATACGCGGCGGCCTCGCCATCTTGGGACAGGTCGCCGGTGGCCAGCAGCAGGTCGGGATGCTTGCCGTCGGCCTCGATCTGGCGCAACACCGCGCGCAGGCTCGCGTCGGTATTGACGCCCAGCATCGCGACGTCGGGTTCGCCGAACAAATGGCTGTCGGTCAACTGGACGAGCATGGCGGGGGCGTCGTGACGCCGGGCCAGGGAATGGACGCGGGGCAAGTGCCGCTCCTGCGAAGTTTGCACGATTGCACATTACCCAAAAAACATCGCACGGCGCGTATCTGGCGCCGGGCTTGGGGTAACGAAACGTGCATTCTCTAACGCATCCAGGCCGGGGCCTAGGAAAAAAGCCGCTATTCTTTGGGAAAATTCTTAACTGCTCAAATGATCGGGACGCGGCGCTACCCATGGATGTAGGTTTTCTCGTATTCGGCCTGGCCGGTCTTCTCACACTGGTCTGCTTCATGCCTCCGCTGGCCGGCCGCCTCAAGCTGCCGTACTCGGTGCTGCTGGCTATTGTCGGCTGTCTGCTGGGCATCATTATTCATGTGCATGGCTGGGCGCCCAGCTGGATTGCTGACTTCCTGGATTCGCTGGAACGCTTTGAGATTTCGTCCGAAACGTTCCTGATGGTGTTCCTGCCGGTGCTGCTGTTTGAGACCGCGTTGTCGATGAACGTGCGCCGCCTGATGGACGACATCGGCCCCATTCTCATGATGGCCATTGTGGCCGTGGTGGTTTGTACGGTGGTGGTGGGCGTGACGCTGGACGCGATCTCGCCCTATGGAATGGTGGTTTGCCTGCTGCTGGGCGCCATCGTCGCTACGACGGACCCGGTTGCGGTGGTGGGCATCTTCCGCGAAGTGGGCGCGCCCAAGCGGCTGACGACGCTGGTCGAAGGCGAAAGCCTGTTCAACGACGCGGCGTCCATCGCCTTGTACTCGGTGCTGCTGGCCGTGCTGAGCGGCCATGGCGAACTGACCGTCAGCGGCATCTTCAACGATTTCATCGTGCACTTCATCGGGGGCGGCATCGCCGGCTTTGCAATGGGGCGTCTGGCTTGCTTTCTGTTCGCGTGGCTGCGCGGGTTTCCCACGGCCGAGATCACGCTGACGCTGACGCTGGCGTATCTGTCGTTCTTTATCTCGGAGCATTATCTGAACGTGTCGGGCGTGGTCGCCACGGTGATCGCCGGTTTGGTCGTGGGGTCTACCGGCCGCACGCGCATGTCGCCTACCACCTTCGAATACCTGTCCAGCGCCTGGGAGCAGTTTGGCTTCTGGGCCAATTCGCTGATTTTCCTGTTCGCGGCCATGCTGATCCCGAAGCTGATGGCCGCAGCCGATTGGCAGGAACTGGTGCTGGTGGCCGTGGTGTTCGTGGCGACCCTGGTCGCCCGCGCCATTGTGGTGTTTGGCCTGCTGCCGTTGCTGGGGCTTACCCGGCTGGGCACCAAGGTCAGCAACCCGTACAAGGTGGTGATGTTGTGGGGGGGCTTGCGCGGCGCCGTGTCGCTGGCGCTGGCGCTGGCGGTTACCGAGCAGACCGGTGTGGCCGAAGAGGCGCGCCAGTTCATCGCGGTGGCCACCACCAGTTATGTGCTGCTGACGCTGTTCATCAACGGCATCAGTCTGCGGCCCTTGATTCGCATGCTGGGCTTGAACCAGCTGTCGTCGGTGGAGCGCACGATACGCAATCAGGCGCTGGCCGTGGCGCTGGAAGATCTGCAAGGCAAGACGGATGAAGTCGCCAAGACCGAGCACATCGGCACCGAAGTCCGCGACCGTATCCGCGCCGTGTTCGACGCCAGCCTGACCAGCGTGCACGACGGCCAGGTCAGCCAGATGAGCGACGAGCAGCGTGTGGCGGTGGGCCTGGCCATCGTGGCGCAGCGCGAAGAGGAAATGTTCTTCGACGTCTTGAAGGCGCAGATCGTCGACTGGCGCATGGCCGAAGCCTTGCTGGCGCGGGCCGAACGGCTGGAGGACGCCATCCGGCTGGGCGGCGTGCCGGGCTTTGAGCGCGCCATTGTGGCCGACGTGCGTTATTCCACCGCCTTCCGTCTGGCGCTGCGCATGCATTATCTGTTTGGCTTCCAGGGGTGGCTGGCGCGTGAGCTTGGCCAGCGATTCGCCAACTTGATGAGCAAGCGCTCTGTCGCGCAGCGGCTAATCGTTTTTGCGCGCGAACAGATCACGCCATTGCTGGGCGAAGAAGCCACCCAGCGCATCGTGGCGCTGCACCAGCGCCGCCTGGACCTGATCGAAAGCGCCATGCAGGCGCTGAACCTGCAATATCCGTCCTACGCGCAGTGGCTGCAGGAAAGCTATCTGGGCCGCGTGGCGCGCGAGCTGGAACGCATCCGCTATCGCGACATGCTTGAGCAATTCCTGATCAGCGGCGAGGTCTACGCCGACCTGATGGCGCAGTTAAAAAGCCGCTGGGCGCATATCGACAAGCACCCGCCGCTGGACATCGAAATGAGCGCGGCCGAACTGATCAAGCGCGTGCCGCTGTTTGAAGGGCTGTCGCCCGATTCGCTGCGCGCGATCAGCAAGCTGCTCAAGCCGCGTTTGTCGCTGCCGGACCAGCGCGTGTTGACGCAGGGGCGTCATGGCGAAGAGATGTGTTTTGTGGCCTCGGGCGCCGTGGCCGTGCACCTGCCGGACAACACCATGATCGAGTTGGGCAGCGGCGAATTCTTTGGTGAACTCGGGCTGTTGGGCGAACAGCAGCTGACGCCGGACGTGACCTCGCTGGGCTACAGCAAGCTGCTGATGCTGTCCTCACGCGATTTCCACGCCCTGCTGGCGCGCGACGAACATCTGCGTGAACGGATTCAGGTCGTGGCCAAGCAGCGCCTGCGCGCCATTGAAGTGTGGAAGCAGTTTTCGCAAGCGTCGGCCACACCGGCCACGCCAGCACCCGCACCCGCCTCGGCGCTGAGCCCCGCGCAGGCCGCGGAAGCGGCGGAAGCTGCAGGGGCGGAAACGCCAGCAGCACCAGCAGCACCAGCAACACCGGCAACACCGGCAACACCGGCAACACCGGCAACACCGGCAACACCGGCAACACCAGCAACACCGGCAACACCGGCAACACCAGCAACACCAGCAACACCAGCAACGCCTGCAACGAATCCTGCGGCCGCCGTTCCGTCTTCTGCGCCCGCTGCATCCGCTGCATCCGCTTCCCCGACTGCACCGGTCTCACGCGAAGACCTGTCCGAAGCTCACGTGCCGCGGGATGACGACGCGCCCGCTATCCTGGGCGAGCCGGGGGTTGCCCCGCGCTAGGTTCGGATCTGGCCGGCGGCCTGGCGTTGCATGATGTCTTCGACCAGCACCAGCGCCGCCTCCAGCGTGAACTCGCCGTCGGTGATCTGGCGCACCACCGTCGACACCTCCGCGACCGCGATTTCCATGACTTCGCCGTCGCGGTTGGCCGGCCGGGCATCGGCCGCCAGCACGCAGGTGCTGGTCAGCACGTCTTCCACCTGATAGCCCTCGGGCAGCCGGCGATGAATGCGCAGAATCGTACGCAAGGGCGTGCGCTGCGCGAGATCCGGCGCGTCCAGGCCCGCTTCTTCGCCGCATTCGCGCACCAGCGCAAGCTCCAGGTCTTCACCGCTGCCGGCCAATCCGCCGACGAGCGTATCCCACATACCGGGATCGGTGGACTTGCTGAGCGCGCGCCGCGCGACCCAGATGCGGCCGTCCGGGGTCCAGGCGTTCAGATGCACGGCCTTGGTCAACAGGCCCAACGGACGGACCGCTGCGCGTTCGATCACGCCCAGCGGCGCTTCGCCATCCATGACATCCAGCAATTCGTCGCGCCATCCGCGCAAGCAGTTGGCTTGGCGCAACAGTTCGGCCGTCTGTTCCAGCACGGCATTGAGCGCCGCGCCGGGAGTCAGCGCCGCACCGATATGCAAAGCGGTGTCGTCACAGTCGATGCCGGGGGCGCCGCGCAGCGCATCGCACGCGGCATGCGTCGCCCAGCCGCAGCGGCGGCCCGCTATATATAAAGCGTGCGCGCCATCGGGAGCGGGTTCTTGTGCGCGCGCGCACAGCTCGGCATACAAATCGGACAACTGCTTGGGCATGGGTGAGCGTCGTGATGAGGTTGCCGCTGATTTTATGCCACACGGTTTACAGCGGGCGTCAAGGGGTGGACGGGTGGCGCGTGCAGATGGGGGCGGGCGCCATGAATTCAAGAGGCTTGTCTTACATCTGTTTGCGTGTCCGCTATAATCCGCCAGTTTCTTTGTGATTTCGAGTGGGAACGCGGGGGCCGCTCTATCTTCCCTGCTTAACCCTGCCATCTAATAATTGCGCGTAGTCCTGTTGAAGTGACACTCGTGCCACTAGGCGACAAGGGCCCTCGCGCCGTGTTTCGAGGTAAGCATGAAGAAGTGGAGAGGGATACTGGGGGCTTGTGCGATGCTGATTGGCAGCGTGGCCAGTGCTCAGGTGCAAGACATGCCCGGCGGCCCGAAGGTCAATCAGCTGAACCTGCATGAAGGCGTGACAGCAATATCACGCGACATCATGTGGCTGCACTGGCTGTTGCTCACGATCTGTATCGTGATCTTCATCGGTGTGTTCGGAGTGATGTTCTACTCCATCTGGGCGCACCGGAAGTCACGGGGGCACAAGGCCGCAACCTTCCATGAGCATCTGGGCGTGGAAGTTGCCTGGACGGTCATCCCCTTCATCATCGTCATCGCCATGGCGCTACCGGCCACCAAGACGGTCGTGGCCATGAAAGACACATCAAGCGCCGACCTCACCATCAAGGTCACCGGCTATCAATGGAAGTGGGGGTACGAGTACCTCGACGGCTCCGCCGCTGGCGTCAAGTTCCTGTCCACGCTGTCCACGCCCCGCGCGCAGATCGAGAACCGCGAGCCCAAGGGCGAGTTCTATCTGATGGAAGTGGACAACCACATGGTGGTCCCGGTGGACAAAAAGGTCCGGGTCGTACTGACCGCGGCCGACGTGATCCACTCGTGGATGATTCCCGACTTCGGCGTCAAACAGGATGCCATCCCCGGCTTCCTGCGCGACGCCTGGTTCCGTGCTGAAAAACCCGGCATCTATCGCGGGCAATGCGCGGAACTCTGTGGCAAAGACCACGCCTTCATGCCCATCGTTGTTGAAGTGCTGGCGCAAGCCGACTACGACAAATGGGTAGAAGACCAAAAGAAGAAGATGGCGGCGAACGCCGACGATCCTAATAAAGAGTGGACGGAAGCCGAACTGGTTGCCCGTGGCGAAAAAGTCTTCGCCGCCAATTGCGTAGCCTGTCACCAGGCCAACGGCAAGGGCATTCCGGGCAGCTTCCCACCGCTTGACGGAGACAAGGTTGTTCTGGGCCCCAAGGCCGAACAGATCAACACCGTGCTGAAGGGCAAGCCCGGCACCGCGATGGCGGCATTCGGCGGGCAGCTCAATGATGTCGAGATCGCAGCGGTCATCAGCTATACGCGCCATGCCTGGAGCAATGCAGGCAAGGGGCAGGACCCGACGGTTCTACCGAAGGACGTCGCGGCTGCGCGTTGATTGCGCACCCACGTTCCTCCACCGATAGAACCGGTTCCGTTTAGTTAGAGATACCCTGCCGGTCCCGTGGATCGGGGCCGGCACTCAGCAGGAAGGAGTCCATCATGAGCAGCGTCACTGTAGACCACGTGTCGCCGGGCCACGGCCACGGTCACGATGACCACCATCACGCCATGCCCACGGGCTGGCGCCGCTGGCTATTCGCCACGAACCATAAAGACATCGGGACGATGTATCTCATCTTCTCGTTTGCCATGTTGCTGGAAGGCGGCACGCTCGCCTTGCTGCTGCGTACCGAATTGTTCGAGCCGGGCTTGCAGTTCTTCCGCCCCGAACTGTTCAACCAGTTCACGACCATGCACGGCATCATCATGGTGTTCGGCGCCATCATGCCGGCCTTCGTGGGCTTTGCGAACTGGATGATCCCGATGCAGATCGGCGCATCCGACATGGCGTTCGCGCGCATGAACAACTTCAGCTTCTGGCTGCTGCCGGTGGCCGCGATCATGCTGACGGCATCGTTCTTCGTGCCGGGCGGCGCCACCGCCGCGGGCTGGACGCTGTATGCGCCGCTGTCCTTGCAGATGGGTCCGGGCATGGACCTGGGCATCTTTGCGATGCACTTGATGGGCGCGTCCTCGATCATGGGCGCGATCAACATCATCGTGACCATCCTGAACATGCGCGCGCCCGGCCTCACGCTGATGAAGATGCCGCTGTTCTGCTGGACCTGGCTGATCACCGCCTTCCTGCTGCTGGCCGTGATGCCGGTGCTGGCCGCCGCCATCACCATGGTGCTGACCGACCGCCATTTCGGCACGGGCTTCTTCAACGCAGCCGCAGGCGGCGACCCGGTCCTGTACCAGCACGTATTCTGGTTCTTCGGGCACCCCGAGGTCTACATCATGATCTTGCCGGCGTTCGGTATCGTGTCGGCGATTGTGCCGGCCTTTGCCCGCAAGAAGCTGTTCGGCTACGCCTCGATGGTGTACGCCACCGCGTCGATTGCCGTGCTGTCCTTCATTGTGTGGGCGCACCACATGTTCACGACGGGCATGCCGGTGACCGGGCAGCTCTACTTCATGTACGCCACCATGCTCATCTCCATCCCGACCGGGGTGAAGGTGTTCAACTGGGTCGCCACGATGTGGCGCGGCTCCATGACATTCGAAACCCCGATGCTGTTCTCCATCGGCTTCATCTTCGTGTTCACGATGGGCGGCTTTACCGGCCTGATCCTGTCGGTGGCCCCGATCGATATCCAGGTGCACGATACCTATTACGTGGTGGCGCACTTCCACTACGTGCTGGTGGCGGGTTCGCTGTTCGCGCTGTTTGCCGGCGCCTACTACTGGGTGCCGAAGTGGACGGGCCGCATGTACAGCGAAAAGCTGGGCAAGCTGCATTTCTGGTCGACGCTGATCTCGTTCAACGTGACCTTCTTCCCGATGCACTTCCTGGGCCTGGCCGGCATGCCGCGCCGGTACGCCGACTACGCCGCGCAGTTCACGACGTTCCACCAGATGGCCACCATTGGCGCGTTCTGGTTCGGCTTGTCGCAACTGATTTTCCTGTACGCGATTCTGCGTTGCTACATGGGCAAGGGCGAACCCGCGGCCGCCAAGCCGTGGGAAGGCGCCGAAGGGCTGGAATGGACGGTGCCGTCGCCCGCGCCGTTCCACACCTTCGAAACCCCGCCCGAAGTGAAGTGAACCCGTCTTTCATGTTCCAGGTAGCACAGCAATGACACCCGAGCAGCGCCGCCGTAACAAGATTGCAGGACTGGTCCTCGTGGCCTTTGTCATCGCTGTGTTTGCCTGGACCGTGTTGCGCGGTTCAGCGTTGCTGACAGGAAACGCGGTCAATTAGGCCCAAACCATGAGCGACGACCTGCACGAAACCACCCGGCGCAAGCTGAGTTTCCTTCAGACGATGAAGGCGGTGGCGTGGGGGTTCTTCGGCGTGCGCAAGGGCGCGGGCTACCGGGAAGACAGCGCCAAGCTGAACCCGGTGCACGTGATTCTGGCTGGGCTGCTGGCAGCGGCAATCTTCGTGACTGTGCTGGTATTAATTGTGCGTTGGGCGGTTTCAAGCCTGACTTGAATCACTTAATCTATAAATCTGTACCAGGGAGAAAGCCATGAGTGCAAGCCACTCGGTTCAAGGTAAAGAGGCACCGTACTACTTTGTGCCCGCCGACTCGGGTCACCCCGTGCGTACGGCGGTGGCGCTGCTGTTCATGGGGCTGGGCGCCGCAGCCTGGATCAACGGCGTCAGCTGGGCCAAGTGGTCCGTGCTGGCCGGGTTCATCGGCTTGATCGTGGTGCTGTACTACTGGTTTGGCGACGCCATCCAGGAATCTGAAGCGGGCTTGAACAGCAAGCGCATCGACGGCTCGTACCGTTGGGGCATGAGCTGGTTCATCTTCTCGGAAGTGATGTTCTTCGCGGCGTTCTTCGGCGCGCTCTGGTACACGCGCACCATCACCACGCCGTGGCTGGGCGATATCGACCACCGCCTGATGTTGTGGCCTGACTTCAAGGCCGCCTGGCCCAACTTCGGCCCGGCCGGCGTGGTTGAGGAATTCCAGACGGTTGGCCCGTTCTGGCTGCCCACGATCAACACCGCGCTGCTGTTGTCCTCGGGTGTCACGCTGACCATCGCCCACCATGCGCTGCGCGAAAATCATCGTGGCAAGACGATGTTCTGGCTGGCCGCAACCGTCATCCTGGGCTTTGTCTTCGTGGCCTGTCAGGCCGCCGAATACCATCACGCCTATACCGAGCTGAACCTGAAATTCAATTCGGGCGCATACGGTTCGCTGTTCTACATGCTGACCGGTTTCCACGGCTTCCACGTGATTTTGGGCGCCACGATGTTGACGGTGATCCTGGTGCGCCTGATGCGGGGACACTTCACCGCCGACCACCACTTCGGCTTCGAAGGCGCGGCGTGGTACTGGCACTTTGTGGACGTGGTGTGGCTGGGCCTGTACTTGTTCGTGTACTGGTTCTGACGCCTGACGTGCCCGCTTGCGGGCACGTGTGATGGATAACGCGCGGGAACTCCTCGGCAACAACGCTGTCGATTAACCCGCGCTACCCATCCTGCCTGGGGCCATCAGCGCAGCCCCGTGCTTTCGATCCAGCCCATGTGATGGGCGAACAGCACGAACAGGAATAGCGCAACCGATAGTCCGATGCGCACGGTCAGCGCATTGACGGTGCGGCTGGTGGACCCTTTGTCCCGCATCAGATAGACCAGGGCGGATGCCAGACTGGCCAGAATTCCGATGAAGGCCAGTACGACGAAAACGCGCATGGTGGTCTCCGGACAAAATAGAGTGATTAGCAACGATACATGGCCCGACCGCACTCCACCCGCTACACGGTAGCTGCCCTACTTCTGCTTGGTATCGCCGTGGTGATTCTGGCGTCGCTCGGGCAGTGGCAGTTGCGTCGCAGCGATGAGCGACGCGCCATTCTGGCCGCTATCGAAGCCGGCCGCAAGCAAGCGCCGGTGCAGCTCACCCCCGCCACGCCCTCTGATTCGCTGGTACCTTGGCGCGTGGCGCAGGCGACTGGCACATGGTTGCCGCAATTCAGTGTACTGCTCGACAACCGCAATCACGATGGCCGCCCGGGCTATTGGCTGGCCACGCCGCTGCTGCTGGATTCGGCCTCGCGGCAAGCGGTGCTGGTGCTGCGCGGCTGGCTGCCGCGAGTGATTCAGGGCCAGGGCGAACCGGTGTTGCCCGCCACGCCCGAAGGGCCGCAAACGGTGACCGGCGAGTTGTCCGAACGCGTGCCGCGCATGTTCGAACTGTGGTCGTTGGGCGGGCAGGACCAATCCGCCCTGCCGGCGTTACCGGCGGCGGACGGCAAAACGCCGCAAGTGCAGAACCTGCCGCTGGACACTTACGCGCGCGCCACGGGCCTGAACCTCTTGCCTGTCGTGTTGAGCCAAACCAGCCAGCCCAGCCTGCCCAGCGACGCCAGCCAGACCAGCCAGACCAGCCAGCCCAGCCAGACCAGCGAAGCCAGCCAGTCCGGCCAGCCCGGCCAAACCAGCCCGGCCAGCGCCGACGGTCTCATACGCGACTGGCCAGAACCGCCCGTCGATTTTCAGAAGAACACGTCCTACGCCGTGCAGTGGTTTGCGTTTGCTTCGATTGCCGCCATCGCATGGCTGGTGGTGTTGGGGGGCGCCATCAAGCGCATGCGCCAGCGCGCAGAGCCAGGCCCCCGGGCCTGATCGCGCGCATCAATGAACGACTCTTCCAGGATATAAAGTGGCTCGCGACATTTCATCCAACCCGCCTGCGCGCAAGCGTTCGCTGATGCCGATGGTGCTGGTGTTTCTGTGTTCGCTGGCGCCCATCGTGGGCGCCTTCGTGGTGTACATGAACCCGCAATGGTGGCCGTCGGATTCTGCCAACTACGGCACGCTGGTGTCACCACAACGGCCGATGCCGGCGGCCAATGAACTGAAGCTGACCACGCTGGACGGCAAGCCGTTTGACCTGCAAAGCCTGAAAGGCAAATGGTTGCTGTTGGCGGCCGACGGCGCGGCGTGCCCGGAAAGCTGCGCCCGCAAGCTCTACATTACGCGCAATACGCACGCCAGCCAGGGCAAGAACGTGGACCGCCTGGCGCGGGTCTGGTTCATTACCGACGATGCGCCGGTGCCGGACAAGGTGCTTGAAGCGTATCAAGGCACGGTCATGCTGCGCGTGAATCCGGATCAGCTGGCGCACTACCTGCTGGCGCGCGATTCGGCCGCCGGGCAGCCGGCCCTGCAAGACCCGATCTGGGTAATCGACCCGCTGGGCAACCTGATGATGCAGTACCCTGCCGACGCTGACGGCGTGAAAGTCCGCAAAGACATCAGCAAGCTGGTCTATAACTCGCGCATTGGCTAAGGGAGTCTTTCCCGGCGAGTGCGCATGTGTGTGCATTTTTATTTGGTTGACATGGAACGCATCAAAGCGCGTTATCGCAAGCTCGTATTTTTCACCTGGTTCCTGACGCTGGACTTGATCATGTTCGGCGCCTTCGTGCGCCTGACGGACTCCGGCCTGGGCTGCCCCGACTGGCCCGGCTGCTACGGCAGCGCGACGCCGCTGGGCGCCATGGGCGACATCCACGAAGCGTCCCAGGCCATGCCGTTCGGCCCGGTGACCTTGTCCAAGGCCTGGATCGAAATGATCCATCGCTACGTCGGAACGATTCTGGGCATGCTGATCATCGGCATCGTCTACATGGCGTGGCGCTATCGCCGCGAACTGGGCCGCTCGCCGGCGCTGGCCATCACGACGCTTGTCGCCGTGTGCGTGCAGGGCGCGTTTGGCGCCTGGACCGTTACGCACAAGCTGATGCCGGCCGTGGTGACGTCGCATCTGGTGTTCGGGCTGTCGGTGCTGGCGCTGATGACCTGGCTGTCCGCGCGTGAACGCCCGCATCTGGCCATTGCCGCGGCTGCGGCGCGCTGGAAACCCTGGGTGGCCGTGGGCTTCGGCTTGCTGCTGGTGCAAGTGACGTTAGGCGGATGGGTCAGCACCAACTACGCTGCGCTGGCCTGCATGGACTTTCCCATGTGCCACGGGAAATGGGTGCCGGACATGGACTTCCACGGCGGGTACTCCGTGATCCGGGGCCTGGGCGAACTGCCATCTGGCGAGATGATTTCCCAGCCCGCACTCACCGCCATCCACTGGGTGCATCGCAATTTCGCCTTCGTCGTGTTCCTGTACCTGGGCACGCTGGCCTGGCGCCTGCGGGCGGAACCCGGCCTGCGCGGCCCCGCCACGCTGATGCTGGCATTGCTGGCCGCGCAGTTGTTCACCGGCCTGACGACCATCTTCTTCCAGTGGCCGCTCTTGATCGCGGTGCTGCACAATGGGGGCGCCGCCGGCCTGACCTTGGCCGCGGTGGTGCTGATGGTGCGTTTGTCCACGGCGGGACGCGCGCCGACGGGGGGCTATGGCCCCAATTCGGTGCGCGTTTAAAAYAGGGTCCACTATGACCAGTCTTGCCGCTCCTCAACCCGGATTGTTCCGCCAATACCTCGTACTCACCAAGCCGCGCGTGACGCAGCTTGCGGTGTTTTGCGCGGTCATCGGCATGTTTCTCGCCGTTCCGGGCATTCCCGATATGCGCCGTGTGCTGTTTGGCACCATCGGCATCTGGCTGCTTGCCGCAGCCGCCTTCGCCATCAACTGCCTGATCGAACAGGAAGTCGACGCCCGCATGCTGCGCACGGCGCGGCGCGCCACGGCGCGCGGCACGATCTCGGCGTTCCAGGTGCTGAGCCTGTCAGGCCTGTTGGGCGGCGCGGGCATGTTCGTGCTGTACACGCTGGTGAACCCGCTGACGATGTGGCTGACCTTCGCCACCTTTGTGGGCTACGCCGTCATCTATACCGTCATCCTCAAGCCGCGCACGCCGCAGAACATTGTGATCGGCGGCCTGTCGGGCGCGATGCCGCCTGCGCTGGGCTGGGCTGCCGTGGCCGATTCCGTGCCGGCGGAAGCCTGGGTGCTGGTGCTGATTATCTTCATCTGGACGCCGCCGCATTTCTGGGCGCTGGCGCTGTATCGCAACCACGATTACGCCAAGGCCGGCCTGCCCATGTTGCCCGTCACGCACGGCAACCAGTTCACGCGCCTGCACATCCTGCTGTACAGCGTGGCGCTGGTGGCCACGACGCTGTTGCCCTACGCCATCCGCATGAGCGGCGTGCTGTATGTGCTGTCGGCCTTGGTGCTGGGCGGCATGTTCCTGTCATATGCGTGGCGCTTGTACCGCGTCTACAGCGACGAGCTCGCGCGCAGCATGTTCCGTTTTTCCATTCTCTACCTGGCGCTGCTGTTTGGCGCCCTGCTGGTGGACCACTGGGTCGGCCTGCTGCGCTGACCCCCTGGAGGTTGTTGATGTCCATGTTTTCCGCCAGCCGCCGGCTGGCTCTGCGCTTGACCGTCGCCGCCGCTTTCACGGCCGCCCTGGCCGCTTGCGGCGAAAGCGCACCCACGTTCAAAGGCAGCGACATCAGCGGCACCCAGCTTGGGCGCGGCATGGAACTGACCGACACCAACGGCAAGACCCGTCAGCTGTCCGATTTCGCCGGCAAGGTTGTGGTGGTGTTCTTCGGCTTCACGCAATGCCCCGACGTCTGCCCGACCTCGCTGGCCGAGCTGACCGAAGTCATGAAGAAGCTGGGCCCGGACGCCGACCGCGTGCAGGTGCTGCTGATTACGGTGGACCCGGAACGCGATACGCAGGAAGTGCTCAAGCAATATGTGTCGGCGTTCGACCCGCGCTTTCTGGGCCTGACCGGCACGCCGGACCAAATCAAGAAGGCGGCCGCCTCGTTCAAGGCGTACTACGCCAAGGCGCCCACCAAGGATGGCAGCAACTACACGATGGACCACACGGCCGCGTTCTATTTGCTGGACGGCAAGGGCGAATCGCGCGTGCTGGCCAACAACAACCTGGGTGTGGACGCGCTGACGCACGACATCCAGGCGCTGCTGAAAGGCTAGTCCTGACAGGACGGGTTCGAAATCGGGCTAGTCCGCGAGGGCTAATTCGTAATCGGGCGATTCAGCCAGAAGTGATCAGCGGGCGCCGCCGCCCGCCGAAGCCCAGCCGGCCAGCGCCGCCTGGGCTTTTTCATTGAGTTCGGAAACGGCGATGTCGTGGCGGTGCGTCATGATCATCAGCGCATAGGGCGTGGCCAGCGCCGCGGCTTCGGGACACAGGCGCGATTCGTCACCGACCGAAGGCGACACGTTGCGCCAATAGTTGATCGCCTGTTCAAGCTGGGGCAGAGAAATGGAATCCATTCGGCTATTGTCCACGAATGCGCGCGAGTGTCCATCCGCCCGCCCTTGGGGCCATTACCCCTGCAAAGAAGCGTCACCATCGCAACATGCCGAAACCGCGCCCGGGTGCTATACCGATGCCGGTTAGTTACGATGGAGCATCGTCATGAATACATCCACCCGAATTGAGCACGCGCGCCGCGGCTTGCATCCCCTGGTTGCCGCCGCGTCGATCGCTGTCATCGTCATGTGCGCCGTGGGCGTCGCCGCTGTGATGGGCTGGCTGCCCTCGCCGTCGGCCAATCCGCACGCGGACACGCCTGTGGCTGAGGCTGGCCCGGAAAGCGCCAACCTGGCCCCGGCGCCGCAAGTTGCTGCACAGCAATCGCAGGCTCAGCAATCGCAGGCCCAGCAGGCGCAGGCCCAGCAGGCGCAGGCACAGCAGGCCCAAGCCCAGCAGGCGCAGGCGCAACAAACCCAGCAAGGCCGTCCGGCATCGGCTTCCGCGCCGCGGCCCGCCGCGCCCGCACCCGCGCAACAGGCTTGCCAGAGCTGCGGCGTGGTCGAAACCATCCGCCAGGTGCAGGTGCCTGTGAAGGACAACAGCGATCACCTCGTCGGCACCATTGGTGGCGGTGTGGTGGGTGGCGTGGTGGGTAATCAATTTGGCGGAGGCAGCGGCAAGACGGCGCTGACCGTGCTGGGCGCGGTCGGTGGTGCTTTGGCAGGCCGTGAAGTTGAGCGTAATATCAGACAGCAACAAACGGTGACGCACTATGAGCTTACGGTCCGCATGAGTGACGGTAGTGCGCGCCAGTTCCGCAGCGCGCAGCCCTTCGCTTTTGCATCCGGCGATCACGTGCGCGTTGAAAATAATCAGCTGCTGCCGGGTTGACCGGCAGCCAGCGGCAACCATCCGTACGCGGGGAGATCTGGCATGAGCGACTCATTCACCAATCCGTTCGTCCTACCTGGCATGGGGCAGAACTCGGATCTGTCGGGCAACCCTCTTCTGGCCAGCATGGAAATGATGCGCCAGGCTTGGGCGGGTTTGACCGGGCCGGGCGGCCTGGCCAGCAGCCTGCCCATGGCTCCCCCGATGAACCTGGAAGACCTGGACCGCCGCATCGCCGAGCTGCGTTCGGTGGAAAACTGGCTGCGCATGAACTTGTCCATGCTGTCGTCCACCATCCAGGGCATGGAAGTGCAGCGCTCCACCATCAGCACCTTGCGTGCGTTTGTGGACAGCGCGGCCAACATGGACTTGAACATGGTGCGCGAAAGCGGTGCGGCATCACCGCTGGAAGTGGTGCTGGGGTTGAAGCCCGCGCCCAAGTCCGCACCCAAGGCTGCGCCCACGTCCTCGTCAAAGGATACCGAGGCAGCCAAGGAACCCAACGCAGACAATGCCGCGGCGCCCGAATCCGGCATGGCCGGCATGAGCGAACAGATGGGCGCTGCGGCGCAGTCGGCATCCAAGGCCTGGTGGGATCTGCTGCAACAGCAGTTCAACCAGATCGCGGCGGCCACGGCGGCGTCAATGCCGTCCAACCCCGCAGCACCGGGCGCGGCGTCGGCCCCGAAATCGGGCGAGGCCAAGTCCGGCGAATCCAAATCGGGCGATTCCAAGCCGGGCGAATCCAAGGCTGCGGCCCGCACCGAGGCCAAGGCTTCGACGCCTGCCGCACGCAAGACAGCGGCTAAGTCCGGCGCCAAGGGCGCCACTAAGACCGCCTCCAAATCCGCGCCTCGCGCAAAGAAAACCGGGCCTGCCGACGGCACGCCCTGATCCTCCTTTCAATCTCGACTGGCGAGTGGCCGCAAGGCTGCTCCGCCGTCTCTCAACCTTTTAGAACTTATGCTTAATGTAGTGATCCTCGCCGCCGGACTGGGCAAACGCATGCAGTCCGACCTTCCCAAAGTGCTGCACACGCTGGCCGGCAAACCGATGCTGGCCCATGTGCTGGACAGCGCGCGCCAGTTGAAGCCGGCGCGCATCATCGTCGTGGTCGGCCATGGCGCGGACCGCGTCAAACAGGCGTTCGAAGGCCAGCCGGATCTGCACTTCGTGTTGCAGCAACCGCAGCAAGGCACCGGCCACGCCGTGCAGCAAGCGGTGCCGCTGCTGTTGGAAGGCGAAGGCAAGGATGACGTGACGCTGGTGCTGTACGGTGACGTGCCGCTGGTGCAGCCCGATACGCTGCAACGCCTGCTGGACGCGCGCGGCGCGGGCGCGGCGGTGCTGACCGAAGTGCTGGACGACTCCACCGGCTATGGCCGCATCGTGCGCGACGCCCAAGGCAATGTGTGCCGCATCGTCGAGCACAAGGACGCGTCCGACGCCGAACGCGCCATCAAGGAAGTGAACACCGGCATCCTGACGGCACCCACGGCCAAGCTGAAAGACTGGCTGACCCGCATCGACAACAAGAACGCACAGGGCGAGTACTACCTGACCGACGTCGTCGGGCTGGCTGTCGTTGACAGCGTGCCGGTGGGCGCGGCGCAACCGGCCGCCGGCTGGGAAACGCTGGGCGTGAACAGCCGCGTGCAGCAAGCCGAACTGGAACGCCGCTGGCAAGGCGAGCAAGCCCGCCGCCAGCTGGAAGCCGGCGTCACGCTGGCCGACCCCGCCCGCTTTGACGTGCGCGGTTCGCTCACGTGCGGCCGCGATGTGTTCATTGACGTGGGCTGCGTGTTCGAAGGCAATGTGACGTTGGCCGATGGCGTGCGCGTTGGCCCGCATTGCGTGCTGCGCGATGTCGCGGTGGGCGCGGGCACGCAGATCGAAGCGTTCAGCCATCTGCAACAGGCCGAAGTGGGCCGTGATGCGCGGGTGGGTCCGTATGCCCGCCTGCGTCCGGGCGCCGAATTGGGCGACCGCAGCCACGTCGGCAACTTCGTCGAAATCAAAAAGAGCGTCCTGGGCGCGGACAGCAAGGCCAATCACCTGGCCTACATCGGCGACGCCGACATCGGCGCGCGCGTGAACGTGGGCGCGGGCACCATCACCTGCAATTACGACGGCGTGAACAAGCACCGCACCGTCATCGAAGACGACGCCTTCATCGGTTCCGACACGCAGCTGGTCGCGCCGGTGCGTGTGGGCCGTGGCGCCACCTTGGGCGCAGGCACCACCCTGACGCGCGACGCGCCGGCTGAGAAGCTGACGGTGTCGCGTGCCAAACAGCTCACCGTTGAGGGTTGGCAGCGTCCCGTCAAGAAGTCGTGATGGCGGAGAACGACCCCGCCCAGGCTGCCGCTCAAGGCGCCGCCCCAAGCGGCGGCGCCAAGTCGGCCCAGCCTGACGGCCTGCCCACGCCGCGCCGGTATTGGGCGGCCGCTACGGTGATGACAGGCATCAGCCTGTCGGTGCTGGACACGACCATCGCCAACGTGGCCCTGCCCACGATCGCCGTCGACCTGAACGCATCCCCCGCGCAAGCCGTCTGGATCGTCAACGCCTACAACCTGGCGGTGGTGATGATGCTGCTGCCCTTGTCGGCGCTGGCCGAGCGCATCGGCTTTCGCCGCATGTTCACCTTCGGCCTGATACTTTTCACGTTGGCGTCGCTGGGCTGCGCGCTGGCCGGCACGTTGTGGCAGCTGACGGCGGCGCGCGTGTTCCAGGGCGTGGGCGCGGCCACCTTGATGTGCATGTTTGGCGGCCTGGTGCGCAACATCTATCCGCTGAAATTGCTGGGGCGCGGCATCAGCATCAACGCCACCACGGTGGCCGTGATGTCGGTGCTGGGGCCCACCATCGGGTCCGCCATTCTGTCGGTGGCGCCGTGGCCATGGATCTTCGCGGTCAATCTGCCGATCTGCGTGCTGGCCATGTTCGGCCTGCGCCATCTGCCTGAAGTGCCGCGTAACGACGTCAAGCTGGATTGGGTCAGCGCGCTGCTCTGCATGGTGACGCTGGGCGTCTTCATTTCCGGCGTCGACATGATGGGGCAGGATCTGCTGCGCGGGATCGGCCTGGTTGCGATTGCGACGGTGGTTGGCTTGGTGCTGGTGCGCCGCGCCAGCCGCCAGCCCGCGCCGCTGGTGCCGGTGGACCTGCTGCGCATCCGTCCGCTGGCGTTCGCCGTGGGCGCGTCGGCCTGCACGTTTGCGGCGCAGATGGCGTCGTATGTGTCGCTGCCGTTCTACTTCCAGCAGGTGCTGGGCCGGCCGTACCTGGAAGTCGGCATGCTGATGGGCGCCTGGCCTGTTGGCACCGCCATCATCGCCCCGCTGGCGGGCCGGCTGTCCGACCGCTATTCCGCCGCCACGCTCAGTGGCGTGGGGGCGGCGACCATGGTGGCTGGCATGTTGTCGCTGGCCCTGCTGCCGTCGTCGGTGTCGAACTGGCCCATTGTGGCGGGCATGTTCGTGGCGGGCGTGGGATTTGGTTTCTTCCAGACGCCGAACAACCGCGCCATGTTGTCGGCCGCGCCCCGCTCGCGCAGTGGGGCGGCGGGTGGCTTGCAGGCCACGACCCGGGTGTTCGGCCAGAGCTTTGGCACGGCGCTGGTGGCCATCGCCTTCAGCGTCAGCGTGGCGCACGGCCCCGGGCTGGCGCTGGTGCTGGGGACGATCTGCGCAGCTCTGGCGGTGGTCGTGAACACCGTCCGTTTCAGCAAATTGCGGGTCTAGGGGCCATTCAGCCCCTGGTTCCCGGCCGCTTCTATAATGGCGGCCGGCGCCTGGTTCCTGAAGCCAGGCGCGCAAGATTCCCTATTTTGAAGGCGGGCAGGCATGAAAATCACGGTCGTGGGTACCGGTTACGTGGGATTGGTGTCGGGAGCGTGCCTGGCCGACATGGGCAACGACGTCATGTGTCTGGATGTCGACGCGGCGAAGATCGCCCTGTTGCGCCAAGGCGGCATCCCCATCTATGAACCCGGCCTGGAAGACCTGGTCCGCCGCAACGTGCAGGCGGGCCGCCTGCATTTCACGGACGACGTGGCGCAAAGCGTGGCCTTTGGCGACGTGCAGTTCATCGCCGTGGGCACGCCGCCGGGCGAAGATGGCTCCGCCGATCTGAAGTACGTGCTGGCCGCCGCGCAGAACATCGCGCGCCACATGACCACGCGCAAACTCATCGTCGACAAGTCCACCGTGCCGGTCGGCACCGCCGACAAGGTGCGCGCGGTGGTGGCTAAGGAACTGGCGGCGCGCGGCGTCGACATTCCCTTCAGCGTGGCCTCCAACCCCGAATTCCTGAAGGAAGGGGCCGCCATCAATGACTTCATGAGCCCGGACCGCGTGGTCGTGGGCGCTGACGACGACTACACCATCGGCATGATGCGCCGCATCTACGAACCCTTCCAGCGCACGCACGACCGCCTGATGGTGATGGACGTGCGCTCGGCAGAACTGACCAAGTACGCCGCCAACGCCATGCTGGCCACGCGCATCTCGTTCATGAACGAGATGGCGAACCTGGCCGAAGCCTTGGGCGCCGACATCGAGCAAGTGCGCCGCGGCATCGGCGCCGATCCGCGCATCGGCTATCACTTCCTGTATCCCGGCGCGGGCTACGGCGGCTCGTGCTTCCCCAAAGACGTGCAGGCGCTGGTCAACACCGCCGCCGAAAATTCCCTGCCCATGCGCGTCATCGAAGCCGCCGAAGCCGCCAACCACGCGCAGAAATTCCGCTTGTCGGAAAAGCTGGTGGAACGCTACGGCGAAGACCTGCGCGGCCGCAAGATTGCGCTGTGGGGCTTGTCGTTCAAGCCCAACACGGACGACATGCGCGAAGCGCCCAGCCTGACGGTCATCGCCGAACTGACGCGCCGTGGCGCGGACGTGCGCGCCTATGACCCCGTCGCCATGCACGAGGCCGCCCGCGTGCTGGTCGGCCAGCCGGGCATCAGCTTCGCCACCGACATGTACGACGCGCTGGACGGCGCCGACGCGCTGCTGATTGCGACCGAATGGAAGGTCTTCCGCGCACCCGACTTCGACCGCGTGAAGGCGCTGCTGAAGACGCCGCTGATCATCGACGGCCGCAACCTGTACACGCCGGCCGACGTGCGCGGCCTGGGCTTCGAGTATTCGGGCATCGGCCGCGCATGAAGATCCTGCAACTGAACTTCGAAAAAGGCTGGCGCGGCGGCGAACGGCAGACGCTGTATTGCATGCGCGCCTTTCGCAAGGCGGGCCATGACGTCGAAGTGATGTGCCGCGAAGGCGCGCCGCTGGCCGAGCGCGCGCGCCAAGAGGGTTTCGTCGCCCACACCTGCCGCAACGTGCCGGGCCAACTGGCGTTCCTGGCGGGCGCCAGCCGCTACGACATCATCCACGCGCAAACCGCCAACACCATCACGTGGGCCGTGCTGACCAAGTGGCTGCATCGCAGCCCCGTGGTGTTCTCGCGCCGCACGTCGTTTGTGGTGAAGCCGGGCGACGAATGGAAAACCGGCTACAAGTGGCGCCACGCGAATCTGTTCGTGGCGATCAGCGAGATGGCCGCCAGCGAACCGCGCCGGCTGGGCATCGAACCCGTCATCATCCGCAGCGCGGTCGAACCGCACGCCATCAACGCCGAGAACGTCGCCAACCTGGTGCGCGAATTCGAACTGACCGGCAAGAAGGTCATGGCGACCTCCGCCGCGCTGATCCGCGACAAGGACCCCGTCACCTTGGTGCGCGCCGTGGGCGAACTGGCCAAGACGCGCCGCGACTTCGTCTTCCTGCATTTCGGCGCAGGCGGCGACCGCGAACAGCAGGCCAAGGACGAAGCCAAAAAGCTCGGTATCGAAGACGTCTACCGCTTCGCGGGCTTTCGCAAAGGCGTCGAAGATTTCTACAGCATCCTCGACGTGTTCGTCATGAGCTCCGAAGAAGAAGCGCTAGGCAGCAGCGTGCTGGACGCCTTCCTGCAACGCGTGCCGGTGGTATCCACCGACGCGGGCGGCTTGAAAGAAAGCCTGGCCGACGGGCGCGGCGTGCTGGTGGCCGTGGGCGACCACCAGGCCATGGCCGCCGGCATGGCGCGCTGCCTGGACGACGCCGCATTCCGCCAAGATGTGACGGCGCGCGCGTACGAGTACGTCAAGAACGAACACGACGTGCAGAAAATGGGCAACCGGTATCTGGCGCAGTTCGAGCGGCTGCTGGGCGGGCGCTGACCCTTGCGGGGGCACTCACCCCCGCACATCAATCCTCGTTTCAAACTTCGCGCGGTGCACCGAGAAGAACGTGCGCACGTTGCGCACGTTGGCTTGCGCCGTGAAGGCGCGGTGGACCAGTGCGTGATAGGCGGGCATGTCCTTTACCTGGGCGATCACCACGAAGTCCGGGCCGGGCGACACGCGGTAGCACTGAAGCACGGCGGGCTCGGTCAGCATGCTTTGTTCGAACGCGTCCAGGCTTTCGGCGGCCTGCACATCCAGCGTGATCTCGACGATTGCCGTCAGCGTGCTGCCCAGCTTTTCGGCCGCCAGGATGGCGACCTGGCGGTCAATCACGCCTTCATCCACCAAGCGCCGCACTCGCCGCAGGCAGGTGGGGGGCGAGGCATGCACGCGTGCGGCCAGATCCTGGTTGGTCAGTGAGCTGTCTTCTTGTAACTGTTCAAGAATGCGCAGGTCCAGATCATCGAGTTCCGGCAGCAGATTGGGCATATTTTGCATGATTAATTCAAAAACAACATTTTGAAGAAAGATTATTTAATCACAAATATGTAAGGGAATTAACTTCCAAATATAGACGTATTAAGAAATCATATTTCTTTGCGGGTCGCGCACAATGCGTCGGTACACGAACTTAGCGGAGTCTCTCCTATGTGCGGCATTGTTGGCGCCGTCGCCCAGCGCGACATCACCCCGATTCTTGTTGAAGGTCTGAAGCGGCTGGAATACCGCGGCTACGACTCTTGCGGCGTTGCCGTCTATGCCGACGGCCATCTGCGCCGTACGCGCAGCACGCAGCGCGTGGCTGAGCTGGCCGACCAGGTTGCCCAAGACAAGGTGCAGGGTTTCACGGGCATCGCCCATACGCGTTGGGCCACGCACGGCGTGCCGGCCACGCACAACGCGCACCCCCACTTCTCGCATCTGGGTAACGACGAGCCGCGCATCGCGCTCGTGCACAACGGCATCATCGAAAACCACGACGAACTGCGTGCTGAATTGCAGGCCGTGGGCTATGTCTTTGAAAGCCAGACCGACACCGAAGTCATCGCGCATCTGGTGAACCACCTGTACGCCGGCGACCTGTTCGAAGCCGTGCAGAACGCCGTGCGCCGCCTGCATGGCGCCTACGCCATCGCCGTGTTCTGCCGCGACGAACCGCATCGCGTCGTGGGCGCTCGCCAAGGCTCGCCGCTGGTGGTGGGCGTGGGCCAGAACGAAAACTTCCTGGCTTCCGACGCGCTGGCGCTGGCTGGCACGACCGACCAGATCATCTACCTGGAAGACGGCGACGTCGTTGACCTGCAACTGTCGCGCGTGTGGATCGTGGACGCCAACGGCAAGAACGTGGATCGTGAAGTGCACACCGTGCACGTGCACACGGGCGCGGCTGAGTTGGGCCCGTACCGCCACTACATGCAGAAGGAAATCTTCGAGCAGCCGCGCGCCGTGGGCGACACGCTGCAAGACATCGAAGCCATCACGCCCGAGCTGTTCGGCGACCAGGCTTACAAGGTCTTCAAAGAGATCGATTCGCTGTTGATTCTGGCTTGCGGTACCAGCTACTACGCGGGTCTTACCGCCAAGTACTGGATTGAGTCCATCGCCAAGATCCCGGTGGCCGTGGAAATCGCCAGCGAATATCGCTACCGCGACAGCGTGCCCAACCCGCGTTCGCTGGTGGTCACGATCTCGCAGTCGGGCGAAACCGCCGACACGCTGGCCGCGTTGAAGCACGCGCGTTCGCTGGGCATGGAGCACACGCTGACCGTCTGCAACGTGTCCACCAGCGCCATGGTGCGCGAATGCAAGCTGTCGTACATCACGCGCGCCGGCGTTGAAATCGGCGTGGCGTCGACCAAGGCCTTCACCACCCAGCTGACCGCGCTGTTCCTGTTGACCCTGACGCTGGCGCAAGTGCGCGGACAGTTGTCGGACGAGCAGGAAGCCGATCACCTGAAGGCGCTGCGCCATCTGCCGGTGGCCATCGGTTCGGTGCTGGCGCTTGAGCCGCAGATCATGGCGTGGGCCGATCGCTTCGCGTCCAAGGAAAACGCCCTGTTCCTGGGCCGTGGCATGCACTACCCCATCGCGCTGGAAGGCGCGCTGAAGCTGAAGGAAATCAGCTACATCCACGCCGAAGCCTACCCGGCTGGCGAGCTCAAGCACGGCCCGCTGGCGCTGGTGACCGAGCACATGCCGGTTGTGACCATCGCGCCCAAGGACGAGCTGCTGGAAAAGCTGAAGTCCAACATGCAGGAAGTGCGCGCGCGCGGCGGCGAGCTCTATGTGTTTGCGGATGCCGACAGCAAGATCCAAAGCGCCGAAGGCATGCACGTGATCCGCATGCCCGAGAACTACGGCAAGCTGTCACCCATCCTGCACACCATTCCGCTGCAGCTGCTGTCCTACCACACGGCCTGCGCCCGCGGCACGGACGTGGACAAGCCGCGCAACCTGGCCAAGAGCGTGACGGTGGAATAACACCGCTGTTCGTCTTTTATATCAAGCACTTGGCCCACCGCATGCGGTGGGCCAAGTGCTTTGAAGACGGCGATTTTCAGGGGCATTATTCAGCGGATTATGACGGGCTTGTACACAACGATTTTGCATTACGGAATAATTGCTTTAGGCTATTAATAAATACCCGCTGAACAAGCATTATGTTTTTCAGTATGGTTAAACAGGAATAAGAAATACCCTTTTTAATATTCGTTAACAATTGCCCGGCCATTCTGTGTTGCGGTTTGTGTAATGAATGTAATTATTTGAGGGAATTCCCGGGGTTTATTACGGAAACCCTGACTCATTTCCACAGCAATAATAATTTTTAGAAAGAATATTGCTGTCTGGCCCATCTACGATTCGTTGGCTCGTCATCCGACACGTATGTGCAGGTTTCGAGACGAAACATTTCTTAAGCAATAAGTCCGCCCAATGGGGACAGTCGTATATCGATTTTGAATCGATTTACGTGTCTTCGGGCGTCGATTTCTAGTGTCCACGACACGACGAAAACAGTGAGGCCCCCGTGGTAAAGAGAATCGCAGTGTGTGGCCTTGGATATGTCGGCCTGCCCGTAGCCGTCGCATTTTCCAAGCGCTTTGATGTCATCGGCTTTGATGTAGATAAGCGGAGAATCGCACGACTGAAAGAGGGACATGACTGGACCGGCGAGATTGACGACGACGCCCTGCGTGCCTCTGCCATGACCTTTACCGACCAGATTTCGGAACTGGAAGGCTGCGACTTTTTCGTGGTCGCCGTTCCCACGCCGGTCGACGAAAAGAACAACCCCGATTTTTCCCTGCTGGTGCGCGCATGCCAATCGATTGGCCCTGTGCTGCGTCCGGGTTCCATCGTGGTGTTTGAATCCACCGTCCACCCCGGCGCTACCGAGGAAATCTGCGGCCCCGAACTCGAAAAGGTGTCCGGCCTGCGCTGCGGCGTCGATTTCAAGCTGGGTTACAGCCCCGAACGGATCAACCCGGGCGACCGCGAGCATCCGCTGGAGAAGATCGTGAAGATCGTGTCCGGCCAGGATGAAGCATCGCTGGAGATCATTGCCGGCGTGTACGAGAAGATCATCGACGCCGGCGTGCACCGCGCCTCGTCCATCAAGGTGGCCGAAGCGGCGAAGGTGCTGGAAAACACCCAGCGCGACATCAACATCGCGCTGATGAACGAGATGTCGAAGATCTGCGATCTGGTCGGCATCCGCACCTCGGAAGTCCTGAACGCCGCCGGCACCAAGTGGAACTTCCTGAAGTTCTCGCCCGGCCTGGTGGGCGGACACTGCATCGGCGTCGACCCGTACTACCTGACGTCCAAGGCCCAGGAACTGGGCTATCACCCGGAAGTCATCCTGTCCGGCCGCCGCATCAATGACGGCATGGCGAACCACGTTGCACAGCGCATCGTGCAGACGCTGGCCCGCAACGGCCGCCTGAACGCGTCCACGCGCGTCGGCATCCTGGGGATGACGTTCAAGGAAAACGTGCCCGACATCCGTAACTCGAAGGTTGTCGACCTGTACCAGGCGCTGGGCAGCTACGGCATCACGCCGGTTGCGTGCGATCCGATGGTCGACCCCGAACAGATGGAACACGAATACGGCATCAAGCTCGTCCCCCGCGAAGCATTCGGTGGCATGGACGTGCTGATTCTCGCGGTCCCTCACCGCGAAACCATGGAGACCATCTGGGAAGACCTCCCCGGCCTGGTCAACAGCGGAGGCATGGTGTGCGACCTGAAGTCGGTGCTGGACAGCAAGCGCCTTGCCCCCGACCTCTTGTACTGGACTCTTTAAGTTCAGGCTCGCTATCCATCACTACAGGAGAGACCCTGGATGACTGCATTTACTATCGCTCCGATCGGCACCTGCCGAATTCATACGCCCCTGCGTGACGCCGTGGGACGCTACCCGATCAAGCTGCAACTGGGGCGCAACTACGGCTTTGTGCACACCAGCGCCGAGGCGCTACAGCAGGCGCGTTTCATGTTTGGCCAGATGGACATTCCGGCCGACGTGCAGCGCCTGATCTTCCGCCCTTCGAATGGCGAGCAAGCGCGCCGCGGCACGCACAAGCCGGCCGACCTGTACATGGTCGAGCTGTCTTCGCGCAAGCTGCTGACCATCGACGGCCATCCCATTCAATCCAACTATCTGGTTCGCTATTTCAGCGAGTTCTTCGCCGACCGCGCGCGCACCCGGATGTTCTGGCAGCTGGCCAGCACCGACCGGCTTGCCGAACGCCGTGTGCAGCTGGACCAGGACGCCGTGTTCAAAAGCCTGTCGCGCGATGACCAGGACCTGCTGTCGCGCATCGTCAAGCGCGATCAGACCGACGAAGAAATCGAAGCCGAAATGCGCGAGCTGGTCGCGCTGCTGGGTCATGACAAGGTCGTGTTCGTCACGCATGTCAACGCACTGACGCCGGACAACGTGCCGATCGACCAACGCGCGCAGCTGATCGCCGCCGTGGCCGCAAGCGCGCAGCGCATCGGCGTGCCGTGCTATGACCCGACGCCGCTCATGAGCAAGATCGGCCAGGCCGACGCCATGGAAAACGGCGGGCTGGATTTGACGCACTACACGCAGGTCTTTGCCGAGCGCCTGTGCCACGAATGGTTCAAGAACTACATGCGCCCGCGCATGAGCGCATCGACCACGCAGGTGTCTGTACCCAAGCTGGGCGCCGACGACAGCGCCGAGCGCATCGAAAAGATCTGGGATTCGGGCGACCTGCGTGAAGCCTCGCGCCGCGTGCGCGACGTGCTGCGCCGCCACCCAGGCCTGCCCGAGCACATGCTGCTGTTCGCACGCATCCAGGCAGAACTGGGCGACTACGAAGGTTCGCTTGAGCTCTTGGGCAGCGCGGACGGCGCTCTGGCTTCCGGCAGCAAGGCGGAACAGATCCTGATGCGCAACCACTTCAAGCTGGGCCGCCACGATCTGGCGTACTCGCTTGCGGCCGGCTTGCTGGGCGACGAAATCGAAACGCCCGAAATCGTCCGCATCGCCGCGGCCTCCGCCGGCCAGTTGGGTCACGTGGACGAGTCGCTGGGCAACTGGAAGCAGCTGTTCCGCATTTCGTCGCCCACCGACGCCACCGCGCTGGAAGCGGCCGACACCGTGTTGTCGCTGTTGCAAACCAGCGGCGACATGGACGCCGTCATCCGCTGGGTCAATGAAGTGCGCGAAGCCATCCCGACGTACGGCCGGGGCTTTGCGGTGCTGTGGCGCGACCGGCTGCTGGCGGGCGACCGCGCCGGCCTGCGCGCCCTGGCGTCGGAATCCCCCGCGTTGGAAGACGTGGACGCGCTGGAACTGGTCAAGGAAGCCTCGTGGCGCGGTTGCATCATGGCCGCCGCCGCGCTGGCCGTGTCTTGCGGCCTGGCCAAGAGCCAACACGAAGACATCAGCGCCTGGTTGCAATCGCAATCGGCCGCATGGGCCGAGGACGGCACCCGCGCGCTGGAAGAAGGACGCCTGCGCGATGCCGCCGAACGCATCTGCGCGCACCGCCTGCTCAACGCCGACGCCCTGACCGCCCTGCGCGCGCAGCGTGCGTTCGAACGAGCGATGCGCCTTGGCGTACGCGCCGCGCTACTGGCCGGCAATCACAAGGAAGTGATCGACCTGACCGACATCGCGTTGGATACGCAGGTTGATTTCCCCGAACTGGACGCGATGCGCGGCCGCGCGGCCGATGCGCTGGGCGACAAGCAGACCGCCATGCGCCATCTGGAACAAGCCGCCGCCGACAAGGCCGCGCCGTTGAGCACGCAGCTGTACTTTGCCCGCGTGGCCTTCAACGGTGGCTGGTTCGGCGAAGCCATCGACGCCTACCAGGCCGTGCTGGCCAACGCCTCGGCCGACCAGAACGCCAAAGATGAAGCCGAACGCCAACTGGGCAGACTGGGCCCGCGCGCCATTCGCGGCGCTCGCGAAATCCTCGCGGCAGGCGATCACCGCGCCGCCTGGAACCTGTTGGAACGCGTTGCTCAATCGTGGCCGCAGATGACGGAAGTCGATCACGAAAAACGCCGCATCATCGCCGTGCTGTATGCCGAGGCGCGCGCGTTGGACCCGGCCAGCACCACCGAGCGCCTGGCGCTGGGCGAACGCATTCTGCAACTGGTTCCCACCGACGCCATCGGCCTGCGCCTGGCCGCCGTCGGCGCCATGCGTCTGCATCGTTTCGAACAGGCTTTGCCGTACTGGCGCCGCCTTCGCGAACTGTCCGATAACCCCACGCAGTTCGATCACTACATCGATCGCTGCTTGGTGTGGATCGAAAAAGCCAATCGAAGGAAGGCAGCATGAACCCACCACTGACTACCGAACGGGCGGACGTTGCGTCCGATCTTCAATGGGTGCATGCCCAGTTGGAGGAGATCGTCACGGCGTCGGTGCGGGTCCAGGTCGCACAAGAAAACCTGGCGCGCGCCGAAGCGTTGGCGCGCGATCATCTGCAAGACTCGAAGGTCCGCTTCCTGTTGCTTCGGCTGAAGGAATCGGCAGGCTTGAACGAGGGCATGGCCGAGCAGTGGGCAACCCTGCTGCAAGAGTGCCCGGACGACCTTCTTATCGTGCGCTACTGCGCGACGCGGCTGGTCAAGGAACGGCATGTCGACGAGGCCTTGTCCTTGGTCGACCGCCATCTGCCGGCAACGTCGGAGAACCCGTCGCGGCTGTTCGCCCGCGCCAAGTTGCTTAGCGACATCCGCGCACACGAGCAGTCGGACCAGTTGTTCCGGCGCTTGATTCTGGAACACACGGATCGCAATATCCGCGTTGAATTCGCCAAACGGCTGCGCAAGCGCGGCTTGCTGGCGGACGCGTATGAAGCGATCCGCCCCGTGGCCGCGCACCTGGCGCCGGGCAGCAAGGCGGCGGAGCTGGCCAACGCGCTGGCCGCCGACTACGCCTTCTTCAAGGGCCTTGAGCCCGAAGGCGGCCTGGCGGGAAAGGACGTGCGGATTGTGTCGATGAAGCACGCCATCCTGCACTTTCGCAACCGCAAGATCGCCGAGCAGCCGCCAGAAAAGCCCGTGTCCGTCGCCCTGGTGACGGGCAGCCTGGGCCCCGGCGGCGCCGAGCGCCAGCTGACGCGCCTTGCCGGCGAATTGACGCGCATGGCGGAGCAGCCGGATCGGCAGCTGCCGGACGTGGTGATGCGGCCCGAGAAGGTCGAAGTCATGGTCAAGCAGCACACCGAGCCGGCGGGTTCGACGAAAAAGAAGCAAGGGCTCGACTTCTTTTTGCCGGTGCTGGTGCAGGCGCAGATTCCGGTCACCGAGATCAACAAGCTGCCCGCCATTTCGGTGGCGCATCAATCGGTGCCCGACGGCCGCCTGGGCCGCATGCTGGAACAGCTGCCCCCGCCCGTGCACTACGGCGTGACGCGGCTTGCGCCGGTGCTGCGCGCCAACCCGTTTGACGTCGTCAGCCTGTGGCAAGACGGCACGTGCCTGTTCGGCGCGCTGGCCGCGTTGCTTGCGGGTGTGCCGACCATCCACCTGGTGTTTCGCGGATTGCCGCCGAACATCCGCAAAGACCGCTTCCGCGAAGAGTATCCCGAGCTGTTCCAGGCCTTGGCGCAAGTGCCGGGCGTGTACTTCGTCAGCAACAGCCGCACGGCCGCCGAGGCGTACGCGCAGTGGCTGGGCATTCCCGTCGTGCGCTTTCACGTGCTGTACAACGGCGTGCCCGACCTGGCGACCAATGCATCCAGCGCCGACGAGCAAAAGTGGGAGTCCTTCAAGGAAGCCACCACCGACGCCACTGAAACGATTGGCGGCGTGTTCCGGCTGGAACCGGACAAGCGGCCGCAGCTCTGGATCAAGCTTGCCGCGATGTATCTGAAGCGGCGGCCTCAGGCACGCTTTGTCATCGTGGGCGACGGACGCCTGCACGACAACATCGTGGCGCTGGCGGAAGAACTGCGCGTGACCGATCGCCTGTTGCTGGTGGGCCTGTCCAACCACGTGGGCTACTGGTATTCGCAGATGGACGCCAGCCTGCTGCTGTCGCGTTATGAGGGCTTGCCAAACGTGTTGATCGAAGCGCAGCTGTTGGGCGTTCCGGTGATCTCAACACCCGCTGGCGGCGCCGGAGAATGCTTCGTTGAAAACGAAACAGGCCATCTGCTCAGCGATGTCGAACATCCAGACCTGACCGAAGCTTGCGACAAGGTTGAGTCGATGGTTGATCGGGTGCGCAGCAACGAGTCATTGAAGGCGCAGAGCCGTACCCGGGCACAAGACCTGTTTTCGCTCGACGCGATGCTGAGCAAGTTCCTGAGCCTGTGCGTGCCCGTCCTGCCCGTCTCGGAAAACGAGGAACGCATCGACTTCCAGCCCATGCAGCGCATGCTTGCCTGACACACGGCTGGTCTTCCCGAGGTCCTACAGATTTAAGGTTTTTATGCACATGAACGTCCCGGCTTTCGGCCTGCGGCGCAACGCGGCCTTCGCCCTGCTGGTGTTGGCCGCTCTTTCACTTTCGGGATGCCAGCTGCCGCGTTCCGGTCCGATGTTGAGCGAAATGACGGGGGCTCACGATGACAAGGATGTCGTCGTGATGCCCGCCTCGCGCGAGCTTGCGCGCGCGAGCCAGGTGCCAGAGGTGTCTGACTTTCCGGTGCCGTACCGGGATCTTACGCAGGCAGGATTCGACCGCCTGGTGCCGGGCGACGGCATCAACGTCAAAGTATGGGAACGCGGTGGCCTGGGTGTATTCGCGGCGGACCCGTCCGGCGTCAGCGACCTGGGCAATCAGGAAATCGATCGGACGGGGTATGTCTCGTTCCCGATCCTGGGAAAATTCCGCGCCGCGGATTCGACGCTCTCGCAATTGCATGACGCCATCGTGCAGCGGCTGGCCAAGCTTGTCGTGGGCGCGGATGTGAGCGTCACGCGCGCAGCCGATGCGCGCGGGCAGATGGTGACGGTGCAGGGCAACCTGACCAAGCCCGGCATGTATCCCATCACGCAGACCGCGCAACGCCTGAGCAGCGCGCTGGCGCAGGCCGCGCCGGTGCAGACGAATCCCGAACAGCTCGTGATCAGCCTGCGCCGCGACAATCAGGTGGCGTCGGTGCGTTTGTCGGATATCTACCGCAACCAGAACAACGACATCATGCTGCGGCCGGGCGATGTCATCACCGCCTATGACTCGCGTGAATACCTGACCGTGTTGGGCGCCGCGGGCAACCAAGGCCGTGTGGCGATCAGCAAGCGCAACTACTCGGTGCTGGATGCGTTGGCCGATTCCCGTGGCCTGGACGACAAGCTGGCCGACCCGCGTTCCGTGTTCCTGTTCACGCCCGCGAAGGCCGGGGTGGAAGGCAAGGCGGACCTGCTGCCGGTGGTGTATCAGTTTGATCTGACGCGTCCCGAGCAGGTGGCGCTGGCCCGCGAATTTACGGTCCATGAAGGCCAGGCCATCTATATCTCGGACGCGCCGTTCACACAGGTGCAGAAGGTCTTGTCGGCCTTCCGCGTCACGATGAGCGCCGGCTTCAGCGCCACGCGAGCCATCGATAGCGATTCGGGTTCGAGTTCGTCCGGCGTGCAATAGCGTGTCGATGAGTAACGAGGACCGGATCAAGGGGTGGCGTAACCGCCGCAAGGACAGTAACTACGCGGTGGGTTCGGGGGTCGATGCCTGGCGCCTGGACCCGGCCGCGCTCTTTGAAGCACAAGCCAAGCCGGGCGTGTTGCTGAAGCCGTTGCTGGCGCGCCTGCAAGGCGAGCCGCACGATTCCGTGGCCGCCCGCCGCGCGGTGTACGAGGCCGTGCAGGCCGAGCTGGACGCAGAGATTGCGCGCAGCAAGGTCGATGAGACGCTCGCCGATTTTTCCCGGCGGCGGCTGCGTCTGATCGTGCGCCTGCTGGAGCAGGACATCCGCGCGGGCGTCGACGTGTTCACGCCGGGCTACATGCCGCCCAAGCTGATCGCTGAAGACGAGCGGCTGGCGGCGGCGCATGCGCGGCGCGTGGAACGGCGCAAGCAGGACGAAGCGCGCGATGCGCGCCGTCATGCGTCGCGCAACGACATCGCGCTGGAAATCGAGCTGCCGCAAGGCGAGGCCGGTGATCTTGCGATTCTGCGTGAACGCCTGCAAGCCTTGCATGAAGGGCATCACCCGGGGAATGCCGCGCGTGGGCGGCCCGTCGGGCGCACGCTGATGGCGTTGTTCGTGTATCAGCTGCGGGTGATTCATGGCGAAAGCCGAATCGCGCTGCTGTGGGCCTTGGTTGGCCCGGTGGTGCTGCTGACGCTGATCTCGTCGCTGTACATCCTGATGGGGACGCACTTCATTCTTGGCATGGACGTGCAAACGTTTTCGCTGTTGGGGGCCACCACATGGATCATGTTCCGGCAGATTGTTTTCCGAAGCAGCACCGCGTACGTGTCGGCCCGAGGCTTGCTGAACTTTCAGGGCGTCACGCCGCTGATGTGCGCGATGGTGCAGGCGCTGATCTACGTGTCGGTGTACCTCGTGGTGTTCGCGGTATTGATCAGCGCCGGCCACGCGTTGGGGCTCATCACGCTTCCCGAAAGCTGGGCGGGGTTCATTCTGTTCGTGGTGCTGATGGGATGCTGCGGCTCCGCCATGGGCGTGCTGTTCGGGTCGATCGCCACCTTCTGGCATTTCTTCCTGCGCCTGGCTCCCGTGATCGAGCGGGGTCTACAGATCTTCTCCAGCGTGTTCTTTGTGTCGGAGCAATTGCCCGAACACTTGCGGCCCTGGATTCTGTGGTCGCCCTTTGCCCACGGCATGCAGCTGCTGCGTTCGGCGTACTTCGCCGCCTACGATTCGCACGACGCCAGCCTGGGCTATTTCCTGACGGCATTGGTGTTCATGATGGTGGTTGCCTTGGCGGCCGAGCGTCTTGCGCGCCCCAATGTCCAACCGATGTGAGGCAAGCAGATGATCCATCTGAACGGCGTCACTGACGAACCCTATGCCTTTGGAAGCCGGCAGCCGCTGCTGGCCAACGCCACGCTCGACATTCCGGTGGGGCGTTACGCGCTGCTGTCGCATTCGCCGGAAATGCATCGCCAGATCGTCGACGTGCTGTGCTGCCTGCGTCCGCCGCGCCAGGGCTTTGTCAAACATGACGGCAACGTCTCGTGGGCGATCGGCCGGCAAGGCTTTATCCGCGGCAAGGCCAGCGGCATTGCCGTGATCGACTTCGTCTGCGAGATGTACGAAATCGATGTGGATGCCACGTTCGAACTGGTCGCAGACCTGATCAGCGATCCCAAATGCCTGGCCAAGCCCATGGAGCATTGGCCGCTCTACGTACGGCAGGAATTCTCGTTCGCCCTGGCGCTGGCGCCGGCGTTCGATGTCTACGTGATCGAAGGGGCCATCCCTTTCGAACCCTGCCGTTTCACCCGGCTATGGCTGGCGCTGTTCGAAGAGCGGCTGATCGGCCGAACCCTAATTCTCTCTAGCTACCGCCAGAACCAGATGGCGGACTATTGCCTAAAAGGCTTGATTTATGAACGAAGCGCTCTCAGCATCGAAGACGACCTCGACCAATGCCTCAGCAAATACCCCCCGCGACGATCACGAAGCGACTCCGGCACCGGCGATGACGTCTTCGGAGGCGGCTTCGAAGACAGCCAGCTCGGGATCTGAGGGCGGCTCCGAGATCGAACGCCGCCGTCGCGAACGGCAGGCGGCGCTGCGCGAACGCCGCCGCCACCGTTGGATCAACGCGTTCATCGTCATCGTGCCGGTGGCGCTGGCGCTGGTGTATGTGCTTGCCATCGCCACACCGCGCTATGAAGCGGAATCGCGGTTCTTCGTGCAATCGGGATCGGGCCAGCAAGGCGGTGGCGGCGGCGCGGCCAGCCTGCTCACCACCGGCAACATGGGCGGCATGCTGGGCGGCTTTGTCGACGGCTGGGCCGTCAGCGACTTCCTGAAATCCCGCGACGCCATGCAGCAGCTGGACAAGAAAGTCGGCCTGCGCCAATACCTGATCCACGCGGGCGTGGACCCGTTCAACCATCTTTCCGAAGACTCCAGCGAAGACGATCTGTACCGCGCCTATCAGTCGTCGGTGCATGTGTCGTTCAATGCGTTGGAGCAGATTGACGTGCTGCGCGTCAGCGCGTTCTCGCCGGAAGATGCGGCAACGCTGTCCAAGGCGCTGATCAGCCTGGCCGAAGAGTTCGTCAGCTCGATGAACGAGAAAGGCGTGGCCGATAAATTGAAGGTCAGCGAAGAGGCGGTGAAGCTTGCGGAACAAAAGGCGCTTGCCGCCCGCGACGCCCTGATGTCATGGCGGACGACGCACGGCAACATCGACCCCACGGCGACGGTGGCGATGCTGTTGAATCTGTCCAGCACGCTGGAGGCCGAGCTCAGCAGCGCGCAGATCAATCTGGACAAGATTCGCGCGCTGGGCAACAAAGACCACTTCATGCTCAAGCCCGCTGAAATGCAGGTGCTGGCGTTGCAAAAGCGGATTTCGTCGGTGCGCCGCCGTCTAAGCGGCGACGGCAATGCCGAAGCCAAGCAGCTGAAATCGTATGAGTCGCTGCGAAATGCCCAGGCGTTTGCGGATTCGAACCTGACCCTGGCGCAGCAGTCGTACCAGCAGGCCATGACGGACGCGCTGCGCTTGCAACGTTACCTGTCCATCATTGCTCAGCCGGTGCCCACCGACCGTCCGAGCAGCCCGCGCACGATGGTTCTGCTGCTGCAAGCGCTGGCGCTGGGCTTTGTGTTGATGTTCATCTCGCGCGTTGCGATGGCATTGTTGAGGGGGCTGCGTCATGGTTGATACGGCAATTGATACCCGTCGCGCTGCGGCCGACGCCACCGCGCGGCTGCGCGAGGTCATCAAGGACATTTACGCGGCGGGCGACCCCGCGCGCGAGATGGCCCGGCTGGACCCGGCGTTGGCCGAGGCCCATGACGGCTGGCGCGATGTGCGCCGTTTGATGGTGGCGCCGTGGATGCGCGAAGCGCGCTTCGAACCCGCCATCGCCGCGCTTGAAAAGCTGACGGTGGCTTACCCGACACGCGCTGATGACCGCCGCTTGCTGGCCAGCCTGTTGGGCCGCAGCAAGCAGTGGGACCGCGCGATTGCCGAGGCCGACGCCGCGGCCGGCATCGAGCCCGCCAACGCCTCGCTGCATGCCGCGCGCATTCAATTGCGCGTGCAGGCCGGGCGCGTGGCGGATGCCGCCGACATCGCGCGCGCCACTATCAGCATGGCCAAAGACGATCCTGCTGAAGCGTATGCCTGGATGATGGCGTTCGTGCGCAACGGCGACGTGGCCGAGGCGGCGGGCATTGCGGCAAGCCTGGATTCGAACCAGCTGCCCAACGAACGCGTAGCAACGATGGCCGTGCGCGCCTTGCTGGAAGACGACCGCGCGGAAGCCGCCATCCAACTGGGCAATGCGGCCTTAAGCGCAAACCACGATTGCGCGGCATTGCGCGCCTCGCTGGGCCTCGCGCACCTTCGGCGCGCCTCTGAAGAGGATCGCAAGGTGCACGCGCTGACGCATTTCGAAGCGGGCCTGAGCGCCGCGCCTGCGGACGTCAGGCTGCTCACGCTGTATGGCGAAACGCTGTTGCGCGCTGGCCGCTACAAAGAAGCCGCGGCGCCGCTTGCGCAGGCCATGGAGTTGGCGCCGGACCTGGAACAGACGCGCGCGCTGTATGCCCGCGCGCTGCGCTATACGTTGCAGTACGACGAAGCCGCCGACCAGATGTTGAAGCTTGTGGAAAAGTCGCCCGACAAGCTGATGTGGCAGCGCGCCGCCATCGGCGCGCTGTCGCAGGCCGGCCGCAAGGGCGACGCCGAAACCCTGTACGAAAAATACGTCGCCACCCGCAGCGCGAACCTGCCGAAGACCTTCCCGGAAGCCATGGCCCAGATGGAAGCGCGGCTGGATACCGCCCCGATTCCGCAGGCGCGTCTGGATTGGGCGTGGTCGATGCGCGGTGACACGAATGTGGACCGCGCAGAATGGGAACGCCGCGCACGCTGGGGCCACATGATCGATCACCTGCTGTTCGATTGGCTGGAATGCCGCGAGGATGACGTCGAAGAATCCATGCAGCTGTTGGGCGAACTTGATACCGGCGAACGCTTCTTTGCGCCGCTGCTGGCGGCCGGCAAAGGGGTGGTGGTAGCCACCGCGCACGTCGGCCCCATGTACGCGGGCCTGATGGCGTTGGAGCTGCTGGGCATCCCGTCGCGCTGGCTCGCCACCGCGCCCAGCATCGCCCAGAGCAGCTATTCCACGGCGCTGATCTCCACTGCCGACCAGACCGAAGCGCAGGTCGCCAAGGCCTGCATGCGCGCCATCAATTCGGGCTACGTGCTGTGTCTGGCGATTGATGGCGCGGCAAATCCCGCCGCACCGCGCACGACCTTTGAAGGGCAGGAAGTCACGTATTCCAGCTTTGCATCGCACCTGGCGCATCGTCTTGGCGTGCCGTCGGTGTTCTACGCGCCGCGATGGGAGAACGGCCACGTGGCTTACACGCTGGAAATGCTGCCCGCCGCCAACCCCGGTGAAGACGCCGACGCCTATGCCAAGCGCTGGCAGCAGGCGTATTTTGAACGGCTGCGCGAACACGTGGCCGGCCCCCCCGAAAATCTGCGCCTGAGCGGGGGCATCTGGCGCCATGTGCAGTCTGCGGATCGCTCCGCGCAGCAATAGGAATCAAGCCTTGATGAAGACAGCAATGAAAACGAGCCGGTGGACAGTGCGTCGGTCAATCCAGTGGCTGCTTGCCGTGGCCCTGTTGCAAGGCGGCGTGGCGGCCGCGAGTGAATCGTGCGCCAGCCCGGATGAACACTGCCCGCTCGTTTCGTCGCTGCTGTCCCAACGCGAAGGCTATGGCGCCAAGGCCACGGGCGGCTTGGGCGGAAAATTCATCGAGGTCACGTCCGACCAGGATTCCGGCCCAGGCACGCTGCGCGCCGCGCTCGCGCAAGCGAAGAAGGGGCCGACGTGGATACGCTTTGCGTCGGACATGACCATCGTGCTGGACAAGCAGCTGCGCGTGCCGTCGAACGTAACGATCGACGGGCGTGGCAAGCAGGTCACGTTGATTGACGACGGGTTGGGCGTGTACGGCAGCCAGAACGTCATCCTGACGCACCTGACCATCGACGGCCGCCTGAACCGGCTGACGCAAGCCGTGAACGTGGCCAACGGCAGCCGCGACGTGTGGGTCGACCACATGGACCTGTCGCGCATGTCTGACCGCCTGCTCAACGTGAAGAATGGCTCGACCGACGTGACGATTTCATGGACCAAGTTCCATAACTCGAACAAGGTCATGCTGCTGAACAACATCACATCGAAAAATCTGTTCGAAAACTACGACCGTGATTCGATTGCGCGCGTGACGCTGCACCACAACTATTTCTTCAACACCGTGCAGCGCAACCCTCGCGGGCAGTTCGGCACGTTCCACCTGTTCAACAACCTGTTGGAGAACTGGGACTTCTACGGCATGAGCTTCAGCCTGGAGGCCAAAGCCTTTGTGGAAGGAAACATCTTCAACAACACCACCCAGCGCAAGTGCGTGGAGCCGGCGTTCTTTCCCACGGTGGAAGGCATCAACGTCAACTACTGCCACTACATTCCCATCGCCGCCAAACGCAGCGCGCTGGACAACGGCGAATCCGATCGCGGCGCTTACGAAAAACTGAAGGCGCAGCACGGCTACACGCGCGACTACAAGGCGTTCCTGCGTCTGAAAGACAATCTTTATCTGGGCGACGCGAAGCCGGTGCTGGAAGACTACCGCCCCGAATCGGCGCCGACGCCGCCGTACTGCTACGGCTATGAGCGGCCCACGCCGGAATTGGCGGCAAAGATCCGCCAATTCGCGGGGAATACGGGTGGCGATACGCCGTTGCCGACGTCGCGCGTGGGCTCGGGCTGCGGGAAGTAACTCAGGAGGCCCAGCCGCCCTTTCCCGCGCTTGTCATTTCCCCTTCTCAGAGTGAAAATCGCCGCTTGGCGTGTTGCACAGCAACACAGGGACGACACACGATTCGGCCGCCAGGGGAAACGCAGTGAAGGACGCCGTCCAGTATCAGACTCACACCGCTTTCGACGGTGCCGCCGGCACTGAACCGGATCGCCCGTCAGACCGTTCGCCGGACTGGGTCTACCGTTGCGCGATGAGCCTGCTCAAGCGCCCGGCCGATGATGCGATATCCGAGCAACTGGCCTTCATGGGCGAGACGTCCGATGTGGATCGCTCGTGGCTGATCGAGTACCGGCCCGACATGCTGCGATTCCGCAATACCCATGAATGGTGCCGCGGCCAGACGCAGCCGTTTGTTGCCGAACTTCAAGATGTGCCGACCACGCTGATTGCGTGGCTGCACCGGTTCATGGTGAAGGGCTATGCCGTGGCCATTCATGATGTGCACGACCTGCCGCGCACGGCGCGGATCATCCAGGCCGAGTTCGTGCGCCAGGGCAACAAAAGCGTGCTGAGCGTGCCGGTGTTTCATGACAAGAAGCTGTACGGCATCATCGGTTTCGACACCACCGCCCGGCACCGCAGCTGGTCGCCCGCCGAGGTCAACGCGCTGTATCAATGCGCCAACCTGATCGGTCAGGCCAAGTATTCCAACAGCCTGGATCACAACCGCACAGCGATGCACGAGAGCTCGATGTCGGTGGTCTATCTGAACATGCGCGGCGTGGTGCGGGGTGTACAGCCGGAGACCATCGTCGGCGTGCGGTCGGCAGGAAACTACAGCGAGATCTGGCTGGAAGACGGCTCGATGGTGCTGGACTCCCGCGCGCTCGGGATGTGGTCGACCTTGCTGCCCGAAAAGATCTTCTTCCGCGTACACCGCACCGCCATTGCCAATGCGTTGCATGTCATGGACGTTGACCGCCGCAGCGTCGACAAGTGGCTGATCAGGATGCGCTCGGTTGAGGGCGCATGGCCCGTGTCGCGCTCGTACCGCAAGTCGCTGCGCGAACGCATGGGGATCTGATCCACCAGCCGGGGCCGCCGCGCCCCGCGCCTATGTCATTCGTCATGCGGGAATGTTGTTTCGTCCTGGCAAGGTGGTCAATTTCCAAGGTTTTGGGATGATCTCGCTTGCGGTGACCCCTTCCCGCAACTCCCATCCCCCGGGCGACCTTGAGAGAATTGGCATGCTGGCGACTCGCGCTTTCACACGTTTGACTTCCCTGGCTTTGACGGCGGCGTGCGCGTTGGGCGTGGCCCCGGCGCGCGCGACTGACCTGGCGTTGCAAGATGCCGTGTCCATGGCCGGCATGCAGCTGTTTCTGAACTCGGGTGCGCCGGCCGTCATCATCGCGGTGGTGCGGGGCGATGAGGTGGTCATCCAAGGCTATGGTGAGACAGCGCCGGGCAATGGCGTTGAGCCGGACGCGAATTCCATCTTCAGAATTGCGTCGGTATCCAAGGTGTTCGCCGCCGATGTGCTGGCGTCGCTGGCCGCCAAGGGCAAGGTCAAGCTGACCGACCCGCTGGCCAAGTACGCGCCCGACAATGCCCGCGTCGAAGCTAACGGGCGGCCCATCACGCTGTTGGATCTGGCCACGCATTCCGCAGGCTTGCCGCGCGAATTGCCGGACCCGAACGCCAAGCCGTCCGACAACCCCTACGCCGCGTTTGACCGCGCGTACTACTGGAAATGGATCGGCAGCAACAAGCCGGCCTACACGCCCGGCACCACCACGCTTTATTCGAACCTGGGATTCGGCTTGCTGGGCGATGCGCTGGCGAAAGCGGGCGGCGCGGATTATTCGACGGTGCTGGCCCGCGAAGTCACGCAGCCCGCGGGCCTGACGGACACCACCAATGTGTTGAACGACGCGCAGAAGAAGCGCTTGATGACGGGGCTGGACCCGTTTGGCAAACCGGACCCGAACGCGCCGGTGCCGGACGTGATGTACGCCAGCGCGGGCATCTATTCCACGGCGGCCGACATGGCGCGCTGGATGCGCTGGCACCTGGACGGCGCGCGCCAGGCCAAGGAAGCCTTCGCGCTGGACCATGTCATGTGGCTGCCGTATGACGGCTTGAAATCCGTGGTGGGAACCGAAGTGACCAGCGCCGATGGCATGGGCTTGGGCTGGGTGGTGTCACTGCCGCGCAACGGCACGCCCTTGCTGTTGGGCAAGAGCGGCGGCCTGGGCGGCTTCATGAGCTATGCGGTGTTGTCGCCGAATCGCGACCTGGGCGTCTTCGTGGTGGCCAGCCGCGTGAACTTCGCGATGTTCGAAAACATCCATTCCCAGGTGCGCGAATTGGCGGCTGAGCTGGCGCGGTGATCGGGTCTGGCCGGTGCTTGGCGATGGGCAAGCGCATTGGATTATCGGTATGCCACGGGATCGTGGCGGCATTGGTGATGCACGGCGTTTTTGCGCAAGACGTGTTTGCGCAAGAAGTGTCTGCGCAAGAGGTGTATGCGCAAGAAGTGCCTGCGCAAGAAGTGCCTGCGCAAGGCGGGCCCGACATCTTCAAGACCGAGATTTTCCTCACGCCGTACAGCCAGCTGGGCGAAGACGCAGGCACGTATCCGCAGTTGAACGGCCGCTTTCTGCTGATGACGGGCTACACCGGGTTTTTTGGCATCAAGGATGCCAACGGACAGATTCCGCGGTCGCACTGGAGCAGCGTGCAGCCCACAGCGGAAGCCGCACTGGTGATGCAGCTGACGCAACGATTTTCGATCCGCACCAAGGCAACGCTCAACTCGTCGAACAATGAGACCAAAGACAACGCGTTCTCGGACCTGGGCGTGAATTTGGACAACCTGTTCGCGGCCTATACCGCCGACCGCTATGCCTTGTACGGCGGCAAGATGGACTTGGGCTTTGGCGACGCGTGGCACGTCATCGATGGCCTGTACAGCGGCTTTAACGAGAACTCGGAGTTTCGCGGTTCCATCGGATTGGGCGGCCGCTACACCTTGGCCACCGGCGGCAACGGCACGCATTCGGTGGCGGCGGTGTTGTTCAAGCGTGATGACACCGCGTTGAACCAGCGCTTGAGTCTGGACGATGGTTTCATTCGCCAAGATCAGCCGCCGGCATTCAGCGACCAACTGAAGTCGTTCATCCTGTCTTATGACTTTCGTGATCTGCCGGAGCTGGAACGCTGGTCGGGCGGCGTGGACGCCGGCCGCCTGCATGTGGACCCGGGCATGGGCGAAAGCGCCAACACCGTCTCTGCCCGGCTTCGATACGACGCGCCGCTTGCCAATGCGTGGGCGCTCAGCTGGTTTAACGAAGCCACGTTTTCCAGCGCCTTTCGCGGCGCGCCCGTGCGCAACGGCAATGGCGTGACGTCAGTATCGCTGTCGCGCGACCGCTGGCAATTGACCGCTACCGCCGCGGCGCGCAAATTATCGGGCAGCGACGGCAGGCTGGCGCCGTACGGCTTGCAGAACGATTGGGACTGGGCGTTGTCCGGCGCCATCACCTACGTCACGCCGGTCGGGTTCATCTTGCAGGCCGGCGTGACGCATCAGCGCGATCAGGCCATCCGCATCAACCAAGGTGTTTTTCGCATCGCTTATCAAGCGGGATTCTGAGGTCACCATGACTAGCAAAACCAACTTCATTGCAGGCCTGTGCGTGTTGGCCCTGAGCGGCGCCGCGTCAGCGTGGGCGCAGCCGATTCCCGTTGAATCGCATGCCAGCCCGCCCGCCGACGTCGTCGCCATCCCCAAGGGCAGCCGCGAACAAGCCGTGAAGGATCTGCCGCGCGTGGTGGCAGACATCATGAAGCGCAGCCATGTGCCGGGCATGGCGGTGGCCGTGGTGATGGACGGCAAGACGGTGCTGACCCAGGGTTACGGCACGCGTGAAGTGGGCAAGAACGCGCCGGTGGATGCCGGCACTGTGTTCCAGATTGCGTCGATTTCAAAGTCGCTATCGGCCACTGTGGCGGCGATGGAAGTGTCGCAAGGCGTGGTGGCGTGGGACGACCCCGTGGCCCGCTATCTGCCGGACTTCAAGCTCAGCAACGCTTATGTGTCAGCGCACGGCACCATCGGCGACTTCTTCGCGCATCGCTCGGGTTTGCCTGGCACGGCGGGCGACGACCTGGAAGACTTGGGCTATACGCGCGGTGACGTCATGGCCCGCTTGCGGCTGCTGCCGCTGGACGCGTTTCGCACGTCGTATCACTACGCAAACTTCAGCACGACGATCGGCGCAGAAGCCGTGGCGAAGGCCGTGGGCCGCCCTTGGGAAAGCCTGGCGCAAGACGTGCTGTTCAAGCCGCTGGGCATGACGTCCACCAGCTATCGCTATGACGACTTCATGGCGCGCACGAATCGCGCCGTGCTGCATGGGTATCAGAAGGGCGCGTTCGTGCCGTTGGGCCAGCGCAATGCGGATCAGCAGGCGCCCGCGGGCGGCGTGTCGTCCACCGTGGGAGACATGGCGCAATGGTTGAAGCTATTGCTGGCCGATGGCGAATTCCAGGGCAAGCGGATGATCGCGCCGGGCGCGCTGCTGCCGGCCTTGTCGCCGCAGTCGTTCAGTGCGCGCGCGCACAACCTTGACGCGCGTTCGGGCTTTTACGGTTATGGCTTCAACGTCAATACCGAGCTGGGCGGACGCCCGTCGATGGGGCATTCCGGCGCGTTCCTGATGGGCACGGGCACGACGTTCCGGATCGTGCCGTCGGCGGGCATCGGCATCGTGGTGCTGACCAACGGCGCGCCCGTGGGTGCAGCAGAATCGGTGGCGGCAACCTTCATCGACACGGCGCTGTATGGCAAGCCCACGCGCGATTGGTTCGCCGCGTACAACGGCGCCATGCAGGCCTTCTTTGCGCCACAAGCCGATCTTTCCGCGCAGGCCAAACCGGCGAACGGCAAGCCTGCCGGCGCGCTGTCGCAATACACCGGCCATTTCGACAACCCCTATTACGGTCCTGCGGAAATCCAGGAAGCCAATGGCGGGTTGAGCCTGGTGCTGGGACCCAAAGGCATGCGCTTTCCCGTCAAGCACTGGGACGGCGATACCTTCGCGTTCGCCCCGGTCGGCGAAGCCGAGCTGGTGGATTCGCTGGCGTCCATTGTGTTCAAGATGGATCAGGGCAAGGCCAGCGGTTTCGACATCAAGTTCTATGACGATGCCGGCATGGGGCATTGGTCGCGCAAGTAACCTCAAGCGCCGCCACCGCCCCTTCAAAAGCGGTAGGCGGCGCGCAGCGTCAGCGATTGGTCGCGGTACTGTCCGTTGCCGCGCAAGGCGTATTCCGTCTTCAACTCCATGCCCTTGGGGCTCACGACTTCCAGGCCCGCCGACAGATTGCCGTAGGTGCGCGGCATGCCCGACTTCAGCGAGAACGGCGTGGCGTTGAAGCTGCTTAGCTGCATCGTCGTGACCACATCGCCACCGTTCAGAAAGCTCATGCCGCCGGCCACATACGAACGCAAGGTGGAGCCGTTAGCCAGGTCTTTCCGGCCGCCCAGTTCGATCATGGGCGACACCATGAACGACGTGGTGTCGTTGCCGCGCACCTTCAGGTTAAAGAGGCCCGCCCCGCTTTCCTGATAGCCGTCCTGGCGGATGTGGTTCACGTCCAGATCCACATAAGGCCGCAGATACCAGGTGGGCTGGCTGAATTCATAGGCGGTGCGCAAGCGGGCGGCCAGGAAGGACGCATCAGGTTTGCTTTTGGCCACACCATCCAGCGTGCTGCGCGACATTCTGCTTTTCTCAACACCGCCATGAACGGCCACGGCAATCTGCCACGGCGCGCGGTTGTACTTCAGCGCCAAACCACCCGAGAACGTGTCGCTGTTGCCGGTCAAGTCATTCGAAGACGTCGTCTTGCCGGCGGCATAGGCCAGCGAGCCGCCCAGGAACCAGTTGTTGACGATTTCGCGCTGCGCGCCGAGGGTCAGCGCGGTCTGGCGGATGCGATAGCCCTGGTCATCCGACGTGCTCTTGCGTTGCGTCCAGTTGGTGTCCAGCCGCGACCAGACGCAATTGCCTTCACGCAGTATCGTGCTTTCGCCGACAAAGCCCGGGCAGCTCATCATGCGGCCCATGGATGCATAGGACTCATGTATCTGGTTTGCCGCGCGGGCGAATTGCCCATCGTGGGCGACGCCATTGAGCGCATCGCGGTATTGGCCGGCGGTTTGCACGCCCGTGAACTTGTCGAACAGCGCTGCGCTGCGTGTGTCGCCCTGGTTCCACAGGCTTTGCAAGGAAGTCGCGATGCTCCGGTGGTCTGCGCTGACGGGCAATGCCGAGGGCGTGAAATTCGCGTCCACCGAAATCAGGGGATCGCGCCAGCCGCCTGCGCCGTTGTTCTTCAGCGCATAACTGAACAAGGGGCTGTCGCTGGCGGTGGCGGGAATTTGCGATTGCTCGGCGTCGAAATGCGCGATGCCCATCCACACGTTCTTCACGGGGTTATGCAGCACGGGTTGGATGATGCCCCCGAACGTGGATGGGCCAGACACCGAGATGAAGTCGCTGTGATGGTTGCCGAAATCCAGGTCGGGCCGATAGGTGCCGGTGTGGTTCAGCACGCCCGTTAACCGGGTGGCGGCGTACGCACCGGGGCCTGCCGGGTTGAGGATACCGGCGTTGTTCAGATCGCCCACGAACTGCGAACCGGTGTACAGGTTGCCGCCCGCGTTGTTGTTGAACGTGCTGCCGTTGCCCAGTTGCACATCGCCGGCCACGGTGCCGGTGTTGTTGACGAGCGCCTGGCCCGACACCTCAATCGCCGTTTTGGCTTGAATGGTGCCGGCGTTGGTAATGGTGGTGGTGGCCAAGGGCGCCACGGCAAGAATGCCCGTGCCGGAGGTGGCGTTCGCGCTGACGAGTGCGCGCGTGCCCAAGCTGATCGACACCGCCCGCCCGCCACCATTGGCGCCGTTGCTCAAGGCGACGATGGCGGGCGAGCCCGCGCCTGTGGCGACAACCTGGGCCGCTTCGCCCAGGCTGATCGTGACGGGGCCGCCGTAGGCCAGCGCGTTGTTGGGGGTGCCGTATTGGTAAAGCGTGCCGTCCTTGAAGACGCCGCCGCCGCCCACGCTCATGGCAAGAATAGCGGGCGCATTTGCGCCTGAGGTTTGCACGGTGCCGCCCGTGCCAATGGCCACATTGACCCCTGCCGAGTTGCCCGTGCCGCCGGTCAAGCCGGCGCTTTGGATGATGCGGGTGGAGTAGCTGGCGGACGACTGGTCGCCCGTCAGGCCGCCACCGCCGCCGATGCTTTGCGCCAGCACGCCCGCCGCGCCATTACCCGACGTCGAGATCACGCCCGACAACGACAGGTTGACGGCGTTGCCGTCGCCGTCCTGGGTGGGGGCCGTCACGGCTTTCAAGGTGGTCAGATTGGGCTGGAGCGCCAAGCCGGCGATGCCGCCGCCACCGCCGATGCTCTGCGCGACGATGGCATGCGCGTTGGCGCCAGCGGTGACAATGCGGCCGCCCACGTCCTGCGTGACGGTCACAACGCCGCCCGCGCCCTGCATACTGCCATTCGATCCGAACGTGATGGTCATGGGGTTGGCCGCTGGCCGCGCGGTGTTATCCAGCGAGGCATACCCGCCACCGCCGCCCACGCTTTGCGCCAGCACGCCGAACGACAGCGCGCCGTTCGTGACGATGCTGCCGCCCGAGTTCGAGACGGTGACGTTGCCGCCGCTACCCGTCAGCGTGGAAAAGGGCGTGGCGACGGTCTGGAGGCTGCCCAGCTGCATGTCGACGCTGCCTAGTGACGCGCTGGCCGACACGATGGCCGCACCGCCGCCGCCGCCCACACTTTGCGCGAAGATGCCCGGCGACAGCCAGCCCTGCGTCGTGATGAGGCCGGTGTTGTTCGCCACGCTGACCGCGCCACCCGACAGCAACGCGCTATTGAATGCCGCGGAGTTGCTGAACGTGTAGTCACCACCCAAGGTGACGCCCACGGAGGCGGTTTGTGAAATGTTGGCCAGGCTGGTGTTGCGCAGGCTTAAGGTCGTCAACCCGCCGCCGCCGCCCACGCTCTGCGCCATGATGCCGGCCGCGCCGCCTGCCTGCGTAGTGAGCGCACCGCCATGGATGACGCTGGCCTGGCCGCCCAAAGTGAATTCTGCATTGCGTTGTGCGCCGGTGGCGCCCAGCGTCGTGGTGGTGGTGAACGCGCTCCATAGATACATCGGCTGGTCCAGCACCGACACGCCGCCGCCGCCGCCGATGCTTTGGGCCAGGATGCCGGGCGCTTGCAAGCCCTGTGTGTTGATGCGGCTGGTCGACGCGCTGGCGTCCACGGTGACGGCTCCGCCCGAGCCGCTTGCGCCATCGGAGCCGCCGTTTTGCACATGAATCAATGAGCCCAGCACGGAACCGCCCTTGGTGCCGAGGAGGTTGATGACTTGCGTGATCTTGTCGATGATCGCGGCGCTTTGATTCCCGGCCGCCGCGGTGACGACGTCTTGCAAGTCCTGGCCGCTTGCCGTGCTGCGGCCGCCGCCGCCGCCGATGCTCTGCGCCACGATGCCGGCCGATCCATCGCCTTGCGTGGTGAGGGTTCCGGTATGGATCACGATGGCGGGATCGCTTGCTGATCCCCCGCCCGCGCCGCCCGTGCCGCCGCTGCCGCCCGTTTGATGGGTGATGCTGGTTTGCGGCAGGGCGACGGTGAACAGATTCTGCGCGCCGGATTCCGCTGCCTTGATCAGCGCGTCGATGCTCGACAGCAGGCTCGACGCGCCTGTGGAATCGATCAATCCGGCGTTGCCGCCACCGCCGCCGATGCTTTGCGCGAGGATGCCGGGAGCATGGTCGCCTTGCGTGGTGATGGCGCCGTCATTGCGCACATTGAAGGCGCTGGCGCTGCCGCCTCCACCGCCTTGGCCGCCGGTTGTGACGCTGGTGGACAGGCTGATGGCTTTGCTGATCTGCATCTGCGGGGCCGCTTCCAGCCACTTCACGGCCTGTTGCAGCAAGCCGGGCAGCGCCGCCGGTGAGCCGACGATGGCGTTGAAGGCATTGGCGTCCAGCGCTTGAACGATGCCGCCGTTGCCGCCACCCCCGCCAATGCTCTGCGCCACGATGCCCGCTGCGCCTGTGCCCGCCGTGGCGATGATGCCGCTGCTGGAATTGTTGGCCTGCACGCTTGCGCCACCACCGCCCTGGCCGCCTTGCGCGCCGTGCCGGATGCTCAGGTCCAACGACACCAGCGAGTTGCCGATCGTCGGCGTCTTGACCGGGGCCAGCACGCCGCCGCCATTGCCGCCACCGCCGCCCACGCTCTGCGCGACGATGCCATGGCTTTGCGCCGAGGCCGTGCGGATGCTGCCGTCGTTGGTGAGTGTGACGTTGCCGCCGTTGCCCGCGCCCTGTCCCGCCCCGCCATTGGTGATGGCGAGCGTGACCGTGCCGCTGGGGTTGTCGCCTGTGGGCGGTGCGATGGTGACGGTGCGCGAATTGGCCAGCCCGCCGTTGCCGCCGCCGCCGCCAATGCTCTGGGCCAGCACGCCATTGCTGTGCGGACCTAGTGTCGAGATCATGCCGGCGCTGGCCTGCGTGAACGACACGGTGCTGCCCGAGCCGCCGCTGCCGCCTTTGCCGCCTGTGGCCACGGTGACGTTCAGCCCCACGCCCACGCCCACCGCGTTGGCCGACCCGGCCGTGCCGCCGCCGCCTCCGATGCTTTGCAAGACGACGCCGGGCGCATTGCCCGCCCGCGTCAAGATCTTGCCCTGCGATGAAAACTGCACCAGCCCGCCGTTACCCGCCGCGCCGCCCGTGCCGCCGATGGCGACGGTGGCGATGACGCCGGTGGCATTGGCGTCACCGCCCGCGCCACCGCCGCCGCCTATGCTTTGCAGCGTTACGGCGGCGCTGTTGTCGCCCGAGGTATCGATGCTGCCGGTGTGTGTCATGGCGACGCCTCCACCCGCACCGCCCATGCCGCCATGTCCGCCGCCGACCGCGATGAAGCCGTTGCTGGCCTGCGCCAGTCCGCCGCCGCCGCCCGCGCTGTTCACCAGCACGCCCGCGGCATCGTTGCCCAAGGTGCTGATGACGCCCGCGTTGGTCAGCGTGATGGCCTGGCCGGCCATCGCACCCGCGCCGCCATTGCCGCCTGAGCCGAAGGCGCCGCTGGACCCGCCCGGCCCGCCTTCACCGCCCAGAACGCTGGCGACAATGCCCTTTGCGCCGACGGTGTTGGCGGCGCCTGTGGTGATGGCGCCGGTGTTGGTGATTGTGATGGCGCCGGGGTTGCCGCCCGCAGCGCCGTTGTGTCCGTCGGCCCAGGAACCATCGCCGCCGTTGCCGCCATTGCCGCCTTGGCTCAGCGCATAGATACCGATTGCGCGGTTGCCGGTGGTGGTGATCTTGCCGCCGTTGCTGAGGGTGACCAGGCCCGCGTTGCCGCCTGCCGCAGCCTTGGTATCGGTGTCGTTGCGCTGCGACGCATTGCCGCCGAGGGATCGCGCAATCACGCCATACATGCCGTCGCCCAGCGCCGTCACCGCACTGTTTGCCGATGACGTGAACGTCACGGCCCCTGCATCGCCGCCGCGCCCGGCATTGCTGTGGCCGCCGAAGTCGCCGGAGTGTTCCGCCGCACCCCCATTGCCGCCAAGCGAGATCAGCCCCACGCCTGCGCTGACGTCGTCCGGGCCGGGTCCGCGCGCCATGATCGATGTCGTGCCTTGCAAGATTGCGGTGGCGTCGCCGGCGTTGCCGCCTCGGCCCGAATCATTCGCGCCGCCAAACCCGCCAACGATGGCGCTGTCGGTGCCAGACCCGCCCCAGGATTGCACCGCTACGCCGAAACCCGTGCCGGTGACGGTGGTGTTGTTGAGTGTGATGCGCGCCAGATGGCCATCGCCGCCATTGCCGAAATGGCCGGCGCGCCCGTCGGCATTGGCGTACAGACCGCCGTTGCCGCCGGCCGAGGTCAGGCTGATGCCACGGCCCGCAGCCGACACGGTGCTGGCCGACAGCGCGTAGTCGATGATGCGCCCGCCGCCGCCGTTGCCGCCCCAATGGTTGAAGTTGGACGGCGCGTCGCGGCCATCACCGCCCTTGCCGCCGCTGACGTCGATCAGAATGCCCGTTTGCCCGGCTGCGGTTGCGGTGATGTTGACGTTGCGGTCCTGCTGGAGAAAGTCGCGCTGTCCCCATTGGCCGTCTAAGCCGTTGTCCGGGTAGTCGCCGCTGGTGCAGCAGGTGCCGTCCGCACCGCGAAAGACATATACCAACGCGGGCTGGGTCTGGATTTGGGCCTGGGCCGGGCGCCCGAACAAATACGCCGTCGACATGCCGGCTTGCAGCACCAGCAAGGCAAGTCGGGACGGCCGGAACCGATGGCGCGAGGGGGCTTGCGGGACGGACATGGCGGCGCGGACGTGTGGAATCGGGACAGATTAAGAAAATCGCCGTTCGCCGCGCGCCGGACAAGATCAAGATGACGAATCAACCATCCGGTGTGATGAGTCGCCTGTGGCGTGTGCAGGAGTCCGTTCTACGCCTCTTTCGTCGCCTTCCTGTCTGGCCGGGCGCTAAGCGGCTTGGCGTCATCCGCCGGCGATCCGATGCCGTCCGCATCCCGCGACCGGGCCGATTGCTCGGCCTGCGCCAGCTTGTCTTTCAGCTCGGCGACCCGATTGCCGTCGGCGTTCTTATCTTCACGCAACGCCTTTTCAGCGGCGGCCAGCAAGGCTTTCAGCTCTTGCATGACTTCCTTCACCAGGCGCTCATCGGCTTGACGCTGCCTGGCGTCGCGCTGGCGTTCGTCAGCGGGTGAGCTGGCGTCGATGCGTTCACTGTCTTCGCCGGACGCCGAGGCAGTTTCGGCGGCGTCGGCTGCGCGGTCTTCGGCCGTGGCCGCTCCGCCTGCATAAGCCGTCAATGCGCGAGACGCTGCGGTATTTGATGCCGGGGTATTTGATGCTGGGGCATTCGATGCTGGGGCATTCGATGCGGCGGCGTTCGATGCGGGGTTTGATGCCGCGGTATTCGTTGCGACGGCATTCGACGCGACGGCATTCGACGCGGGGGCATTCGATGCGACGGCATTCGATGCGGGGGCTTCCGCCTGCGGTTGAGGGGCCGCAGCGGAAGTCGTAGCAAGACCGGCGGCGGGCGCCTCGGTCGTCGATGCGGCCGCGGCGCTGGTGATGCCAGCCGTGGCTGCCGCGGGCATGGCCGCGCTTGGCGCTGCGGTCGCACTATGCACCACGGGCGCTGTCATTGGCCCCACGGATGCCCCGCCTCCCGAGCCTTGCGATAGGGTCGCCGCCGCTTGGGCCAGTTGTCCGGCCAGTTGGCGCAGTTCCTGGATGATGCCCTTGGCGGCTTCCGGCCCCATCATCGCCAGCAACATTTTCAGCATCTTGATGCGTTGCTTGATTTCGGCGATGCGGCCGCGCGCCATGTCACTGCCAGATGGGCCTGCAGCCGCTGACTGGCCGGCGTCGGCCATTTGTGCTTTTCGGGCTTTTGCAGCGCGTTCAAGCGCGTCGCCGCTGATCGACACGCGAACGGAGGGCATGTCCGTCTTGGCCGCGTCGTCCTTTTCCTTGGCGTCGGCCGTGATGGCCGCTTCTTTTTTGGCCCCTTCCTTTTTGGCGTCTTCCTTGATGGCGGCGCGTGTGTCGTTGGCCAGGGCTGCTGCGCCCCAGATGGAATCGTCGGTCCGTAGACTAGAGGTCATATCGCCCGCCTTCAACGCGCCTGAGGCGCGAATAATTATGGTTTTCGTCGAGTCACGGGCGTGTGTGGCCGGTGACATGCAGGGGTATATCCCGTTAACGGCAGGCGATATAAATACTTAACGTGTGTACGGAATTGCGCGATGTTGCCAAGGCGTGACGTTGCGAATTCAATTGCTACGGCGATCGGGATTCGTGCGCCGGATCTCCTATAGTTTTCCGGACGGGTCCGCTGGGCGGGCCGCTTCTGGGAGCACATCATGCGCATCCAATTCCGGCATTTCATCAGTGCGGCAGCACTGGTTGCAGCGCAATGCGTCGCGGCAGGGGCGCACGCGCAACTGCTCGATTCCGTGAAGGGACAGATGGAGGGCCTGGGCGGCAGCACCTCGTCCCTGTCATCGCTCAGCGCGGGCAGCGCCGGCAACGCAGCCGGCGTATTGCAGTACTGCATCAAGAACAACTACCTGAGCGGCGGCGACGCGCAGGCCGTGAAAGACAAGTTGATGGACAAGCTGCCAGGCGGCGCCAGCAAGGCCGAGTCCGATACGGGTTACACCTCTGGCGTGCAGGGCATCCTGAAAGGCAGCGACGGCAAGTCGCTTGATCTGAGCGGAAGCGGCCTGAAGAAAGAGATCACCCGCCAAGCCTGCGACCAGGTGCTAAAGCAAGGCAAATCGTTCCTGTAGACGGCTGGGCGCAGGTGGCAAGCGGGTGACGTCTGCCATGCGGATGGTATCTTGTGCCTGTTTTCACCCTCTGCCCTGCCCATGTCCGACTCTTCTTTTCCCGCCGACGCATCGCAACCTGACGAGCCGGCGGCCATCCACCGGCCCTTCGTCCAGAATGCCGGCACGCGCCGCACGCTGCATTTCACGCAGAAGGAAATCCAGAGCAGCATGTCTGTGCTGAACCCGGATGCGCTGGAAATCGAATACACGCGGATGATGATGGGCTTCGTGCTGTTCAAGCCCGAACCCGCCCGCATTCTGATGGTGGGGCTGGGCGGCGGCTCATTGCCCAAGTTCTGCCATCGGTATCTGGCCACCACCCAGATTGAAGTGGTCGAGATCGACCCCGCCGTCATCGCCCTGCGCGACACCTTCATGGTGCCGCGCGACAGCGAGCGCTTTCAGGTGATCCAGGCCGACGCGGCCGATCACATGCGCGACGTGTCGGACCACGCCGACGTGATCTTCCTGGACGGCTACGGCGTGGGCGGCATCCCCGACGCGCTCTGCTCCGAAGCGTTCTACGCCGACTGCTACCGCGCGCTGCGCGACGACGGCATCCTGGTGATCAACTTCCACGTCAACCACCCCATGCACCACGACTACCTGGACCGCGTGCGCGAATCGTTCGGCTCCGCGATGTTCGAAGTGGTCGACGACGACATGACCAACAGCATCGTCTTCGCCTGCAAGGGCGATCTGCTGAACGACCCCGCCGCCGCAGAGCTGAAACGCCCGGCGTCCATCCCCAAAGACGCATGGCGCCAGCTGATGCCGACGATGCGGGTGATTGGGGCGACGCTGGAGCTTAAGTAGCGGCTTCGTGCAAATAGGATTGGCCTGTCTTGGCGCTGATCCTTGCCAGCACGTGGCTGACCAGCCCGCTCACTTGGCGTAGCGCACGTATGCGCGTGTCGGCGTGTTCGCGGTCGAAGCCGTGAAAATTGACGAAGGCAGCGGGGCCTTCCTTGCGATAGCCTTCAACGTCAGCATCGTCGCAGAACCGGCGTGACAGGGCGTGCAATGCGGCGTTCAATGCCTTGCATTGACGCCCCTCCACCAGCCTTGCACTGAAGTGATCCGCCAGCGTTTCGGCGTCCCGCCAATAAGTCATGACATGGATAAGATCGGCGGCGTCTTTGGGTTCATGGCGTTGATCAAACGCCAGAGCCTTGAGCACGATGAAGGCCACGGCATCCGCGTAGCGGATGGTTTCCTGCGTGACGCCGCCCTGGTTGGGCAAATCAACCTGTACGACCCGTTCTTCGAACCAGTCGTGGGTAAGTCCCGCGTAGAGGATCTGGCATGCGGATACGGCTTCACCATCCAGCAGTGCTAGCCGCGCACTCTGTTCGGGGTCATCGGTATGCGTCAGGAATTCGACCCGAATCGGGAGCCCGTTCAGCTCATAGACCCATTGCCATGTACTGACGACGCCCTGGCGCGGGTGGTATCGCTGGAATCCGGCGGCCTGTAATTGCCGCTTCAAGGAGTCATAGGCGCCTCGTTCGGCCAAGAGCGCAACATCCAAAACAACATCGACGTCTGTTGTTCCCACATGCGGGGGAACGTCAGGCAGCGCCTCGGGCGTCAGATATCTCGGCACAAGCCCGCCGATCAATCTCAGGTTTCCTTTGAACCCTGCGAATGCGCGCAACAGGATGACAAGCACGGTCTCGCAATCGCGGGTGATGTCGGCGCTGTAGGCGTGCGCCGACTTGGGCTTTTCGTTCAATGCTCGGGTTCCAGATGCAGAACGTGGCGGCGGAATTCCTGCGCCAGTTCTTTATTGCGGCCATAACCATTCAGCAAATCCAGATATTGGATGAACCGGTTGGCAACGTTTGCGCCAGTCTGCCCGCTTTCATCGTCAAGGAACATCATTGAGGCCCCTTCGCGCTCAATAAATAGGACGTTTGCACCCTTTTCGGCCGGTTCTAGACCCATTTCACGGCCCCACGCCTGCGCTTGCCCGGGCGGCACGATGACCTCAACGCGCTCAACCTGGGTCAGATGCGGGAAGGCCGCATTCGCGGCTGCGGCACCGGTCAGTGCCCAGTGTTCTTTCTGCCGAAGTGTGTGAAGCAAGGTGTCGCGCAGCGAGGTTCGCGGGGGCGAAAACAGGAAGTACCGCGATGTCGTATCGCGCCGCAACGTCCACGCTTGCGCCCAGGCGTCCAGCAACGCGTTGGCATCCCGCAGCCGACGGCGCAATCGAGGGCCGTTGCCCATCGTCTCGACCCAGTCTTCGCGTTGGAGCGCTTGCATGGTGAGTGAGACGGTGTAGGGCGATGTGCCTGCCAGTGAAGCGAGCTCGGCGCCAGAGATGAATCCGTCGCTCTGATGTCGCGCCGCATGCTGAAGCAACGCCAGCACGACTTGCTCGCGAGCCCCCGTGAACAAGGCCGCAGGCCGGCGGGGGCGCGAGGGGGCCGCACGTTCGATATCAACGAGCCACGGCTGGTGTTTGAAGAACAGCGTCCCGCTGTGATCGAAGTAGCCGATGCCGCGTTGCCGAAGATCTGATCGCGCGCCCGGACTCAAGCTGTCCGCGACAACCACGCCGGCTACTGAGGATGCGTTTGGCTGCGCACGTTGAAAGTCCTGGATATGCGCAACAGCGGACGGGATGTCTCGCGGATAGCCTGCGCGCATGATTTCAACCGCCAGCGTCAAGGCGTCGCCGGTTGCAAGACGGAGGTTGACGGTGGCGTCCAGCCGGCTTGCGCCTATCGAGACATCGCGCCGGATGCGGGCGACCGATGCGCCCGTGCGTTCGCAGAACGCTTCCAGAAAGGCCGCCAAGGAATCGGAGGATGAGCGAACGTTAGCCATATAAGCAAGATTTGCTGCGCAGCAAATATAGGAGTTCTGCCAAATATAGTCTCAAGTGGCAGAAACTCCCTAACGGCTCACTCCGGCGCTGTTATGCCACTTTCCGAATCACCACCGGAATCGACTTATAGCTGGGCGTGCCGCTTTGCTTGTCCTGATAATCCAGTGGGCACAGATCATTGGCTTCCGGGTAGTACGCGCCGACGGACCCCGCGGCGATGTCGTATTCAATGGCGGTCAGGCGCAGGTGGCGGTGGGATTCGCCGGGCAGGCTGGTGTGGATGTCGACTTCGTCGCCGGGTTCCAGGCCGTGCAGCTTCAGGTCGGACGGATTCATGAACAGCACGTCGCGGCGGCCGAACACGCCGCGGTAGCGGTCGTCCAGGCCGTAGATGGTGGTGTTGTATTGGTCGTGGCTGCGCAGCGTGGTCAGTTTCAGGCTGCCGGGGGCGGTGGCGGCAACGTCTTCCTGCAAGCCTTTGAACGGCAGGAATTCGGCGCGCCCGGATGCGGTCTTCCAGATGCGTTCGGTGGGCGGCAACGACAAGCGGAAGCCGCCGGGTTTCAGGATGCGTTCGTTGTAGCCGTGAAAGTCCGGGTAGACCTTTTCGATCAGGTCGCGGATGCGGTTGTAGTCTTCAACCAGGTAATGCCAGGCGATGCGGCTGCCGGGCAGCGTAGCGGCTGCGATGCCGGCGATGATGGCGGGTTCCGAGCGCAGGTGCTCGGACGCCGGCGCCAGCTTGCCGCGCGAGGCATGCACCATCGACATCGAATCTTCGACGGTGATGGACTGCGCGCCACTGGCCTGCACATCGCTTTCCGTGCGGCCCAGCACGGGCAGGATGATCGAATCGTGGCCAATCAGCAGGTGCGACCGGTTCAGCTTCGTGTTCATGTGCACCGCCAGATCCAGGCGGCGCATGCCGGCCGCGCATTGGCTGGTGTCGGACAGCGCCATCGCCAGGTTGCCGCCCAGGCAGATCAGCGCCTTCGCAGCGCCGTCGACCATCGCCTTCATGGCGTCAACGGCGTCATGCCCGTGGCGCTCGGGCGGCCGGAAGCCGAAAGTCTTTTCGAAGTTGTCGAACATCACGGGGTCGATCTTTTCGGTGATGCCGACGGTGCGGTTGCCTTGCACATTCGAATGCCCGCGCAACGGGCAGATGCCGGCGCCGGGCTCGCCGAAGTTGCCGCGCATCAGCAGCAGCGCCGCAATCTGCTGCACGTTCTGCGTGCCGCGCGCGTGCTGGGTGATGCCCATGCCGTAGGTGACGATGGTGGCGTTCGACTTGGCGTAGGCGGCGGCGACGAGCTCCAGCTCGGCGCGCGTCAGGCCGCTGGCCAGTTCGATGTCGGACCAGGCGGTGTCGTCCAGGTCTTCTACGTAGGCGTCAAAGCCGTGGGTGTGTTCAGCGATGAAGGCGTGGTCCAGGACGCCGGGTGTGGCGCGGTCTGCGTCCACCAGCGCTTTCATGATGCCCTTGAGCGCGGCCGCGTCGCCGCCGACCTTCACCTGGTAGTACGTGGAGGCGATGCGCGTTGACCCCATGGTGCCCATTTCAATGGGGTTTTGAGGATCGGCGAAGCGTTCCAGCGCACGTTCGCGCAAGGGGTTGAACACGATGATGGGCACGCCGCGGCGGGCGCATTCATGCAAGGTGCCCATCATGCGGGGGTGGTTGGTGCCGGGGTTGTGGCCCATCGAGATGATCAGGTCGCAGGTGTCGAAGTCGTCCAGCGACACCGTGCCTTTGCCGATGCCGATGGCTTGCGGCAGGCCGACGCTGGTGGCCTCGTGGCACATGTTCGAGCAGTCGGGAAAGTTGTTGGTGCCAAGCTCGCGCGCGAAGGCGCTGAACAGGAACGCGGCTTCGTTCGACGCGCGGCCCGAGGTATAGAACTCAACCGAATCCGGGTCAGGCAGGCTGGCCAGCGTGCGGCCGATGCGGGCGAAGGCGGCGTCCCATTCGATGGCTTGGTACGTGTCGCTGGCGGCGTCGTAAATCATCGGATGCGTCAGGCGGCCGGCGTCTTCCAGGTCGTGGTCGCTCCAGGTCAGCAATTCGGTGACGGTGTGCGCAGCGAAGAAGTCGGGCGTGACGCGCTTCTTGGTGGCTTCCCACGTCACCGCCTTGGCCCCGTTTTCACAGAACTGGAAGGTGGACGTGTGAGCCTTGTCGGGCCAGGCGCAGCCGGGGCAATCGAAGCCGTCGGGCTTGTTGGTGCGCAGAAGCAAAACAGGCGCTTCGGCAATGCGCATCTGGTCCGCCACGGCTTGGGCGGTGGCTTTCAGCGCGCCCCAACCGCCTGCGGGGGCGTCGTAGCGTTGGATGCCGGTAAGGTTGCGTGACTTCATGAAAATCTCGGGTCGGGAGGTGTTGCGTGCCGGGTCAGCGGGATAAGGCGGGATAAATCGGGATCAAGCGGGATAAAGCGGATTCAAGCGGATTTAAGCGAATTCAAGCGAATTCAAGCGGATTCAGGCCGCGGTGCGCGGGCGGCATCGGCGCTGCGGGCGGCGCGGGCCGCGCAAAAACGATGGGTTACCGCAGAGCCTGCCACAGCCAGGATCATCGGCACCAAAAAACCCTGATCTACACGCGTGAATTCGAGAATCAGCACGATGGCCGTGAGCGGCATGCTCATGGACGACGCCAGAAACGCCGCCGCGCCAACGACGGCATAGGCGCCAGGCGGCCCGTCAGGCCAGGCCAGGCTCCACAGCCCGCCCAGCACAACGGCCATCAAGGCGCCGATGGCGATGCCCGGCGTCAGCAGCCCGCCGGACGCACCTGCGCGCAGCGAACTGGTGGTGATGGCCACCTTCAGCACGAGCAGAATCGCCGCCATGCCTATCGTCAGCTCGCTGCTAAAGCCCAGTTGCGCCGGTCCTTTGCCGTTGCCCAGCAACGCAGGCAGAACCATCGCCAGCCCGCCGATCATGGTGAAATTCAACAAGGCCGTCACGGGCAGCCGCCATCCGCGTGCGGCGCGGCGGCGGGCGGCGGTGGTCAGCCGCACAAAGCCATACGCGGCGCAGCCAAACAGCGGCCCTGTCACGACGGACCAGACGATCAGGCTGGCGCTGACTGACATGTCGGGAACGAGGTATTGGATGTCGTTGCCCAAGCCCGCCCACGCCACCACGGCGCCGATGCAGCAGGTTACCAACGCCAACATGGCGGCGGGCCATGCGAAGGTGCCCAGCAACACTTCCAGCACGAAAAGCGCCGCGCCCAACGGCACGTTGTAGACCGCAGCCAGCCCCGCGCCCGCGCCGCAGGCGACGATCATCCGGTGTTGGTCGGGCGGCAGCCGCAGCCACGCGGCAAGCCGGCTGGCGGCCAGCGCGCCCACTTCTCGCGGAGCGACTTCGCGGCCCAACGGTGAGCCCAGCGCTACGGTGATGATTTGCAGGGTGGCGTGCGCCAGGGTCGTCATGGCGGGCATGCGCAGGGCGGGGTCTTGCACGGCCTGCGTCACGCTGACCAGCGGCCGTCCGTAGCGGTAGATCAGCCACCATCCGCCGCCCGCGATCAGCCCGCACAGCATCAAGACACCCAAGCGCCGCTCGCCGCTGGCGGCCTGGACGCCTTCCAGGAAGGTCTCGTGGCTGATGATGTGATCCAGGCTGTAGCCATAGGCCACGTGCTGGACCGCGTGCAACAGCATGCCGAGCAACATGCCGCCCAGGCCGGCAAGCAGCCCGGTCAGCAGCGCGGCGGCGATAAGGCGGGAGTGGAACTGCGGCGGATCGGTGGCCGGGGCTTCAGTCATTTCAGGATGGCTCCTGTCCGGGGCGGGCGAATTCGCCCGGGAACGGTTCATGATGAAGCACTGTATGCCAACTGGCGTCAACGAATTGTGAACACGTGACGCTGTTAATACCAATGGATGACGCGGTCATTCCCAATCGAAGGGAGACCGCCAGGCGCGCCCTAGGCGATGGGCCACTTTGGCAGGCGGATCTTGCGGTAAGGCAGGCTGCGCCAGTCCGGGCTGGCGGAACCCGGCGCGGCCACGTACACCACGGCGCGCGCCAGGGGCGCATAGCGGGCGTAGAAATGATGCGCCGATTTCACGACGATGAGCCGTTGCGCGGTCAGATCGCAACCCAGCTGGGTGAAGAGGTCGGTGTGATAGGCCTGCGTGCGCAGCGACACCAGCGCGATCAGGATGCCGTCCGCGTCGACCAGCGCGCAATCACCCAACGCGATTTGCGTATTGGAGTTGCCGGTCATCATCATGTTGGCGTGCGTGGCCACCACGCGGCAGCGCGCGTCGACGGGCGCGCCTGACAGCGGGCCGACCTTTCCGCCGATGCGCAGATCCAGCTCGGCACCCACGCCCGCATCGAACGCGATGCGCGCGGCAACCGGGTCCCACATCGGGCCGAGCGCGGCGTTGCGGATGCCGCGCTCTCGCATGCGCGCCAGCAGATAAGTGGAGTCGCCGGCGGCGCCGCTGCCCGGGTTATCGGACCGGTCGGCCAGCACAATGGGTCCGCCATCGAACGCCAACGCTTCGTCCAGCGCTTCATCCACGCTGCGGTACGGCACCATCAGCTGTTCACGCATGCCGATCAGGTCGTCGGCAAGCGTGCGCGCAAGCGTCTGCGCGCGGGCCACATCGCCGTCGGCATAGACCAGCACCTTCGTACCCATCTCTGGCACATCGCCCGTGGCGAAACCCTGCGCCACCGAGATGGACAGAATGCCGTCGCGCCCTTCCAGCGCCTTGATGCGGCTGACGAAGCTGCGTGCCGGCTCGCGCGTGGTGTGCATGGGCACGACCATGTCGCAATCCGCCAGGGCGGGCGCCGGGTGCTGCTGGCGCAGGTGCGCTGCGTGGCACAGGTCCACGAGTTCACAGGCGCGCTCGTAGACGTCGATGTGCGGATACTCCTTGAACAGGACCAGCACCGTCGCCTGCTCCACCATCAGCGGCGTCAGGTGCGCGTGCGGGTCCAGCTCGGCGCCCACGATGACATCGGGGCCGACCAGCGCTCGCACGCGTTGCAGGATGTCGCCTTCGCAGTCGTCGTAGCCATCGGCCACCATGGCGCCATGCAGGCCCAGCAGCACCATGTCCACCGGCAGCGCGGCGCGCAGGTCGGCAAGCAGCTCGTCGCGCAGGGTTTCATAGGCGGCGCGTGTGGTGGTGCCGCCCGGCTGCGCCGAGGCCACCAAGCCTTCGATGACGGTCCATCCATATTCATCCGCGCGTTGGCGCGCGACCCACAAGGGGCCACCGTAGAACGTCATGTGATCGGGGTGCGTGCCGGCAGGCAGATACTCGCGCGACGTGAAGGCGGCCAACCCGGTTGGCAACGGCGAAAAGGTATTGGTTTCAGTGGCGAGTGCGCCGGTGAAGATACGCATGAGACGGCTCCAAGGCGCGCGCGGCGCCCGTTCAGGGTTGAAACGGCGCGGCGTCGATGGGCAAGGCGCTGCCGCTCATTTGCGCGGTCAACAAGGCCGCGCTGCCGCAGGCCAGCGTGAAGCCCAACGCGCCTTGGCCGATGTTCAGCCACAGGTTGCTGGCGGCGCGGCTCTTGCCAATAAGCGGCTTGCTGGTTGGCGTGGCGGGGCGCACGCCCGCCCAAGCCAACGCGCGCGTCAGGTCCAGCCGGGGAAACGCTTCGCCTACCTGTCGCCGCAACGTCGCCAGCCGCGATGCGTCAACGTCCGCGTGCTTGGCGCCGATGTCCACCATGGCTGCGATGCGCAGCACATTGCCCAGGCGCGCGTAAACGATGCGCCGTTCGTAGTCGGTGACGCTGATGGCCGGGATATCGGCGGTGTCGGCGGTGATCGGCACGCTCAGGCTGTAGCCCTTGAGCGGGTAGAGCGGCACGCGCTGGCCCAACGCCGCCAGCAGCGGCCGGCTGCCGATGCCGGAGGCCACAACGAACGCATCCGCCTGCACGTCACCCGCCGGTGTTTGTGCGGCGACGATGCGGCCGCGTTCGCGCCGCAAGCCTTGCACGCGGGTGTTCATGTGGACGCTTACGTTCCCCGCGCTGTGCAGCCGCTGGAATAGCGCACCGGTAAAGCGATGGCAGTCGGCCGTCTCTTCGCTGGGGGTATAGACGGCGCCCGCAATACGCGCGCCCATGCCGGTAAGGGCGGGCTCTGCCGCCAGCGTCTCGTCACGCGAGAGCACGCGCTGGTCCGTGCCGTGCTCGGCCTGGTAGCGCACCAGCGCGGCGGCCTTCTCCAGCTGCGCGGCGTCCCGAAACACGATGAGCTTGCCGGTTCGGGACAAGCCGAAATCCATGGGCGCTTCCGCCAGCAAGGCGTGCAAGGTGTCGCGGCTGAGATAAGACAGCGATAGCAGTTCCGCGGTGGATGCGCGCGACACCGACGCGCGGCATGCCCGCAAAAATCCCGCCAGCCAGAACCATTGCGACGGGTCGAAGCGATAGCGCAATCGCAGCGGCGAATCGCGCCGGAACAACCAGCCCGGCATGTCCGCCAATGCGCCCGGGCCGGCAAGCGGCGCCACATAGCTATAGCTGAGCTGCCCGCCGTTGGCGAAGCTGCTGCCCAGCGCCGGTTCCGCGCGTTCGTCCACCAGCGTGACCTCGTGGCCCGCCCGCGATAACAGGTGCGCCGTCGTAACGCCGACCACGCCCGCCCCAATTACGCATACCCGCATGACTCGCCTCGTAGGTTCAGGTAGGGCACGATTCTGAGCCGCGTGTGTGTGGCTGAGCAAATTCCAAAACACGCGCTATCCATAACCTTGCGATATGTGTGTGGCGACGCGTTGCCGCCCTATCGTTTTCCCTAGCGCACGCACATCTCTGGGGCATTTCCCCCGCTTTTTTCCCGAAAAACGCGCACACCATAACCTTGGGTTATCCATAGCCGCACGTTAGCTATTTGTGCCGCGGGTGCCCGGCCGCCGATGATCCGCATACGGAACGCAGCGCCACCTTGTTGAACAGGCAGGCGATGACGGATAACCGGCCTATACAAGGGGAAATGATGACGTCTTACCGGATCGCCGCGCGTGCCGCGGCGCTTGCGCCAGCCTGTCCGGGAGCGCAGCCATGAAGGTCTTCAGCGCCGGTCTTGGCACCGAGACCAACACCTTCGCGCCCATGCCCACCAGTCTTGCCGCCTTTCAAGAGCGCGACTACTACCCGGCGGGCACGCACCCCGATTCCGTCACCTTCGCAGGCGCGCCGCTCTATGTGGCGCGTTTGCAGGGCCGCGAAGCCGGCTGGACGCTGGTGGAAGGGTTGGTCGCTTCGGCACAACCGGGGGGCAACACGACGCGCGCCGCCTACGAAACCTTGCGCGACCAAATTCTGTCGGACCTGCGCGCCGCGCTGCCCGTGGACATGGTGCTGCTGGGCCTGCATGGCGCCATGGTGGCCGATGGCTACGACGACTGCGAAGGCGACATCCTGCAACGCGTGCGTGCGCTGGTCGGCCCCGATGTCATCGTGGGCGCCGAGCTGGACCCGCACGCGCACCTGACGCCGCTGATGGTGGAACAGGCGACGGTGCTGGTGCTGTTCAAGGAATATCCGCACACCGACATCCGCGAACGCGCAGAAGACCTGCTGGCCTTGTGCCTGGACGCGCACGCCCGCCGCACGCGGCCTGTGGCGGCGCTGGTCGACTGCCAGATGATCGTGCCCATGCACACCACGCGCGAACCGGCGCGCGGCTTTGTCAGCCGCATCAAGGCGCTGGAAGGACGCGACGGCATTCTGTCGATCTCGGCCGCGCAAGGCTTCGCCACCGGTGACGTGCCCGAGATGGGCACCAAGGTGCTGGTCTATGCCGACGGTGATGCGGCCGCGGCGCAAACGCTTGCGCGCACGCTTGCCGACGAACTGATCGGCATGCGTGAACAACTGATGGTGCCTTACCGCAGCGTGGATGAAGCGCTGGACGAAGCGCTGGCGTTCGATGGCGGCCCGGTGGTGTTGGCCGACCGGCCCGATAACCCGGGCAGCGGCGCGCCGGGCGACGCCACCTTCGTGTTGCGCCGCATGCTTGAGCGCGGCATCACGAATGCGGCGCTGGGGCCCATGTGGGACCCGGTTGCCGCGCGCATCGCGTTCGATGCGGGCGTGGGCGCCGAGCTGGCCCTGCGCATCGGCGGCAAGGTCGGCCCGCTATCGGGTGACCCCGTCGACCTGCGTTGCACGGTGCTTGCCGTGCAGGCCGAAATGGTGATGACCGGCCTGTCTGGCGCGCCCGCGCCGATGGGCGACTGCGTGCTGGTCGAGGCGCAGGGCATCCAGATCGTGCTGACTTCCGTGCGTAACCAGGCCATCAATATGGATCTTTTCACGCAGCTGGAATGCGATCTGGCGGCCAAGAAGATCATCGTGGTCAAGTCCGCGCAGCACTTCCACGCGTCGTTCTCCAAAGTGGCGCGCCACATCATCTATGTGGGCGGCAAAGGCGTTGCCACGCCGGATTGGAAGACGCTGACGTATCGCAACATCCGGCTGCCGAAGTGGCCGCTTTAAGATCCTGCCGGCGCACAGCCGCCGGCGAATCCACCAATTTGATGGGAGCCTAGTGCGATGAAAAACCGCCTGCTTTGCCTGTTCTCGACGACGACGCTGGCGCTGGCCTGCACCCTGGGTGCGGCGACCGCGCACGCGCAAGCCAACACGTCGCCCAAGACGTTGCGCATCGTGCCACACGCCGATCTGAAGGTGCTTGACCCCACCTTCACCACCGCCTACATCACGCGCAACTTCGGCTACATGGTCTACGACACGCTGTTCGCGATGGATACGCACAGCAAGCCGCAGCCGCAGATGGTTGAGAAGTACGAGGCCAGCGACGACAAGAAGACGTGGACGTTCACGCTTCTGTCCGGCTTGAAATTCAGCGATGGTCAGCCGCTGACCACGGCGGATGTCATCGCGTCGCTGGAACGCTGGTCGGCCCGCGACAACATCGGGCAGGCCATCACGCGCGCCGGCGGCAAATGGGAAGCGCTGGACGATACGCGCTTCAAGCTGACGCTCACGCAGCCCTTCGACATGGTGCTGGACGGCTTGGCGAAGGTGTCCAGCTACCCCGCGTTCATCCTGCCCAAGCGCCTGGCGTCGCAGCCGGCGACCCGCCCGTTGACCGAAGTGGTGGGCTCTGGCCCTTACGTGTTCAAGCGCGATGAATGGGTGCCGGGCAGCAAGATCGTGTTCGAAAAGAACCCGCACTACATCGGCCCCAAGGCGCCCGCAGACGGACTCGCAGGCGACAAGACGCCGCACATTGGCCGCGTGGAATGGCGCGTGCTGCCTGACTCCAACAGCGCAACGGCCGCACTGACCAACGGCGAAGTCGACATGATCGAGCAGGCGCCCGCCGATTACATCGACGCATTGCGCGCCAACAAGAACGTGAAGATCGGCGTGCTGGAACGCGCTCAGGGCTACATCATCCTGAACCAATCCATGCCGCCGTTTGACAACCCGAAGGCGCGCCAAGCCATTGCGCATCTGGTGGATCAAGACAAGTTCACGGCCGCCATGGGCTACCCGGACGACCTGCGCATGAAGTACTGCGCCACGGTCTTCATCTGCGGCGGCCCCAACGACAGCACGGCCGGCGCGGCGCCTTACGCCAAACCCGACCCGGCGCTGGCCAAGAAGCTGCTGGCCGAAGCGGGCTACAAAGGCGAGAAGCTGGCGATTCTGCTGCCGACCGATCTGGCCTATCTGAATTCCGCCACGCTGGTCGCCATTCAGGCCTTGCAGGACATCGGCGTCAACCTGGACATTCAGTCGATGGACTGGGCCACGCTGACCGCCCGCCGCGCCCGCAAAGAAACGCTGGACAAGGGTGGCTGGAACATCTTCCTGTCGGCGGCCTCCGAGTTCAACGTGGACTCGCCCATCAGCAACACGTATCTGGGCGCGGTGTGCGGCAACAGCCTGCCGGGCTGGCCGTGCGACAAGAAGCTGGATGAGCTGCGCGAGCAGTGGATTTCCGCCACCAGTTCGGACGAGCGCAAGCGCGTGCTGGATCAGTTCCAGGAACGCGTCTACGAAATCTTCCCCGTGATTTCCATCGGCCAGTATTCGCGCGCTTTCGCCGCGCATAACAGCCTGAAACACGCGGACAAGATCTGGAGCTTGCCGAACCTTTGGGTGCTGGACAAGTAGTCCGCCGCCGTTACCGATACGCGAGACAACTATGGGTTACATCATTCGGCGCGTGCTGGCCATCGTGCCTGTCATGGCGGTGGTGGCAGTGATCGTGTTCCTGCTCATCCACCTGTCGCCCGGCGACCCGGCGGCGTTGATTGCCGGCGACTTCGCCACTGCCGAGGACATCGCCAAGCTGCACACGGCGCTGGGCCTGGACGAGCCGCTGTGGCGCCAGTTTGGCCTGTGGGCGGCCAAGCTGATGCAGGGCGATCTTGGCACCTCCATCTTCACTCAGGTGCCGGTGACGCAGCTGTTGTCGCAGCGGGTGGAACCCACGTTGTCGATTGCCGCCATCACGATGCTGGTGTCGATTCTGGTGGCGGTGCCGCTGGGCGTGCTGGCGGCCTACCGCGCCGGCACCTGGATCGACCGCCTGGTCATGCTGTTCGCCGTGCTGGCGTTTTCGTTGCCGGTGTTTCTGGTGGGCTACCTGCTGATCTACGGCTTTGCCGTCAAGTTGCAGTGGCTGCCGGTGCAGGGCTACGTCAGTTTGTCCCAAGGCGTCGGGCCGTGGCTGCGCAACCTGACCTTGCCGTGCATCAACCTGGCATTGGTGTACATCGCGCTCATCACGCGCATGACGCGGGCGACGGTCGTCGAAGTGCTGCACGAAGACTACATCCGCACGGCGCGCGCCAAAGGCCTGGCGGTGCTGCCGGTGCTGGAGCACGCGCTGCGCAATGCCGCCATTCCCATTGCGACAACGGTGGGCGTGGGCATCGCGCTGCTAATTGGCGGCGTGGTCGTGACCGAAACCGTGTTTGCCATTCCGGGTATTGGCCGGCTGGTGATCGACGCCGTTCAGCATCATGACTATCCGGTGATCCAGAGCGTGCTGCTGATTTCGGCCGGCGCCTACGTGCTGATCAATCTGTTGATCGACCTCAGCTACCGGCTGTTCGATCCGCGTATCCGCTATTGACCCGCCGCGGGAGAACACCATGTCTGATAATTCCCTTTCCAACGCTGCGGCCCCCGCGCCCGCAGCGCCCATTCTGCTGCACGAGGCCTTGACGGCCAGCGGCCGGCGCTGGCGCTGGGTGCGCAAGCATCCGACGCTGATCATTGGCTTGGTGCTGCTGCTGATCGTGGCGGGCCTGTCGATTGCCGCGCCGTGGATCGCCACGCACAACCCCATTACGATCAACCCCTTGCAGCGCTTGAAGCCGCCGTCGGCGCAGCACTATTTCGGCACCGACGCGATGGGCCGCGATGTGTTCAGCCGCGTCGTGTGGGGCGGGCGCGTGTCGCTTGTGGTGGCGATTGTGGTGGCGCTGGTGGCCACGCTGTTGGGCGTGGTGCTGGGGCTCTTGGCCGGCTTTGTGCGCTGGGCCGACGCCATCATCATGCGCATCATGGACGGCATGATGGCCATCCCCGACATCCTGCTGGCCATCGCCTTGATGGCGGTGATACGCGCCAGCCTCACGACGGTGATCATCGCCATTGCGATTCCGCAGGTGCCGCGTGTGGTGCGGCTGGTGCGTTCGCTGGCGCTGACGCTGCGCGAACAGCTGTACGTGGAAGCGGCGCACGCCATCGGCACGCGTCTGCCGGTGATCCTGCGCCGGCATGTGTTGCCCAACATGGTGACGCCGCTGGTGGTGCAGGCCACGTTCATCGCGGCCACCGCCGTGCTGACCGAAGCGGTCTTGTCGTTCCTGGGCGTCGGCGTGCCGGCGCAGGTGCCTAGCTGGGGCAACATGATGGCCGACGCGCGCAACTATGTGGCCGTGGCGTTCTACACCATCCTGTACCCGGGCATTCTGCTGGCCATCACCGTGCTGGCGATCAACCTGATGGGTGACGGCCTGCGCGATGCGCTGGACCCGCGCCTGACCAACCAACGCTAGGAGGACGCCATGGCCCTATCCCCCGCCACCGCCGTCGCCCCTGGCGACGTGCTGCTTGAAGTTGATAATCTGCGCACGTACTTCGATACCGTTTCCGGCACCGTCCGGTCGGTTGACGGTGTGTCGTATCAAGTCCAGGCCGGCCGCACGCTAGGCGTGGTCGGTGAGTCCGGCTGCGGCAAGAGTGTGACGGCGCTGTCGATTCTGCGTCTGGTGCCGACGCCGCCGGGGCGGTTCGCCGGCGGACAAATTCGTTATCGCGGCACCGACCTGCTCAGCCTCACGGAAAAGCAGATGCGCCAGATTCGCGGCAACCGCATCTCGATGATCTTCCAGGAACCGATGACGTCGCTGAACCCGGTGCTGACCGTGGGGCGGCAGATTGCCGAGACGGTGATGGTGCACCAGAAGCTGGGCCGCCGCGACGCGTACCTGCGCGCCGAAGAGATGCTGCGCCTGGTGCAGATCGCCGAGCCGGAACGCCGGGTGCATGAATATCCGTATCAGTTGTCGGGCGGCATGCGGCAACGGGTGATGATTGCGCTGGCGCTGGCCTGCAACCCCGAAGTGCTGATTGCGGATGAACCCACGACCGCGCTGGACGTGACCATCCAGGCGCAGATCATCGACCTGCTGCGCAACTTGCAGAAGACGCTGGGCATGGGCATCGTGCTGATCACGCACGACCTGGGCGTGGTGGCGGAATGCTGCGACCGGGTTGCGGTGATGTACGCGGGGCGCAAGGTCGAGGAAGCCTCGGTGACGGAATTGTTCGATACCCCGTTGCATCCCTACACGCGCGCGCTGATGGGGTCGATGCCGTCGATGAATGCGTCCACGCAGCGTCTGGCGGAGATTCCCGGCATGGTGCCCGCGCCCAGCGAGTTGGGCAAAGGCTGTAGTTTCGCGCCGCGTTGCACCTACGCCACCGAGCGCTGCCGGATCGAAGCGCCCGAGCTGTCGTCGCACGGCGCGGATCATGTGGTGGCCTGCCATGAGGTGGCGCGCGTGCTGGCGCAGCCTGCTCTGCAAACCCTGTCGTCCCCTGCCAACCCTGCCGCCCTGAATGGAGTGCAAGCATGAGCGCCCTGACGCAACAACCGGCGCCGGCTTCGCCTTTGCTCGAAGTCCGCGACTTGAAGATGCACTACCCCGGCGCGGGCGGCTGGTTCAAGCCGCGCCGCAAGGTCATCCAGGCGGTGGATGGCGTGTCGTTCAATGTGGCGCGCGGCGAGACGCTGGCGCTGGTCGGGGAATCCGGCTGCGGCAAGACGACCACCGGCAAATCCGTCTTGCGGCTGATTCAGCCGACATCCGGCTCGGTCAAGCTGGAAGGCGAAGAAATCCTGGCGCTGACGCCGGAGCAGATGCGCAACCGGCGGCGCGACATGCAGATCATTTTCCAAGACCCCTACGCGTCGTTGAACCCGCGCATGACCGCGGGCGACATCGTGGGCGAGCCGCTGCGCAACTATCCGATGCCCGGCGGCCGTGCCCGCGTGGACGAACTGGCCTGGCTGTTCGGCAAGGTCGGGCTGCGTCCGGAAGCCATGAAGAAATTTCCGCACGAATTTTCGGGCGGGCAGCGGCAGCGGCTGGGCATTGCGCGGGCGCTGGCGCTGCGGCCCAAGCTGATCGTGTGCGATGAACCGGTATCGGCGTTGGATGTGTCGGTGCAGGCGCAGGTGATCAACTTGCTGATGGACTTGCAACAAGAGATGGGCATCGCCTATCTCTTCGTTGCGCACGACCTGGCCGTGGTGCGCCACATCAGCCATCGCGTGGCCGTGATGTATCTGGGCCGCATTGTTGAAGTGGCTGACCGCGATACGCTGTTCTCGCAGCCGCGGCATCCCTATACCGAGATCCTGCTGTCTGCCGTGCCCGTGCCCAACCCGCACAAGCCCGCGCAGCGCAAGCTGCTGCAAGGCGATCCGCCCAGCCCTGCGAACCCGCCCAGCGGTTGTCGCTTTCATACGCGCTGCCCGCTGGCGCAGCCCATCTGCCGCGAGACGCAGCCCGCGCTGACCGAACGGCCCGTTGCATCGGCCACGGGTCAGCAATGGGTGGCGTGCCATTTCCGATGAACCGGCCGGGCTTGCTGGCGGGGCCATTGCCCGATGGCGACGCGGTGTTCGGGCAGCCGGTCGCCGCGTTGCAAGCGGCGATGGCGGCGGGCAGCTTGACTGCGGCCGATCTGGTGCGCGCCTATCTGGCGCGCATCGCCGCTTATGACCCGCACGGGCCTGCGCTCAACGCCGTGCTGACGCTCAATCCGCACGCCGCGGACGAAGCCGCATTGCGCGATGCAGAGCGGCGCGCGGGGCAGCGGCGTGGCCCGCTGCACGGCATTCCTGTTCTGATCAAAGACAACATCGACGTCGTGGGCATGCCCGCCACGGCTGGCTCGCGGGCCTTGGCGCAACGGCGGCCCGAGCACGATGCGGACGTCGTGCAGCGCTTACGTAACGCCGGCGCCATCGTGCTGGGCAAGACCACGCTGCACGAGCTGGCTTGCGGCGTCACCAATGTGTCGTCCTTGTCTGGCCGGACGCGCAACGCGTATGACGCGGCGCGCGTGCCGGGCGGGTCCAGCGGCGGCAGCGCGGTAGCGGTGGCGTCAAGCTTTGCAGCGGTGGCGATTGGCAGCGACACCAGCGGTTCCATCCGCATCCCGGCCGCATTCAACCAAGTGTGGGGCTTGCGTCCGACGGCGGGCCGTTGCAGCACCGCAGGCGTGGTGCCGCTGTCGCCTACGCTGGATACCGTAGGGCCGATGGCGCGGTGCGCGGATGATCTGGCGGTCTTGTGGTCAGTGATGGCGGCGCCGGATGCGGGAACCGCGAGCGCGCCTCGGGCCGGTTCGCCGTGGCGCATCGGCATGCTTGATGGGCTTTACGGCGGCGCGGAGCAAGAGCGCGACGTGTCTGATCACGTGCGCGCCGCCTTGACGCGCATGCAGGCGAACGGCGCGCAGGTTCAGCCCGTGTCGATGGCGTTGGATGATGCGCGGCTGGCGGCCGCGAATGTCACCGGCTACGAGTTCCGCGATGCGCTTGCCGAATGTCTGCGCGATGCCGGGTTGCCGGTGCGCAGCCTGGACGACATCCTGGACGGCGCGTATCCGCACCCGGAAGTCATGGCGATTTTGCGCGAGCGCAATGCCGTGCGCGATGCGGACGGCAGCGCACGTCAAGCCGCGCTGGACCGTGCGCACGCGATTCGCGCGGACGTCTTGGCGGCGCTGGCATCGGGGTCGCTGGACATGTTGGCCTACCCCAGCGTGCGCGGCGCGCCCGTGCTATTGGGCGAGCCGCAACGCGGCGGCAATGGCTTGCTGGCCGCCGTAACCGGCTTGCCGGCGTTGAGTGTGCCGATCGGGTTTACGCCAGGCGGCATTCCGGTCGGCTTGGAGCTGCTAGGCGCGGCGGGCAGCGAAGCGATGCTGATCCAAGCCGCGCGTGGCTTGGATCAGGGTGCAGGCGCCGGCAATGCTTGCCGGTCTGCCGCCCATGCCAGCAACGCGTGATCCTGATCCGGGCGCGCGACCCATTGCACGCCGACGGGCAGGCCGCTGGCGGTCTTGCCCGTAGGCACGTGCAGCGCAGGCCAGCCCAGCAGCGACCAGACGCGGTTGAACACCGACGACCCTGTCGACTGCAAGCCTTCCGGCGCGGGGCCGGGCGCGCTCGGCGTGAGGATGACGTCAACGTCGGCAAAGCGTTCCAGCCATTCCCGCGCCAGGCGGTCGCGCGTCTGCTGGCATTGCACGTACTCCGCGTAAGGAATCGCCAAGCCCAGCGTCACCGCATCCCGCAAAGCAGGCGATAACTGGTCCGCCTGCGGGCTGTGTGCAACCGGCAGCATGGCGCGCGCCAGTTCGGCGTGCATGATCCGCGAATGCAAGTGCAAAAGTTCTTTCAGGTCGGCGTCGTATCCGGGCGTGAAGAGGGTAGCGCCCTGCTGACGCAAGCGCGTTGCCTCGTCTTCCAGCGCTTGCCGCGATGCGGATTCCAGCGTTCCGATGCCGTCACAAACGAGCACGGCAACGCGCGGCGCGCGCGTGGGAACACTCAACGGCGCGCGCGGGGGCGCAACCCGCGGCGCGCCCTGAGGCAGCAACACCGACGCCACGGTTTGACATTGCGCCACCGTGCGGCTGAACCAGCCGATGGTGTCGAGCGAATCGCACAGCACCGTCATCCCTTGCCGGTGCACGCGGCCGAAGGTGGGCTTGAAGCCCACCACGCCGCAGAACGCCGCCGGACGGATCATGGACCCGCCGGTTTGTGTGCCCAAGGCGATATCGACCATACCAGCGGCGACGGCGGCCGCCGAACCGCTGGATGAGCCGCCGGGCGTGTGCGAGGCCCGGTGAGGGTTGCGGGTGGGCCCGGGTGACACGTACGCGAATTCCGCCGTGACCGTCTTGCCGATGGGAACCGCACCGGCTGCGCGCAGCTGCGCGACGCAGCTGGCGTCCCACCGCGCGGGGTCGGAAGACGTGGCGGGCGAGCCGCAACGTGTGGGCATACCGGCCACGTCAATCACATCCTTGACGCCGAATCCCACGCCCGCCAGCGCACCCGTGGCGGGCGTCGCATCGTTGGGCTCGCCCAGCCATGCCCAGGCTTGGATGGCGTCGTCCCGCTCCGTGCTGCGAGACCATGCGGCGTGCGCTTTCCGCATCATTGAACCTGGATCTGCTTGTGGCGGATCAGTTGCGTCCAGCGCTCGCTTTCGCTGGCGATGAAGGCGCTGAACTGTTCGGGCGTACCGCCTGCAACTTCACCCCCTTGTGATTCGACGACGTCGCGGTACTGCTTGTCTTGCAGCGCGCGGTTGATGTGTTCGTTCAACGTCTTGATCACATCAGGCGGCGTGCCAGCAGGCGCGACCACACCGAACCAATTCGATACCACCATGTTTGGCAGGCCCAGTTCCTTGAACGTCGGCACATCGGGCAGGCCTGGCACGCGCTTGTCAGCCGCAACGGCAAGCATCTTGATGCGCGGCGTGGCGCCGGTGGCATGCGGCAGGAACAGGCTGGGCAGTTCGATGTAGAAGTCCACATTGCCGGCGATCAAGTCATTGACCGCGGGCGCGCCGCCCCGGTACGGCACGTGGGTGGCGTTCATGCCGGCCTGCTCCTTGAACAATTCGGTGCTCAGGTGCGAAGCGCTGCCCGCGCCGGTAGAGGCGTAGTTCAGCTTTTCCGGATTGCGCTTGGCGTCATCAATCAGCGCGGCCGGATTGGCGTAGGGCGACTTGTCGTTCACGCCCAGCGCCATCGGCCCCCGTTCAATCAGGGCGATGGGCGCCAGGTCCCGTGCCGGATCGAAAGGCATGGTGTAGAGCGCCTTGTTGACGGCCAGCGGCGCGAAGTTGCCCAGGCCGATGGTGTAGCCGTCGGGCTTGGCGGTGGCGATTTGCCCGGTGCCGATGTTGCCGCTTGCGCCCGGCTTGTTGTCCACCACGACGGGTACGCCGAGTGAGTCGCTCAGCTTCTGGGCCAACTGGCGCGAGCGCGTGTCCGAACTGCCGCCTGCGGCGTAAGGCACGATGAATTTGATTGCCTGCGTGGGATACGCGGCTTGCGCGTGGGCGCTGGCCGAGGCCAGCGACAGGCTGGCGGCAAAGGCGCCGGCCAGCAGTTTGATGGTTGCGGTTGTCGTACCCATGGCACTCCCCTGATGGTCAGGGGAATTCCCCTGCTGTTGATTTGTCAGCGCATAGTAGGAAGCGGCGATTAGGTTGTCTAATACCTTATTCTCTTGTTATTGATTCGTCGGGAAAATAAATGCTGATCGACAGCCGATTGCTTCAGGTCTTTGCCGTGGTGGCCGAAGAGCTGCATTTTGGCCGCGCCGCGCAGCGGCTGCACCTGAGCCAGCCGCCATTGAGCCAAAGCGTGCGCAAGCTGGAAGAGGCATTGGGCGTGCAGCTGCTTGAGCGCACGACCCGCTCGGTCAGGCTGACGTCGGCGGGCGCTGAACTGCAACGCCGCATCCAGAAGATGGCGGTGGAACACGAGGCCACGCTACGCCATGTGCGCCAGGCGGCGCGGGGCGATGCGGGCCAGTTGACCATCGGCTTGACGCCGAGTGCGGCGTACTCAAACGTGCCGCAAGCGCTGTTTGCATTCCGCCAGCGCTATCCCGGCGTGATGCTGGACTTGCAAGAAATGAACTCCAGCGACATGCCCGATGCGCTGCATCAGCGCCGCCTGGACCTGGCGTTACTGCGGCCGCCTTTCGCCGATGCCGACCTGGCGCCGGTGCCGCTGTATTCCGAGCCGATGGTGCTGGCATTGCGCAACGATCACCCGCTGGCGGCCAAGCGGTGGGTAACGATGGCGCAGGTGCTGGAGTTGCCGCTCGTGGGTTATGCACGCGACCGCTCGCGTTACTTCAGCCAGGTGTTGCGGCAAATGATCGAAGCGGCGGGCAAGCCCGCCAACATCGTGCAAGAAAGCATGATCCCCACGATTCTGACTTTGGTCGAAGCGGGCTTTGGCGCAGCGGTGGTGCCGGCCTCGCTTGCGCGGATGCGCATGGACATCCTGGCTTACGTCGGTATTCGCGGGCCGGGCGCGTTTCGCGCAGAACTGGCCGCCGCCCGCCATCCGGATAATCCGAATCCGTTGATCGACGCGTTTGTGGCGATCATGCGGGAGAGCCCCGATAAACGCTTGGCCGGGGCGCGCGGCGGCCGCGCCGCTTAATCCCAAACCGCCGCCAACCCGTCCGGGCTGACTTCGCGGCCGTTCCTTTCCAGCGCAGCGATCTGCGCCATGTCTTCGCTCGTCAGCCGCAGTTGCTGCGCGAGCAGATTGCTGGCCAGGTTGTCGCGCTTGGTCGACGACGGGATCACCGAATACCCCAATTGCAAGGCCCAGGCCAGCGCCACTTGCGCAGGCGTGGCGTTGTGGCGGCTGGCGATCTGCTGGATGACGGGGTCTTTCAGCACCTTGCCGTGGGCGAGCGTCATGTAGGACGTTACATGGATGCCTTGTTCCTTCARAAACGCGGTCAGTGCGGCGTTCTGCAGATAGGGGCTGAGTTCGATCTGGTTGGTGGCAATGGCGTCGCGGCCCACGGCGGCGATGGCGGCGCGGGTTTCGGCGATGGGGAAGTTCGAGATACCGATCTGGCGGGTCAGGCCTTGCGACTTGGCGTCGGCCAACGCGGTCATGAATTCGTCGACGGATACGCCGTTGCCGGGCGCGGGCCAATGGATGAGCGTCAGGTCGACGTAGTCGGTACGCAGTTTCGTCAGGCTGTCGCGCAGGCTCGCGGCAAGCTTGGCCTGTGAATAGTTCGGCACCCAGATCTTGGTGGTGATGAACAGGTCTTCGCGCGCCACGCCGGACTCGGCGATGGCCTGGCCCACTTCGGCCTCGTTCTCGTAGATTTGCGCGGTGTCGATCGCGCGGTAGCCGACGTCCAGCGCGTTGCGCACCGAGTCGATGACGACCTGGCCTTGCAAGCGGAACGTGCCGACGCCAAATGCGGGAATGCTCATGTAAAACTCCGGAGAAGATTCGGGGGTCCAGGCGCTTTCGGCCTGGGAATGACGCTAGTGTGCCCGCGAGATACTTGATGAAAAAGCCCGGTATGGGCGAAAGACTTTTGATATAACGTCAAATATGAAAACCACTCTCGACGAAATGCAGGTCTTTATTGCGGTCGTGGACAGCGGGTCCATCACCGCTGCCGCCGACGTGCTGGGGCAGACCATTTCCGCCACCAGCCGCACGATGAGCCGGCTGGAAGAGAAGCTGCAGACGACGCTGATGCGCCGCACCACACGCCGGCTTGAGCTCACCGAAGAAGGCAAGACCTATCTGGAGCAGGTGCGGCGCATCATCGCGTCGGTGGAAGAAACCGAAGAACTCATGAACGTGCGCCGCAATCAGCCGGCGGGCCTGCTGCGTGTGGATGCGGCGTCGCCCTTCATGCTGCATGTGATTGCGCCGCTGGTGCCCGGTTACCGCAAGCGCTATCCGCAGGTGGAGCTGGAGCTCAACAGCAACGAGGGCAACATTGACTTGCTTGAGCGCCGCACGGATCTGGCGATACGCATCGGACGATTGAAGGATTCTTCGCTGCATGCGGTGCTGTTGGGCCACAGCCGCGTGCGCGTGCTGGCCAGCCCCGGCTATCTGGCGGCGCATGGCACGCCGAAGCGCGTGGCCGATCTGGCGTCGCATACGTTGCTGGGTTTTTCGCAGCTGGAATCGCTGAATGAATGGCCGCTGCTCGAAGCCGATGGGCAGGCCCTGCATGTGAAACCCGCCGTGCGCGCCTTCAGCGGTGAAACCTTGCGGCAGCTGGCGTTAAACGATGGCGGCGTTGTGTGCCTGTCGGATTTCATGACGCGCGGCGACCGCAAGGCGGGCACGTTGCAGCAACTGCTGGTCAAGCAGACGCAGGATGTCAGGCAACCGATCAACGCGGTGTATTACCGCAACACGGCGATATCGTCGCGCATCAAGTCGTTCATTGATTACGTGGTGCAGGCCGTGGGGCCGGACGGATTCGCCGAATAACCCCCACGGTGAGAGATGTGTCCAATGGAGACAAGGGCGTCTCGGGCGAAAAGGGCAAACGTATACTGCCCCCGTTTTTATTCTTACCGCCCCAGACACCCCATGAGCATCTTTTCCCGTTTCTTTGGCCGCAAGGAAGAATCCGCCGACGCCCGTGCGCTGGCGGCCAACCCCGCCATCGAGAACCCGCTGAGCCTGCAAGTGTTGTTCGCTGCGCCCTTGGCCGTGACCGAAGACACGCTGGCGGCTGCCCTGCGCGGCTATCACCCGTCGATGAGCGATGCGCGCGCAGAAGTTGCGCCGGACATGCCGGAATTCCTGGGCCTGGTCGGCTGGGGCAAGCATGTGGTGCGGCTGGTGGGTTTCAACGCGCCCTATCCCAAGGACGCGCTGGAAATGTGCGTGGCGCCGGCGCATTACCCGGCCACGGTGAAGGAAGAAATTCGCGCGCACGCCAGCCACCTCATCCTGTACTACGCGGGCTTTGAAGAAGACGTGCTGGAGCAATACGTGGCGCTGGCTGCGGTGGCGGGCGCGCTGACGGGCTTCAAGGCGATGGCGGTGATGAACGAACACGCGCATACGTCGTTGCCGGCGGGCGTGTTCGATGGCGAATCGCTGGGTGAAGAAAGCCTGGACCTCTTGCGCACGCTGCCGTTGACGATGCTGTATTGCGGCTTCGTGAAGTACGAAGTCGAAGGCGTGGAAGGCGTGTGGATGCGCACCTATGGCGCAGACCAATTCGGCCTGCCCGACTTCGCCGCACTGGCCCAGGGCCACCACGAAGGCGAGTACTACTCGGACATCTTCAACAACATCCTGGGCTACATGCGCGACAGCGGCGCTGAGCTGGCTGCCGGGCATACGATGCAGATCGGCGAGAACGCCTATATGAAGTTGCGCGCGCCCGCCCAGGAAGAGTATTACCTGGACGGGCCCGGCGTGGTGCTGGTGGCCGAGATCATCACGGCCGACGAGATCAACGCGCCGGAGTAAGCGCCACGCCGCGGCGCGCGCCCGGCCACACGCGCAAGCCCAGCGCCAAGGCCGCCGCGCCTGCCGCCACCACGGTGACGCCCGTCCAGCCCCAGTGCGCCAGCGCCAGGCTGCCCAAGGCACCCCCTGCCGCCATGCCGATGAACACGCCCGTCATCAGGATGGCGTTAAGACGGCTGCGCGCCGCAGGGTCGATGCCGTAGACGATGCTTTGATGCGCGATCAGCGAGGTCTGGATGCCCAGGTCAAAGCCGATGGCGCTGCCCGCAATCAACCACAGCGCGGCATGCGGCGACAGGAACGGCAGGAAGATCATCGCGGCAAACGACACCATCGTCAGCCCCGCGCCCAGGCTGGCCACGGCCAGCGGGCCGCGGGTGTCGGCCACGCGGCCAGCCAGCGGCGCGGCCAATGCGCCCGCCGCACCCGCCAGACCGAACGCGCCTGCCGCGCCTGCACCCAGGTGAAACGGTGCGCCATGCAGCATCACCGCCAACGTCGACCAGAACGCGCTGAAGCCCAGCGACAGCAAGCCCTGCGCCGTGGCGGCGCGGCGCAGGCCGGGGTGTTGGCGCCACAGGGTGGCAAGCGACGCGAGCAAGGCCGCGTAGGACAACTGTGCAGTCGGTACGAAGCGCGGCAGGCCACGCCACAACGCCGCGCCCAACGCCACGATAGTGACGGCGGCCGCCACGAACATGGCGCGCCAGCCAAATTGCTCGGCGACAAAACCGCTGACCACGCGTGACAGCAGAATGCCCAGCAGCAGGCCGGTCATGACCGTGCCGACGATCTTGCCGCGTTGTTCCACGGGCGCCAGATGGGCGGCGGCGGGCACGATGTCTTGCGCCAAGGTGGCCGACAGGCCGACGACGAAACTTGCCGCCAGCAGCACGCCGATGGACGGCGACACGGCGGCGGCCAGCAGCGCCAGGCTCAGCACGGCGGCCTTGATCAGGATGATCTGCTTGCGGTCATGGCGGTCACCCAGCGGCGCCAGCATCAGGATGCCGAAGGCATAGCCCAGCTGCGTCAGCGTGGGAATCCAGCCCAGCGTTTCAGCGCTGGCGTGGATGTCCACGCCCAGCACGCCCAGCATGGGCTGGCTGTAATACAGGGACGCAACCGACAGGCCCGCGCCGATGGCAAGCAGGAAAACCAGGCCGCTGGATAGCGTGCTGGCTGGATGGGAGGGAGAGGTTTGGGAAGACATGATGGGCTATCCGAGGGATCGAGTACGGGGCAAATTCTGGGCTTCCCGCCCGCGTTTTGGTAGCCAACCTAGGGGTACATCCGTTATACGATAGGCGTATGACCACCCCTGCCCTGACCGCCGCAGCCGGCACCGACCGCATGCTGCTGATCGAAACTTTCGTGCGTATCGTCGAGGCCGGCAGCCTGTCAGCCGCTGCCGCGCAGATGGGCGGCACGCAGCCGACCGTCAGCCGCCGATTGCAATTGTTGGAGCGCACTTTTGGGGTGCGCTTGTTGCAACGGTCCACGCATGCCATCCGCCTGACCGAAGATGGGCAGCGCTGCTACGAGCGCGCCAAGGAACTGATCGCAACGTGGCAGTCCTTTGAAAGCGAGGTGCGTGGCGCGGGCGATGAACCCATCGGCACGTTGCGCGTGGTGGCCCCGCATGCGTTCGGCCAGGACCAATTCGTGGAGCCGCTGGCGCGATATCTGAAGCAGTATCCGAACATGCGCGTGGAATGGCTGCTGCATGACCGCATGCCCGACCTGATTGCCGAGAACGTGGATTGCGCGATTCGGGTGGGCGCGGTGACGGACCCGTCAGTCATTGCCGTGAAGTTGGGCGAGGTGCCGCGCATCGTGATCGCGTCGCCCGATCTGTTGCAGGGCGCGCCGGTGCCGCAAGAACCTGCCGAGCTGGCGCGCTTGCCGTGGCTGGCGCTGCGTACGTTCTATCGCACCGAAGTCAGCCTGACGCATTGCACGACGGGTGCGACGGAACGCTTCGGCATTCAGCCGCGCTTATCCACCGATGGCCTGCATGCGTTGCGCAAGTCGGCCGTGCTGGGGCTGGGCGTGGCCTTGGGATCGGCCTGGGCCATGCAGGACGATTTGGCTGCGGGCCGCTTGGTGCATCTGGCGCCCGAGTGGCGCGCAGACGCTTTGCCCGTGTTCCTGGTGTATGCGCCGTCGCGCTTTCAGCCGGCGCGGCTACGCCGCTTTATCGAAATCATGCGCGAGCATCTGCCGGTGGAATTGGCCGAGCCGGACAGGGATCGCATTTGACCCATGCATCTCCCGCGCTTCACCTGCGCGTCTCCCCTCAAGCCGCGTCGCTCACCGCCTCATACACCAACGTCGCCAGCGTCAAATCCTCCAGCGCGCTGCCCACGGCCTTGAACACCGTAATCTCGTCATCACGCTGCCGGCCCGGACGCTGTCCCGTCGTCAGCTGATGCAGATCCCCTTGAATCGCGTCTAGCGTCAGCACGCCCGCATCGAAAGCGGACAGCAGATCGCCGGACTTGGTCGGCGCTTCATCCGTGTCCACGTACACCGTCGTGCCGTCAAAGCAGGCGGGGTCGGTTTCGCGCATTTCGGGTTTGAAGCTGCCGATCAAATCCAGATGTACGCCGGGGCGCAGCCACGCGCCCTGGATCAGCGGCACGGTGGACAGCGTGGCGCAGCTGATGATGTCGGCCTGGCGCGCGGCGGCTTCCAGGTCGGTCGTGGCGTCGGCGTCAAAGCCTTGTTCGCGCAGGCTCGCCGCCAGCGCGTCGGCGCCGGCTGCGCGCACGTTCCACACCAGCACACGTTCAATCGGGCGCACGGTGCGCATGGCTTGCGCGACCAGCCCCGCGATGCGGCCCGACCCCACGATCAACAACGTGCGGGCATCCTTTCTAGCCAGGTAGTCCGCGCCCAACGCCGCCGCGCCCGCCGTGCGGTAAACGGTGACGATGTCGCCGTCGACTTGGGCAATGGGCACGCCGGTGGTGGCGCTGTACAGGTTGTAGGTGGCGTGCAGGCCCGGCAAGCCCTGATGCGTGTTCTCGGGAAAGATGTTGATGATCTTCACGCCGAAATAACCGCGGTCGCTCCATGCGGGCATGATCAGCGTGGTGCCATGCGCCGTGCCGGACTGGATGGCGTGGACGTGGCGGGGCGGCACGGTGGCGCCGTCGCGAAACGCGTCCCGCAAGGCGGGAATGACGGCGTCAAAGGACAGCGCGTTGCGGGTCTGTTCAGTGTCGATAAAGCGCATGGGATCACTGCCTGAAAGGGGTCAATCAATCAAAGGGCCGCAGGCAGTCTAGCAGCGCGTCCCCGGGCGGGTCCCTGGCAGGCCGTTCGCGGCTATCAATCTTTGCGCAGGCGTCATAACGCCCCGTTATCGGATGCCCTTTTGTGCGGTGCTCCGAATGCGCATAAATACATTGCAGATCAAGGGTTTGCGATGCGGAAGCGGCGATGCGCGCCATTCGCTTCATAGTGGATTTCCCTGGGTCCACGCGGCTCGGGCGCACTGGCATTCTTCGACCACCGTAAGCCCCCGGGGCGCACCAAGAGAGGTTGCTTTATGCCGAGATCCGTTCACCCTGCCGCCGCACAGTCCCTGCCGGGCTGCTGCAACGGCGGGCCGAATTCCGCGACCGGAGTCCGCGTCGCATGATCCGGCAACTGCTTAACCGTCTGTACATTTCCCTGCCCGTGCTGCTGGGCGTGATCGTGGTGTGCTTCGTGCTGCTGCAAGTGGCGCCCGCCGACCCCGCCGCCGTTATCGCCGGCCCGACCGCCTCCGCCGACGAACTGGCGCAGGTGCGCCAGGAGCTTGGTCTGGACAAGCCGCTCGCCGTGCAGCTGACCGGCTACATGTGGCGTCTGGTCCATCTGGACCTGGGCCGCTCGATGATTTCGAACGTGCCCGTCATCGATGAAATCGGCAGCACCATCGGGGCCACCGTTGAATTGATGCTGGCCAGCGTGATCTGGTCGATACCGCTGGCGATCCTGCTGGGCACGCTGGCGGCGTATCGCCGCGGCAAGTTGATCGATCGATTCGTCATGACCTTGTCGGTGGTAGGCGTGTCGCTGCCTGTGTTCTGGGTGGGCCTGCTGCTGGTGCAGCACGTGGGCGGGGCCGGCATCCTGCCTTACATCGGCCGCAACGGCCCATTGTGGACGCTGGCCGGGCTGGAATCCATTGCGCTACCCGCGCTGACGCTGGGCTCGGTGCTGATCGGGCCGGTTGCGCGCATCACGCGCACTGCCGTGATCGAAACGCTGAGCGGTGATTACGTGCGCACGGCGCGCGCCAAGGGGGCGGGCGAGTCCCGCGTGGTGCTGCGCCATGCGTTGCGCAACGCGCTGCTGCCGATCGTGACGCTGGTGGGCCTGCAAGTGGGCAACCTGCTGGGCGGCGCGGTGGTGACCGAACAGATCTATTCCTGGCCCGGCGTGGGCCGCATGGCGGTGGGCGCCATCTTCGCTGGCGACTTTCCGCTGGCGCAAGGCGCGATTCTGGTCACGGCGCTGGGCTTCATCATCATCAACCTGATCGTGGATCTGCTTTACGGCTACCTGGACCCGCGAGGACACAAATCATGAGCGCAGGTTCGACTTCTTCGATGGGCGCCTTGCCGCCCCAGGCCATGGCCACGCCGCTGGCGCGCATCGGCGCCCGGCTGCGCCGCGATCCGATTCTGCTGCTATCGCTGCTGGCGGTCATCGCCATCTTGCTGACTGCGCTGTTCGCGCCGTGGCTTGCGCCGCATGATCCGTACTCCACCAACATGTCCATCGCGCGCAAGCTGCCGGGCTGGGTGTCGTCCGACGGCATCACGTATCTGCTGGGCACCGATGTGCAGGGCCGAGACATCCTGTCGCGCATCATCTACGGCATCCGCGCCACCTTGCTGCTGAGCGTGCTGGCGGTGATTGGCGGGTCGGGTATCGGCGCCATCCTGGGCATCCTGGCGGCGTACTACCGGCCGCTGGAAGGCGTGATCATGCGCGTCGTGGATGTGCTGCTGTCGTTTCCCGCCATTCTCTTCGGCCTGAGCCTGTCGGCGCTGCTGGGGCCTGGCACCGTGGCGATGGTGCTGGCGTTGGGCGTGTCGGCCATTCCAGGCATGGCGCGCATTGCACGCGGCTCCGCCATGGTGGTGATGAAGCAGGAATACATGGAAGCTGGCCATGCCATGGGCTTTGGCAACTTCTACCTGATCACGCGCTACCTGCTGCCGAACTGCTCGTCCATGCTGATGATCTACGCGACGCTGCAACTCGGCCACACGATTCTGCTGGGTTCGGTGCTGTCATTTCTGGGCCTGGGTCCGCAGCCGCCGTTTGCCGAGCTGGGCAGCATGGCCGCCGATGGCCGCAAGTTTCTGCAGATCTTCCCGCACATCTCCACCATTCCCACGATGACGATCTTCTTCATCGTGCTGGCCTTCAACTTGCTGGGCGACAGCTTGCGCGATGCGCTCGACCCAAAGTTGCGCTTTTGACCCGCGCTCTTGATCCGCGCATTTGATCCGCGCCAGAACCACATCACGCCACAACACACCACAACGGGGAATCCACCACCATGACGTTCATCAAAGGCCTGGCCGTTGCGCCCTTGGCGCTGACCTGCCTGCTCGCCGCACCGACGCACGCCGTCGCCCAAACTGACAAGACGGTGCTGATCCTGCGCGAGCTGGACACCGACAAATACGACCCGCATCGCACCACCGCGCGGGGCGCGGCTGAAGTGCTGTTCATGGCCGCCGACACCATGGTCGGCCTGGACTACGACATGAAGACGCCGGTGCCGGCGCTGGCCAAGAGCTGGACGGTGTCGCCCGATGGCCTGACCTACACCTTTGCGCTGCGCGACAACGTGACGTTTTGCAGCGGCAAGAAGATGACCGCCAAAGACGTGGTGGCCAGCTACGAGCGTTGGCTGAACCCGGAAACCAAAGGCCTGGAGCGCTGGCGCGCCGGCCCCGTCGACAGCATCACCGCGCCCGATGACGTCACCGTCGTCTACAAGCTGAAGAAGCCCTACAACGAGCTCTTGCAGCAGATGGCGCACTACATGCACTCGGTCATCAACATCGATCAGGTCAAGGAACTGGGCCCGGACTACGGCGTGAAAGCCTTTGACGGCACGGGCCCGTATTGCTTCCAGAGCTGGTCGCCGCGCAACGAAGTCGTGCTGACCAAGCATGCCGGCTACAACTGGGGCCCGTCGATCTACAAAGACCCGACGCCCAAGGTCGACAAGATCATCTGGAAGATCGTGCCCGAAGAAAGCACCCGCCTGACCGCGTTGCAAAGCGGGCAAGCCGACTTGTCGCGCTATCTGCCGCAATGGGCCATCAAAGACCTGAAGGCCGACAAGCGCCTGTTCGTCAGCCGCGCCGACCCGTTCTACTGGACGTTCTTCCTGGGCTTCAAGATCGACAAGCCCATGCTGACCGACGTGAACGTGCGCCGCGCCATCAATCTGGCGATCAACCGCCAGGCGTTGACCGAAGCCATCACCTTCGGCGAAGCGCAACCGGCGACCAGCATGCTGGCTACTAAAACGCCCGCCGGCAGCAATGACGCCTACCGCTACGACCCGGCTGCGGCCAACAAGCTGCTGGACGAAGCCGGCTGGAAGAAGGGGCCTGACGGCTACCGCTACAAAGACGGCCAGAAGTTGTCGCTGCTGCACTACGGCATCACCGGCTACTGGAAAGACATCATGGAAGCCGTGCAAGGCGACATGAAGAAAGTGGGCGTGGACCTGCGCGTGCAGCTGTTCGATTCGACCTCCGCCTGGGGCAAGCTGGCCACGCAGGAATTCGATGAATTCAGCATGAGCTTTGGCTACATGAGCACGGGCGAAGCGCTGAACAGCTACTTCCTGTCCAACAGCGTGCCCACGCCCAACCGCATGAACTGGAAAGACCCCGAGACCGACAAGTGGCTGGCCGAAGGCAGCGAGGCGCTGGACCCGGCCGCGGGCGACGCCATCGTGTCCAAGGCGTTGACGAAGATCTCGGACGGCGCTGCGTGGATTCCGCTGTATCACGACTCGATGTACCTCGTGGGCGGCCCGCGCATGAAGCCGATGAAGGCGCATGGCATCTTCGGTGCTGCGGCCTACAAGGGTCTGGACATCGCGTTCAAGTAAACGACGCCCCTGCGGCGCGGCCGGTGCCGCGCCGCAGGGGCTGCTTCGCCTCTTCATCGTTCCCCATCTTCAAGCTGTACTGAGAGCCTGCCGTGAGCGACACCAATCAAGCCCGCATTACCCACTTCAAGAACCTGTCCACGCTCGTCGCGTGGGATGCCGAACTGGGTTCGCACGTCTACATCGAAAACGCCGATCTGGTGATGCGCGGCAACACCGTCATCCACGCGGGCACCGGGTACGCCGGGCCGGCGGATAACGTCGTCGCGGGCCATGGCCTGATGGCCATGCCGGGTCTGGTCAACGTGCATACGCATCCGTCGTCGGAACCCGGCAACCGCGGCCTGCTCGAAGAGTTGGGCAGCGACAAGCTGGGCCAAAGCTCGTTGTACGAGTACATGCCCGTCTTCCGCATGGGCATCGAGACCGCGCAATATTCCAACCAGGTCGCCATATCGGAAATGCTGCTGTCGGGCGTGACCACGTTCGTGGACATGTCGCTGCCGCGCCCAGGTTGGGCCGACGTCGTGGCCGGCACCGGCATCCGTGGCGTGCTGGGTCCGATGTTCCGTTCCGCCGCATGGCGCACCACCGACGGCCACTCGGTGGAATACACCTGGGACGAGGCCAGCGCCGTTAAATCTTTCGAAGCTGCGCTGGACGTAGTGAATAGCGCCATCGATCATCCAAGCGGCCGTCTGAGCGCCATGCTGTGCCCCTCGCAGGTGGACACATGTACGCCCGAACTGCTGAAGGAAGCGCAGGCCGCCGCGCGCAGCCTGGGCATCCCCATGCAGATTCACGCCGCGCAAAGCGTGGTGGAATTTTCCGAGATGACGCGCCGCCATGGCCGCACGCCCATCGAATGGCTGGACGACCAGGGCTTGCTGGACCCCGACCTGATCATCGGCCACGGCATCTTCCTGAACGATCACCGCACGCTGTACTGGCCGCATGCCGACGACTTCGGCCTGCTGCAACGCTCTGGCGCGCACGTGGCGCACTGTCCCACGGTGTTCGTGCGCCGCGGTATTGCGATGAGCTTCCTGGGCCGCTACCTGCGCGCCGGTATCAACGTGGGCATTGGCACCGACACCTTCCCGCACAACATGCTCGATGAGATGCGCCTGGCCTGCTATGTGGCCCGTTTGCAGGCCGGCCATTTCCGCGCCGCATCCACCGAAGAAGTGTTCAATGCCGCAACGGTGAACGGCGCCAAGATGCTGGGCCGCGACGACATCGGCCGCATCAAGGTGGGCGGCAAGGCCGACTTTTCGCTGGTCGACTTGTCACACCCCTACATGCGCCCCGGCCGCGAGCCGTTGCGCAGCCTGATCTATTCGGCTGGCGACCGCGCCATCCGCGACGTGTATGTGGACGGTGAACAGGTCGTGAAGAACGGCGAACTGCTGACCATCGACATCGAGCGCTGCATGCAGGAAGTGGAACGCGCGCAGGCGCAGACGATCGCGACGGTGTCGCAGCGCGACTACGCGGGACGCAGCATCGACGCCATGTCGCCGCGCGTGTTCCCCAGCCGCGCATGACGGAGAGCGCCTTGAACAACGAGACACTACTGGCGGTGGAAGGCCTGAGCGTGGCGTTTGGCGCCCGCGCCAACCCGTACCGCGCTGTGAAGTCGCTGGACTTCACCATCGGGCGTGGTGAAACGGTGGCGCTGGTGGGCGAGTCGGGGTCGGGCAAGTCGGTGACGGCGCTGTCCATCTTGCGCCTGATCGAACGCGCGGGCGGCCGCATCGCCACGGGCGCGGCGCGCTTTGTGCCGCGCGACGGCCAGGAAGTGGACCTGTTCAAGCTGCCGGAGTCCAAGCTGCGCCGCATCCGCGGCAACGAGATCTCGATGATCTTCCAGGAACCCATGACATCGCTGAACCCGGTGATGACGGTGGGCGACCAGTTGGCCGAGGTCTATCTGCTGCATCAGGACATCTCGCGCGAGGAAGCCTGGAAGAAGGCCGAAGCCATGCTGGTGGCGGTGAAGATGTCGGAACCGCAGCGTCGCATGACGCAGTATCCCGGTGACTTGTCCGGCGGCATGCGCCAACGCGTGATGATCGCGATGGCCTTGGCCTGCCGTCCGCAGCTGCTGATCGCCGACGAGCCGACCACCGCGCTGGACGTCACGGTGCAGGCCGAAATCATCGACTTGATCCGCGACCTGCAACGCGAAGTCGGCATGGCGGTGCTGTTCATCACGCACGATATGGGCGTGGTGGCTGAAATTGCAGACCGCGTGGTCGTGATGCGCCATGGCGACAAGGTCGAGGAAAACGCCACCGTGGCGCTGTTCGACGCGCCGCAACAGCCGTACACGCGTGACCTGCTGGCCGCCGTGCCCAAGCTGGGCGATGGGTCGCCTGACGAAGCCGTGGTGCACGACCGCCCCGCCGTGCTGGAAGTGGCGGGCCTGGCCAAGCGCTTTCCCGTGAAGGCGGGCGCGTTCGGCAAGGTGGTGGCCAACGTGCATGCGGTGGAAGGCGTGTCGTTCACGCTGCGCGCGGGCGAGACGCTGGCGCTGGTGGGTGAGTCCGGGTCGGGCAAGTCGACCACCGGACGCTTGCTGATGAAGCTGGTGCAGCCGACCGAAGGCGTGATCCGCCTGGCGGGCCAGGACGTCACGCATATGTCGCCCGACAAGATGCGTGACATGCGGCGGCATATTCAGATGATTTTCCAAGACCCCTACGCGTCCTTGAACCCGCGCCTGCATGCGTGGGACTTGGTCAGCGAGCCGTTGAAAGTACACGGCGGCTACACGCGCGAACAGCGCCGTGAACGCGCCGCGCAGCTGCTTGAACGCGTCAACCTGCCGCGTGAATTCCTGGACCGTTATGCGCACCAGTTTTCAGGCGGACAACGCCAGCGCCTGTGCATTGCACGCGCGCTATCGGTGAACCCGAAGATCATCGTGGCGGATGAACCGGTGTCGGCGCTGGACGTTTCCGTGCAGGCCCGCGTGATTGAACTGATGAAGGAATTGCAGGCCGAGATGGGCTTGTCGTACCTGTTCATTTCGCACGATATGGCCGTGGTGGAGAAGGTCAGCCACCGGGTTGCGGTCATGTATATGGGCCAGATCGTTGAGATCGGACCCACGCAGGAAGTGCTGCATCGGCCGCGTCATCCCTACACGCAGCGGCTGCTGTCGGCGGTGCCGATTCCCGATCCGGCGCGCCGCCATCAACGCACGGTGCGCGCGGCGCGGGATATCCCCAGCCCGATCCGCAAGGTGGGCGACAACCCGCACGTGGCAGAACTGGTGCAGGTCGCCGCAGGGCATTTTGTGCAGCAGGCGGCGTGATGAATGGCGCGCGATGGCGCGCCATCCATACTCTTCCTATCGGCTGAACACCCTTCCCGCCGCCATCGCCACCGCCGCCTGCGTGGGCTCCACTACCGGCAGGCCGCATGCGTCTTCCAGCCGGCCACGCAGGTCGGCCATGCCGGCGCAGCCCATGATCAGCACCTCGGCGCCATGCGCATCGCGCAGCGTCTTGCCCACCGTCGCCATGCGCGCGAACGCCAGCTCGGCGTCGGCCAGCTCGCTGACTTTCATATCCAGCGACAACTCCGCGCAGATACGATCGGCCACACCCATCGCGCGGAAATTGCGCAGGTGGCGTGGCACGGACGCGGCGGCGATGGCGATGACGCCGATGCGCGTCGCCATGCTCATGGCCGTCAACACCGAACTTTCACCGATGCCCAGCACCGGCGCGGACACCAGGTCGCGCAGCCCATGCAGGCCGGGGTCGCTGAAGCAGGCGACGATGAACGCATCCGTCGTGTCTGCTTCTTGTAGAAACAACTGCGCCATCGGCGCGATGCTGGCGTCGGCTTCTGCCTGGGTCTGAATGCCGGCGGGCCCGCCTGTCGACGTCAGGCAGCGGAACTCCAGCGGCAGGCGCTGGAACGGCACCACCGCCCGGGCGATGGCGTCGGTGACCTTGGTCAGCGAATTCGGGTTGACGAGCGTGATGCGAGCGGTGGACATGATTGAGTAGAATCCCTGCAAAAGAAGCGGAAAAAATTCGGCGCAAACGCGCGCTGACCCTACCGCTCAGGTCAAGAGGAAAGAAAGCAGCATGTCTGAATTACCCGGGAAGGTCCGGTCTGGCCCGCTGAACCTGCGGCAGATCGAGGTGTTTCACGCCATCATGATCACGGGCTCGCTTAGCGCCGCCGGGCGGCTGCTGCATGTGACGCAGCCCGCCATCAGCCGCGTCTTGGCGTCGATAGAACTGCGCTTGGGCTACGCGCTGTTTGAACGGTTCAAAGGCCGCCTGCATCCCACCAAGGAAGCGCGCAAACTTTTCCAGGAAGTGGAATCCATTCAGGCGGGCGTCAACCGGCTGAACGACATGGCTGCTGGCATGGCGGGCCATGGCGGCGGGCTGGTCAGCGTGGTGTCCAGCCCCAGCTTCGGCGAATGGCTGATCCCGGCGGCGACGGCGAAGTTCTGCGCGCGCAACCCGGGCGTGCGCATCCGCTATCGCCCATTGGGCATGGATGCGCTGCTGCCCCAGCTGCTGCTGGGGCATGCGGACATCGCTATCTCTACCTTCAAGCCCGAGCATCCCAACCTGATCACCAGCGAGCTCGCGCAGGGCGAGATCGTCTGCGTGCTGCCCGCGGGCCATCGGCTCGCGCGCGAAAGCGTCATCCATCCGGCGATGCTGGCTGGCGAGATGCTGGTGGGCTACGGCCGTGATACGCCGCTGGGCGAAACCTTGTTCAACTACCTGGAGCCCTTGGGCCAGGCGGTCGCGCCAGCCATCGAGGTGCGTTCGTCCCAGACGGCGTGTTCGTTCGTGCGCCAGGGCGTCGGTGTGGCCCTGGTGGATTCGTACGGCCTCACGGATACGTTGATGCACGGCATCGTGGTGCGTCGTATCGAGCCAGCGATTTCGTTGTCCGTGCACGTGTCCCATTCCCGGATCGAACCTCCGCCATCCATCGCGAAGGCGTTTCTGACGCAGTTTTCCCAGATCGTCAAAAAAGAATTGCCTGCAATGACGCAGGCAATCATCAACCGGGCTTAGACCACTTCTGGCACGGGCAGCGGCTCGCCCGCGCCGGTGCGCTCGGTGATCAGCTTGTAGTGGTGCGGGCTGCGGTGCTTGGCGAAGTTGAACACGTGGTCGCGGAAGGTCTGGCCCATGCCCAGGTCGATCTTCGCGGTGATGACTTCGTCTTCCTCGCCGCTGGAACGCGCCACGATTTCGCCCGACGGCGCCACGATCATCGAGCTGCCGATCATGTGGTGGCCGTCTTCATGGCCGCACTTGGCGGCGGCGCCGACCCACACCGCGTTCTGATACGCGCTGGCTTGCAGCACGATTTCGTGCGTGGTGGTGCGCCAGTGCGCGGGCTCGTCCCAGTGGATGTTCAACGACGGCGTGTTGTAGCCCAGCACGATCAGCTCGGCACTTTGCAGCGACATCACGCGATACGTCTCGGGCCAGCGGCGGTCATTGCACAGGCACATGCCGATCTTGACGTCGTTGGTCTCCCACACGCCAAAGCCCAGGTCGCCCACTTCAAAGAACTTCTTCTCCAGATGCTGGAAAGGCGCGTCGACCTTGTGGTCCGAGTGGCCGGGCAAGTGAATCTTGCGGTACTTGCCGATGATCTTTGCGCTGCGATCCACCAGGATGGCGGTGTTGAACTGGCGGCCTTCCGGCGTCAGCTCGGCATAGCCCAGATAAAAGCCGATGCCCAGCTCGCGCGCCGTGTCGAACAGCGGCTGCACATCGGCGTTGGGCATGGTTTTTTCGAAGTAGCGGTCGACAGCTTCGGCGTCTTCCATCCAGTAGCGCGGGAAGAACGTCGTCAGCGCCAGTTCCGGGAACACGACGAATTCGGCTTTGCGGGCGGCGGCCTCGCGCATCATGTCGACCAGGCGGCGCACGACCACCGCGCGGGTGTCGGCCAGGTTCACGGCGCCCATCTGGGCGACCGCCAGGCCCATTTTGCGGGAGGGGGTTGCGTTGCTCACGATATCAATCTCCAGGGTGTTCTTATCGAATGGGGTTCAGGTGATGGGCGTGGTGCATCACGGCTCAATCACGGTCGGGAAAATCTTGCGCAGCAAAGCAGCGCGCGGCGAGATTTCGCGCGTCTTCTGCAACGGGGCGGGCAGACCTCGCGCGATGAACTGGCCGCGGCCGCGTTCGGCATGCAGGGCGCCGTCATCCACGATGACGTCGCCGCGGCTGATCACGGTGGTGGGCCAGCCCGTAACCTGGCGGCCTTCATACGGCGTGTAGCCAACGTTGTCGTGCAGGCCATTGGCGGACAAGGTCACGACGCGTTCGGGGTCCCAGATGGCGATGTCGGCGTCAGCCCCAACGGAGATCGTGCCCTTCTTCGGATACAGGCCGTACATGCGGGCGTGGTTGGTGGACGTCAGCGCCACGAACTGCTGCAAGCTCAGGCGGCCGCTGCGCACGCCTTCGGAGAACAGCAGCGGCATGCGCACTTCCAGGCCGGGCAGGCCGTTGGCGATTTGCTTGAACGTGGTGGCGTCGCCTGCGGGCAACTTGCCGGATTCGTCGTAGCGGTACGGCGCATGGTCGGACGACAGCAGCGCCAGCGTGCCGCTATCCAGGCTTTGCCACAGCGCCTGTTGCGACACGGGGTCGCGCGGCGGCGGGCTGCAGCAGAACTTGGCGCCTTCCACACCGGGGATGTCGATGTCTTCGGCGGTCAGCAGCAAATAATGCGGGCAGGTTTCGCCGTAGACGGGTGCGCCCAGCGTCTGCGCGGCGTGAATCGCCTGCGCGCCGCCTTGCGTCGACACGTGCACGATCAGCACCGGCACTTCCAGCACAGAGGCCAGGCTGATGGCGCGTTGCGTGGCTTCGTTTTCGGCAATGGGGTCGTGGCTGACCGCGTGGTACTTCGGCGCGGTGTGTCCGGCCGCCAGCAGATGGCGCGCAATCCAGCTGATCACATCGTTGTTCTCGGCGTGCACCATCGGCAACGCCCCTTCGCGCGCGGCAATGGCGAACACGTCCAGCAATTGCTTGTCGTCGAGCTTGAGCTTGTCGTAGGTCATGAAGACCTTGAACGATGTGATGCCGGCGCGGATCAGCTCGGGCAGGTCATGGTTCAGCGTCTGCGGCGTGGGGTCGGAAATGATCAGGTGGTAGCTGAAGTCGATGACTGACTTTGCCGCCGCCGATGCGGCGTACTCATCGGCCACCTGCCGCAGCGACTGGCCGCGATGCTGCGCCGCGAACGGCACGATGGTGGTGTTGCCGCCGTGCGCGGCCGAGACCGATGCGCTGTACCAGTCGTCGGCGCACAGCACGCCCATGCTCGACAGTTGTTCAACGTGGCAGTGGCTGTCGATGCCGCCGGGCATCACCAAGCGGCCCGCGGCGTCGATGGCGCGCTTGCCGGCAGGAAGCTTTGACGAGATCGCGGTGATGACGCCGTCAACGATGCCGATGTCGCCAATAAAATCGGCATCCGCGGTGACGATGCGGCCGTTGTGCAGAGTCAGGTCGAAGTCGGTCATGGAGTGTGGGGATGCAGGGTTGCCTGCCGCAAGGTGCCCGAAGCCGGGCGCGGCTGAAGATGCAAGCATGCATGCGTCCGCAGAAATTCGATACCGCGCGGCGGCGCCTCGTGCAAGGCGGTGGCGTGCGCGGGCGATTCTGCTAAGGCACTGATTGGATTGACGATTTAGCGGCGGCGGGCCAAGGCCAAGCACCCCACGCATAACGCTGGATCATGGACGCTATGCAAAGTTTTATATCGGGTTTCCCCGCGCTCTCGTGCGTGGATTGCCCGAGGGCGCGATGTCTTAGAACGCCTTGAACGTCTTCAGATGAATGCTGGTCTCGGTGGCCGAGATGCCCTTGAGCGTGCGCAGGCGGTCCAGCACTTCGGACAGCTGGTCGATGGTGGGCACGCGCAATTCCGCCAGCAAGTCCCAGCGGCCATTGGTGTCGTGCAGGCCCGCCACGCTGGGTTCGCCCATCAGCAGGTTCACGATCTTGCGGGTTTCATGGCCTTCGACGGCGATGCTCATCCAGGCCACGATGTCATCGGTTTCCGCTTCCGGGCGCAGCCGCACGGTATAGCCCACGATGATGCCGCGCTCTTCCAGTTTGCGGATGCGGTTGTCGATGGTGCCGCGCGAGACGTCCAGCTTCTTCGCCAGCGTCGCCACCGACAGGCGGGCATTGGCGCGCAACAGGCCCAGCAGGCTTTGATCCAGCGTATCCATTGTGAAAAGTGCTAATTGTGGCTGTCGAATTGCCAGAATCTTAGCGTTTCGTGTGGAATGTTGTCACTATGAATTGATTTGGCCGTCAGCCAGAATTTCTGTTCCATAACTTGGGGAGAAAAATATGACGACACTGCTGACGACTTCCGACGTTGCCAACATCGTGGCCTTGCAAGGCCCGCGCAAGGTCTTCACCGACCTGCTGGACTATGTGTTGGCCGACTTTCTGCGATGGCAGGAATTCGATAAATGCGCACGCGTAGCCAGCCATTCCGCCACCGGCGTCATCGAACTGATGCCCACTGCCGACAACGAGCTCTACAGCTTCAAGTTCGTGAACGGCCACCCCGACAACCCGCAAGCCGGCCTGTCCACCGTGATGGCCTTTGGCGCGCTGGCGCACGTCAGCACGGGTGAACCGCTGCTGATCAGCGAACTGACGTTGACCACCGCCTTGCGCACCGCCGTCACCTCGGCCCTGGCCGCGCGCGCGCTGGCCCGCCCCGATTCGCGTTCGATGGCCTTGATTGGCAACGGCGCCCAAGCCGAATTCCAGGCGCTGGCGTTCCACTATGTGCTGGGTATCGACACGCTGCATGTGTATGACGTGGACCCCGACGCCACCCGCAAGCTGGAAAGCAATCTGGCTACCGTTGCGCCGTCGTTGCGCATCCTGCGTTTCGACAGCACCGCCCAGGCCGTCAAGGGCGTGGACATCATTACTACCGTCACCGCCGACAAGGCCTACGCCACCATCCTGACCGCCGACATGGTCGAACCCGGCATGCACATCAATGCGCTGGGCGGCGACTGCCCGGGCAAGACGGAGCTGCACGCGGACGTGCTGCGCATGGGCCCGGTGTTCGTGGAATACGAACCGCAGACGCGCATCGAAGGCGACTTGCAACAGATGCCGGCCGATTTTGCCGTGACGGAATTGTGGCGGGTGCTGACCGGCCAGAATGGCGGCCGCCCAAGCGCGGATGCCGTGACCATTTTTGATTCCGTGGGCTTTGCGCTGGAAGACTTCTCGGCCCTGCGCTGGTTGCGCGATAGCGCCGCGCGGCATGGCATTGGCGCCCAAATTGAAGTGGCGCCGCAATTGCAAGACCCGAAGAACCTGTTCAACGTGGTGCGCACGGCCCGCAATGGCCAGTCCGCCCTGGTTCAGGGATAAGCGGACAGCAGGTTTTGCCAAAAAAAAAAGAACGCCCATTCACGAGATGGGCGTTTTTCTTTTTGGGGGACGGGACGCTTGCGGTTACATTGCCTTACGCGCAGGTGCTCCCGTTGAGAAGCGCCGCCAGTGTCCCTCCCTTACCCCGATGTCACGTATTCGAATTACGGCCGTAGTCCTGTTGATGTCGACGCTGGGTTTCCTGGCGGGCTTGTTGGGCGGACGGCTGATTGAACTGAATCAGGTCGACGACCGGCTGGCGGCCCATAATTCCCGCCTGCTGGCCCACGCCCTGCGCGTGGCGCAGGAAAGCCATCGCCTGATCGACGCCGCCACGCACACGACGGCGCTTTGCTCGGCGTCCGACATTGCGACGTTGCGCGTGCTGTTGTTCAACGCCACCTTTCTGCGCGACATCGGCCGCCTGCGTGACGGCATGCTGGTGTGTTCCGCTGCGTGGGGGCTGTTGGCGGAACCCCACGCGTTGCCGCCCGAAGCCTTCAAGACCCGTAACGGCGTCACGCTATGGGTGGGCGCCGCCAATATCATCGACCGCCGCATCATCGGCGACATGGCCGCGCGCAATAACGTGGTGGTGTTTACCGCGCCGGGCGCCTTTGACGGGTTTCCCGAACCGGGCTCCGGCATCGACGCCAAAGTCGAAACGCGCGATGGCGCCCATGTGTTCCGCCGCTTTGGCCGCACTGACGGGCTGGCATTCAACCAAGGCGACAACGCGTCGCAAACCCGTTGGCGGGCCGAACGCGTGATTGCGGAATGCGCGCCCGGCACGGTGGACATCTGCGCCGTGTCGCGCGCCCATGTGCAGTCGTGGTTCCCCTTGCCCGCCTTGATCCTGGCCTCTGCCGGCGCGCTCGTGGGCGGGCTGCTGGCGGGCTTGTGCGTGTTGTGGCGCCAACAATCCAAGAGCGATCGCGCCACCTTGCGCAAAGCCATCCGGCGCGGCGATGTGCAGGTCCGCTATCAGCCTCTGCGCGAACTGGCGACGCGCCGGCTCGTGGGCGTGGAGGCCTTGGCGCGTTGGCGCGCGCGCGACGGCTCGGCCGTGCCGCCCGCGCTGTTCGTGCCGCTGGCGGAAGAGATCGGCCTGGGGCGTGAGCTGTCGCGGCTGGTGACGGAGCGGGCGCTGCACGAGCTGGCCGGACGCCTGCGCACCGACCCGGCGTTCTACGTCAGCATCAATGTGTCGGCGGAAGATTTGCAGAACGACGCGTATCCCGACTTCTTGCTGCGCCGGGTGAACGAACAAGGCATCGCGCCGCAACGGGTGGCGCTGGAAATCACCGAAGGCACGCCGCTGGCGGACAGCCATGTGCTGGGTACGATTCGCACCTTGCGCCGTCAGGGGTTCCGGATACTGATCGACGATTTCGGCACCGGCAATTCCAACCTCAACTACCTGGCCGAGATCCAGGCCGACGCCATCAAGCTGGACCGCCGCTTCACGCAGGCGATTGGCGCGGAGCAGGCGGGCACGCTCATCATTGACCACGTCATTGATATCTCGCGCGAGCTGGGCCTGGGGCTGATCGTCGAAGGCATCGAAACCGAAGAGCAGGCGCAATACCTGTCGTCGCGCCAACCCGCAACCATCGGCCAGGGCTGGCTGCTGGGGCGGGCGGTGCGGGCGGAGGATATTCCGCGGGAGTAGCACGTGGGGTGGCAAGGGTGCCCCCCCACGGCCGTGACACCCTGCACCCGTATACTGGCCCCCTTTAAATCGCCAAAAGGACCCGCCACGATGACGCCTGCGCCCGGAGATATCTACGTCGTTCATAACAGCCGACTCGATGCCTATACGGCGGTGCAAGTGACCCATGTGGGGGGCGAAAATCGCGCGGGGCTACTGGCGGTGTTGACGCTGGACTGGCTGGGCAAGAGCCTGCCCGACGACGCGGCGCTGGACGCCATGCGGCCCGGCAGTTTCGACTTCATGTTCTGGAATGCGCACCGCCAGCACCTGTGGCTGCAAGGGCCTGTGCCGCAGCGCTTTCAGCATGTGGGCCGGCGCGAGCCGCTGGTCACGGCCGATACCCAGAGCTTTGGCGGTGGCTGGCCGGATGGCGATACGCATTTTCTGCAACGCCGCTGGGATGCCATCGATGCCGACGTGCGCGCGCGTTTCAAGACGGCGGCCCGGGAAGAACGCCACGACAAGACAGTGGTGCTGGAGGCGGGCGGCCTGGCATTGACGCGGTCCACGGGCCGCGTGAACGGCAAGGTGCTGAGCGCGCTGGCCTCGCTGGCGGACCTGGATGCCCTGCCCTTGCTGACCACGGTGGAAGCCGATGCGCCCGTGCCTGGGCTGCTGCCGTGGCTGCGCACACGGCCTACGATCAACGAACTGATTCTGTCGGGCCAGGACACGCCCGTCATCGATCTGCGCGGCACGAACCTGGGGCGTGTGGCCATCGACATGACGGGCGTGCGCGAAATCCATCTGAACGACGGCCTGGATACGTTGACGTTGAACGGCACGGCCAGCGCCGATCTGGTGGTGCATGGCGAAGACAACGGCCGTTGGCTCACGGTGAACCTTCAAGCCGTGGCGCCCGTGTGGTCGGGCTTGCCTGAGGTGTCGTCGCTGAACCTGCATGGCGTGAAGTCGTTGGACGCCAACGACATCGTGCAGGCGTTCCCGCGTTTGCAGGACCTGCGCATCTGGGGCGCACCGGGAATCTTGCAGGGCTTGGAACGCTTGGCGGCATTGAAGTCGCTGACTACGTTGATGCTTAACGACGTGTTCCCGCCTGCGGATGCCGCCCTGCCGGGGCCGTCGGCATGGCCAGCGCTGGCCATGCTGTGGCTGACCAGCGTGCCGGCTGATTTGGCGGCGGCCGCCAAGAAAGCCTACAAGGCCGAGACGGCGCGCGGCTTGAACCTGAGCGTGCGCCAGCCGCGCAAGCCCGAGTGGCTGGCCGCGAATCTGGACAACCCGTTTCGCGAATGGGATGGCAGCGAATTCGTGACGTCGGCGCAAGCCAAGAAGGCCGCCACGCTGTACCGCAAGGCACGCACCGATGCGCTGAAGCTGGCGGCTGACATGGCCACGCAAGCCGGTCCGCTGGCCGACGCCTTGCGGCCCGTTGTGCTGGCGTACACCGAAGGCTTCAACGCCATGGACCGCCGTTCCAGCTTCATTGAAACGGTGGAACGCGAGCAGATCTACATGGCGCTGATGGGCATCGTCGACGCGGTGGAGGCCAAGCGGCGCGAGGTGGCGGGCGACCGCATCGACGCACTGGACCGCGCGCGCGTGGAAGAGGCCATGGACGAAGTGCGGGAGTTTTAAGATGGCGCCCATGCTCACCCCTCTGACTCGCACGCTGCTTGCCGCCGCGCTCTTGTCCGCCAGCGCAACCCTCTGGCCCGCTGCGGCATGGGCGGAGAATCAGGACGCCGCCACAAGCGTTCCGGCATCCGCCGACGCCAGCCCGCCGCAGACTTCCCCCTTCGTGCAGCACATGCAGGAGGCCCATCGCCTGATCGCTGAAAAGGACTGGCCCGCCGCTACCGGCGCGGCCCGCAAGGCAGTCGAGGCGGCGCGCCAGGGCGAAAACCACTACGAAGAATACGATGCCGTCGCCACGCTCGTCCGCCTGCTGCACAAGCAACAGCGCTACAGCGACGCGCGCCGCGAGGCCGAAGCGCAAATCGTCATTTTCGACAAGCGCAACGCCAGCGAAGACGCCACGGAACAACTGCTGGTGATGGCCGTGCGCGAAGCCGCCGCCGCCAACGAAGCCGCCGATGTGGCGCGCTTGCAGGCGCGCATTTACGCGCAGGGCAACGCCTACCCCGGACTTTGGACGCGTGATGCTGCCGCTGGCCGCTTGAACTACACGCTGGCCGGCATGAGCCTGCCGCTTGCCACGGGCCGCTGGGCCTTGGTCAGCTTCAAGCCGGCCGACAGCCGCACGGAACGCGCGCAGCTGGATTACATGCAAACCCTGGACGACGGCAGTGCGCTGTCGGCCCGCATCTGGGTCTCGTATCGCGAAGACCTGCGCGCCAAAGACGCGCAAGCGCGGCGCCAGGCATTGGCCAGGCGGATGGGCGAACCCGAAGGCGACCAGACACCGGCGCCGGACACGGAAGCCGCGTTGCCGGGCTTGCCGTTCAAGGACGCCGTGGCCGCCAAGCGCGCGTTGCAGGCCGACTACCCCGGCGGCAAGGGCATTGAAGCGCAATGGATCGCGGCGCGCGGCGAGTGGTATGTCGAGGCGCGCGCCTCGTTCCCGCAAGGCAAGCAGGACGCGGCCATCGCCCAACTGCGTGAGCTGTTTGACGCCATGACGTGGACGGGGGATGTGCGCCTCTTCCGTGACAAGACCATGCAGGAGCAGGACCGCGAAATCGATTCGTATTGGTCGATGGCGCATGACTGGGACCAGGCGGCCGAGCTGTCTGAAGCCGCCCTGCCCGATGCGGTCTTTCCGCTGGAGATTGCGCGCTTGAATACCGTGATCGGCCGCGCCGCCTATGACCGCGACGATCTGCCCGAAGCCCGGCGCAGCCTGGAGCTGGCGCTGCCGGCCTGGGCGCATGCGAGCAAGGCGTATCACGACGAATCGCTCTATCAGACCGCGCTGGATATCGCCGCCGATGTGGCCTACCGCCAAGGCCGCACGCAGGAAGCAGTGGCGTTGAATCGTCAGTTCATCCAGTGGGTGGGCAGCTTGGGCGATGGATGGTCACTCGCTGAAAAAAGCCCGGTGGTGGTGTACGACGACACGGGCATGACGCTGCCGTTGCGCATCGGCGAATTCCGGCTGGAGCCCATCGACTCGAACCGCTTTTACTATCGCAATCTGAAGACAGGCGAACAGTTGGGCCTGGCGCTGAACCAGAACGCAGCGGTGCCAGACGACAAGCTGGAAGCGTCCATGCGGTCCTTCATTGAAGACAACCTGGGCCTGCGCATTCTGAACCTGAATACCGAGGCCTTCGCGCCGCACGCGCAGGAAGGCATGAAGGGTGCGGTACAAGGCCGTCAATATACGTTCCAGGTGGAAGCCAAGCCCGATGATGGCCGCACGATCAGCCTGAGCGGGCCGTTCGGTGCGCCGCCTGCGCAGATGGTGTTTTGGGTGGTGGACCGGGACAAGCGCCGCAGCATTCTAAGGGCGCCCCTGCCGGCGGAGGGTATCCAGACCGGCGTCGCGCAGTTTGTGCAGACGCTGGCCTGGTAAGCAGCGCGGTCAAACGCGCTGCGGTGAATCTGCGGGCGGCGTACCGTCGCGGAACATGCCTTTTAGTTGCGTGCGCAGTTCGGGCGAGTCGGTGTGTTTGTGTACGGTGGTGGCGTGCTGCACGGCGGTTTCCAACAGCTCGTCGTCGGAATCCGCGGCAAAGGCCACCGAGCAATTGATGTCGCTCGGAAATTCGCGGCAGTCGATGTATTTGCGAGTCATGGAATTCTCCTTGCGCAGCGCTCCGGGGGAGACCCCGCTGGGGCGGCTTGCGTGATGGCACTTCCGACGCGCGGCACGGCAGGCATCGGGCAGGATGGCGCGTCGCAGCGCACCCGATGATTTGAAAAGTATAGGTCTGGCCGGGCGCGCCAGGGGCCGCGAATTGCGGGGACGGCCCCTGATTCCGGGGCCGTCCGGCCGCGCTAGTCTGCGGCGCCGGGTGCGGCGGTGTGTGGGGCGTTGGGTGTGGCGTCGGCGGTGGCTTCGGCTGTGGCGTCGTGCGACACCGGCCGGCCCAGCAGATAGCCCTGGAAATGCGAGCAGCCTTCCTGCGTCAGCCGGTCCAGCTGTTCGGCGGTTTCCACGCCTTCCGCCGTGGTGGGAATGTCCAGGCTGCGCCCGATGCCGTTGATGGCGCGGATGATGGCCAGCGCCTCTTTGCTGGATTCCACGTCTTGCGTGAACGACTTGTCGATCTTGATCTTGTCGAACTCGAACGAACGCAGATAGCCCAGCGACGAATAGCCCGTGCCGAAGTCGTCCAGCGCTACCTTCACGCCCAGCTCCTTCAGGCGATTCAGTGTGTTCAGGTTGGCGGCGGAATTGGCCAGCAGCACGGATTCGGTAATTTCCAGCTCCAGCCGGCGCGCCGGCAGCCCGGACTTCGACAGCGCCGACTCCACCAGCGACACCAGCGCGCTATTGGTGAACTGGCTGGCCGACAGGTTCACGGCCACGGTTTCATGGTCGTCCCAGCGCATCGCTTCGGCGCAGGCCTCGTGCAAGGTGAAGGCGCCCAGCTCGTGGATCAGCCCGGTTTCTTCGGCGATGGGGATGAAGTCACTGGGCATGATCAGGCCCTTCACCGGATGCTGCCAGCGCATCAGCGCCTCGCGGCCCACGATGCGCACATGGCTCACGTCCATGATGGGCTGGTAATGCAGTTGCAGCTGCTGCCACATGATGGCCTGGCGCAAATCCATTTCGACTTCATGCCGCTTGAGCGCCGCCGTCTCCATCTCGGGCTTGAAGAAGGCCAGGCAATTGCGGCCATTGCGCTTGGCTTCGTACAGCGCCATGTCGGCGTAGCGCAGCAGATGGTCGGCGGTGCAGTCGGCCGTTTCGGCCAGCGCGATGCCGATGCTGACGCTGATGGGCACGGTGTGGCCGTCCACTTCAAACGGCTGGCGCACCACGTCGATGAGCCGTTCCGCCATCTTGCGCACGTCGTCTTTTTCGCCGATGTTGGGCAGCACCACGGCGAACTCGTCGCCACCCAGGCGGGCCAGCGTGTCGTGCTCGCGCAAACTCTTGGGCAGGCGCTTGGCCAGCAGCCGCAAGAGTTCGTCGCCGCAAGGGTGGCCCAGCGTGTCGTTCACGCTCTTGAAGTTGTCCAGGTCCAGGCACAGCACCGCCGTGCTGCGCCCGCCCGTCCGGCTGCTCAATGCCTTGAGTAATTGTTCGCGGAACAGGCGCCGGTTCGGCATGCCGGTCAGCGTGTCGTGGTGGGCCATGTAGCGCACTTGCGCATGCGCCGCGTTTTCGTCGGTGACGTCGTCCGTAATCAGCAGCACGTAGCGCGAGCGCGGGTCGTTGCTGTGGAAAACCAGTGTCTTCGTGCGCAAGGTGCGCGGGCCGCGCGCGGTGATCAGTTCTTCTTCGGCTTCGCGCAAGCCGCCATCCGAGCGCAGCGCTTCATTGGTCAGCCGGTCGAACAGCGCGCAGACAGGCGGGGGCAGGCTGCGCTGCGCAGGCTTACCCATCATGTCGCTGCGCGACGCGCCGAAGGTGGTCTCCGCCTGGCGGTTGGCCAGCAGGATGTTGCGCGACACCGCGTCCAGCACCAGCACGCAGGACGGAATGTGCGACACCACGGCTTCCAGGAAGCTCGACAGCGACGTCAGTTCGCTATTGAAGTGTTCGGCCAGTTCCTTGGCCTTCAAGAGCTGTTGCTCGCGTTCGCGCCGTTCGGTGACGTCGCGCGTGATCTTCGCAAAGCCCAGCAGCGCACCCTGCTCGTCGTAGATCGCGTCGATGACGACGTTGGCCCAGAACAGCGTGCCGTCCTTGCGCACCCGCCATCCCTCGGCCTCGAAGCGTCCTTGTTCGCGCGCGGTCGCCAGGCCGAATTGCGGCAGTCCGGCCGCCTGGTCGTCTTCGCTGTAGAAGCAGGCGAAATTTTTGCCGACGATTTCTTCTTGGGTGTAGCCCTTGGCGCGCTGGGCGCCGGCATTCCAGTTGGCGACGGTGCCGTCCGGATGGAGCATGTAAATGGCGTAGTCGACGACGCCCTGCACAAGGTGCCGGTACATGACGTCGGAGTTGTCGATGATCATTGGATGGGGGGCGGGCTGGAGCGGCCGCGTCTTGCGCGCCTTGCCGGCGCACACGTGGGCTGTCCCGCGAAAAAACTGAGGGATATACGGCTTAACGTCGTGGAGCGCGCAATATTTAACGCGTTAGCAGGAAAAGCGCGATTCTTGCGAATCGTGTCGCTGAAACACATTTGATTGCAGCGATCTACAGCTTCACCCGCTGCTTTAACGCCTGCGCAATCATGGCGATGTCGATGTCCTTGCCGGGGTTCTTCTGGCAGAAGTCATACAGCACCGCCACGTAGGCGTTGCCCAGCAATTTGGTGATGGCGCCCGCCGTGGTGGCGGCGATGGTGCCGCCGATTGCGCTGCCCGCGCCGGGAATGAACTTCAGCATGCCCGACACGACCGAACGCCCGATCAGCGTGGCTGCCGACGCGCCCAAGGTTGACGTGACGAGCGTGGTGATCGCAGTGGTGTTCAGCTCCATGCCGAAGGTGATGCCGATCTTCGCGATCATGCCGACCTGAATGGGCACCAGCGCAACGGCGTCCGAGAAAGGAATGGGCGCCGCGGCGGCCGATGCGGCCAGCCCTGCGGCCACATTCACTTCTATCTCAGCCCGCTTTTTTTTTACTTCCAGGGCCTTCTTGTTGCGGGTGGACAGCGCGTTGGCGTAGGCGCGTTGCTGCGCCTCGGGGATGTATTCAGCCGTGGCTTCGATCAGGTTGTCCAGGCCCATCGGCGGCAGCTCGGCGTCCAGCTCGTCGATCCATTCTGGCAGCGCGCGCACCGCCACAACCTGCTTTGCGCGCGGCAAGAGCTTGCGCGCCTCGTCCAGAAAGGGGCTGTTCTTGCGCGCTTTCGTCAGCACGGCCACGACGGGAATGCCGGCGTTGGCCAGCATGTCGCACAGTTCGATTTCGGCGTCTTCAACGCGGTGGCTGCTGTCCTGGACGCAGAGCCAGGCCACGTGCACATGCTTGTCGTGGTCGTCCGAGGCGGAACGTTCCTGGATCAGGTCCGTCAGCTGTTGGCGCGAGCGCGCGTAGTCGCCCACTTCCAGGCCGCGCGTGTCGATGATGGTGAGCGGGTGGCCGGGCTTTGTGTATTCCTGCGTGCTTTGCGTGACGGGTTTGCCCGCGCCGGTCTTGGCCAGTTCGCCGCGAAAGACGGCGTTGATCAACGTGCTTTTGCCTACCCCCGTTTTGCCGGCGATAAGAATGTTCACACGGCCTGCGCCGCGCGTGGCCGTGCTGATGGCGTCGGCAATGGCGTCTTGCAAGGCGGGGGAGTCGGGGCGTAGCGGCATCGGGCGTGGGTGAAAGGCGTAAGGGCGTTCGGGAACAATATCAGATGCCGCTGACTTCCGTGCGGCCAGGGTGGCCGCCCGCGCCGTCATTGGCCGCAACCCCCAGCGCCGCCCGGATGTCCTCCAGGAACGCCACCGTGATGTCGTTCAGATACGGGCGCTTCTTGGCCACCATGCTGATGTCGACGTCATAGCGAAACGTGTTGGCGTCCAGCGCGTGCAAGAGGCCCGCCGCCACATAGGGCGCGGCAAAGTGTTCAGGCAGATAGCCCAGATGCGCGCCCGACAGAATCAGCATGGCGGCGGCCTCCATGTTGTCGGCCTGTGACGTGATGCGGCGGGGCCGGCCCGTGAACGAGGCTTCTGGCAGCGGATACGTGCGCCAGGTCCAGTCGGCGTTGGCCACCTCGTCCACCGTGACGTGGCCGGCGCGCGGCGCCAGCGGATGCGTTGAGCCGCAGTACGCCACCTGGCGCTCCTGGAATAGCGGCGTGTAGTCCAGCATCGGCACGCGGTGCAGAAAGTAGCCCACGGCAACTTGCATGTCGTCTTTCAACAGCAGCTCTTCCAGTTCGCGCGGCCCGCGGATCAGTACTGACAAGCGCACCGCTTCGTCGCGCTGGCGGAAGCGTTCGATGGCCTGTCCGATGCGCACGTTGTGCGCCATCGTGGCGTTGCCGATCAGGCCCAGCGTCAGGTCGCCCACCAACTGCCGATGCATGTTGCGCGCTTCGGCGCTGAAGGTGTTCAACGACGCCAGCGCGCCGCGCGCCAGTTTTTCAAAACGCTGGCCTTTCGCCGTCAGCCGGAAGCCGCCGCGTCCGCGTTCGCACAGCTTGAAATCCAGCCGGGTTTCCAGCGTGGCCAGCTGGCTGCTGATGGTGGACTGCCCCACGCCCAGCATGTCCTGCGCGGCCGACACGCCGCCCGCATCCACGATGGCGATAAACACCCGGATCAAGCGGAGATCAAGGTCGGAAACTTGGGAAAGCATAGGGTTGGCACCTATAAAACATCGACGTGCATCGATGCTTGTAAGTCGAACGAGATATGGATCAGCGTTGGCGTCATTCCTATTATCCACAGGGCTGTCGGGGCGGCCGAACGAGGCGACCGACCGCACATCAAAACGGCCGGGCACTGCAATACGGTGAAACGGCGATTAATAACTTCTATCCGGCTCGGTGTGATGCCGGCGATAGGCGTGTGGGGAGGTGTGGGACATGATTCTGGACATTGGCGTCGTCTTGATTTATCTGGCGGGCATGTTGCTGCTGGGCTGGTACGGCATGCGGCGCGCGAAGACGCAGGAAGACTTTCTGGTGGCCGGGCGCAATCTGGGGCCGAGCCTGTACATGGGCACCATGGCCGCCACCGTGCTGGGCGGCGCCAGCACCGTCGGCACAGTGCGGCTGGGGTATGTGTACGGCATCTCGGGCTTCTGGCTATGCGCCGCGCTGGGGCTGGGCATCATGGTGCTGAACCTGGTGTTGGCCAAGCCCTTGCTGAAGCTGCGCATCTACACGGTGACGCAGGTGCTTGAGCGGCGCTTTACCGCCAACACCAAGCACGTCAGCGCGCTGGTGATGATGGCGTATGCATTGATGCTGGCGGCCACTTCCGTCATTGCCATCGGCACCGTCATGCAGGTGCTGTTCGGCCTGCCGTTCTGGGTATCGGTGGTGGTGGGCGGCGGCGTCGTGGCGCTGTACTCCGCCGTGGGCGGCATGTGGTCGCTGACGCTGACCGACATCGTGCAGTTCGTGATCAAGACGGTGGGGCTGATGTTCATTTTGCTGCCCATCTGTTTGATGCGAGTCGGTGGCTGGGATGAGCTCGTCGCGCGTTTGCCTGCCGCCAGCTTCGACATGGCGGCCATCGGCTGGAGCACGATCATCACGTACTTTGTCATCTACTTCCTGGGCATCCTGATCGGGCAGGAAATCTGGCAGCGCGTCTTCACCGCCCGCACGACCCGCGTGGCGCAGGTGGCGGGCACCGTGGCGGGGCTGTACTGCATTGTCTACGGCCTGGTGGGCGCGCTGATCGGCATGACCGCCAAAGTGCTGCTGCCCGATCTGGACAATGTGAACAACGCGTTTGCCGCCATCGTGCAGGCCAGCTTGCCGGACGGTATCCGGGGGCTGGTCATCGCGGCGGCGCTGGCGGCCATGATGTCCACCGCCAGCGCGGCGATGCTGGCCACGTCCACCGTCTTGACCGAAGACCTGCTGCCCGCGCTGCGCGGCGGCCGCGCGTTCACAGATGTGCGCCTGAACCGGCTGATCACGCTGCTGGCGGGCTTGTCGGCGCTGGGTATCGCGCTGGTGGTGGACGACGTGCTCAGCGCCCTGACCTGCGCCTACAACCTGCTGGTGGGCGGCATGCTGGTGCCGTTGCTGGGCGCCATCTACTGGCGCCGCGCCACCACCGCGGGCGCCATCGCCAGCATGCTGCTGGGCTGCTTCACCGCGATTGGCTTCATGTTGAAAGACGGGCTGGCGGCCAACACGCCGGTGTATGCCGCGCTGGCAGCCAGCGCCATCAGTTTCATTGCGATCAGCCTGCTGGGCCGCGCGGAGGCGGCGCGGGCATACCGCGACGCGCCCGCCCCGCAGCGACACCGGGAAGCGCCCGCCCCGCAGCGGCATCGCGACGCGCCCGCCCGCCCAGCCGGGGCGGAATGAACCCGCCGACATCAGCCATCCCCCCATCCATCCCTGACAGGAGACCAGCATGACCTACACCCCCGACAAGCTCGCGGCCTTGCGCGCCCGCTTTGGCGGCGACAACGAAGCGCAGATTCACGACCCGCATTTCAGCGCCGTGGCCGCCAACATCATCGACGCCAGCGGCACGCGCAGCGCGCCTTACGCGGGCATGCCCACGCTGATGGATGCGCCCGCACACCAGATCGATTGGAGCGCGCCCGACTTCGGTGACCTGCAAGTGGCGCTGACAGGCGTGCCGATGGATTTGGGCGCCAGCAACCGCAGCGGTTGCCGCTTCGGGCCGCGCGCGCTGCGCGCCATTGAACGCGTCGGCCCGTACCACCACGTGCTGCGCTGTACGCCCACGCGCGACCTGCGCGTGGCCGACATTGGCGACGTGCCCATGCGCAGCCGCTTCAGCCTGGACCAATCGCATCAGGACATCGAAGACGCGTACGCCAAGATTCACGCGGCGGGCGTCATGCCGTTGTCCGCCGGCGGCGACCATTCCGTCACGCTGCCGATCCTGCGGGCGCTGGGGCGCGAACAACCGTTGGCGTTGATCCACTTTGATGCGCACTGTGACACCGGTGGCCCGTTTGATGGCAGCCGCTTCCATCACGGCGGCCCGTTCCGCCAGGCCGTGCTGGATGGCGTGCTGGACCCCACCCGCACCATTCAAATCGGCATCCGCGGCGCGGCGGAATACCTGTGGGAATTCTCGTACGCGTCCGGCATGACGGTGATTCACGCCGAAGACATCGCCACGATGGGCGTCCCGGCCATCATCGCCCGCGCCCGCGAGGTGGTGGGCGACTCGCCCGTGTACGTCTCGTTCGATATTGATTGCCTGGACCCGGCGTTCGCACCCGGCACCGGCACGCCAGAGGTTGGCGGCGTGACGGTGCGCGAAGCGCAGGCGATGCTGCGCGGGCTGGCGGGTATCAACATCGTGGGCGGGGATCTGGTTGAGGTGGCGCCGGCCTATGACGCCACGGCGAACACCGCGCATGCGGGCGCGCAGATCATGTTCGAGATCCTGAGCCTGATGAGCGTGCGCCACGCGCGCTGAACGCGGCAACCGGCGGCTGCGGTGCTTGCTTGCAGTCGCCTTTCGTTTTGGCGCAAAACGTAATGGAAGGTACGTTGGCGCGTCCCGCCCGGATCAGGCCGGCTAGTGCCGAAGGCACAGTGCGCATGCACGGTTCTGGTGCAATGTCGACGCGTTTGGCTGCCCCCCCGTTCCGCTATGTGGGAAGCCCGGAAACGCCAGGTGGCAGCCGCCAAATTAAGGGGCAAATGGCGGCCGCCAATGCTGTTACATCTCAAATGTTTCGAACCCGTCGTGAGGGGGGGCGGCTGAGTAGAATCCGCCTCTCGCTAGGTTTCGCCGCGCTTTCAGTGGCACCCATTCATGACCCGTTTTGCGCTTGTCCCTCGCCTGCTCCGCTCGCGTCCGTTGACCAAAGGCTTTCGCTATTTTTACCGCTACACGCGTGGCGGAGCCTATCGGCACAACGAGACGCTGTGGCCATTGGTGAAGGTGCGGCGCGAAGGCAGCGAGCAACTGGTGGCGTGCGATCTGGTGGGCGTGCGCGGGCCGGCCACGCTGCCGATGGGACAGGTGCCGCGCGCCATTCACGGCGACGCACACCTGATTCTTAGCGGTCCGTCGGTTGCGCAGATCGATTACGCGCAATGCGGTCTACGTTCCGTCATGGGCGTGAACGGGTCCATCGCGCTGCGCCGCCAGCATCCGGCGTTGCGCTTCGATTACTACGCGATGCTGGACGCCGGCTTCGTCAAGCGCCGGCGCGATCTTGTGGCCGAGGTGCTGTCGCAAGACCTGCTGCTGTTCGTCACGCCCGAGGTCTATCGCTGGATTGCCTTCCTGTTTGATGCCGGCGCCATCCGTTGCCGCATCGCGCTGTTCGAAGAAGTGCACCAGCGCGCGCTGCAACCGCGCGCGCAACCTGATGAACTCGAAGCGCAACTGGCGCGTGACCCCGAGCTGGTGCTGTTCGACGCGCACAACCCTGAACACGCGCACGGCTTCAGCCTGAACCCCGCGCGCGGCCTCTTTGGCGGCGGCACCGTGGCATACACGGCGTTGCAGCTGCTGGCCTGGATGGGGGCGCGCACCGTGTACCTGCACGGCCTGGACCTGACCGCGGCGGCTGGGCCGCGCTTCTACGAACAACCCGGGGCGCAGTTGGCCACCGCACTTGACCGCCAATTCACCGGCCACATCGAACCCGCTTTCCGCGCGGCCAGCCGCTTGCTCGCCGCACGTGGCGTCAAGGTCTACAACTTGTCTCCCGGCAGCCGTCTGGGCGATGACGTATTCGAAAAGCGTCATTGGAGCTGTTTGCTCAATCAAGGGGAGTCTCCGCCTTCCCCGCAACTGCTCTCGGGCCTTACATCATGAAGATTCTCTACACCAATTTCCATCAGGGCGATGGCGGCGGCCACACCACTTATGTGATGTCGCTGGCGCGCATGCTGCGCCAGCGCGCGCACATTACGGTTGCCGCGCCGCGCGGCAGCCGTCTGCTGGCCGAGGCGCATGCCTTGCCCGGCGTGCATTCCATCGACCTGGAGTTCAAGGGGCGCCCGTTTCAGCAGTTAAGCGCGTTGCGCCGCTTGCGCACCTTGCTGCGCAAAGAGCAGTTCGACGTCATCCATGTGAATGGGTCTGCCGACCATCGCCTGTGCATGCTGGCCACGGTGGGCATGGGCGCCAAGCGTCCGTTCATCGTCTACACGCAACACACCGATCGGGCCTCGAACAGCCTGGGTGTGCGCATGCGCGCGAAGTGGGGCACGAACCGCGTCATCTGCGTGTGCGGCCACACCTTTCGCCGTATGAAAGATTCTGTGTTCCGCGATGAAGACCTGCGGGTGGTGCACAACGGCGTTTGCACGCAGCAATATCAACCGGCCAGCGCAGAAGAAGCGGCGGCGGCGCGTGCCGCCCTGTTGCCGGCCAGCATGCAGCGCCGGCTGGTGATCGGCAGCAACGCCGGCACCGCCATCTACAAGAATTGGCTGGACATGGTGACCGCCGTGTCGCTCTTGCCCGAGCATCAGCGGGATCAGGTCGTGATTCTGATCGCCGGCAAGGCGCCCGATGACGAGCAGCGCCAGCGCGTGGCCGATCTGGCCATGACGGATCAGGTTATTTTCACGGGTCTGCTGGATGACGTGCGCCCGTTCCTGGCGGCGTTGGATGTGGGCTTCGTGCTGTCGTCGCGGCTTGAGACGATTTCGTTTGCCTGCCGCGAAATGATGGCGGCCGGCAAGCCCGTCATCGTCAGCAAGGTGGGCGGATTGACCGAGAACGTGACCGACGGCCGCAACGGCTGGGTGGTGCCGCCCGGTTCAGTCAGCAGCGTGCTGACGACGGTATCGTCGATTTTGAATGACCGCAGCATCGCCGTGAAGATGGGGCAAGAAGCCCGCAGCACGGCGCTGCGGGAATTTTCGCTGGCGCGCTTCGTCGGCCAGACCGAAAAGGTGTACCTGGAAGGCCAGACGCCAGGCCGGCAATTCGGCCTGACCTCCTGATCCGTTCCTTTATTCGCTATACGACTTGGTGCTGTACAGGCTGACGGGCAGCAGGTTCAGCACGGGCAGGCCGGACACGGGGTCCTTGGCTTGCTTGTCGATATAGCTTTGCAGCACGTCGGCGTCCAGCACGCCGATGTCCTGACGGCGTTCGGCGGGCACGCTCGCCAGCGTCTTGTAGCCGTCGCCGCCGGTTGCGTTAAAGCTCAACACGAACAGCTTGTAGGTGCGCGCGGCGTTCAGCGGCTGCCACGTGCTGGTGGCCGCATCCAGCACTTCGATGTTGGTGACGCGGCTGCCCTGCGCTTGCGCGCCGTTCACATCCCAGCGCAAGCCGCCCGTGTACGGGTACGGACCCGTGGAGCCGCCCGCGCCGAACACCGCCTGCATGCCGTCTTCCAACATGCCCTTGACCTCGGCGCCGGTCACGTCCAGACGCCACAGCATGTTGCCGAACGGCACCACCTCGATCACGTTGGCCGCCGTCACATTGCCCTTGAGCGCCACGCGCACGCCGCCGCCGCTTTGCAGCGTGATGTCTGCGCCGCCGTAGTTGGCGTTGGCCACATCCAGATAGGCTTGCGCCACCAGTTGCTGCATGTCGCCACCGCGCAGGTCGACGCTGCCCAGGGTGTTGCAGTCGGCGCTTGAGCGGCTGCGGTCACGCGTCAGCCCCGGCACGCGGCRCGAGCACAGCTCTTGCGGAACCGAGGCCACGATGCTGGCGCTGAAGGTGTCCACCTTTGCCTTGAACGGCTGCAACACGGCTGCGGCCTGGGCGTCCGGCTGCTGGATGCGCAGGAAGCCGCTGGCCGCCACATCGGCAAGCATGGCGGTGTTGTCGGCGGCGGCGGGGGCGGCGCCGCCCACCGTCAGCGCGTCGCCCATCAGCACGTGCGGCGTGCCGGCGCATTCGGTCACGTCGCCGTTGGCGTCGAAGCTGACCTTCAGTTCGCCCACCACCTGCGAGTATTCCCAGGCCTGCACCAGGCAGACGCGCTTGCCGTCCTTGTTTTGCAGCACGGTCGGGTAAGCGCCCGACGGCGTGCCCACGCCGTAGCTCACCATCGAATCCGGGCCCAGCAGCGTGTGCGAATCACCGCCCACCACGACGTCAACGCCGCTTAGCTTGGGGATGATCTGCTTGTCGTAGTCGTAGCCGATATGGCTCATCACCACGATCTTGTTCACGCCTTGGGCGCGCAGCGCGTCGATCTGCGTTTGCGCGGCGGCGGCTTCATCCGAGAACAGTGTGCCCGCGTCGGGGCTGGACGATTGCTGCGTCTTGTTGGCGATGGTCAGGCCCACCAGGCCGATCGCCTGGCCGTCGCGCTGCAACACGATCGACGGCTTGACCATGCCGGGGGCGCGTGACGGATTCAACGCCGAGGCGTCGGCGAACGTGACGTTGGCGCTTAGCACCGGCGTCTGGCATGTGCCGGCGTGCAGCAGGTCGATAAAGCGCTTCAATCCGGTGTCGCCCTTGTCGAACTCGTGGTTGCCGAGCGTCATCGCGTCAAAGCACACCGTGTTCATCATGGCCGCATCGGCCTCGCCGGCTTCGCCCGCGCGGTTGAAGTACAGCGTGCCGGTGTTGGCGTCGCCCGCGTGCAGCTTCAGCACGTTGGCGGACTGCGCCGACAGCGCGTTGATGGCGCCGGTGACGCGCGGGAAACCTCCCACGTCCACATTCGCCGTCACCGCCGTACCGGCGGCGTTCTTCAGCTTCAGATCTTTTTTCTTGCTGTCCAGATTGGAGTGATGATCGTTGATGTGCAGGATCGTCAGTTCCATCGGCCGGCTGGCGGCGGGTTGCTCGGGCGCGGGCTGTTCTGGCGCCGGGCTGGCGGACGTGTCGTCATCATCGTCATTGCCGCCGCAACCGGCCAGCAACAGGGCGCTCAGCATGGCCGCGCCCGCATTCCTCTTCCACGTAATCATTCGTGTGATCCCTCGTTTATGAAGGGCGAATGGTTGCGGCCGAAGATGACGTGAAGATGAATGACAGCGGTGTCATGAACGCGCGCGAACTTGTCTTGGGCGCGTCATAAAAAAACAGGCCCGGCGCATTGCGCGCCGGGCCTGCCGGAACCTGCCGCGAACGTGACGCTTAGAAGTGAATCACGGTGCGGATCGACTTGCCTTCATGCATCAGGTCGAAGGCTTCGTTGATGCGTTCCAGCGGCAGCGTGTGCGTCACGAACGGGTCCAGATCGATCTTGCCGCTCATGGCGTCTTCGACCATGCCCGGCAGCTGCGTGCGGCCCTTCACGCCACCGAAGGCGGAACCGCGCCACACGCGGCCCGTGACCAGCTGGAACGGACGCGTGCTGATTTCCTGGCCCGCGCCGGCCACGCCGATGATGATGCTTTCGCCCCAGCCCTTGTGGCAGCATTCCAGCGCCGCGCGCATCACGTGCACGTTGCCGATGCACTCGAACGAGAAGTCCACGCCGCCGTCGGTCAGTTCGACGATGACGTCCTGGATGGGCTTGTCGTAGTCCTTGGGGTTGATGCAATCGGTGGCGCCCATGGCGCTGGCCAGCACGAACTTGTTCGGGTTGGTGTCCACCGCGATGATGCGGCCGGCCTTGGCCTGCACCGCGCCCTGGATCACGGCCAGGCCRATGCCGCCCAGGCCGAACACGGCGACGGTGTCGCCTTCCTTGACCTTCGCGGTGTTGTGCACGGCGCCAATGCCCGTGGTAACCCCACAGCCCAGCAGGCAGACCTTTTCATGCGGGGCGGCGGGGTTGATCTTGGCCAGCGAGATCTCGTTGACGACCGAATATTCGCTGAACGTCGAGCAGCCCATGTAGTGGTAGATCGGCTTGCCTTCGTAGCTGAAGCGCGACGTGCCATCGGGCATCAGGCCCTTGCCCTGGGTGGCGCGCACCTTCTGGCACAGGTTGGTCTTGCCGGACAGGCAGAACTTGCACTCGCGGCATTCGGCCGTGTAGAGCGGAATGACGTGGTCGCCGGGCTTCAGCGACGTGACGCCTTCGCCCACTTCCACGACGATGCCCGCGCCTTCGTGGCCCAGCACGGCAGGGAACAGGCCTTCAGGGTCGTCGCCACTGAGGGTGAAGGCGTCGGTGTGGCAGACGCCGGTGTGGGTGATCTGCACCAGCACCTCGCCGCGCTGCGGCGGGGCGACGTCGATTTCAACAATTTCCAGCGGCTTGCCGGGTCCGAATGCGACTGCTGCGCGTGATTTCATAGCGGTTACTCCACGAATGTCGGGTGGGCTTACTTCAAATAGGAACGGACGATGCGCATCAGTTGATCGACCTCGGCTGCGGGGTCGATCTTCGCGTCTGGCGGCCCGCCCTGGGCGGATTGCAGGAAGGTTTCCCGGAGATGGCTTTCCAGCACTTCGGCCATCAGGCCGGTGGCGGCGCCGCGCAAGGCGGCCAGTTGCTGCAACAGCGCGCCGCACTCCGTGCCTTCATTGACCGCGCGTTCCAATGCTAACGCCTGCCCCTGGATACGGCGCAGGCGGGTGACGACACGCTTCTTTTCTTCCGGCGAATGCGGCACGGCAGGCTCCGAAAACGATACAGGGGGGGAGTATACGGAAATTCGGTTCCCGTTCGCAAGACATGTGTACCTGTCTATACTAGAACCCGATTTTTCCCGTCGCACACCAGGACTCCCCCGTGGCTTCTTCCCCCCCTCGATTGCCCGCCCAGACCAACGCCCTGCCCGCCCCGCTATACGCACAGGTCAAGCAGATGATTGCGCAGCAGATACGCAGCGGCGCCTGGCCCGCGCACTACCGTGTGCCGTCCGAAAGCGAACTGGTCGATGAATTGGGTTTCAGCCGCATGACGATCAACCGCGCGCTGCGCGAGCTGACGTCCGAGGGCCTGCTGGTGCGCATGCAGGGCGTGGGCACGTTTGTGGCGCAGCCCAAGGCGCGGTCGGCGCTGTTTGCCGTCAACAACATTGCCGACGAGATTGCGGCGCGCAATCACCGCCATCACAGCCGCGTCGTGCGCCTGGCCGAAGAGGCGGCGGGCGCGGAACAGGCGCAGGCGCTGGAGATCCGTGCGGGCCAGCCGGTGTTCCATTCCGTCATCGTCCATTTCGAAGACGACGTGCCGATTCAGCTGGAAGACCGTTACGTCAATGTGCGGCTTGCGCCGGATTATCTGAAGCAGGATTTCACGCAGAGCACGCCCTACGAATACCTGACGCGTGTTGCGCCCTTGAGCGAAGGCGAACACGTCGTTGAAGCCATTCTGGCCAAACCGCGAGAATGCCAGTTGCTACAGATCGAACGCGATGAACCCTGCTTGCTTATCAGCCGCCGCACGTGGTCTGGCGACCGCGCCGTCACCCTGGCGCGCCTGATCCACCCCGGCTCACGCCACCGCCTGGAAGGCAAGTTCACGACATGAATACCCCCGACATCCATCTGTACCGCGCGGCCGATTATCCGCGCATGCCGTGGCGCAACGGCGGCGGCACGACACAAGAGGTTGCCTGCAACCCGGGCGGCAGCACGGCGGCGTTCGATTGGCGCCTGTCCATTGCCGATGTGGCGCAGGACGGCGGCTTCTCGGCGTTTACGGGGTATCAGCGCATCATCACGGTGCTGGAAGGCCAGGGCATCCAGCTGACGGTCGATGGCCACGAACAAGCGCCGCTTGCGCCGCGCAAGGCGTACGCGTTCTTGGGTGATGCGCAGGTGGATTGCCGGCTGCTGGACGGCGCCATCCGCGATTTCAATCTGTTCTACGCGCCGGCGCGTTATCACGCTCGGCTGCAATGGGTGTCGGCGGCCTGCACCTTTCACAGCGCGGCGCACAGCGTGCTGGTGCTGAATGCGGGCCAGGCGCTGACGGTGCGCATCAACGGCGCGGCGCACGCGTTGCCGTCGCGCTATGACTGCCTGCATGTGGAAGGCCAGAGCGGGCTGGCGCAATACCAGCTGGATGCCGCGGGCGGGGTGGATGCCTGCGTCATTGAATTGCAGCCCCGCGCTTGCTGAACGCCTGACCCCTGGCCGGGGTGATCCCATTGGTTATCGAACGTGCCGGACCCGATCAAGGTCCGGCATTTTTCATTGGGGAAATCCCTGAGCCAAATAATGGTCTTCTCATCTTGTATATACAAGCATAGGCATCCTATGATTCGGGCAACCGCCGCGCCGCGTCGTTCGCGCGGCCGAACCGATCAAGGAGAGCCTCTTGGACCAACCGACCCGATATCGCGACGTCGTCATCCGCGCCCCGCGCGGCAATCAACTGACCGCCAAGAGCTGGCTCACCGAAGCCCCTTTGCGCATGCTGATGAACAACCTCGACCCCGACGTGGCCGAAAACCCCAAAGAACTGGTGGTGTATGGCGGCATTGGCCGCGCCGCGCGCGACTGGGACTGCTACGACAAAATCGTTGAATCGCTCAAGGAACTGAACGACGACGAGACGCTGCTGGTGCAATCGGGCAAGCCCGTCGGCGTGTTCAAGACGCATGCCAACGCGCCGCGCGTGCTGATCGCMAACTCSAACCTGGTGCCGCACTGGGCCACSTGGGAGCACTTCAACGAGCTCGACGCCAAGGGTCTGGCGATGTACGGCCAGATGACCGCCGGCAGCTGGATCTACATCGGCAGCCAGGGCATCGTCCAAGGCACCTACGAAACCTTTGTCGAAGCCGGCCGCCAGCACTATGGCGGCAGCCTGACGGGCCGCTGGGTGTTGACGGCGGGCCTGGGCGGCATGGGCGGCGCGCAGCCGCTGGCGGCAACGCTTGCCGGCGCGTGCTCGCTGAACATCGAATGCCAGCAAAGCCGCATCGATTTCCGCCTGCGCACACGCTATGTCGACGAACAAGCCGCCGATCTGGATGACGCGCTGGCGCGCGTCGCCCGCTACACCAAGGAAGGCCGTGCGGTGTCCATCGCGCTGTGCGGCAACGCCGCCGACGTCCTGCCCGAGCTGGTGCGCCGTGGCGTGAAGCCCGACCTCGTCACCGACCAGACCAGCGCGCATGATCCGCTGAACGGTTATCTGCCCGCCGGCTGGACGTGGGACGACTACCGCGAACGCGCCAAGCGCGAACCCGCTGCCGTCATCAAGGCCGCCAAGCAATCGATGGCAGTGCATGTGCAAGCGATGCTGGCGTTCAAGCACCAGGGCATTCCCACGTTCGACTACGGCAACAACATCCGGCAGATGGCCAAGGAAGAAGGCGTGGCCGATGCGTTCGACTTTCCCGGCTTTGTGCCCGCCTACATCCGGCCGCTGTTCTGCCGTGGCGTGGGCCCGTTCCGCTGGGCCGCGCTGTCGGGCGACCCGCAAGACATCTACAAGACGGACGCCAAGGTCAAGGAACTGATTCCCGACGACGCGCATCTGCACCACTGGTTAAGCATGGCGCGCGAGCGCATCAGCTTCCAGGGCTTGCCGGCGCGTATCTGCTGGGTCGGCTTGGGCGCACGCGCCAAGCTCGGTCTGGCCTTCAATGAAATGGTGCGGTCTGGTGAGTTGTCTGCGCCCATCGTCATCGGCCGCGACCACCTGGATTCCGGCTCGGTCGCCAGCCCCAACCGCGAAACCGAAGCGATGCGCGACGGCTCGGACGCCGTGTCTGACTGGCCGCTGCTGAACGCCCTGCTGAACACCGCCAGCGGCGCAACCTGGGTATCGCTGCATCATGGCGGCGGCGTGGGCATGGGCTTCTCGCAGCATTCGGGCATGGTGATCGTGTGCGACGGCACCGACGCCGCCGCCGAACGCATCGCCCGCGTACTGATCAACGACCCGGCCACCGGCGTGATGCGGCATGCCGACGCCGGCTACGACATCGCGATCGAATGCGCGAAGGAACAGGGCTTGAACCTGCCCATGGTGACCTCGGGGCAACGCGATGGCGCAGCACGGTGAGCCAGGCGCCGCGCCGCTGATCGAGCGGCGCTCCATTGACTACATTCCGGAATCCGAGCGGCACGGCAAGCTCTACAGCCAGTTCACGCTGTGGATGGGCGCCAACCTTCAGATCACGGCCATTGTCACCGGGGCGCTTGCCGTGGTGTTGGGGGGTGACGTCTTCTGGTCGCTGATTGGCTTGTTCATCGGGCAGGTGCTGGGCGGCGGGGTGATGGCGCTGCATGCGGCGCAAGGCCCGAAACTGGGCCTGCCGCAGATGATCTCCAGCCGCGTGCAGTTCGGCGTGTACGGCGCGGCGATACCGATCGTGCTGGTGTGCCTGATGTACCTGGGCTTCACCGCCACGGGCACGGTGTTGTCGGGGCAGGCGCTGGGCCAGTTGTTCGGCGTCAGCGACACCACCGGCATCCTGATCTTCGCGGCCGTGATCATCGCGGCCACGCTGTTCGGCTACCGCGTGATCCACATCATCGGCCGCATCGCCACGGTGTTCGGGCTGATCGCCTTCGTGTACCTGTTCAGCCGCGTTATCGCGGTGGGAGACGTGGGCCAGCTGCTGCAGATCCGGCATTTCAGTTGGGACAAATTCCTGCTGGCCGTGTCGCTGGCGGCATCGTGGCAGATCGCATATGGCCCTTACGTAGCGGACTATTCGCGTTACCTGCCCAGCCGCACGTCTCCGGTGAAGACGTTTGTGGCGGTGGGGCTGGGGTCTGTCTTGGGCGCGCAGATTGCGATGGTGCTGGGCGTGCTGGCTGCGGCCATGGCGGCGGGCCAGTTCGCGGGGCGCGAGGTGGCGTACATCGTCGGGCTGGGCGGCACAGGCACGATGGCGGCGCTGCTGTACTTCAGCATCGCGTTTGGCAAGGTCACGATTTCCACGCTGAATTCGTACGGCAGCTTCATGTGCATCGCAACCATCGTCAGCGGCTTTCGGGGCCATGTCGAGATCACGCGGCGCCAGCGTGCGGTGGCGGTGGTGCTGATCGTGGGCGCGGCGACGGCCGTGGCGCTGATCGGCCAGCATTCTTTCCTGAACGCATTCAAGTCCTTCATCCTGTTCCTGCTGGCGTTCTTCGTGCCGTGGAGCGCGGTGAATCTGGTGGACTACTACTTCGTCAACCGCGAGCGCTACGACGTGCCGGCGCTGTCCGACCCGAACGGGCGTTACGGGCGCTGGAACCTGCCCGGCATTCTGGTTTATGCGTTTGGCGTGCTGGTGCAGATGCCCTTTATCTCGACCAAGCTGTACACCGGCCCGATGGTCGAGCGGCTGGGGGGTGTGGATATCTCGTGGATCATCGGGCTGATCGTGCCCAGCATCCTTTATTACCTGTTTGCGCGGCGCGGGCCGCGTCCTGAGGCCGATGCGTCCGACGCGTCGGCGCGGCGGCCCACGCAAGAACCCGCGTAACCACGACATTGCATGAAGCCGGCTGACCGGCGTAGGAGATCAAGAATGGATTTGCATATCAAGCCCGGCCACCTGACCTTGTCGGATCTGCGCCGTGTGTATCACGAGCCCGTGCGCCTGACGCTGGACGCCAGTGCGGCGGACCCCATCGACGCCAGCGTGGCGACGGTTGAACGCATCATCGCGGAAGGCCGTACCGTGTACGGCATCAACACCGGGTTTGGCTTGCTGGCCTCTACCAAGATCGCGCGCGAAGACCTGCAAGCGTTGCAGACGTCGCTAGTGCGCTCGCACGCGGCGGGCGTGGGCGAGGCGCTGGATGACGCGATGGTTCGCCTGATCATGGTGTTGAAGATCAACAGCCTGGCGCGTGGTTATTCCGGTATCCGCCGCCACGTCATCGACAGCCTGATTGCGCTGGTGAATGCGGGCGTCTACCCGCACATCCCGCTGAAAGGTTCGGTCGGCGCATCGGGTGACCTGGCCCCGCTTGCGCATATGTCGCTGGTGCTGCTGGGCGAAAGCCGCGCGCGCTTCCAAGGCGAATGGCTGCCTGCGCAAGAGGCGCTGGCGCGTGCAGGCCTTGTGCCGCTGACGCTTGCCGCCAAGGAAGGGCTGGCGCTGCTGAACGGCACGCAGGTGTCCACGGCCTACGCGTTGCGTGGCTTGTTCGAAGCCGAAGACATGATGGCCGCGGGTCTGGTTTGCGGCAGCCTGAGCGTGGAAGCCATGCTGGGCTCGCGCGTGCCGTTTGACGCCCGCATTCACGCCGCACGCGGCCAGCCCGGCCAGATCGCCGTGGCGGCCGTGTACCGCGAACTGCTGGGCGACGATAGCGAAGTCGGCCATTCGCATGCGGATTGCGAAAAGGTGCAAGACCCCTACTCCCTGCGCTGCCAGCCGCAAGTGATGGGCGCCTGCCTGACGCAGATTCGTCATGCGGCGCAGGTGCTGCAAATTGAAGCAAACGCGGTGTCCGACAACCCGCTGGTGTTCACCGCCCAAGGCGACGTGATTTCTGGCGGCAACTTCCATGCGGAACCGGTGGCGCTGGTGGCCGACAACCTGGCGCTGGCGCTGGCGGAAATTGGCGCGCTGTCTGAACGGCGCATCGCGCTGATGATGGACAAGCATATGTCGCAGCTGCCACCGTTCCTGGTTGCAAAGGGCGGCGTCAACTCGGGCTTCATGATCGCCCAGGTCACGGCCGCCGCGCTGGCCAGCGACAACAAGGCGCTGGCGCACCCCGCCAGCATTGACAGCATGCCCACGTCCGCCAACCAGGAAGACCACGTTTCCATGGCGCCCAACGCGGGCAAGCGCCTGTGGGCCATGGCTGAGAACGTGCGCGACATCCTGGCCATCGAATGGCTGGGCGCCTGCCAGGGCCTGGACTTCCGCGAAGGCTTGAAGACGTCGCCCAAGCTTGAGCAGGCGCGCCGCGCGCTGCGCGAGCAGGTGCCGCATTACGAAGAAGACCGCTTCTTCGCGCCTGACATCGCGGCGGCCAGCGGCCTGCTCAGCGCGCATGTCATGAATGGCCTGATGCCCGCCGGCCTGCTGCCCAGCCTTTGATTTCGATGTTGCGGCCGTCGTTTGACGGCCGCCATTGCTGCGCCGTGCGCACGCGCCCATAGAAGGCGCTCGCGCGGCGTTTGATGCTGTACGCCTATAAAACAAGTACGGAGACAGACATGCAAGCACAACCGCAGGATCTCAAACGGGGACTCAACGCCAGACATATCCGGTTCATGGCGTTGGGTTCGGCCATTGGCACGGGGCTGTTCTACGGATCAGCCAAGGCCATTCAAGAGGCTGGCCCGTCGGTGCTGCTGGCCTACATCGTGGCGGGCGCCGCCGTGTACATGGTGATGCGCGCGTTAGGGGAAATGGCGGTGCGCAACCCGGTGTCGGGTTCGTTCGGGCATTACGCCACCAGCTATCTCGGCCCGATTGCGGGCTTTCTCACGGGCTGGACCTATGCGTTTGAGATGATCATCGTGTGCCTGGCCGACATCACGGCGTTCGGGCTTTACATGGGTTTCTGGTACCCCGACGTGCCGCGCTGGATCTGGGTGCTGTCGATCGTGTTCTTCATTGGCGCCATCAACCTGCTGTCGGTGAAGGTGTTTGGCGAACTGGAATTCTGGCTGTCGCTGCTGAAGGTGGGCGCCATCATTGCGATGATCGCGGGCGGCCTGGGCATCATGCTGTTTGGTTTCGGCCTGAGCGCGGATACCGCGGCAACCGGTGTGCATAACCTGTGGGAGCACGGCGGCTTCATGCCCAATGGCGTGGGCGGGCTGATTGCGTCGCTGGCGGTGGTGGTGTTTGCGTTTGGCGGCATTGAAATCATCGGCATCACGGCGGGCGAAGCCAAAGACCCGGGCCGCACCATTCCGCGCGCCATCAACGCAGTGCCGATGCGCATTCTGCTGTTCTATGTGCTGACGCTGTTCGTGCTGATGTCGATCTTCCCCTGGACTCAGATCGGCAGCAAGGGCAGCCCTTTCGTGCAGATCTTCGATAGCCTGGGCATTGGCTCGGCGGCCACCATTCTCAATATCGTGGTGATCTCGGCGGCGGTGTCGGCTATCAACAGCGACATCTTCGGCGCGGGCCGCATGCTGTATGGCATGGCGCAGCAAGGCCAGGCGCCGCGCGGGTTCGCGGCCGTCTCCCAGAACGGCGTGCCGTGGATGACTGTGGTGGTGATGTCGATTGCGCTGCTGCTGGGCGTGCTGCTGAACTACCTGATTCCCGAGGGCGTGTTCATGCTGATCGCTTCCATCGCTACCTTTGCCACGGTGTGGGTCTGGCTGATGATCCTGTTGTCGCAAGTGGCGATGCGGCGCAAGATGAGCGCGGAAGAGGTCGCGGAATTGAAATTCCCGGTGCCGTTCTGGCCGGTGGGTCCGTTGCTGGCCATTGCGTTCATGGTGTTCGTGATTGCCGTGCTGGGTTACTTCCCGCGCACGCAGGCCGCGCTGGCCGTGGGCGTGGTGTGGATTGCGCTGCTTTGCGTGGCGTACCGTTTCTGGGTCTATCCCAATCGTCCGGGTGACGGCGGCATTTCCGTGCCGTTGGCGCAAGGTTCGGACTGATGTAGCTGCTTTCAGGAGATGTGCATGAGACAGGTCTGGCGACACTGCCACGCCGCCACGATGGCGGGTGGTGGCTATGCGGTGATTGAGCGCGCGGCCATTTTGACGCGCGCCGATCGCATCGAATGGATCGGGCCAGAGGCCGAGTTGCCAGGCGTGGATGCGGCGCATGTCCATGATCTGGGCGGGGCGTGGGTTACGCCCGGCCTGATCGACTGTCATACCCATCTGGTGTTTGGCGGCAACCGCAGCACCGAGTTCGAACAACGCCTGCAAGGCGTGGACTATGCAACGATCGCCGCGCAAGGCGGCGGCATTGCCAGCACCGTGCGCGCCACCCGCGAAGCCTCGGAAGACGAACTCTATGTCAGCGCGCGCAAGCGTGCGCTGCATCTGCTGCGCGACGGCGTCACCACGCTTGAAGTCAAGTCGGGCTACGGGCTGGATTTGCCTAACGAGCGCAAGATGCTGCGTGTGGCGCGCCGGCTGGGCCAGACGCTGCCGCTGACGGTGCAGGCGACCTGCCTTGCCGCGCACGCGCTGCCGCCCGAATTCCGCGGGCGGCCCGACGATTACATCGACGAAGTGGCGCGCCGCATGTTGCCGGTGCTGGCCGCCGAAGGGCTGGTGGATGCGGTGGATGCGTTCTGTGAGCATCTGGCGTTTTCGCCTGAACAGGTCGAACGCGTGTTCCAGGCCGCGAGGCATCTGGATTTGCCCGTGAAGCTGCATGCCGAGCAGTTGTCGTCGCTGCATGGCGCAAGTTTGGCGGCGCGTTATGGCGCCTTGTCGGCGGACCATCTTGAATACCTGACCGAAAGCGATGTGCTGGCCATGGCCCAGGCTGGCACGGTGGCGGTGTTGTTGCCCGGCGCGTTCTACGCCTTGCGTGAAACGCAGCTGCCACCGCTGGAGCTGCTGCGCCGCCATGGTGTGCCGATTGCGATTTCCACTGACCTGAACCCGGGTACGTCGCCCGTGTTGTCGTTGCGGCTGATGCTGAGCATGGCATGTACCTTGTTCAAGATGACGCCGGAAGAGGCGCTGGCGGGCGCCACCGTACACGCGGCACGCGCGTTGGGCTTGCAGGCCACGCATGGGGCGCTTGAGGCTGGCAAGGTGGCGGACTTTGTGGCGTGGGACATCGCGCATCCGTCGGAGTTGGCGTACTGGATTGGCGGCGACCTGCCCAAGCGCGTGGTTCGCCACGGCGCGTTGCTGGACATGGCGGCGCTGGCCTGAACCGCGCGGAACGCGCACGGCTTTGCGGTCGAAGGGGATGCCGTGCGCGGCCACACGGCTGCGGCGGAAAACGGACCACGACGCGCCGGATACGGACCACGACGCGTCGGATACGGACCACGACGCGTCGGATACGGACCACGACGCGACAGATACGGACCACGTGCGCCGCTACCGCACTATCGCCACGCGCGGCGTTCTACGATGTGGCCTGACCGCGTCCGATGCCGGGCGCACCGCGCATCCAGGAGAACGTATGCGGATCTGCATGATGGAAGGGCCGGTGGATCTGGCCCCCGATAGCCCCACGTGGGCAGGCATTGCCGAGCGCATTGCCGAATTGGAACCCGACCTGCTCGTCACGAACGAGATGCCTTTTGGCGAGTGGCTCGCGGGCTCGCCCGTCTACGATCCGGCGCGTGCGGCCGAATCCGTGCGCATGCACGAAGCGGGCCTGACCGCGCTGGCGGCGCTGCCGGTGCCAGCTATTGTCTCGTCGCGCCCCATACCCGCAGGCGACCGGTTGGCAAACGAAGCCTTCGCCTTGCAGGGCGGGCGCTACACGCGCCTGCATCACAAGCAGTACTTTCCGGAAGAGCCGGGGTTCTTTGAAGCCACCTGGTTTCGTCCGGCGATGGAGGGGTTTGAAGTCGTCGACGTGGGCGGCATTCGTCTGGGCGTGCAGCTGTGCACCGAGCTGATGTTCAACGAACGGTCGCGTCGTTACGGACGCGACGGGGCAGAGCTGATCGTGGTGCCGCGCGCAAGCGGCGCATCCATCGGGCGCTGGCTGACCGCGGGCGCGATGGCGGCCATCACGTCCGGTTGCTACGTGGTCAGTTCCAACCGCGCTGGGCGCACCGCCGACGGCCAGGTATTCGGTGGCCGCGCGTTCGCCTTCCAGCCCAACGGCGAGCCGCTGGCGCAATCCACCGACACGGAATCCATCGTGGTGGTCGACGTGGACCCGGCGCGTTCACGCGCGCAGCAGTCGCAATACCCCTGCTACGTGAAGGAATAGGTGGGGGGCGCCGAGCTGGGAGCGCCGAGCTGGGGGCGCCGAGCTGGGTGCGCCTGGCCGGCCGCACCTGGCCGGCCGCACCTAGCCGGCCGCACCTAGCCGGCCGCACCTAGCCGGCCGCCGCCCTCAGGCCGCGATGGCGATGGCGCGCTGGTCCTGGATCAGCGGCGGCAAACGGAACGCGCTGACTGCGCTCTGCAAACGCTGCGCCTGCGTTTCAAGCGAAGACGCGGCGGCCGCCGCTTCTTCGACCAGCGCCGCGTTTTGCTGCGTGACCTGATCCATCTGGTTCACCGCGGTGTTCACTTGGTCGATACCCGTCACCTGTTCGTGCGATGCGGATGCGATGTCGTTGACCAGCAGGGTCAGGCGTTCGATGGTCGACAGAATCTCTTCCATCGTGCGCCCCGCAGCTTCCACCTGCACTGAGCCCGCCTGCACCGTGGCGCCGGACGTGTTGAGCAGCTGCTTGATTTCTTTGGCGGCGCCCGCGCTGCGCTGCGCCAGCGACCGCACTTCAGCCGCCACCACGGCAAAGCCCTTGCCCTCCTCGCCCGCACGCGCCGCTTCCACCGCTGCGTTCAAGGCCAGGATGTTGGTCTGGAAAGCGATGCCGTCGATCACGCTGACAATGTCTTCGATGCGGCCAGAGTCCTGCGCAATTTCGCGCATGGTGCTGACGGCTTGCTTGACCGCCTGGCCGCCGCGCTGAACCACTTCGCTGGCGGTGGCCGCCATCTGGTTGGCCTGGCGGGCATTTTCGGCGTTGCTGGTGACGGTGGACAGCAGCTGCTCCATGCTGGCGGCGGTTTCCTCAAGCGAGGCCGCCTGCTGCTCGGTGCGGCTGGACAAGTCCTGGTTGCCGGCCGCGATCTCGCTGGACCCCGTGTTGATCTCGATGACGCCTTCGCGCACCGCGTGCACCGTGCGCACCAGGCTCGCCTGCATCTCTTGCAGATACGGAATCATCTGGCCCACGCAGTTGGCGCCATAGTGCGGAATGGGCGCGGTCAGGTCGCCGCTGGCGATGCGCCGGAAATGGGCTTTGATGGATTCCAGCGGCTGCCGCACGAACACCACCACATAGCGGTCGCCCAGCACCAGCAACAACAGGCAGATGCCCAGCACAACGCCCATGCCGATGTAAGCCTGCTGGCGCTTGTTGGCCGCATCGGCCCACAACTGGGTTTCGCGTTCCTTGGCGTAGGCCTCGTAGTTTTCGATGCTCTTGCCGAAGGCGCGGCTGGAGGCGACGACGGCGCTTGCCGCGTGCGCACGGGCGCGCGGGATGTCGCCCGCGTCCAGATGCTGACGCTGCACGGCGATGCCGCCGTTGACCAGCGCGTCAAAGCCCGCTTGCATGGGCTCCAGGATGGCGGCGGGCGCGTCCTTTTTGGCCAGTTCGATAAAGACCGCTTGCTGCTTGCGGGCTTCGTTCAGTGCGGCGTCGATGCTGCGCCCTTCTTCGGCGGCTTGGGCCGCCTGGCCATCGCTGGCGTATTCCAGCTGGCGCGACAGGCGCAGCCGCGCCCGCATGATCTGATCATTGACCCGGGACAGGGCGGAGACTTCGTGCAGGAGTTCGTTGCTGTCGGCAAGCGCCTCGCCGGCGCTGTGCAATCCGTTGACGCTGATGGCCGACAGGCCGGTAATCAGGGCGCTGATCATGAGCAAAGTGCACAGAATCATGCGGCGGATCGTGATGTCTTTCAAAAACTGTGTCATGCGTGTCGTTCCCAGATACAGCGAGTGCTGCAACGACAATTACGACCTCGCCGCTGGGATATTTAGCGGCTGTTTCACAACTTACGAATATGTCGGCGTGTTGCTTGAATATATTGAAAGATAGCGCAACATTGTTGCGTTTTGGTGCCATCTGAGCGATGCGTTGCCGGCTGGGTTGGCGGCATAGTTGATGGCATAGTCGGTGGCATAGTCGGTGGCATAGTCGGTGGCATAGTCGGTGGCTTAGTCGGCGGCATAGTCGGCGGCATAGTCGGCGGCTTAGTTGCCCCGGTCCAAGCCCACGCTGGATCGCCCCTGTGGACGGCCCGGCCGCCCTACCTCGTCGCGGACGCTTGCGTCGGTTCCGACGCGTCAAACCGCAAGCGGGAAAAGCTGGCGATGCAGGCCAGCGCCGCACACAATCCGCCCAGCCACAAGGCGGCAATCGCGCCGTGCGTGGTGGACACATGGAAGCAGGCGGCCACCAGCGCCGCGCCGGTGGCCTGGCCCAACAGGCGCACGGTGCCGATCATGCCGCTTGCGCCACCGGCCCGCGATGCCGGGGCAGAGGTCATGATGGCGCGCAGATTGGGCGACTGGAAAAAACCAAAGCCCGCGCCGCAAATCGCCATGCGCCATGAGATGTCCCACACCGACGGCGTGGCGGGCATCAATGCCAGCAGCACCATGCCCAGCGCCAACAGCGCAAGGCCGACGCCGCCCAAGATGCCGGCGGGATACTTGTCGGACAGGCGCCCCGCAATCGGCGCCATGATGGCCACAACGACCGGCCACGGGGTAATCAGAAAGCCGGTATGCACCTGGCTGTAGCCCAGCACCGTCTGGAACAGAAAAGGCAGCGAGACGAACGCCAGCGCCTGCGCGGCGAAGGCGCAAACGGCGGTGGCGGCGGACAAGGCGAACAAGGGCCGGCGCAGCAGGTCCACGGCCAGGATCGGGGCGGGATGCCCTGCTTGCCGGCGCATCAGCAGCCACAGGCTGGCGATGGCGCCGCCCCACTCCAGCACCACGCGCGGCCACGGCGCGGCATGCGCCAGTTCGTTGGACCCCAGCACGAACAAACCCAACGTCAGCGCGCACAGCAAGGCGGCGACGCCATCAAACCCGTGCGGCGCGCGGGCGGTTTCAGGCAGGCCGCGCAGGCCCAGCACCGCCGCCAGAATGCCGATCGGCACATTGATCAGGAACAGCCAGTGCCACGACCCCAGCAGCAGAATGGCCGATGCGGCCGTGGGGCCGGCGGCGAACGACAAGCCCACCACCATCGCGTTCAGCCCCAGGCCGCGGCCCAGCATGTGCGACGGATAGATAAAGCGCAGCAGCGCGCCGTTTACGCTCATCACGCCCGCTGCGCCCAAGCCCTGCAAGATGCGCGCCACCACCAGCGTGGGCAGCGACGGCGCCAGCCCGCAAGCCAGCGACGACAACGTGAACACCACCAGCCCCACGATGTAAACGCGCCGATGGCCCAGGATTTCACCGAGCGCCGCCGCAGGCAGCAGCCCCGCCACCATCGCCAGCTGATAGCCGCTGATGACCCAGATGGAGCCCGCGTCGCTGGCTTGCAGGTCGCGCGCAATGGTGGGCAGCGCGGTGTTGGCGATGGCCGTGTCCAGGCTGGCCATGCAAACCGCCAGCATGACGGCTAACAGCGCGCCCAGGCGTTCCGATGCAGGCAAGCCGGCGCCAGCCGGATAAACGGTGTTGCGGGAGAACGAGAGCATGGGGCGGAGGTAACAGCGAGGGTTCCGGGCGGGGCGTCCGGAATCAAGAGCACTGATTCTAATGCCGCATCGCGATTCAACGCTTCGTCAGCCGAAGGGCGTGGCGGCGCCAATGGTGTTTGGTTTGGCCGGTCAGGCATTAATAATGCGACCGCATGGTCACATGGCTTAATGCCTTTACTGAATCAGTTATTTGCACCGCCCGAACGGGTTTGTTTGAATATTGTCACGGTGGGACACGGGCTTCGGTGCATAAATATAACTAAATGTATGTGGCTAACTTGTTTGAGTTTTCATAGATAAACTGACGGCTTTGGATAATCCGGCATGCGTGGGTTTAGTTAGAAAACGTAATAATGGCGCGGGTAAATTGAAACGAAGTCGTGCCGGATTTATTTATTCGACGTACGATTATTTTTCGTACGTCGCATGGTGCAACTATTTGGTGGAGGGTTTCCTTATGAAACGCTTGTCCTGGTATGCAGCAACGTTGTCCTTAATCGGCGCTGGCGCCGCGCCCGGTATGGTTTCCGCGCAAACCACCGCCACCGCCACCTTCAACGTCACACTGACCATCAACGCCAACTGCGCGATCGCCGCGAATGATCTGGCGTTTGGCGCACACGGCGTCTTGAATGCCGCCGTTCCCGGCTCCACCACGCTGAACGTCACGTGCAGCAACACCACGCCTTATGCGGTGGGGTTGAGCGCAGGCACCGGCACCGGGTCCACCGCGACCACGCGCTTCATGAGCGCCACCGGCGCCAACACCGCCACCGTTTCCTACCAGCTGTACAAGCCGGGCAGCCAGACCGTGGTGTGGGGCGACGCCCAGGTTGCCGACCGCGTCAGCGGTGTGGGCAACGGTACGGCGCAGCCGCTGGTGGTCAATGGCATCGTGCCGGCCCAGACCACGCCCGCCCCTGACAACTATTCGTCCACGGTCACCGCCACGGTCTACTTCTAGTGGGCGCGCCAATGCAGAGGCTGTGTCGGGCGGTATTGGCGTTGTGCATGGCGGGCTGGTCGGGGCTTCTGTCCGCAGCGGCGTTGCAGATATCGCCGGTGCTGGTGGATATCGCGCCGCAGCAGGCGGCAAGCGGCATCATGCTGCGCAATCCCGGCACGACACCCGTCTATGGACAGGTTCGGATCTACCGCTGGGAGCAGGCCAATGGCGACGATGTTCTGACGCCCACCGAAGAAGTTCAGGCAAGCCCCCCCATCATTCAGGTGCCGCCCGGCGGCGAGCAATTGGTGCGGCTGGTGCGCGCATCCAAGGAACTCGCGCCGCTGGAACGCGGCTACCGGCTGGTTATCGACGAAATCCCCGACCCGGCCACGCCCGGCATCAATGGCGTGGTTTTGCGCCTGCGGTATTCCGTGCCCGTGTTCGTGGCGGGCGCTACGCCCTCGCCCGAACCCGAGCTGGCCTGGAACGCCACGCGCGCGGGCGGCGACTGGGTGCTGCGGCTGGCCAACACCGGCACGCGATACGCGCAGGTGGCGGCGTTGCAGGTGCTCAACAGCGCAGGCAAACCGGTGGCGGGTATTGAAGGATTGGTGGGATACGCCTTGGCGCAGCGCGAACGCGAATGGCGCATCCCCGCAAAACAAAACGCATCGGGACCGGTGCGGATCAAAGCCCTGATCAACGGTGACGTCGTCACCGTAACGCCTCGCGTTGATTGATCGCGCGCCGGCACGCCCGGCACCAACGAGGAAGGCAGCAACATGGCAGTACGCGCTCCCCGTGTTCGCGGGCGACGCGCCTGGTGCCTTGCCCTCTGTTTGCTGGGGGCGCCGGCCCTGGCGGCGGAATCGCCCGATCTATTGTCGTTCGGCAATATCGCCGAGCGGGATGTCTTTCTGGAGGTCAGCATCAACGGGGTCAACACTTCGCAACTGCTGCGCTTTCGCGATGCGCAAGGCCGCTTGTCCGCCAGCGGCGATGCGCTGCGTTCGGTGGGCGTGGATGTGTCCAAGCTGGGCCTGCCCGACACGCGTGAGGTCGCGCTGGACCGGGTGGCGGGCTTGCGCTATTCCTACAACGCGGCGGCGCAGACGGTGGACATCGTGCTGCCCGACAACTTGCGCACGCCTTATCAGGTGGGGCGCAACCTGGCGGCTACGCCGCTTGCCACCGCGGGCCGCGGGCTGGTGCTGAACTACGACGCGTATACGCAAACGGACGCCATGTACAAGCTGTCGCTGTTTACCGAGCAGCGCTACTTTGATTCCAATGGTGTGTTCAGCAACACCGGCACCGCCTACTTCGGCGGCGAGGGGGATCGAGGCGACCGCTATGTGCGCTATGACACGTACTGGACGCGATCTGATCAGGAAACCCTGCGCACGCTGCGGCTGGGCGACACGATTTCTTCGTCGTTGAACTGGTCGCGGTCGGTGCGCATGGCGGGCGTGCAGTGGGGCCGGAATTTTGCGCTGCGCCCCGACTTGGTTACCTTCCCCGTGTCATCGTTAAGCGCCTCGTCGGTGGTGCCGTCATCGGTGGCGCTCTACATCAACGGCGTGCAGCAGTATTCGGGCAATGTGCCGCCCGGGCCGTTCGTGGTGAACCAGATTCCCGGCATCACGGGCGCGGGCCAGGCCACGCTGATTACGCGCGATGCGCTGGGCCGCACGGTCAGCACGTCGGTGCCGTTGTATATCGATACCCGCATGCTGGCCGGGGGCCTGTCCAGCTATTCGCTTGAAGCCGGATTCGTGCGGCGCCAGTTCAGCATTCGTTCGTTCGATTACGACAACCAGCCGGTGGCGACGGCGTCCGGGCGCTATGGGTACAGCGATGACCTGACGCTGGAAGCGCACGGCGAAGCCAGCGCGGGCCTGTACAACGTGGGTGCGGGGGCCATGGTCAAGCTGGGCCAGGCGGGCGTGCTGAGCGGCTCGCTGTCGGGCAGCGCGGGCCAGTATGACGGCGGCCAGATCAGCCTGGGGTATCAGTACATCCGCCCGGAATTCAGTATCGATTCCCAAGTGACGCGCGTGGTGGGCGACTACGGCGACCTGGGCTCGCGCGAAGATGCGCCGGTGCCGACGCAAACAGAGCGGGTGACGGTGTCGCTGCCGCTGACCACCTCGCAAAGCGTGGCCGTGAGCTACATCGGCTACCGCATGCCGCAACTGCCCACCGCCAAGCTGGGCTCGGCGTCGTACATGGTCAATCTGCACAGCCGTGTCGTCATGACGCTGAGCGCCTATAACGATTTCACGCAGTCCAACACGCGTGGCGTGTACTTGGGGTTGACGATGATGCTGGGCGAACGTTCCCAGTTGAACGCGTCGGTGGGCCGGCAAGGCGGCGACTCGACCTACAGCGTGGGGGCGCAAAGCAGTGTGGCTTACGAGGGCGGCTGGGGCTGGGGCGTGCAGAACGGGCGCGTGGGCGGCATGGGCTACAACCAGGGCCAGGCCCAGTATCTGGGGCGCTACGGCCAGGTGGCCGGCATCGTGCAGGACTACGGCGGCCGCACGCAGGGCGCGTTGCAGGCGTCGGGTTCATTGGTGTTGATGGACGGAACGGTGCTGCCCACGCGCCGCATCAACGACAGCTTTGCGCTGGTGTCGACCGATGGCGAGCCGGATGTTGCCGTGCTGCACGAAAACCGCAAGCTGGGCAGAACCAACCGCAGCGGCTACCTGTTGGTGCCCGACTTGAATTCCTATCAGACCAACCGCATCGCCATCGACCCCGAGGACTTGCCGGTGGACGTGAAGCTCGACACCACCAAGACCGTCGTCGTGCCGCAAGGCGGCTCTGGCGTGCTGGCGAAATTCCAGATCGAGAAATACGCGGCGGCCTCGGTCATTCTGAAATTGCCGGACGGCGCGTTCGTGCCGGTGGGCGCCGAAGTGGCGCACGTGGAAAGCGGCAAGCGTTCGGCGCTGGGATACGAAGGCCTGACGTTCGTTGAAGACCTGGTGGCGCGCAACCACTTGCGCGTCAAAGGCGCGGGCGTGTCGTGCACCGTGGAGTTCGACTACGAACATGATCCGAAACGGCCGCTGCCTACCTTGGGGCCGTTTGTCTGCGAACCGTTGGCGCGGGGGCGGCAATGACGGCGGCCTTGGGGGTGGCAATGAGGGCGGCGCGGGGCCGATACGCGCCGTGGCTGCTGGCGGCGCTGTGCATGGGCTCGGCCGCAACAGCAGAGGCAAGCTCCTGCGCATTGGGCGCGGGCACCACCGGCACAATGGATTTCGGCACGATCAACCCGTTGCTGTCAGCGGATACGGTGAACTCGGGCGGGCAAATCGTTGTGACGTGCGACTTCACCGCCCTGTCGTTGGCGGCGCGGCTCTGCTTCAACCTGGGGCTGGGCAACACCAGCACGTCGAACAACCCCCGCACCTTGGGCGCGGGTGTGAACCGCATGAACTACAACCTGTACACGGATGCCGCGACCAGCCAGGTATGGGGCACGGCGCTGACGACCGCACCCACGTCGGTGACGCTGATCGGCCCGTTGCTGGGCGGCACGGCGTCCACCACGTTCAGGTTCTACGGCAAGGTGCCGGGCAACCAGCCGCTGGTCAAGACCGTGAACAATGCCGACACGCGCTATTCCGAAACGTACTCGACGACCGCAACAGTGGATGTGTCGATCGGCCTGTTGAGCGGCCTGACGAATTGCCCGCTGACCTCGCCCACGCGCATCTCCATTCCCCTGACCGTGACCGCGCTGGTGCAGAAGAACTGCACGATCAACGCCACCAACATGGCGTTTCCGCCCAAGGGGGTGCTGAGCTCTGCCACCACCGCCACCAGCCAGATCACCGTGAAGTGCACCAACAACAACGCGTACTCGGTGGCGTTGGATGGCGGCTCCGTCGCCAACAACGTGCTGGCGCGCAAGATGAAGCACGCGACGCAGGCGGACACGGTCAGCTATCAGCTCTACCAGGACGCGGCTTACGCCACGATCTGGGGCAACGCCAGCGGCGGCGCGCCGCGGGCGGGAACCGGCACGGGGTCCAATCAAACGTACACGGTGTATGGCCGCGTGCCGGCGCAAGCGACGCCCCGGCCGGGGGACTACAAGGACGTCGTCACCGCCACCATCACGTTCTAAGCCACACCACGTTCAAGACTGCTCGGGCGCGGGCCGGGGTTTGACGGGCCAGAACAGCGTGGCGGGCCGCTGCCAGATGCGCTGGCGCACACCGGCCGACAGCGAATCGCGATCGCCCCGGCGCAGGTTGCGCGAGCGCAGCGCCACGTTGAACGCCAGCGCGAAACTTACTCCCACGTTCAACAGCCCCGTCATGGCGGTGCCTGCCACGGCCATCCAGAACGTTTGCGTACGCACGACGTCCCAGCCTAAGGTGCCGATGGCGGTGCCGATCTGCCCCGCGCTGAGCGTCACGTGGCGCACTTCGACGTGCGGGCCGAAGAAGCTCACGATGGCGGGGCCCAGGCCCAGCATCAGCCCCAGCGACACATTGCCCGCGATGCCCGACACGTTGCGTTGCCAGAATCCCGCCCAGCGCACGGCGCCGCGCTCGCCAAACAGATGCCGTACGCGGCGGTTGTATGCCATCACGTCGTGCACGCGGTGCAGCGCGAACCAGTTGTCGGCCCATCCGGCGATCAGGCTGGACAGCCATAGCAGCACGCCGGTGGCCGCGGCGTAGATGGGGGTGGCGCCCCAGATGGAAAACGAGGCCAGCGTTTCTTGCGCCTTCTCCGCGCTGATCAAGGGATGGTCCAGCGCGTTCACGGCCACCCATTGCACGGCCCACGCCAGCGGAAACACCACGGCCAGGTTGCCCAGGATGGCGGCCGCGTTGGACCGGATCATGGCGAGCGTGTCGTCCAGAAAGGCGTCGCGCCCTTCCGGCGTGTAGGCATCATCCAGCCGGTGAGCCAGCGCCGGCCCGGTCATGGCGGGTTGCTTCGTGGCCAGCGTGTAGTGGGCGAAGTGGATCACCAGGAAGCCGCCCGCGTAGTTCAGCGACGCAAGCAGCCCTTCGATGAACTTGTCCAGATGCAGCGAGACGATGAAGAACTTCAGGTAGACGGTGAACACCATGATGAAGCCGCCGCCCAGCGACGCTTTCAGCATCGTCAGGTACTCGGTGGCGTCGCGCGCGATGTAGTGCTCGCCGGTCTCGGCGGTGCGCTCCATCACGCGGCGCGCCAGCTGCGCAAACGAGGACGCGGCCAGATGGCGGATGCTGCTGCGCGCTTGGGTTGAGCGGATCAGCTCGGCGGTCAGGTGCACATACTTGTGGCGCTGCGTGGGGTCTACCCACACGCTCAGCAGCAGTTCGATGCGGTCCAGACGCAGTTTCATGCGTTCGATCTGGAACACGACTTCGACGGATACGCCGTTTTTTTCCAGCTCGTCGTAGACGCCTTGCGAGGCGGCGCGGCAGCCATCAAGCAAGGCGCGGAACATGTTCAGGCGGCGGCCGAAAACCTCGCGGGGAGTGTCGGCGGTGCTGTCGCACAGTTCAGCCGCGGCGGCGGCCAGCGCAAAGAAAGGCGTGTCTTGCACGCGGCCGGGCAGGCGCGAGCGGATGTCTTGGCTCAGACCCGTGGCGCGCACCTGGCTGACCAGCACCTGGATGCTGCTGGTTAGTGCTTGCGTGAGCCGCGGGGTGGGCGGTTCGGGCGCGATGGGGTCGGGCCGCGCCACGCCGTCGCTGATGCGAAACAGTGCGCGCATGCGGGCGAGTGTGTCGTCGTCCAGCGTCTCGATCCATTGCGCGTCGCCGGCGCGGCGGAAGATCAGCGAGAACAGGCCGAACATGTCGCTGCGGTTGGGCGGCGGCGGCAACAGGCGCGCCTGCGCGCGTTCCCAGAATTCGCCCCAGAAGCCAGGGTGTGAAGCCACACCGGTGTCGCAGAGCAACGAGGTGGGATCGTTGTCGGCCACTAGCGAGCGCAGCGTGGCGGCGACGGGCGCGGCGCGCTCGGGATTGTTTTCCAGCACTTGCAGCACGTAGCGCAGGCGCGCGTGCTGGGGGTGGCGGATGGGGGCGTCGGGGGTGGCGCTGGTGGTGGCGTCGGTGGCGGGTGTGCGTGCCGGCCGCCCCGGGCGGTCGAGCCAGCGGCACAGGTCCACCATCCACAGGTTGCGTTCGGCTAAGGGGGCGTCGGGGTTGGCGTTCGCCAGGATGACATCCAGCTGAGGCCCGCCGTGCCGCGCGGCCCGCCATGTGCGCCAAAGAGAGGTAAGCATCGACGGGCCTCGCGGGTCATAGGGATTCGGGGTCTCGGCGCAGTGAGAAGCCTTGCGCTTCGTTCATGGCCAGATAACTGACATTGCGCGATACCACGGGCGGTTTGTCGCCGCTGTGCAGCGCGCGGACTTCATCCAGCACCATCTTGTCGGCCAGCGTCAGGCGGTCGAGCATGCGCAGGTATTGCATCCAGCTTTCCACGAGGAAGACTTCGCGCCAGACGCCCTCGCGTTCCAGGTCGCGGAACAGCTGCCATTGCTGCGCGCCGTTGCGCAGGCGCAGTAATCGCAGCGGATGCGCGGCGCTGAGCAGCGCCGGCAGTCTGTCGTGTTCGATCAGGTATTCCACGGCGACCAGCACGGAGCCATGTTGCGTGTTGAAGCCGGCGGCAGCCAGCGCCGGTTCGGTGCTGTCGACACGTGCGAGCGATTGGGTGTCGACGTGTTCGGGCAGGCGGGAGCGGTACAGCAGGGCAACGGTAATGCCCAGCGTGATGCCGGCGGTGACCAGCGCGCCGGATACGCCCATGGTGCCGGCGAAGTGGCCCCACATGAATGAGCCCGCGGCCAGGCCGCCGAAGATGGCGGTCTGGTAGAGCGCCAGCGCGCGGGCCTTGACCCAGTCGGGCACGAGCATCTGGACGGTGGTGTTGTAGGTGGCCAGCACGCCGATCCAGCAGCTGCCTGACACCAGCAGCGCGGGAAAGGCGACCCACAGGCTGCCGGTCAGGCCCAGCGCCAGCAAGCACACGGCCAGCAGCCCGGCGGCGACGGTGACAAGTCCGCCCGAGCCCCATGCTGCCTGCACGCGGCGCACGAAGGCGCTGCCCAGGATGGCGCCCAGGCCAAGCGCGCCCAGCATGTAGCCGTAGAGCAAGGCGCTGCCGTCTTCCTGGTCGTGCGCCAGCAGCGGCAGCAGTGCCCACAGGGCGCTGGCCGACAGGCCGAAGGCGAATGAGCGCAGCATGACGACGCGCGTGACGGTGGAGTGCTGGGTGTAGCGCAGGGCGGCGACGACGCCTTCGAACAGGCCTTCGGGCGGCAGGCGGCGTTCAGGCAGGTCTCGCTTCCATCGCCAGATGGCCCAGATCAGGCCGCCATAGCAGAAGCAGTTCAGCAGGAAGACCCAGGGGGCGCCCATGGCGCCCAGCAGCAGGCCGCCAATGGCGGGGCCGACGGCGCGCGCAACGTTGTAGTTGACGCTGTTGAGCAGGACGGCGCTGCCGACGTGGGCGCGCGGCACCTGTTCGCCAACGGCGGCTTGCCAGGCGGGGGTGACGATGGCGCTGCCGATGGCGATGCAGAAGACGGAGGCGATGAGGGTGATGGGGTGCAGGAGGCCGGCGAACGCCAGGATGGTGATGAAGACGCCGCCGGACAGTTCCAGCAGCATGCCGGTCAGCATGACTTTGCGGCGGTCGTAGTTGTCGGCGAGCACGCCGGTCAGGATGGATAGCGCGACCAGCGGGAAGGCGGCGGCGACCTGGATCATGGCGACCATCAGGGGGCTGCTCTGTTCGGTGGTGATGATCCAGGCGGCGGCGACGGATTGCGCCCAGGTGCCTAGATTGGCGAACAGGTTGGCGATCCAGATGATGCGGAAGGCGGGGAAGGATAAGGGGGAGAGGGTGCTGACGGTCAGGGGTTCTGCCGGGGCGGCAGGGGGGGCGGCGGGAAGGTCCGCGGAGGGGGAGACGGGTTGGAGCATTGGCTCGTCTGTCTTTTTTTGGGGGGATTTTTTACGGCGGGGTGAGGGGTATGGTACGCCTTGGTTTGCGGTTTTGGGTGGGGGGTTGGGGTTGTTGTTGTGGTCGCGGGTTGGGTTCTTGATCCGCCTGGGGCGTGGGGGGCAGGGGGTGCGCGGGTCAACGATTGCGGTCCGGAGCCTTCGCTCCGGACTTGCCTAGGCGGCCCCCCCCGTTGTCATCTTCGTTGTTGCCTGCGGCAACTGCCTTCAGATTCCCTCGGGCGCATCGACTCCCCGCGCACCCCCTGCCCCCCACGCCCCAGGCTGCGTTGTCGGAAACTTTGCGGGCGCTGGGGCGGGGGGTGTGCTTGGCGTTTTTGGGCAGGACTTGCTGGGTGGGGAAGAGTTTGCGGGGACGCCAAAGTCGGCCGCGCGGGCGGCCTTTTTTTGCATATGAGGGTGCCTTGCGCTGGGTGTTCGCTGCGCGTTTTGGGGGGATTGTTTGTGGGGGCTGTGGATAAGGGTGTGGGTAAGGCGGTGGATTTTGGGTGGATAGGCGGTGGATAAGGTGGGATAACTTTTGGTGACGCATTTGGTGCGGGCTTGAGTCGGGTTTTCCCTTGATTTCTAGTACGCTGCGCGGTGGCCCGGCGCTTGCCGGGCTGGACTCTGTTTGGATGCACTGTTTGCCATGACCCTGACGTTCAATGGGCGCGCGTTTGCCGCCCTGCTTGCCGTGACCGCGCTGCTGGCGCTGATTGCCCTGTATGGCGCGCCCTATCCGTTCTTGCGTGGGTTTTTGGGGGATGTGATTGCCGTGGGGTGGGCGTATCTGGTGTATCGCACCTTTATCCGGGCGCGCGTGATGACGCTGGCGGTGGCGGCGTTGCTGACGGGGTATGCGGTGGAGTTTGGCCAGTATCTGGCGCGCGTGTACGGGTGGCAGCTTGAGCAGCCGGTGTTGCGCGTGGTGTTGGGCAGCGTGCCCGACTGGTGGGACGTGCTGGCTTACACGGTGGGGTTTGTGGTGGTGTTGATGCTGACGCTGGGTAAAGAGCGGCGGCAGCAGAAGGCTGAATTGCTGAATGCCCGGATGCGGGCCAGCTTGCGCGCCCGCCGTTAGGCGGCGGGGCGATGTAGCCGGGGCGCTCGCCCCGGCTGATTCCGATTGATCACGCTTGGCAGATCGGTTCGTCGTCGTTGCGACGGACTGCGGGGGCGGCTGCGCGCAGCGGTTGCAGGCGGGCGGCGCGGAACGGGGCGAAGAGTTCGGCCCAGGACGAAGGGAACAACGGGGTTGCGTGGCGCACCGCGTCGCGGCGGGCGTAGTGGCTCAACAGTTGCTGGCCGATCGGGGCGTCTCCCAGAGGATGGCGGGTAGTCATGGTATTTCCGTATTGCATTGATAATGTATTCATTGTACTCGGCGAGGCCCTGCTCGTAAACCCTGCCCCGCGTCTGGCTGCTACGCGGCAAGTCATTGATATGCAACGGTCTGACCCTGTTTAGCTTGTGCGTCTTCGGGATTGCCCTAGCAGTTTGAAACGGTAGACGGTATACAATGTTCTTCATGGCCGGGCTGAGCCAGCCTGGAATCTCTCCCACTGGACTGGAGCGTGTCATGGCAGAACTGATGAACCGAGATGAATTCCGCACCGCGTTGGAAAACGCGATCAAGGGCAAGAGCGCGAATGCGTCGCCCTTTTCCATTGCCTGGGCGGAAGGCAAGCTGAGCCGCGAGCATTTGCAGCGCTGGGCGGAAAACCACTATCACTACGTCGGCCCCTTCGCGGACTACCTGGGCTATCTGTACGCCCGCACGCCCGACACCTATACCGAGGCCAAGGACTTCCTGCTGGCCAATATGTATGAAGAGGAAATCGGCGGCGACCGCCATACCGATCTGTTGATCCGCTTTGCCGAAGCCTGCGGCACCACCCGCGAACGGGTGACGAATCCGGACAACATGTCGCCCACTACGCGCGCCCTGCAAAGCTGGTGTTACGCCGTGGCCATGCGCGAGGACCCCATCGTGGCGGTGGCGGGTTTGGTGGTGGGGCTGGAATCGCAGGTGCCGTCGATCTACCGCAAGCAGACGCCGACGCTGCGCGAGAAGTACGGCTTCACGGATGAAGAGGTGGAGTTCTTTGATCTGCACATCGTGTCGGACGAGATCCACGGCGAACGCGGCTATCAGATTGTGCTGGAGCATGCCAATACGGTGGAGCTTCAGCAGCGCTGCCTGAAGATCTGCGAAATCGGCGCGCAGATGCGGCTGCTGTACACCACGGCGCTTTACACGGATTACGTGCAGAGCGACATCAAGCTGCCCGAGCTGGGCCTGGCCGCCTGATTGCCTGGCTGGCCGATACCCGCCGGTTGCACGGTGTATGCCGGGCAACCGGCCCGCAGTTCCTGGACGACAGACTCATGCCTACCGTTGTATTTCATAAAGGCGGCCAGACCTACACCGACGAGGTGAAGGACAACACCAATCTGGTGGTGCGGGCCGGCATCAAGCAGTTTCCGTATCCGCATCTGCGCTACGAATGCGGCATGGGCAAGTGCGCGAAGTGCGCGTGCCGCGTGCTGGCGGGGGCGGAGCATCTGCCGCCGGTGAACTGGAAAGAAAAGAAGCAGCTGGGTGATCGTATCGATCAAGGCTATCGGCTGGCGTGCCAGTTGTGGCTGAGCAGCGATGTGGAATTGCTTCAGGACGTGGAGGCATGACGGCCATGGATTCCGCATACGTGATTTTGACGACCAAGCCCGGCGTGTTCCGCACCGAAGTCGGCGACGAGGTGGACATCATCGAGACCTATGACTACGTGTTCTACGGGCGCGCGCTGGCGGTCTTTCGCATTGCGCGCCTGCATGGCGATACCCGGCTGATCGTCACCGAAGAGACGCCGCCTTACGTGGTGAATCGCGTGCCGTCCAAGTTTCTGGAGAAGTTCTCGTCGGTGGAGGCGGCCCGCAAGGAGCTCGCGCATCTGACGCGCTTTGGCAGTACGGAATCGACCTTGACGCTGCGGCCCGCCGCCGCTGTCGCGGAGCATTGAGCATCATGGTTCAGATCACATTTATTTCGAACGGCGGCAAAGTCGCGACGGCGCCCGAGAACAGCAATCTGCTGCGCGTCTCGTTGAAAGAGAAAGGCGGCATCCCGTTCAAATGCGGGGGCGGCCTGTGTGGCACGTGCAAGTGCCGCATTGAAGAAGGGCTGGAACACACCGACGCCATCAAACCCAAAGAGCGCAAGCACTTGCGGCCCGAGGACTTCGAGGCCGGCTACCGCATGGCGTGTCAGACCTTCGTGAACGGCGACGTGAAGGTGTCGTGGGTGGTGCAGAACGGCAAGGGCGTAGTGGTGGGCGCGGCGTCCGATCCGGTCGAAGCGGCGACTTGAAACGACGCGGCGTGATTAGACGCGCTTAGACGCGCGACGACAAGACGAAAATGAAAAGACGCCAGATGACACGACGCCAGATGACACGACGCAAATGAAAAGACGCAAATGAAACGACCCAAATGAAACGACCCAAATGAAAAGACGGGGGCCTTGCGGCCCCCTCTTCTCTTTGCGCCTTTTTTAGTCCGCCGACCCGTGTTGCTGCGCGTCGGTATACGCCTTGGCGGCGTTGTGTACATGCTGGCTGGCCAGCAGCGCGGCCAGGTCGCCATTGCCGGCGATGACGGCGTTCAGAATCTGCGAGTGCTCGTCCCAGTTCGCCTTGGCGCGATGCATGTTGCTGGGGGCGAACAGCAGCGCCGTGCGGTCACGCAGCGAACGCATCAGATCGGTCAGCACCACGTTGCCGCCAATCGTGGCCAGCATTTCGTGGAACTGCGAATTCAGCGCCAGGAACTTGTCCAGCTGTTCGCTGCGGGCGGCTTCCGTGCCTTCGCGCAGGAACGCTTGCAGGCGTTCAACGGTTTTGGCGTCGCGCCGCTGCGCCGCGAGTTTCGCGTTCAGGCCTTCCAGGGTGGCGCGCACTTCGACCATGTCGTAGGCAATGGCGTCGGACAGCACCGATACCGATGCGCCGCGGCGCGGCTCGATGGTGACGAGCCCTTCGGCGGCCAGCGCGCGCAGCGCCTCGCGCACGGGAATGCGCGACACGCCCATCTCTTCGGATAAGCGGCCTTCCACCAGGCGGTCACCGGGGGTGAATTCGCCGCTAAGAATGCGTTCGCGCAGCTTGTCGCGAATGACGGCGAACAACTGCGGGTGCTGCTCGCCGATCTTCAGTGGTGCGGAAGACTGCGTCTCTACGGCTTGGGTGCTGACAGGCGAAGTGGTCATGGCGAGCATGGTTGGATTAATGGATACATTCTCCATTGTATTACCGGGTGTAGCCGAATGCAGGTTCGGAAGCGACGCAAATCAAGCACCCCAGAACGCCTTGGCCAACACGCCTATCGCGCCCAGCGCGCAAGCCGCGAGCAAAACACTGCGCACGGCATGCGGTGGCAACAGGGTGCGCAACCGGTTGGAGACCGCAAAACCCGCCAGCAGAAAGGGCGCAAGGCTCAGCGCCAGCCCCGCGTGGTAACCCGTATAGCGATCAGCCAGCGCCAGCATCGCCAGCGAGAAAATCGACCCCAGGAACAACACCACACCCAAGGTGGCGCGCAGCTGCGGGGGCGCGGTGTGTTGCAGCACGATGGCGATGGGCGGTGCGCCTACAGAGGTCATCGTGCCCATGATGCCCGAGGCCACTCCCGCGCCCGACACGCGGCCCGGCGTGGCCGTAAAGCGCAAGCCCGCCACGCTTAAGCCCACGGCGGCCAGGATCATGCAGGCGAACAGCACGCCCAGCGTTTGCGGGGCGAAGCGCGCCATGGCGTAGATGGCGATCAGCGTGCCGACCGCGCGGCCGGCCAGCGCATAGGACACGGCGGACCAGTCGATGAAGGCGCGTTCGCGCAGCGCGGTCAATAACGAGATGAAGCCGCCAAGCGTCAGCAGCGGGCCGGGCGCCAGCTGAGGAAAGAACATCGCCGCCACGGGCGCGGCAAACATCGCAAAGCCGATGCCGCCCACGCCTTGCGCCACGGCGGCGCCGAACACCACCACCGCCATGGCGGCGTAGTGCCAGGCATCCGGGAACGTCAGGGTGGATAGCATCTAGGGCTATGTTCCTTTTTGTATACGATAGTCAGATAGGCCTAAGTGGCTGATACCCGAATGCGTCGTAGAGCCTAGGGTAATCCCTTGATTTTCGGCGCTTATTCATGGGTTTTTCAGAATTATCGGTTTCCCTAGGCGCTGCATATTTCGGTTGGTATGGCTTACAACGAAATATAGTATACCGATTGTGGCGACCTAACAGCCACGTCACAAGGGGAATCGCGCATGCAAGCGGACGTCGTGCTCAACGCTGCTCACTGGATGTATCTGATCAGCGTGGCCGCCATCATCCTGACGATGATTTTGCGGGCCAACGTGGTTGTGCCATCGGTAATCGGCACGTTTCTGGTGGTGTTTGCCATCACCGGCAATCCGATCAGCGCGCTGATCGGCATCTTCTCGGCCAGCTTCGTGGCCGCCAAAGAGCTTTTCAATATCTTCCTGGTCATTACCTTCATGACCGCACTGCTCAACGCCTTGAAGACCTTGCAGGCGGATGTGCGCATGGTGCAGCCGTTCCGGCGGGTAATGCGCGGCGGCCACTCGTCGTTCGTGATCATCGCGCTCTGTACCTATGTGATTTCGCTGTTCTTCTGGCCCACGCCCGCCGTGCCGCTGGTGTCCGCGATTTTGCTGCCCGCCGCCATCGCGGCCGGGCTGCCCCCGCTGGCCGGCGCCATGGCGATAGCCATTGCCGGCCAGGGCATGGCGTTGTCGTCCGACTATGTGATCGGGGTGGCGCCCAGCATCAGCGCCAAGGCGGCGGGCGCGGCGGTCAGCGCGGCCGTGGTGGCCGACCGCGCGCTGGTGCTGTCGCTGATCACCGGCGCGGTGGCGCTGGTGACGGCCTACCTGCTGATCCGCAAGCACATCGTGCCCGCCAACGCCGCGCTGCTGGACGCCTGGCAGGCCCGCGCGCAAGACGGCAGCCTGGCGCGCATCGAGCAATCGGGTTCCTTTGACAAGGCCGAGCTGGCGCGCGGCACCATGGGCGCTGATCCGGCATTGCCTACCGGCCCCGCCATCAGCGACGAAGAGCGCCGCCGTGTGCGCTGGTCGAAAACCTTCGCGGTGGTGACGCCGCTGGCGTTCCTGGCGGTGATTGCGGTGATGGTGTTGCCCCGCATGTTTCCGTCGCTGCCCGCCTTGCGCGGCGGCGATGCGGCGGCGCTGGTGGGCGGCGTGGCCTTCGTGGTGATGATGTTCGTGACGCTAGCCGCCGAAGGCCCGCGCAAGATGCTGGACGTCTGCCCCGAACACGTCACGGACGGCTTCGTCTTCGCTTTCAAGGCGATGGGGTCGGTGCTGCCGATTGCGGGCTTCTTCTTCGTGGGCGCCAATGAAACCGCCGCGCAGATCCTGGGCGTGCCGCAGGCGCAAGCCCCCGGCCTGCTGTTCGAAGTCATCTCGGCCGGCCAGCACCTGATCCCCGAGAACCACTTCCTGGTGGCCTTTGGCGTGCTGCTGGTGGGCATGATCACCGGCATCGACGGCTCAGGTTTCGCCGGCCTGCCGCTCACCGGCACGCTGTCTGGCGCGCTGGGTCCGGTGGTGGGCGTGGACCCGGCCACGCTGGCGGCGGTGGGCCAGATGGGCGCGGTGTGGACGGGCGGCGGCACGCTGATCGCGTGGTCGTCACTGATTGCGGTGGCGGGGTTTGCGCGGGTGAACGTGCTGTCACTCGTGCGGGCATTACTGCTGCCGGTGTTGTTGGCGCTGTTCGTTTCGACGATTTGCGCCGTGCTGATCTGGAGTTGACCCGGTCGGCATGCAAAAAGGGCCCTGCGGGGCCCTTTTTCTTATCTCTGGCGGTGCCCCTGACCCCTGACCCATCAGCCAGGGTTTCCACGGATCGTCGCCTACTGATTAAAGTATACAATGTTCATAAGCTATCTCAGACGACCAATCCGGCCACTCCGTATCAACAAAGGAAGCGCACCCGTGGACGATCTTTCGCAGCAGGCCTTCATGAATCACATCGGCGGCGCCTGGGTGCCCAGCGCCACCGGCCGCACGGCCCCGAATATCAATCCGGCGGACACGTCCGACGTGGTGGGCTTGTTCCCCCTGTCCGACGCCGAAGATGCCGGCCGCGCGGTGGCCGCCGCCGACGCCGCGTTCGCCGCCTGGCGCGACGTGCCCATCTCCAAGCGCGCTGCCATCCTGTTTCGCGCCGCCCAATATCTGGAAGACCACGCCGACGCCTTCGCCCGCGAGCTGACCCGGGAAGAGGGCAAAAGCCTGAACCTGGCCAAGGACGAAGTGATGCGCTCGGCGCAGACGATCCGGTTCTACGCGGTGGAAGGGCAGTCTTTCACCGGTGAAACCTTCGTCAACGATGATCCCGACATGGTCGTCTACAGCCAGCGCGAGCCGCTGGGCGTGGTCACCGTGATCTCGCCGTGGAACTTCCCCATTTCGATTCCCGCCCGCAAGATCGCGCCCGCGCTGATCGCTGGCAACACCGTCGTGTTCAAGCCGTCGTCGGATGCGCCGTTGTCCGGCTACCGGCTGACCGAGGCCTTCGTGCAGGCGGGCTTGCCTGCGGGCGTGCTGAACCTGGTGATCGGCCCGGCGTCGGCGGTTGGCCCCGCCATCACCAGCGCGCGCGCTGTGCGCGCGATTTCGTTTACCGGCTCGACCGCCGCAGGCGAACAGATCCACCGCAGCGCGGGCCTGACTACCCGCACGCAGATGGAGCTGGGCGGCAAGAACCCGCTGATCGTGCTGGCCGACGCCGATCTTGACCGTGCTGTAGACCTGGCGGTCAAGGGCGGATTCTCGTTGAGCGGGCAGGCCTGCACCGGCACCAGCCGCGTCCTGGTCGACGCCCGCGTGCGCCAGGCGTTCACCGACAAGCTCGTCGCGCGCGTCAAGACGCTGACCATCGGCAACGGGCTGGACGGCAATTTCGACCTGGGTCCGCTGGCCACGCGCAAGCAACTGGACAACGTGCTGAGCTACATCGCCATCGGCAAGCAGGAAGCCACGCACCTGTGCGGCGGCGACGTGCTCACCGGCCCGGGCTTTGAACGCGGCTATTACGTGACGCCCGCGCTGTTCACCGACGTGACGCAGCAGATGCGCATCGCGCGCGAAGAAATCTTCGGCCCGGTGATCGCGCTGATCGAAGTCGACGGCTATGACGACGCCATCGCCAAAGCCAACGACACCGAATATGGCTTGTCGGCCGCCATCGCCACCACCGACGCGCGCTACGCGCACCGCTTCGCCCGCGACATTCAGGCGGGCACGGTGAAGATCAACCGCACCACCACCGGCAACCTGATCAACGCGCCGTTTGGCGGATTGAAGCATTCCAGCACCTCCACGTTCCGCGAATCGGGACGCGTCGGCCTGGAGTTCTACACGCAGATCAAAACCATCTACCGCGCCGGCTGAACCCGCGCAAACAAAGAGGCTACGAAATGAAGCAGATCTATCGCCTGGAACTGGAAGAAGCCCGCCTGATGGTGCGCGCGGCTATCGCCAAGTCGGAAGCTATCGGCGTCCTGGAATCCATTTGCATCGTGGATGACGGCGGCTATCCCATCGCGCTGGAACGCATGGACGGCGCGCGCATCACCGGCCCGCAGATCGCGTGGAACAAGGCGTTCACCGCAGCCGGGCACAAGCGCTCGACGCATCTGTTCAACACGCCGCCCAACGGCCCCGCGCTGCCCGGCAACGAAGCCTTCGGCATCCAATGGAGTTTCGACGGCAAGTTCGCGGTGTTCGTCGGCGGCTTTCCGATCGTGGTGAATGACGAGGTGATCGGCGGCGTGGGCTTGAGCGGCGGCAACGGCGAACAGGACACGCAAGCCGGCCTGGCCGCCTTGGCGGCATTGGCCGAACTGCTGGAGCCGCGCGGCATGAAAGTGCTGGTGCAGGCCGACATCAAAAAATAACGACGAAACGAGCGAGGCCGCGATGGCATACCGCGTGCATATCCTGGAAACGGACGAGGCGTTCGTTGTGGAGCCGGACGAATCCGTGCTGGACGCCGCCGTGCGCGCGGCGGTGAAGCTGCCGCACGAATGCACGTTCGGCGGCTGCGGCACCTGCCGCATCAAGCTGGAATCCGGCGCCGTGCGCTACGACGAATTCCCCATGGCGCTGACGCCCGAGGAAGCCGCCGACGGCTACGCGCTGGCCTGCCAGGCCCGCCCGGAAAGCGATTTGTGCATCAGCGTGGCCAGCAGCCGGCAGCAGTTTCCCGAGCCGCGCCAACTGCCGGCCACCGTGCACCGCATTGAGGCGTACACGGACGACATCATTCATCTGACGTTGGCGCTGCCCGATGACGCGCTGGACTACGTGCCGGGCCAGTACATGAATGTGCTGCTGCCCGATGGCGAAACGCGCAGTTTTTCGATGGCGTCGGCGCCTGCCAGCGGGCTGCTGGATTTCCATGTGCGCCGCATTCCCGGCGGCCGGTATACCGACCACTGGCTGGGGCAGGCGCAGGCTGGCGCAACATTGAATATCGAAGCGCCGCTGGGCGTGTTCAGCTATCACGAGGAAGACTGGCGTCCGCTCATCATGATGGCCACGGGCACCGGCATTGCGCCGATCAAGGCCATTCTGGAATCCTTGCTGGACAAGGAAGACTGCCCGCCGGTCAGCCTGTATTGGGGCATGCGCACCGAAGCCGACTTGTATCTGCAAGACGAGATCGCAAGCTGGGCAGGGCGCTTGTACGAATTCACCTACGTGCCGGTGCTGTCGCGTGCAAGCGCCAGCTGGGAAGGCCGGCGCGGCCATGTGCAGGACGCGGTGTTGCAAGACCACGCCGACTTGTCCGAGCACGCCTTCTACCTGTGCGGGGCGCCCGCGATGATCCTGGACGCCAAACACCAGCTGGCCGCGCGCGGGGCCAGCCTGGACCATCTGTACGCCGACAGCTTCACCTTCCAACACGCGCTGGCGCCTGTCGCCTGACGCGGCCCGACGTGGCGTGGCGGCGTCCGGCTCGGACGCCGCTAGCATCGCCACCTTTGCCTGCGCTGCGCTACCGGAACACCAGCACCGGTAGCCGCGTCTTGTTCAGCACGCGCTGCGTTTCACTGCCCAACAGAAAGCCGGTCATGCCGTGCCGCCCGTGCGAGCCCATGATGATCAGGTCGCAGCCTTCGCTTTTCGCGGTCTCGACGATGGCTTCGTGCGGGTGATCGTTGACCATGACAACGGTGCTGCAAGGCACCAACGCATGGCGGGCTTCCATCTCCAGGCCTTCCAGATAGCTCTGCGCGTTTTTCCGCGCCTGGTCAGTATGGTGCGCTTGGGTCGTGCCCAGCATCTCGGCCTGATAGACCAGCAGATGGTCCTCCGGTATGGCGCGGATAACGGTGATGGTCGCGCCCATTTCCTTGGCGAAAACGAGCGCGCGCTTGAAAGCCGATTCGGACAGCAGGGAGCCATCCACGGCGATGAGCAAGTGCCGATACATGTCGCTTCTCCTTTAGAAAAAGGAATGTCGAGCAACGAAGGTCGAGCAACGGCGAAATCAGTATAGGCTCGCCGTTATCGGCAATCCAGTCCCGCATAAGGACGAGGCAGCTCTCGCCTTCAGGCGCGGCGGCGCAACGCGTCGTCGCGGGTCGCCAGGCCCTGGGGCAGTGCGTCGATCAGGCTGCGCGTGTAGGGGTGGCGGGGGTGGCGCCATAGGGTGGCGTTGGGGCCTTCTTCCACGATCCGGCCCGCATTCATCACCAGCACCCGGTCCGCCAGATAGTGCACCACCGACAGATCGTGCGAAATGAACAGGTACGACAAGCGGAACTCGGCCTTCAGGTCCACCAGCAGATTCAGAATCTGTGCCTGCACGGACACGTCCAGCGCGGACACTGGCTCGTCGCAGATGACAACGGCCGGCCGCAGCACCAGCGCCCGGGCGATGCCGATGCGCTGTCGTTGCCCGCCCGAGAACTCGCTGGGATAGCGCGCCAGCGCCGCCCGTGGCAAGCCCACGGCATCCAGGATGTGGTCGATGCGCCGCCGCCGCTCATGCCGGTCCGACACACGGTGGATGCGCAGCGCCGCTTCCAGAATGTCGTTCACCGTATGCCGGGGGTTCAGCGACGCATACGGGTCCTGGAAAATCATTTGCACGCTCTGGCGGTAAGCGGCCAGGCGGCGGCGGTCCAGTTGCGCGGTGTCTTCGCCACGCAGCAGGATGCGGCCGGACGCCGGTGTCAGCAGGCGCACCAGCGTGCGCGACAAGGTGGATTTTCCGCAGCCGGATTCGCCGACCAGCCCCAGGGTTTCCCCGGGCGCCAGCTGGAATGACACCCCGTCCACCGCCGTCGCCGCGCCTTCGCGCGTGGCGTATTGCACGCGCAGGTTTTCCACTCGCAGCAAGGGCGGCGTGCCGGGCGGCGCGGGGTCATTGGCCGCGGCGGCCACGCGCGGGGGCGTGACCAGGCCAAACACCGGCCGCCCAGACTCCGGGTCCAGGCGGGTGCGGATTTCCGGCAGGCGGCGCGTGCGGTAGTGGGTGGCGTCGTCCAGCTGTAACGAGGCGCCCAGCAAGCCTTGTGTGTACGGATGGCGCGGCTGGCTCAGCAGTGTTGCCGCCGGACCTTCTTCGACCTTCTCGCCGCCCACCATCACGGCCACACGGTCCGCCCATTCCCCGACCACGGCCAGATCGTGGGTGATCAGCAGCAGCCCCATGCCAAGCTCGGCGCGCAGGTCGTCCAGCAATTGCAGAATCTGCGCCTGCACGGTCACATCCAGCGCCGTGGTGGGCTCATCCGCCACCAGCAGTGCAGGCTGGCAGGCGATGGCGGCGGCGATCATGGCGCGCTGGCGTTGGCCACCCGACAGCCGATGCGGATAGTCGTCCACGCGGCGCTGCGGTTCCGGCACGCGCACCAGGTCCAGCAATTCGATGGCGCGCGCGCGGGCCGCGCGAGCGCTGGCGCCTCGGTGCAGGCGCAGTGCCTCGCCAATCTGCTCGCCCAGCGTCAGCACCGGGTTCAGGCTTGTCATCGGCTCCTGGAAAATCATGGCGATGCGGTCGCCGCGCAAGGCGCAGCGCTGGCGTTCGGTCAGCGCCAACAGGTCCTGTCCGTTAAACGCGATACGGCCAGCGACGCGCGCATGGCGCGGCAGCAAGCCCAGCAAGGCGAGCGCGGTGGTGGATTTGCCGCAGCCGGATTCGCCTACGAGCGCCAGCGTTTCGCCAGCATGGATGTGCAGGTCCAGCCCGCGTACGGCCTGATGCCCGGGAAAGGACACGTTCAAGCCTTGGATGTCGATCAGCGTGGTCATGATGGTTCGCAGGGCGGGCTAGCGCGCGGCGGCGGGCGCAACGGCCCGATGGCGGCGCAGTTTGGGATTGAGCGCGTCGTTCACCGCATCGCTCAGCAGGTTCAGCGCCAGCACGGTGGCCATGATGGTCAACCCCGGCAGCGCCGTCATGTACCAGGCGGTGCGCAACGCCTCGCGTCCGGCGCCAACCATGCTGCCCCAGCTGACCACATTGGGGTCGCCCAGGCCCAGGAACGCCAGGCCGGCTTCTGACAGGATGGCGTGTGCGACCAGCACGGCGGTGGTCACGATGATGGGCGGCAACGCGTTGGGCAGAATTTCAAGAAAGATGATGCGCGCATGGCCCGCGCCCAAGGTCTGCGCCGCCCGCACGAACTCGCGTTCACGCAGCGCGATGAATTCGCCGCGCGTCAGGCGCGCGATGCCCGTCCACGACGTCACGCCCAGCGCGAAGATGATGGTGGATAACGACGGCCCCAGAATTGCCACCAGCACAATCGCCAGCAGGAAGGACGGCACCGTCTGGAACAGTTCGGTGATGCGCATCAGCACCGCATCGACGCGCGGCCCCGCATAGCCGGCAAAGGCGCCCACCATCAGCCCGATGAAAAGCGCGATGGCGGCGGACGCGCCGCCCACCAGCAGCGACACGCGCGCACCGTGAAACAGGCCGGCCAGGATGTCGCGGCCCATCAGGTCGGTGCCGGCCGGAAACTCCACGTCTTCGCCGGGCCAGGTAAAGGGCGCGCCGACCATTTCAAGCGGGTCACCCGGGAACAGCCACGACGCCGTTGCGGCAGCGCCCAGCACGATCAACAGGATGCCCGCGCCCACGGCAGCGGAAGGGGCGCGCAAGAGGCGCAGCACGGCCAGCAGATTCTGCTTCATGTCTTTCTTACCCGAGGGTCCAGCAAGCCGTAGGTGGCATCCACGGCAATGTTCATCAAGGCGACCAGCGCCGCGCTCATCAGCAGGATGCCCAGCAACAGATTGACGTCGCGGCTGGCGATGGCTTCGAACGACAGCTGGCCCAGGCCCGGCCACGCGAACACGGTTTCGACCACGATGCTGCCGCCCAGCAACGCGCTGCTTTGCAAGCCCAGCATGGTGATGACGGGCAGGATGGCGTTCTTCAACGCATGCCGCCAGATCACCCGCGCTTCGCCGTTGCCGCGCGCGCGGGCGGTGCGGATGTAGTCCTCTTGCAGCGTTTCAATCATGGAGGCGCGCGACAGCCGCGCGTAGATGGCCACGTAGTAGATCGCAACCGTTGTCACCGGCAGCGCCAGGTGCCGCGCGTAGTCCAGCCACTTTTCCCAGCCGGTGTAGGCCGCGCCCACATCGCGGATGCCGCCCACGGGCAGCCAGTTCAGGTGCACGCCAAAGCCTACGATAAGCATCAGCGCCGTCCAGAACATCGGCGCGGAATACCCCGCCGTGGCCAGGGCCGACAGCAGGGTGTCCAGCACGCCGTGGGGGCGCCGGGCGGCCAGTACGCCCAACAGCACGCCCAGCGCTACCGACAATGCCAGGCCGGTGCCAATCAGCGCCAGCGTTGCGGGCAAACGGCCGGCGATCAGATCGGCCACCGGCTCGCCATAGCGAAACGAATAGCCCAGGTCCAGTGACGCCAGGCTCTTCAGGTAATAGCCCAATTGCGCCCACACGCTTTGGTCCAGCCCATATGCCACGCGCAACTGCGCCACGTGTTCCGGTGTGATGCCGCTGTTTTCAGAGGCGATGACGTCCACCAGATCCCCCGGCACCAGCTTGAGCAGGAAGAAATTGGCGACGGCGGTGGCTCCTACGACAAAAAGAATCTGAAGCAGGTAACGCAAGGGGCGGGGCAGGCGCATGGTGAGGTTCCCGCGGCCGTCAGGCCTTGCCCAGCCAGACGTTGGCAAAGTTGTTGCGCGAATGTGAGGACGCGTCCGTCACGTTGCGCACCTGCTTGTCCCACACGCCGAACCAGCGGAATTCAAAGAGCCCGATCAGCGGCAGGTCGCGTTGCGCCAGGCGCTGCACCTCGTTGTATTGCTCGATGCGCTTTTTCGGATCGGTCTCGACCTGGGCCGCTTCAATCGCGCGGTCCATGTCGGGGTTGTTGTAGCCCGACACGTTGTACCAGGGCGTGCCTTTCGCTTCGGCCTTGCTCCAGTACCGCGTTTCCACTCCCAGCTGCGGATCGATCAGCACCGTGCCCCACGAACTGATCAGCTGGAAGTTGTAGTCGGTGAAAACGTTGCGCGTCCACGTCGCCAGATCCAGCCCACGCAAGGTGACGTCTATGCCGATCTTGCGCAGCGCCTGGCGCACGAATTCGCCCGTGCGGCGGTAGTCATCGCCAAAGGGGATGTAGTCATGCGTCAACGCAAAGCGCCAGCCGTCGGCCTTGCGGGGAAAGCCCGCTTCGTCCAGCAGCTTTTCCGCCAGCGCCGGGTCATAGGGATACTGCTGCACGTTCGGGTTGTGATACGGCTTCACCAGCGACGGCACCGGGCTTACGAAGGGTTCGGCATAGCCGTTCCATACCGTCTTCACCAGCACTTGCTTGTTGACCGCGTGGGCGATGGCCTGGCGCACTTTCAGCTGCGACAAAATCGGGTCGCGCAGATTCGCTTCCAGCCACAGCCAGGCAGCAAAGCCGTTGTAGCCCGACGTATCCACCGCCAGCTTGGGCAGTTTGGACAGGCGCGTGGCATCGGTGAAGGCGACAGGGTTGCGTTCGCCGTAGGCCACGCCGCCCGTCTCCAGCGCCGTGGCGCGGCCCGACACATCGGGAATGATCTTCCACACGATGCGGTCCAGGTACGGGCGTTCCGGCTGCCAGTACTTGTCGTTCTTTTCCAGCACGATGTAGTTGCCCCGGTTCCATTCCTTGAACACAAAGGGGCCGGTGCCAATCGGCTTGTTGTTGTAGGGGTTGTTCTGGATGTCGGTGCCTTCGAACAGGTGGCGCGGCAGAATGGGCGCGCCCAACGAGTCGATGGCGTTCAACGCCACGGGCGTGGGTTGCGACAGGTGCAGCACCACGGTGTGGTCGTCGGGCGTTTCCACCTTCTGCAAGTACTGAAACACGCGGCGCGCGCTGGGCGCATGCTTCAACCACACCGCTTCCGCCGACCACTTCACATCGGCCGCCGTGAACGGCTTGCCGTCATGCCACAAGACGCCTTGGCGCAGCTTGAACGTGATGGTCTTGCCGTCATCCGACACGGCCCAGCTTTCAGCCAGTTGCGGGCGCGGCTTCAAGTCCGGTCCGTATTCGACCAGCCCGTCGAAGATCTTGCTGACCACGGCGCCGGTGGGCGTGGACGAGTTCAGGTAGAAGGCCAGCGTGGGCGGCTCGGGGTGGACCACGGCGTTCAGCACGCCGCCGCGCGCCGCGCCGTCCACGGTGTTGGGCAGGCTTTGGGTGTCGGCATAAGCGGGCGCGAAGATCACGTTGGGAAACAGCGCACCCGCGCCCATCAGCGCGCCGGCGCTCAGCAGCCAGCGGCGCAGCGGGTTGGTCGGTTCGTCTTGCGGGTCGAGATGGCCGCCCGGAGGCAGTTGCTGCGTCATGAAGGTTTCCTTCTTTGGAAGAGAGTGCCGGCGGTGTCAGGCGGCCAGGCTGGTCAGAGCGGGAAGTTCGTCGGGGTCCAGGCGCAGCAGCGTGGCCAGCAGTTCGCGGCGCCAGGCGTCATACAGCGCAACATGGTTGCGGGTGTCCAGACCGGTGGCGCGCAGGTTCAACTGCCAGGAATCGCGCAGATAGGGGCCCAGCAGGCGCTGCACGTCCTCGTCAGCCTGGATCAGCCCTGCGACCCAGTCTTCGCGTTGTGCGGGGTCGGCGCGCGCCAGTTTTTCCAGCCACCATTGCGTGATGCGGATGCGGTGCGCTTCTTCATCGGGCAGGATGCGGTTATCGCCGAATTCCCGATGTCCCGCGTCCAGCACGCGTGCCGTGCGCCGGTTCACGAACAGCCGCGCCAGGATGTAGTGCTCGTAATGGAATTGCCAGGCCAGGAAGTTCTGCCAATTGCGCAGCGCGAAGCCGCCAACGAGATCCCAGGCTTCCTGCACGCCTTGCTCAACAGCAGCCAGCGGCGATGCGCCTAGCAGCACCGTCGCGCGGCCGAGCGAAAACTCTGCGTGCGCCGCGTCGTCGCCCAGCTGGCGCGCCAGGGCGAATTGAAAGCCGGTGTCCTCCTTGAACGGGCCAGCAATCGCCTGCGCGGCGACCTGGGTGATGAACAAGTCGTGCACCGTGTTCCAGATGGCGTAATCAGCGGCAGCGTGGCGCTCTTCGGCCGTAGCCAGATCACGCGGTGGCTCCAGACGCACGGCAGGAATGTTGGGCGCGACAACCAGCCGGATGTCGTCGAACAAGCGCGCCTCCAAGGCGCCGTCATAGTCCAGCGTCAGAGGCAAGCGGGGCAGGTCCAGTTCAGGCATGGCAGGTGTCGGACGCGGAAAAGTCTCGACTCTAAGCAAGCGCTGACGCCGCCCGCAAACATTCTTTGGTCATGTCGATATGTGCCTATGCGCGCTGCTAACAGTAGGCAACGGGCGCGCCGCGCGCATATACCGATTTCAAATAACCGCATGAGAAATCCGTCCTTCCGCGTGTAATGGCGCGCCGATAGGCTGCATGTTTCCTCAACGCCGGGGCGCACCATGCCGCACGGGTCCAGCAATACGGCTTCAAGCCTTTCACCCCACCACGAACCGGATCAGGCGCCGCGGCGGATACGCCCGGCCCGCATTCATGACGATGCCCAGGCCATTGCCTCCGCGCACGAGCTGGCCGCCGACTTCGCGTTGGGTGCGGCAGAACGCGACCGCGAACGCGGGCTGCCTTGGCGAGAGATCGAACGCTATACGGCAAGCGGATTGGGCGGCATCACCGTGCCGCGCGAATATGGCGGCGCAGAGGTGTCGCATGTGACGCTGGCCGATGTGTTTCGCATCATCAGCGCCGCTGACCCGTCGTTGGGCCAGATTCCGCAAAACCATTTTGGCTTCCTCAATTTGCTTCGCCTGACCGGCACGCCCGCGCAGCAGCGCCGCTACTACGACGGCGTGCTGGACGGCTACCGGCTGGGTAATGCGGGCCCCGAGCGGCATACGAAACACACTAGCGATATCGAAGCGCGGCTCACGCCCGATGGTGACGGCTACCGCGTCAGTGGACGCAAGTTCTATTCAACGGGCGCGTTATTCGCGCACTGGATACCCGCCAAGGTGTTGGACACCGAAGGCCGGCTGGTGACCGTGATTCTGGAGCGCGGTGCGCCGGGGCTGTCCGTCGTGGACGATTGGTCCAGCTTCGGCCAACGCACCACGGCCAGCGGCACGGTGCTGCTGGATAACGTGCGTGTCGAACCTCATGCCATCTTGCCTGCCTGGCAAGCTCAGCAGGCCTCCGTGTTGATCGGGCCATTCGCGCAACTAATGCAGGCTGCCATCGACGTCGGCATCGCCGAAGGGGCGTTGCAAGACGCGGTGGCGTTTCTGCGCGAGCGCTCGCGTCCGTGGGTAGAGGCCAACGTTGAACGCGCCACGCAAGACCCGTATGTGATTGCGGACGTGGGGCAGCTTTACATCGAACTGCATGCGGCCCAGGCCTTGCTGACGGAAGCTGCGCAGCACCTGGACGATGCCCGTGGGCGCGCGCTGAACGGAGACGACGTTGCCGCCGCGTCGATCTCCGTGGCGCGCGCCAAGGCGTTGTCTACCGAGATTGCGCTGGCGGCCAGTGAAAAGCTGTTCGAACTGAGCGGTGCGCGGGCGTCGCTGGCCGAGTTCAATCTGGACCGTCATTGGCGCAACGCGCGCACGCACACGCTGCACGACCCCGTGCGTTGGAAGTATCACGCGGTGGGCCACTACGTGCTTAACGGCCAGCGCCCCAACCGCCATTCCTGGATCTGACGCGATGACGCACGAGAAAATATCCACGTTGGCGCCGCGCCGCGCCGCTGTCATCGAGTCGGGTGCGCAAGCGTTGTCGGTAGCGCGGGCGCTGGCCGAAGACTTCGCACGCGAAGCCTCCCAACGCGACCGCGAACGGCGTCTGCCGCTGGCGGAGCTGGAGCGCTATTCCTTGTCGGGCCTGTGGGGCATCACCGTGCCGCGCGAGCATGGCGGCGCGGGCGTGTCGCGCGTGACGCTGGCCGAAATCACCGCCATCATCTCGGCCGCCGATGGCTCGTTGGGCCAGATTCCGCAGAATCACTACTACGCGCTGGAAGCGTTGCGCGTGAACGGCAGCGCCGACCAGCAGCGCCGCTTCTACGCACGCGCGCTGGCGGGTGAGCGCTTCGGCAACGCATTGGCCGAAACCGGCACGCGCACGGCAGCCGAGCGCCGCACCCGGCTGGACCCGGATGGCGCGGGCGGATGGCGCATCAACGGCAGCAAGTTCTATTGCACGGGCGCGCTGTACGCGCAGTGGATACCGACGGCCACTGTGGATGGCGACGGCATTCAGCGTCTGGCCATCGTGCGCCGCGACAGCCCCGGTGTGGAAGTCATCGACGACTGGTCAGGCTTTGGCCAGCGCGTCACGGGCAGCGGCACCGTGCATTTCACCGACGTGGCGGTGCCTGCCGAAGACGTGTTGCTGCTGGCCGATCCGGTGGCCCCCCCGAACACGATCAAGCCGCTGGCGCAGATCATCCACGCCGCTATCGATTTGGGCATCGGCCAGGCCGCGTTGCAAGACGCGCTGAGCTTTGTGCGCGAGCGGTCGCGTCCGTGGATCGACGCCAACGTTGAACGTGCCGCCGATGATCCGCTGACGATCAGCGAGTTCGGCCGCCTGTCCATCCGGCTGGAAGCGGCGCGCGGGCTGGTCGCCCGCGCCGGCCGCATTCTGGATGTGGCTACGGCCGACGGCACCGCCGCCAACGTGGCCGCCGCCGCCATCGCGGTGGCCGAGGCCCGTGTGTTGACGACCGAAGCCTCGCTGGCCGCAGGCACCAAGCTGTTCGAGCTGGCGGGCACGCAATCCACGCTGGACCACCTGAATCTTGACCGCCACTGGCGCAATGCCCGCACGCACACGCTGCACGATCCGGTGCGCTGGAAGCGGCACGCGGTGGGCAATTACTACCTGAACGACATTGCGCCCGGCCGCGTGGGCACCACCTGATCCTGACGGAGCCAACTTTCATGGCGAAAAAGAAAATCCTGCTCAACGCGTTCAACATGAATTGCGTCGGCCACATCAATCACGGTTTGTGGACGCATCCGCGAGACACGTCCACGCAATACAAGACGCTGGAATACTGGACGCACCTTGCGAAGTTGCTGGAACGAGGCCTGTTCGACGGCTTGTTTCTGGCTGACATCGTGGGCGTGTATGACGTGTACCAGGACTCGGCGGACCTGACGTTGCGGGAATCGATTCAGCTGCCGGTGAATGACCCGCTGCTGACGGTGTCGGCGATGGCGGCGGTGACGCAGCACCTGGGCTTTGGTGTGACGGTGAATCTGACTTACGAAGCGCCGTATCTGCTGGCGCGTCGCTTTTCCACGCTGGACCACCTGAGCAACGGCCGCATTGGCTGGAACATCGTGACGGGCTATCTGGAAAGCGCCGCGCGTGCGATGGGCTTGTCGGAACAGATTGCGCACGATGAACGCTATGACCGCGCGGATGAGTTCCTGGAGGTGGCCTACAAACTGTGGGAAGAAAGCTGGGACCGCGATGCGGTGAAGGCAGACAAGCGTGCGCGTGTGTATGCGAGCCCGGATGCGGTGCGGCGAATTGATCACGAGGGCAAGTACTACAAGGTGCAGGGCTATCACCTGTCGGAACCGTCGCGGCAGCGCACGCCGGTGCTGTATCAGGCAGGCTCGTCGGGCCGGGGCCAAGCGTTTGCGGCACGTCATGCGGAGTGCGTATTTGTGTCGAGCCAGACGAAGGAAGGCTTGCGTAAGCTGGTGGCAAGCGTGCGCGAGTCGGTGGCGCGCGAGGGGCGTGATCCGCGTGATATCAAGTTCTTCATGGGGGTGACGGCGGTGGTGGGCAAGACGGAAGCCGAGGCTCGGGAGAAGCACTCGGAGTATTTGCGGTATGCGAATCCGGAGGCGGGGCTTGCGCATTACGCAAGTTCTACGGGCATCGACTTTTCACGTTATGCGGCGGACGAGCCAATCCGGTATGTGAAGAACAACGCGATTGAGTCGGCGGTGAAGAATCTGACGGTGTCGAGAACGGATCGGACGGTGACGGATCTGCTTGCCGATATGGCGTTGGGGGGGAGATATCCGGCGCTGGTGGGTAGCGCGTCGCAAGTGGCGGACGAGTTGGAGTCTTGGGTGGCTGAGACGGATATTGATGGGTTCAATGTGGCCAGGACGGTGACGCCGGAGTGCTATGAGGACTTTGTGGATCTGGTGATTCCGGAGTTGCAGGAACGGGGGGCTTATAAGACGGCTTACTCGGAAGGGGGGTTACGGGAGAAGCTGTTTGGGGCGGGTAGGGGGGAGCTGCCGTTGGAGCATGTGGGTAAGCGGGGAGTGCGGGTGTATTGAGTTGTGGTGGGTGCGCGCACACATAACCTCATACCGACTAAGTATTTTTCGCCATCTCATCCCGGTGCCAGAATCCTCAAATCATCTCTCGCTCCGAGCCAAGAATCATGCCCTCGCTTCGTCACCTGTTAGCCGCCTCACTCCTCGCGATTCCGTTCATCACCCCCGCACACGCCGCAGATAAATCCACCATCACCGTTGGCATCTCTGTCGGCACGGCGGAAAAGATATTCGATGTTGTTCAGAAAGTCGCCGCCCGTGACGGCCTCACCATCAAGCTCGTCAAGTTCAACGACTATCAGCTTCCGAACGCGGCCCTCAACGCCGGTGACCTCGATGCCAACGCCTTTCAACACAAGCCGTTTCTCGACAATCAGATCAAAGCCCGCGGCTTCGATATTGTTCCGGTTGGCCTGACGATCACGGCGCCGCTGGGCTTCTACTCGCGCAAAATCAAATCACTCAACGACCTGCCTGAAGGCGCGTCTGTTGGCATTCAGAACGACCCGTCCAATGGCAACCGCGCGCTTCGCTTGCTGGCTGCCTACAAGCTCATCACGCTGAAGCCCGAAGCCGAACAGAAGAACACCGCCACGCCGCTGGACGTTGTATCCAACCCGCGCAAGATCAAGCTGGTGGCGCTGGATGCCGCGCAATTGCCGCGTTCGCTGGATGACTTGACGGCGGCCTCCATCAACAACGACTACGCCGAACAAGCTGGCCTGGTGCCTGCCCGTGACGCTATTGGCCGTGAGGCGGCTGACGGCCCCTATGCGAACTTGATCGCTGTCCGCACCAAAGACCGCGACGAGCCTTGGGTGAAGAAACTGGTGTCTGCCTACCAGTCGCCCGAAGTGCGCGCCTACATCGAGAAGGAATTCAAGGGTTCCCTCATTCCTGCGTTCTGACGCGACCTTTGCGAACCCCCATGAGCATCCTTACCTTGACGGGCAGCCCGTCTCAGCGTTCCCGGTCTTCTGCTTTGCTTCGCCATGCCGCGCAACGGTTGCGCGCGTTGGGGCTGGGTGTCAGTGAACTGGGCTTGCGCGATATTCCGGCCGAAGAATTGATTGAAGGCCATTACTCGGGCGCGGCCGCCGGCGCGTTGCGGGCGCGGGTTGGCGCCGCGGATGCGGTGCTGATTTCGACGCCGGTCTACAAGGCTTCGTTCGCCGGCGGGCTGAAGGCCGTGCTGGATCTGTTGGATGAGAAGGCGCTGGCCGGCAAGGTGGTGCTGCCGATTGCCACGGGCGGAAGCCCTGCGCATTTGCTGGCGCTGGAATACGGGCTGAAGCCGGTGTTGTCGGCGCTGGGCGCCCGCCACATCCTGGCAGGCGTGTACGCCACCGACAAGCAGGTGCGCGTCGATGATGACGGCGCCATTCATATCGACGATGACGTGCGCGCGCGCCTGGACGACGCCGTTGACCGTTTGAGCGAGCAGGTGCTGCCGCGCACCATCGTTGTCAACGAAGCCTATGACCTGGGCCGCCTCGCGCTTGCGGGCGGGTTCAGCGTCTGACCCGGAGCTGCACATGGATGTTTTCTGGTTCATTCCCACGCATGGCGACTCGCGCTACCTTGGCACCAGCCAGGGCGCGCGCGCGGCAAGCTATGACTACTTTCGTCAGGTCGCGGTAGCGGCCGACACGCTGGGCTATGACGGCGTGCTGCTGCCCACCGGCCGGTCTTGCGAAGATGCGTGGGTCGTGGCGTCCAGCCTCATCGGCGCCACGCGCCGGTTGAAGTTTCTGGTGGCGATACGCCCCGGCGTCAGCTCCCCGCAGGTGTCGGCGCGCATGGCCGCCACGTTTGACCGTCTGTCCGAAGGGCGTTTGCTGGTCAACGTGGTGACGGGCGGCGACCCGGGTGAGCTGGAAGGCGACGGTGTCTTTGTCAGCCATGACGAGCGCTACGCCATCACGGCTGACTATCTGCACATCTGGCGCGGAATTCTGGAAAACAGCCATCAGGCCGAAGGCTACAGCTTCGAAGGCGAACAGCTGGTGTCCAAGGGCGGCAAGGTGATTTATCCGCCCGTGCAAAAGCCGTATCCGCCTTTGTACTTCGGTGGCTCGTCCGAGGCCGCACATGCGCTGGCCGCCGAGCAGTTGGACGTTTATCTGACCTGGGGCGAGCCGCCCGAGGCCGTGGCCAAGAAAATCGCGGACATCCGTGCACGGGCGGCGGAGCATGGGCGCACCTTGCGCTTTGGTATCCGCTTGCACGTCATCGTGCGCGAAACGGAAGAAGCGGCATGGGCGGCCGCCGACGAGCTCATCAGCCACTTGAGCGAAGACGCGGTGAGCGCGGCGCAAGCAGCGTTTGCCAAGATGGATTCCGAAGGCCAGCGCCGCATGGCCGCTTTGCATGGCGGAAAGCTTAGCGACGGGCAGGGCGGCCGTTCGCATCTGGAAATCGCTCCAAACCTGTGGGCGGGTGTGGGGCTGGTGCGTGGCGGGGCTGGCACGGCGCTGGTGGGTGATCCCAAGACCGTCGCCGCCCGCATCCAGGAATACGCCGATCTGGGCATCGACACCTTCATCTTCTCGGGCTATCCGCATCTGGAAGAGTCGTATCGCTTTGCTGAGCTGGTGTTTCCGCTGCTGCCTGGCAAGGGCCAGCGCCACGCGGGCAACACGGTGCTGACAGGACCGTTTGGCGAAGTCATGGCGACCGAACTGGTGCCAAAGGAATCGGCAAGCTGATGTCTGCGCACTGGTTGCCGATGCTGTCCACGCCGTCTTCGTTGGTCTCCGCTGCGGCAGAGGCTTGGGGGTCGGGCGACGCATGGGCGCTGCTGCGCGTCAGCGTGTGGCGTGTGTCGGTGGCGCTGCTGTTGGGCGGCGCCGTGGGGGTGGCATTGGGTGCGCTGAACGGGTTGTCGCGCACGGCCGGCAACGTGTTGGACGCAGGAGTGCGCGTGTTGCGCGGCGTGGCGGTGTTGGCGAGCATTCCCTTGCTGCTGCTGAGCGCGGGCGCAATAGGGGAAACAAAAGAAGGCGCAACGCTGGGCCTGTTGGCCGTGGGCGTGTTCTTCCCGGTGTATGCCGCCGCGTTTCAAGGGGTGCGCGGGGTGGACGAAAAGCTGATCGAGCTGGGCCGCACGGCAGGTCTTGCCCGTTGGCCGCTGTTGCGCGACGTGATCTTGCCGGGCGCCTTGCCGTCGTTACTGTCCGGGCTGCGAGGGGCGCTGGTGCTGCTGTGGGGCTTGCTGCTTGGCGTCGAAGCCATTCGCACCCTGGCGGCCCATCCCGATGGCAGCACGGCCGTTGACCGCATCGTGCTGACCTTTTTGATTTACGCCGTGCTGGCCCAGGCGGCCGATCGCTTGCTGTCTGCCTGGTCGCGTCATGCGTCGCGCTGGAGCCGCGCGCGGCCCGCCGCTGGCGCTTATTAGGATTTCAACCATGGCCAAGATTCAAGCCATACGAACAACATCCGTGGCGCAGGCCGCTGAAGCCGATGATGTCACTCCGGCGTTCTCCGCAGACCCGGCGCAGGCGCTGGAAACACTGGCGTCGCAGTTGGCCGCGACCGCTGTCGAGCGCGACCGGCAGGGCGGACACGCCGCGCACGAACGTGAACTGATTCGCGCGAGCGGCTTGCTGCGCTTGTCTGTGCCAACAGAATTTGGCGGCGCGGGCGCAAGCTGGTCCGCGGTGTTGGCGGCGGTGCGCCGCTTGGCCGAAGCCGACAGCGCCTTGGCGCACGTCTTTGGTTTTCACCATTTGCAAGTCGCCGGCGTACTGCTCTACGGCACGCCCGCACAGCACGCGTATTTCTTGAAACCCACCGTCGAACGCAATCTGTTCTGGGGCAATGCGCTGAACCCGCTGGACCGCCGCGTGGTTGCGCGCGCCGAACTGGATGGCTACCGCATCGACGGGGTGAAGAGTTTCAGCTCGGGCTCGGTGGGTTCGGATGTGCTGACGTTTTCTGCCTGGCACAAGGCGTCGGATACCGCGTTGATCGCGGCGGTGCCGACGCGGGCTGAGGGCATTACCGTAAACCCGGATTGGGATGCCTTCGGACAACGCCAGACCGATAGCGGCACGGTGCGTTTCGACCACGTCCGCCTGGAAGCCATTCAGGTGCTGCAAGCGCCGGGCGTGACGGCAACGCCACGCGCCACGCTGCGGTCGCAGGTGGCGCAGCTGATCATGACGAATCTGTACCTGGGGCTGGCGCGCGGCGCATTCCAGGAAGCGCGCCGCTATGTGCGCGAGGATGCGCGCGCGTGGTTTGCCGCAGGCGTGCAGCGCCATGCCGACGACCCGTATGTGCAGGAGCGCTTCGGCGAATTCTGGTTGCGCCTGCAAGCCGCAGAGGCCCTGACGGACCAGGCGGGTCTGGCGCTGGATGCCGCCTTGGAACGCGGCCCGTCCGTGACGGCGGACGAGCGCGGCCGGGTGGCGGTGGCGGGCGCACAAGCCAAGGTGCTGGCGCATCGCGCCGCGCTGGAAGTGGGGTCGGAATTGTTCGACGTCACCGGCGCCAGTTCCACCGCCGCGCGTTTCGGCTACGACCGCTTCTGGCGCAATGCGCGCGTGCACACGTTGCACGACCCGGTGGCCTACAAGGTCCGCGATCTGGGCCGCTACGCGCTGCTGGACCAGATTCCTGAACCCACCGCTTACTCCTGATGCCTTCCCGATGACCCAGATTTCTTCTCTTCCCAGCGCGCCGCAGACCGTGATCCGGCTGGACGCCGTCAGCAAGGCCTACGCCACGCGCGCGGGCCGCTTCGATGCCGTGCGCGATGTGTCCTTGTCGATTCGCGCGGGCGACACCTTCGGCATCATCGGCAAAAGCGGCGCGGGCAAGTCCACGCTGCTGCGCCTGATCAACCTGCTGGAACGGCCAGACGAAGGCGCGGTGCATGTGGCCGGCACGGAATTGACGGCGCTGCCCAAGCGCGCGCTGCGAGGCGCCCGGCAGAACATCGGCATGATCTTTCAGCAATTCAATCTGCTGCAAAACGAGACCGTGTTCGAGAACGTGGCCTTTGCATTGCGCGTGCATGGCGGACGCAGCCGCGAACAGATTGCGGCGCGCGTGCGCGACTGCCTGGACATCGTGGGCCTGACCGACAAGATCGCCAGCTACCCCGCGCAATTGTCGGGCGGCCAGAAGCAGCGCGTGGCGATCGCACGCGCCTTGGCCAGCGAGCCCGCGGTGCTGCTGTGCGACGAGCCCACTTCCGCGCTGGACCCCGAGACCACGCGTTCCGTGCTCGCCGTGCTGCGCGACATCAACAAGCGGCTGGGCGTGACGATTGTGATCGTCACACACGAACTCGCCGTCGTGCGCGCGCTATGCCGCCATGTGGCGGTGATGGAAGACGGCCGCGTGCTTGAGCAGGCAGAAATCTCGGGCGCCAACGTGCACCTGTCGTCCGCGCTGGGCCGCGAGCTCATCCGCGAGGCCACCCACCCGTATGAAGAGGTTGCGTAATGCTGGATACCTTTGTGCAGTTGCTGCCCGAACTGGGCGTGGCGGTTGGCCAGACGTTTCTGATGCTGGCCATCGCCTTGGCGGCGTCGATCCTGTTTGGCGGGCCGCTGGGCGTGCTGGTGTTTCTGACGGGGCCCGGCCAGTCGCTGGACCGTCCGGTGTTGCATCGGCTGCTGAGCTGGACGGTGAATACGGTGCGTTCGTTTCCGTTCATCATTTTGCTGGTGGCGCTGGTGCCGTTTACGCGTGTGATTGCGGGCACGTCGATCGGTCCCGTTGCGGCGGCGGTGCCGCTGTCTTTCGCGGCCATTCCTTACTTTGCCCGCCTGGTCGAGCAATGCCTGCGGGAAGTGCCGCGCGGCGTGATCGAGGCCGCCCATGCGGCCGGCGCGTCGGAGCTTCAGATTGTGCGGCGCGTGCTGCTCGTTGAGGCGCGCTCGGGCCTGGTGCTTGCCTTGACGGTGCTGGCCGTGAGCTTTCTTTCCTATTCGGCGGTGGCCGGCGTGGTGGGCGGCGGCGGCATCGGCGACCTGGCCATTCGCTACGGCTACTACCGCTTCCAGACCGACGTGATGGTGCTGACCGTGGCGCTGCTTGTCGTGCTGGTGCAAATCATTCAGGTAGCGGGCAATACCGTCGCGCGCCATATCGACAAGCGTTGAACGCTTGAGGACTCACATGTCATTCCCTCGACTTGCCCTGTTCGCGGCGCTGGCCGCGCTGACCCTCGGTGCGGCGCATGCCGCCGACCCCGCGAAGAAAGAAATCGTGTTCGGCGCCACGGCCGGGCCGTACAGCGACCAGATCAAACTTGGCATCAAGCCCATCCTGGAAAAGCAGGGCTACACGGTCAAGATCGTGGAATTCAACGACTACATCCAGCCCAACTTCGCGCTGGCGCAGGGCGCGTTGGACGCCAACGCGTTTCAGCACGAGGTGTATCTGAAGAACTTCGCGGCCAAGAACAAGCTGGCGCTGTCCGAGCTGGTGAAGGTGCCCACTGCGCCCATCGCCATCTACAGCAAGAAATACAATAGCGTGGACGCGGCGCCTGACGGCGTCACCGTGGCCTTGCCGAACGACCCGACCAATCAGGCGCGTGCGCTGGTGGTGTTGCAGGAGCTGGGCTGGGTGAAGCTGCGCGATGGCTACGACCCCTTGCAGGCGTCAGAAAAGGACGTGGCCGTGAACGTGAAGAAGATCAAGCTGATTCCGCTTGAAGCGGCGCAGTTGCCGCGTTCGCTGGACGACACCGATTACTCGTTTGTGAACGGCAACTTTGCGCTGGCCTCGGGCCTGAAGCTGACCTCGGCGCTGGCGCTGGAGAAGACCACGCCCACCTACCAGAACCTGGTCGCCGTGCGCACCGCGGATATCGGCAGGCCGTATGTGAAAGACATCGCGGCGGCTTACGCGTCGCGCGAATTCCTGGCGGTGACCGATAAGTCATTTGCGGGCTTCGTGAAGACCGATTATCAGCAAAAGCTGGAGGCGGCCCGCTAGGGTGGCGGCCGGCACGCTGATGTTCATCCCGCCGCAGGAGTTCGAGCTGTTGCAGCATCTGGAGGTGCCTGACCGGGCGCGGCGCGATGACGCGGACGCGCCCGTGGAGGAACCCGGCCGGCCGCTGCGCATCAGCCTGCGCAAGCTGGCCAAGCGGGATGGCGCGCGCGTCGTGCTCAATGGGCTGGATCTGGATATTGCCGCGGGCGAGTTCGTGGCCGTCGTGGGACGTGGCGGCGCGGGAAAGAGCAGGTTGCTGCGCATTCTGGCGGGTCTTGACCGGCCAAGCGGCGCGCAGGGGGGGCCGCCCACGCGTTCGCCCGTGCTGTTCGACAACTTTCCGCAATGGGCGTCCGACGAACGGGTGCGGCTGGTGTTTCCCGAAGACCGGCTGCTGCCGTGGAAGCGCGTGTGGCAGAACGTGGCGCTGGGTGTGCCGGGCGATGCGCGGGGCCGGGCGCTTGATGCGCTGCGGCAAGTGGGCTTGGCGGAACACGCCAGCGACTGGCCGGCGCAGTTGAATGCTGCGCAGCGCCAGCGCGTGGCGTTGGCGCGAGCGGTATTGCGCCGGCCCGGCCTGTTGTTGCTGGATGACCCGTTAAGCGGGCTGGATGCGTTGTCGCGCATCGACGCGCAAGCGCTGATCGAACAGGCGTGGCAGCGCGGCGGTTTTACGTCCGTGCTGGCCACGCGTGACGTGCACGAAGCCGTGGCGCTGGCCGATCGCATTGTGGTGATCGACGAGGGTGCGGTGATTTTTGACGAGCGCGTGGCATTGACGCGCCCGCGCGCACGCGGTTCCGCCGCTTTTGCCGCGCTGGCCGCGCGGGTGTTGCGCGCCATCTTGAAAGAAGCAGAGCCGCCGTTGACCGAGCGGCCGCTTGCGCCCGTGATTCAGATTCGGCATTTGCGGCTGGCGGTGTAGCGCCGTCAGTCATTTCCCTTTTACGTGGCGCCCCGGTGGCGCCGACCCTTTCATCAGGAGCAAGCCATGAGCATTCAATCCATCAACGCCCGTAACCAGTTCCGCGGCAAGATCAAGGAAATCATCCTGGGACCGGTGGTGTCCGAGGTAGACGTGGACACGCCGGCAGGTATCGTCACGTCCGTGATCACCACGCGTTCCGTGAAGGAACTGGACCTGCAAGTCGGCACCGAGGTGCTGGCCTTCGTCAAAGCCACCGAGGTGTCCGTCGCCAAACTGTAAGAAAGCGAGATTGGCGCCGGCGCTTCCCCTGCGCCGGCGTTAGGCATATATTGTCAGCGCGTTATCCGGCGGTTTCTTCCTGGTGTTCAGCTTCATGCGTTGCTACACGGAGAACGGTTCATGCGTCGACTGCAAAGGTGGTTCATCGGCTGGGTGTGCCTGGGGCTTGCAGTCTGCCTGCCCGCCGTGGCGCAGACCAAGCTGGACAATGGGCAGTTGGATCAGCTGATGGCGCCCGTGGCGCTGTACCCTGATTCGCTGCTGTCACAAATCCTGATGGGGGCCACGTACCCCGACGACATTGCCGCTGCGGCCAAATGGTCGGCGGCGCATACGTCCGAGTCGGGCGATGCGGCGGTCAAGGCGGTTGAAGGCGAAAGCTGGGACCCCAGCGTCAAATCCCTGGTGGCGTTTCCTTCCGTCATGGACATGATGGGGCGTCAGCCCGACTGGGTGAAATCCGTGGGCGACGCCTTCCTGGCGCAGCCGGACGGGGTGATGGATTCGGTTCAGCGGCTGCGCACGCAAGCGCAAAAGGCCGGCAACCTGAAGAGCACGCCGCAGCAGACGGTGAAGTCCACGACCACCGACACCAACAAGACGGTGGTGGTGATTGAGCCGGCCGACCCGCAAGTGGTCTATGTGCCCAGCTACAACCCGACGGTGGTGTACGGGGCGTGGTCCTATCCGTCGTATCCGCCTTATTACTATCCCCCGCCTCCGGGCTCGGTATTTGCGACCGCGCTTGTATCCGGCATCGGGTTTGGCCTGGGGGTGGCGGCCGTGAATTCGATGTGGGGCGGATTCAACTGGGGACACAACGACGTTGATATCGACGTGAACCGCTACAACAACATCAACGTCAATAACCGGATCGACAACGCCAGAAACAACAACGTGTCGTGGCAGCACAACCCGGCCAACCGCGGCAACACGCCCTATGCGGATGCGGGCAACCGCCAGCGTTTCGACAGCCAACGCCAGGCGGGTTTGCAGAACCGTCAGGCAGCGCAGGGTCAGAGGCAAGGGCAGGGGCTTGGGCAGAGCCAGGGCGGCCGCGCTGCCGGCGCCGCGCCCGCTGCGAATTCCCGGGAAGCCGCACGTGACCGCGCCGCGCAGTCTTTCGAGGGGCGCACGGGGCAATCGATAGCCGGTCATGAAGAACGGGGCGGGGCTCGCGGCCAAGGCGCAGCGGGCCGGGGCGGCGAGGGCGCAGCCGGGCGAGGCGGCGAGGGCGCCGCAGGTCGAGGCGGCCAGGCTGCGGCGGGCCGGGGTGGTGAGGGTGCGGCAGGCCGGGGCGGCGACGCCGCGGCGAGCCGTGGACAAGGCGCCAACGCAGGCGCCGGGCAAGGCTCCCGCGACCGGGCGCAAAGCGGCGCCACCCACACACCACGTTCTTCCAGCGTTTCCACGCAGGACCACCAGGCAGCGGCCCAACGCCAGCGCGCGGACGAATCCGCCGCCCGCGATCGTGCCCGCGCCTCCAACAGCAGCAGCGCGCTGCACGACGCCGGCAACGGCGACCGGATGCGCCAGCAGAGCCAACGCAGCGAGATGAATCGGGGCGGCGGCGGTGGCGGACATCGGGCTAGCGGCGGCGGCGGCGGACGTGCGGGTGGCGGCGGCGGCGGTCATTTCGGCGGCCGGAGGTAAGCACCATGGACAAGGGAGCTTTCATGACGAATGCCTGGGTTCGTGCCCGTACGCTAAGCGCCGCAACATTGTTGGCGCTGGGCTTGGCCGCGCCGGTGGCGGCGCAAAGCGTGTATCCGACGTCGCAGGCCGCGGCCGACGCCTTTGCCGACGCGCTGGCCACCAGCGATTCCGCCGCCATGGCCAAGGTGCTGGGGCCGAACCATAACCAGATCGTGCCGGGCGGCGTGGCGCAGGACGACATCTACCGATTCCTGTCGGCCTGGGCAAAGAAGCACGAGATCATCGCCGACGGCGGCCGTTCCTGGCTGGCGGTGGGAGATTCCGGCTGGACGATGCCCGTGCCGATCGTGCAGTCGGGCAAGGGCTGGCGTTTCGACCCGGCAGCGGGCAAAGCGGAAATTCAGCGCCGCACGATTGGCCGCAATGAATTGAGCGCCATCGAAGCCTTGAAGCAATTGCAGGCGGCGCAGACCCGGTACATGCAGGGCGTGGGCCAGGGCCGTTATGCGAGCCGCCTCGTCAGCCGGCCCGGCAGCATGGACGGCCTGTACTGGCCCGAAGTGCCCGGCGCGCCCGAGCAGGCGTTTGGGCCGGACGCACTCGTCATGGGGCCGGAAACGCCGGTGGCGGATGCCTATTCCGGTTATCGCTTCAAGGTGTTGCCGGGCAGCCAGGACACGGCATACCGCATCGTCGCGTGGCCCGCGCAGTACGGACGCACCGGCATCGGCACCTTTGTCATCGGACCGCAAGGCGGGGTGCTGGAATCGGACCTGGGGCCGTCATCCGCATCCCGTGCAGCGGCCTTGCGCGAACGCGATATCACCGCTGGCGCGTGGGTCGACGCCGACGCGCAACCCGTTGGAACCAAATGATTTTTTGGTGATTCGGGGGACGCTTCGGGCAGGGGTTGTTGCTGGACGGCAACAGGCGCATTCGTTTGTCGCCAAACCCCTGCTTGTTGCCCTTTTGAAAGGCCGCTGTGCCTAAAATGGCGACCATTGGGATCGGTGCCCGATCCTTACTTGCCGGACCTTGAAATTGAATCTCATGCATTTTGTCCGCTACGCCCTGGCAGGCGTGGGGATGGCGCTTAGCGCAGCGGCGGCATCGGCCCCGATTTTCGTCCTGAATTCCCTGGACGCCAATGTCAGCATCATCGACCCGGTCACCTACAAGGAAGTGCGGCGCGTGCCCACCGGCAAAGAGCCGCACCACCTGTACCTGACGCCTGATGAGAAGTCGCTGATGGTGGCCAACGCTACCGGCAACACCATCACGATGATGGACCCCAAGACGGGTGAAGTGCAGCGCACGCTGACCGGCATCGTCGACCCCTACCAGTTGCAGTTCTCGCCGGACATGAAGTGGTTCGTCACGGCGGCCAACCGCCTGGATCACATCGACATCTACGCCTGGCAGCCGCAGCAAAAGGGCGCCGAGCTGAAACTCGTCAAGCGCGTGCCGGCGGGCAAGACGCCCAGCCACATCATGATCGACAAGAAAAGCACCACGGCCTACGTGACGCTGCAAGACAGCGACCAGCTGATCGCCATCGATCTGGCCACGCAGACGCCCAAGTGGACGGTGTCGGTAGGCAAGACGCCGGCCGACGTGTTCCTGACGCCCGACCAGAAGACGCTGCTGGTGGCGCTGACGGGCGACTCCTTCGTCGAAGCCTATGACGTCAGCAACGGCCCGGCCAAGCTGGTCAAACGCATCCCGACTGCGGCCGGCGCACACGCGTTCCGCGCGCAGGGCGACAAGCGCCACCTGTTCGTCAGCAACCGCACCGCCAACTCCATCAGCCGCATCGACATGCAGACGCTGACGGTTGCCGACACGTTCCCCGTGCCGGGCGGCCCGGACTGCATGGACGTGCTGGCCGACGGCAAGACGCTGCTGGTCACGTCGCGCTGGGCGCGCAAGCTGACGGTGGTGGACCTGGAGCAGAAGAAGGTCGTGAACCAGGTGACGGTGGGCAAGTCGCCTCACGGCGTCTGGACGCTGAACCATGCGCCAACGCGTTAAAGGCCCCCACGCCGCGCCCGCTGTCGCGAGCATGCTGCCCCCCAAGGGGGCTTTTTCGCCTTGGGGCGGCCCGGCGGCGAAAAGCGTTCTGGCCATCTGTCTCGCTATTGCCGTCCCGATGGCAAACGCCGCCCCGGTGCAGGCCACCTGCGACAAACCCGTCTACCTGACGTTCGACACCGGCCACATGGGTGTTGCGCCGTTGATCGCCGACGTGCTCAACCGCCATCACGTGAAGGTCACGTTCTTCCTGGCCAACGAACGCACGAAGACCGAGGGCTCGAGCCTGGACGACGTGTGGGCGCCGTGGTGGAAGGCGCGCGCGGCCGAAGGCCACGCCTTTGGCTCGCACACCTATGACCACGTCTACTGGCAGGGCGACCTGCCCGGCGGCAAGTTCCGCGTGAAGCCCAGCGCCGGCCCCGACACGGGCAAGACGGCGCAGTGGACGGCCGAGCAGTACTGCGCCGAGATCAAGCGTTCCGCCACCCGTTTCCATCAGATGACGGGCCAGAACATGCTGCCGATCTACCGTGCGCCGGGCGGCAAGACCTCGCCCGCCTTGCTGAAGGCGGCCAAGGCCTGCGGTTACGAACACGTGGGCTGGGCGCCTGCCGGCTTCCTGGGCGATGAGTTGCCCAGCGACAAATTCCCCAATGCCAAGCTGCTGGACCAGGCGCTGCGCACCATCAAGCCCGGCGACATCCTGTTGGCGCATCTGGGCATCTGGTCGCGCCAGGACCCCTGGGCGCCCGCGGTGCTGGAGCCCTTGATTGTGGGCTTGCAGCAGAAGGGCTATTGTTTCGCTACCTTGAACACGCATCCCGCTTATCGCGATTGGATCGCTACGCATCATTGATTATGGATACGCTTAGTCAATTCTTCGGGGCTTGCCAGCAATGGCTCTTCGAGACGCTGATCCAGCCCGCTCTGTTCCATTTGGGGCTGAGCAACTTCATCGAAGACGGCTACGACGCCACCATGTGGCTGCTGGTCGGCCTGGTGCAGATCGCCGTTTTGGTGCTGGTGTTCGGCCCGCTGCAACGCCTGCGGCCCGTTGAAGCCGTCACTGACCGCCGCCAGATCGGCATCGACGTGCTCTACACGCTGATCCATCGCCTGGGCGTGTTCCGGCTGGCGCTGTTCTTCACGATCGATCCCTTCTGGGACAGCGTGTTCGGCCAGTTGCACATCTGGGGCTTTGCGCCGTTTCAGCTGGACCAGTACTGGCCCGGCGTTACCGACAAGGCCTGGGTCAGCCTGATCATCTACCTGCTGCTGTTTGACGCGGTCGATTATTTCTACCATCGCGCGCAGCATCGTTTCGGCTGGCTCTGGGCGCTGCACGCCGTGCATCACAGCCAACGCCAGATGACGATCTGGAGCGACRACCGCAACCACYTGCTSGACGACATGCTGCGCGACGTGCTGGTCGTGTTCGTGTCGCAACTGGTGGGCGTGCCGCCCGCGCAGTTCGTGATGGTGGTGGCCATTACTCAGCTGGCGCAAAGCTTTTCGCACGCCAACCTGCGCATGCACTTCGGCGCGATTGGCGAACGTTTGCTGGTCAGCCCGCGCTTTCACCGCCATCACCATTCCATCGCCTACGACGCCTCGTCGCCGGGGCCGGTGGGCGGCTACAACTTCGCCGCGCTGTTCCCCATCTGGGACGTGCTGTTCCGTACCGCCCGCTTCGGCGTGGGCTACGGCCCCACGGGCATCCACGATCAGCAGGCGGAATTGGGCGGGCGCGATTACGGCCGCAGCTTCTGGTCGCAGCAATGGCTGGGATTGAAACGCATGGTGGGCCGCGACCGCGAGCCCGCATCGGCGCCACCCGCGCCTCCTGGCGCGGCAGAACGCGCTTGAGTGCGCAACAGGTTGGTAGGGGCGACGCCATTTGGCGTCGCCTTTTTTTGTCTTTGGGGTGATGGGCGGGACGGAAAAAGCAGGACAGAAAAAGTGGGACTGAAAAAGCGTGACTAAGAAGTCGGGCTACGAATCAGAGTTCTCCAATAGTTTTTTTCTGGGGTTGATAGCACCCTGGCGCGTTGAGATTAGCTCGCGCAAGGCTACGCAGTCTTCCATGGCCATGTGCGCGCACACTTGGGAGCCCGCCATGACCGACAACGCCCCAACCGCACGGCGTTACGCCCCGATGTCTTTCGACGCCCGGGGCCAGCCCTTGTTCCACTGGAGACTCACGCCTACGGCCCTCTGCGATCCGGTCATCCTCCTGGTTCCGCCAGCTGCAATACTGCCGGTCATATTCATCCCGGGCATCATGGGGTCGAATCTGAAGTCAGCGCCAGATGCGGGCGAGGCCGGCGAACCGGTGTGGCGTCTGGATGCGGGTCTGGCAGGCAAGCCTTTGGGGCTGTTCAAGCGTTGGAGCGATGAGTACGCGGGTACACGCCAGACCGTTTTGCATCCCAAACGGGTCGCGGTGGACCCCGACGGAGCCGTCCCCGCACGGGGCGCGGGTTCCGTGATCGAACCTCCTGGCGAATCCGCGGCGCAACGCAAAGACGCGGTCATCGCCCGCTATCGTGAAAGAGGCTGGGGGGAGGTCAGCGAAAGCAGCTATCACGCGTTCTTGCTGTGGCTCGAAGACACCTTGAACAGCGCCTACCTGCCGCATCAGTGGCCGGCGTTCCAACTGAAGTCCATGCATCTGGACATGCCCGAGAATGGCTCGCCCCACCCGATCCTCAAGCCCGGGCTCGATGTGCCGCTGGCAGGGCTGGGTGAACGGCTTCTGCGTGAGTTGCCGCATCTGAAGACGGACGAGCTGTCGGCGCGTGCGGCGTACCGGATGCCGGTCCACGCGTTTGGCTACAACTGGCTTGAGGACAACGAAGACGCGGCGGCAAAACTGGCCGTGCGGATCAATGAGATACGACGCCAGTACGGCGGGAACTGCCAGCAAGTCATTCTGGTCACGCATTCCATGGGAGGGCTGGTGGCGCGTCGTTGTGCGCAGTTGCCTGGCATGGCCGACGTGATCGCGGGCGTGATGCATGGCGCTATGCCGACCAATGGCGCCCCGGTGGCGTACCGCCGATGCAAGGTGGGAATGCAGCAAGAAAGCGCGATGGCCGGCGCGGTGATCGGCAGGACCGGCAAGGAAGTCACCGCCGTCTTTGCCCAGGCGCCCGGTGCGCTGCAATTGCTGCCCACCAAGCGCTATGCATTGGGCTGGCTGCGCTTGCGGGACCAGCACTACGCGCCCGCCATGCCTGCCCGCCCCGAAGCGGACCCGTATGCCGAAATCTATCTGCGCCGTGATCGCTGGTGGGCGTTGCTGCGCGAGGAATGGCTGGCGCCGAAGGGTGGGGTCCCGTTTTTCTGGGAACAATATGCCCGGAACATTGGACTCGCGAAGCAGTTCCACCAAAAGGTAGACGGCGCCTATCACCCCAACACCTATGTGTATTACGGGGCGGACGATAAACAGCCAAGTTTCGAAACCATTACCTGGCAAATGCACCCTGGCCGAGGCTACCCGGAACACCCCCTGGGTGTGCCTCCGGACGCCTTTGTGGTATCCACCATGCAGATGGCGGATGTGCGGGATGAAGGGTCCAGCCCCGTGTACGTGGGGGGCAGGCGCGTTGAACGAGCCGCCGCGCTGAGAGGGGGTTGGCCGACCCAATTCATGGAAGTCAGCCATTGGGAATTGCACTGCTCCATGCAGGATGGCAGCGGCGACGGCACGGTTCCCGTCAGCTCGGGCAAGGCGCCTGCCATGCAGGCACGCGAGGGCCAGGTGCGGGCGCAAGTCGGCGTCACCGGCTTTGACCACGAGGGCGCATTCGGCGTCGTGCAGACGCGGCACTTCACCCTGTACAGCCTGATAAAGATTGCAGCCCAAGCCAAGCGTCCGCTATGCGCCGCCTGATCCCGCTGCTCTGCCTATTGTTGGGGCTGGCCGCTGGCGCGATGGCCCTATTCCACTTCAAGGAGAAGCCCGCCATGACCGCGATCACCTTACCTATGCAGACTTGGTCGGTGGGCAGGCTGTTGATCGAACTTCCCGTCAACTGGGGGCCGCCTTCCAGCAGTCGAGCCATCCTGTATTACGGACTGGGCGCTGATCACAAACGCGTCGAAGTCGATCTGCTGGGGCAGGACATCACGCAAGCGCAATTCGACGAGGCCTTGGCGGAACGCGCACAGCGCATCCGCGCCGAGGTCAGTTCAGCAACCGGAAAGTCCATGCTTGCCGCGGCGGACGAGTTGGCGCCGGGCAAGTGGCTGCTTCAATATCAACAGGCGCGACCCCTCGCCGTGCCGCAAACCCATGAGTTGCATCTGCTGGTGAATGGCACGCATGTTTTGCTGGCGGCCGATTCGTTCGATGGAAACTACGCACCAGTGGAGTCGCGGCTCGCCGAGCTGGCCCCGCAGGTGGTTGCGGTTGGCCAAGCAGAAACGGCGGGTCCCGGCGTGTCGTTGGGGCCTGTCATCATCCGCGGCACGCATGACCATGAAATGGGCATTGTGAGCTTCATGGCGCGAGGTTCGAACGTGAAGTTGCAGATCACATTCAGTGCCGTCACGCCCGATCAGTCGCCACGCGTCATCGCCCGCATGGTCCGAAACTTTAAGACGTTTCGCGCGGAAAACCATGACTTGCTGCGCAAGGGGCCAACCACCCTGGCGGGCAACCCGGCCGAAGAATACCTGTTGGGATACGAGGCGGAAGACCATCGCGAGCTGCTGTTTGTGGCCGAAAACTACCGCGACAACGGTTCCTTGGCGAACCCGTCGATCAATTTTCGTTTGACGGCGGGCGGAGCGCTCAGAAAGCATGTCGACCCGGACATGACGCCAGACAAGATGCTGAATTGGTATCTGCCCAACTTCGTGGATAGGCGCGACCCGCCGTTATGGCAACGCAAGGCGCCGCCGCCGCAAGTAGATCCCGTGCTGAGCAATGCGGAAATCGTGGCGATCTGGGATCACGCCATGCGGTCCGTGCGGCCGCGCTACGGGGCCGTGGCGCCGCCTCGGGTTGAGCCAGAACGATCCTATCGGGGGCCCACTCCCGCGCAAGCGGAAGCAGACCGTAAAACTCTGGATGCGTTTATCGCAAGCGAACCTGGCACCGAGAAATAGCCAAAGGATCAATCAGGCTTGCGGCGTGTCGTGCGTGGTTTCACGTTTGATCTGATCGTGGCGGCGCTCCATTTCCTGGCGCAGTTCGCGGCGCAGGCCGGCGGCTTCGAAGCGTTGCCGTTCTTCCAGGTTGCGCGGTTCCAGCGGCGGCACGGCGGTGGGCGCGCCCTTGTCGTCTACCGCCACCATCGTGAAGTAACAGCTGTTGGTGTGGCGCACGAGTTTCTTGCGGATGTCTTCGGTGACGACCTTGATGCCGATTTCCATCGACGTGCGGCCGGTGTAGTTCACCGCCGCCAGGAACGTGACCAGTTCGCCCACATGGATGGGTTCGCGGAACACAACCTGATCCACGGACAGCGTCACCACGTATTGGCCGGCGTACCGGCTCGCACAGGCATAAGCGACCTGGTCCAGATACTTGAGGATGGTGCCGCCGTGTACGTTTCCTGAAAAATTCGCCATGTCCGGCGTCATCAGGATGGTCATCGTCAATTGGTGGCTAAAGGCGTCGTCCATGGCGGGCGCTCATCATTCGTGAATAAAACGCCTATGGTAGCGGCAGGCGCCTGTCATTGCGCCGACATTCGTACGGCGATCAGGGTTTCTTGGGCGTGGCGGTTGACGGTTTGGCGGGGGCGGCAGCGGGCGCGGCGACAGGCGGCGCGGCCTGCACCAGCGGCGCGGTCTCCGCAGGGGCGGGGGCAGGTTCCATGTGGGGGGCGAGTTCGGATTGGGGTTCGGGTTTGGTCTCCCCCTCATCGCGCACCATTCCCGGCGGCATCCACAGCCCGTCCAGCAAGGCCGGACCCGGCTCGTAGACGCGCAGCAGCAGCGTCACGGGGCCCACGGCCGGCACGGGCAGCCAGTTGGCCTGGACTTCAGGCGCGGGCGGCAGCGCGCTGACATGCACGTCCAGCGATCCGTCGGCGTTGTAGGCCAAGGGCGCGCGGTCACCGAGCGCGTAGCGGTTGAGCATATTAGCCACCGGCATGCCCTGGCCGTCGTATACGGCCAGCGACCACAGGGCGCCTGCGGGCGGCAACTGGTCGCTTTCAAAATGCAGCGTGTAGCGGTGCGCGCCGTCGATCGGCGCACCGTGGCTGTCAGCCGCCAGCAGCAACACGCTCAGGTCTTCTGGCAGGCCGGCGCCGGGCTGGGCCTGGGCCGCCAGCGCGCGGCGCAAATAGCCATTGCCATACACGCCGACGCTGCCCGTTTCCTGCTGCCAGCCGTTCAGGTTGCGCAATGATTGGCCGGCGGCGGCGTCCATGCGTTCGCGCGCGGCGCGCAGGCCCCGGCGCATGCCTTGCTTGGCGGGGTGGTCAAGCTTGTCGAAATCGAAGGTGCGGCCGGGGATGATGCCCACCCGGCGCAGCTGCGCCAGCACGGGCTGGTCGGTGGCGTGCGGCGGGTGCTTGCGCATCAGCTCGGCGGCGTAGGTGAAGAAGGCGTCGGTCGGCATGGATTCCACCTGTTCGCGCACGGCAATCTTCAAGTCCAGGTTCGGGTCCGACTTCACGCGTTGCGATTGCGCGGGCAGGTTCCATTGCGACAGCGGCGTCAGCGTGAAGCCGTCTTGCAAGGCGTTGACGGCAGAAAGGTCCGCCTGCCCGTCAGCCTGGATCAGGATCTTTGCCCACACGTGCGCCGTGGGGGCGTCTAGGCGCGCCATGCCCGAGGGCAGGGTGCCCGTCCAGCCGGGCGGCACGATCACGGTGTTGCCCTTGGCCGTGCCGGTGGTGCGCTTGCCCAGCGTGGCGAAGACGTCTGTCCACATGTCCAGCAGGCTTAGCGTGTACAGACGGCCTTGCGTATCGGGCGCCGACAGCACCACGGGGCCGGCAGTCAGGTCCAGCCAGCCCGTGCTGCGCAGCATGTCGGGGTTGGCCCACGGCGCCGCCGTGCCGGGCTGGGGCAGGGTGCGGCCATGCAGAAAGGTGTTGGCGGGGGCGCCCTGAGCCCCTTGCGACGGGTGGGTGAACTGGCGCCGCGTCAGGTCCATGGTGACCAGCGGGTAGAAGTACAGATAGCCTTCCATCGCCGCCTGCTGCGCGGCTTCGGTGGCGGCAGCGGCGGGACTCAGCGCGGGCCGGGCGGGGGCGGCCAGGGCGGCGGGGGCGGTGGTCCATGCCAGGGCGGCAAGAGACAGGGCCAACGGGGCAAAGCGGCGCATCGGCGCTCCAGCGATCAGGCAAAAAGGGGGCAACAGGGGCAAGCAGGGGACAAGCAGGGGACAAGCAGGGACAAACAGGGTGCAAGCAGCGGTGCAAGCAGGCGTGCAAGCGGGGGGCAAGCGGGCCAAGAACCACGCCGCTGCACATTACGACAGCCGGCAATGGTAGCAGCCGGCCGACCGTCCAAAATCTGCGAACAACTCCCATTTCGCCTGTAAATCCGCGCAGAAAAGGGGGATAGACCCATGGCATGCTGGGTCGGCTTCGGAATATACTCATTGAAATATCCTTGGAAGTTGTAGGGCTTCTTCCTTCGGGCAGGCCTCCGGCTTTCTTCATTCACCAGGAGAGGAGTGCTTCATGGTCAACATGAATCGCCGCCAGTTCTTCAAGGTGACAGGTGCAACCCTGGCAGGCTCCAGCCTGGCATTGCTCGGGGTTGCTCCCGGCACAGCCATGGCCGAAGTTCGCCAGTACAAACTTGCGCGCATGACTGAAACGCGCAACACCTGTCCCTACTGTTCGGTCGCCTGCGGTTTGCTGATGTACGGTCTGGGCGACGGCGCCAAGAACGCGCGCGCCAGCATCATGCACATCGAAGGCGACCCCGATCACCCCGTCAATCGCGGCACGCTCTGTCCGAAGGGCGCAGCCCTGATCGACTTCATCCACAGCCCCAACCGTCTCAAGTTCCCGGAATACCGGGCGCCCGGGTCGGACAAATGGGTGCGGATGTCGTGGGACGACGCCCTGACGCGCATCACCAAACTCATGAAAGCCGACCGCGATGCGAACTTCGTCGAGAAGACCGCGGACGGCAAAACCGTTAACCGGTGGCTGACCACCGGCATGCTGGCCGCCTCGGCAAGTAGCAACGAGGTGGGCTACATCACGCACAAAACCGTGCGCAGCATGGGGATGTTGGCATTCGATAACCAAGCCCGTGTCTGACATGGCCCGACGGTGGCAGGTCTTGCCCCGACGTTTGGCCGTGGAGCGATGACGAACCATTGGGTCGACATCAAGAACGCGGACGTAGTACTGATCATGGGTGGCAACGCCGCCGAGGCCCACCCGTGCGGGTTCAAATGGGTCACGGAAGCCAAAGCCCATAACAAGGCGAAGCTGATCGTCGTGGACCCGCGCTTTACGCGCTCGGCTTCCGTGGCGGACTTCTACGCGCCCATACGCACCGGCACCGACATCATCTTCCTGGGTGGCGTCATCAAGTACCTGTTGGATCACGACAAGATCCAGCACGAGTACGTGCGCAACTACACCGACTTTTCCTACATCGTGCGCGAGGACTTCACGTTCGACGCGGGCCTGTACTCTGGCTACAACGCCGAGAAGCGCACGTACGACAAGGCAAGCTGGGACTACGAGCGCGGCGATGACGGCTTCGTCAAGACGGACCCGACGCTGACGCATCCGCGCACCGTCTACCAGCTGATGAAGAAGCACTACTCGCGCTACACCGAAGACATGGTTGAGCGCGTGTGCGGCACGCCCCGCGACAAGTTCCTGAAGGTGTGCGACATGCTGGCCTCTACGGCCACGACGAATCGCGCCGCCACCATCCTGTACGCGCTGGGCTGGACGCAGCATTCCATCGGGTCGCAGATCATCCGCACTGGCGCAATGGTGCAGCTGCTGCTGGGCAATATCGGTATCGCCGGCGGCGGCATGAACGCGCTGCGCGGGCACTCGAACATTCAAGGCCTGACTGACCTGGGCCTGATGTCGAACCTGCTGCCCGGCTACATGACGCTGCCCAACGAGCCCGAGCAGGATTACGCCAAGTACATCGAGACGCGTGCGTTAAAGCCCTTGCGCCCGAATCAGCTGAGCTACTGGCAGAACTACGGCAAGTTCCACGTGAGCCTGATGAAGGCCTGGTGGGGCAAGTCGGCCACTGCCGAGAACAACTGGGCGTTCGACTATCTGCCCAAGCTCGACAAGATGTACGACATGCTGCAAGTCTACGAGCTCATGGTCCAGGGCAAGATGAACGGCTACATCGCGCAGGGTTTCAACCCGCTCGCGGCGGCGCCAAACAAGAGCAAGCTGAACGACGGCTTCGCCAAGCTGAAGTACCTGGTCATCATGGACCCGCTGGTCACCGAGACCTCGGAGTTCTGGCGCAACGCGGGCGAACACAACGATGTGGATTCGTCCAAGATCCAGACCGAAGTCTTCCGCCTGCCCACCACCTGTTTTGCCGAAGAAGATGGCGCGCTGGTGAACTCCGGACGCTGGCTGCAATGGCACTGGAAGGGCGCCGAGCCTCCGGGCGAAGCCAAGAGCGACATCGAAATCATGTCGCTCATCTTCACGCGCCTGCGCAAGATGTACCAGGAGGAAGGCGGCAAGTACCCCGACCCCATCGTCAACCTGTCCTGGCCGTACTCCAACCCGCAGAACCCCACCGCGGAAGAGTTGGCCAAGGAATATTCGGGCAAGGCGCTGGTGGACGTCATGGACCCCAAGGACCCCACCAAACTCGTGCGCAAGGGCGGCGAACAAGTGGCGGGCTTTGCGGAATTGCGCGACGACGGCTCAACGGCCAGCGGCTGTTGGATCTTCGCCGGCGCCTGGGGCCCCGGCGGCAACCTGATGGCGCGCCGCGACAACAGCGACCCGACCGGCATCGGCCAAACCCTGAACTGGGCGTGGGCGTGGCCGGCCAACCGCCGCATCCTGTACAACCGCGCATCGTGCGACGTGTCGGGCAAGCCATTCAACCCGCGCCGCAGCCTGATCTCGTGGAACGGCAAGATCTGGACGGGCGCCGACATCCCCGACTTCAAGGGCGATGAAAACCCCGATGGCGGCATGGGCCCGTTCATCATGAACCCGGAAGGGGTGGCGCGCTTCTTCGCGAAGGCGGGCATGGCCGAAGGGCCGTTCCCCGAGCACTACGAACCCTTCGAGACGCCGCTGGGCTACAACCCGCTGTATCCGAAGGCCAAGGGTGTCACCAGCAATCCGGCCGCGCGCGTCTTCAAGGACGACCTGGCCGCGATGGGCACGGTGGACAAGTTCCCCTATGTGGCCACCACGTACCGTCTGACGGAGCACTTCCACTACTGGACCAAGAACGTCCGCATCAACGCGATTCTCCAGCCGGAGCAATTCGTTGAAATCGGCGACGCGCTGGCCAAGGAACTGGGCATCGCCAACGGGTCACGTGTGAAGGTCTCGTCCAACCGCGGCTACATCAAGGCCGTGGCGCTGGTCACCAAGCGCCTGCGCGCGCTGACCATCGAGGGCAAGACCGTGCACCATGTGGGCATACCCATCCACTGGGGTTTCGTGGGCCTGGCCAAACCCGGCTTCCTGACCAACACGTTGACGCCGGTCGTGGGCGACGGCAATTCCCAAACACCGGAATTCAAGTCGTTCCTGGTCAAGGTCGAGAAGGCTTAGGAGAACCGACATGTCCCTGCAATCCCTAGACATCAAGCGGCGCTCCGCCACCACGACCCCGCCGCCGGGCATCCGTGAACCCATCACGGGCTCGGTGGCCAAGCTGATCGACGTCTCCAAATGCATCGGGTGCAAGGCTTGCCAAAGCGCCTGTATGGAATGGAACGATCTGCGCGACGAGATCGGCACCAACGTGGGCGTCTACGACAACCCGGCCGACCTGACCGAGCATTCCTGGACCGTCATGCGTTTCTCGGAATACGAGAACCCCGCAGGCGACCTGGAATGGCTGATCCGCAAAGACGGCTGCATGCACTGCGAGGACCCGGGCTGTTTGAAAGCCTGCCCCTCGCCGGGCGCCATCATCCAATACACCAATGGCATCGTGGACTTCCACGAAGAAAACTGTATTGGCTGCGGCTACTGCATCACCGGCTGCCCGTTCAACGTGCCGCGCATTTCCAAGAAAGACCACAAGGCGTACAAGTGCACCCTGTGTTCCGACCGCGTGGCCGTCGGCCAGGAGCCGGCGTGCGTCAAGGCCTGTCCCACCGGCGCCATCGTGTTCGGCACCAAGGAAGACATGAAGCAGCATGCCGAAGAACGGATCGTGGACTTGAAGTCCCGCGGTTTCGATCAGGCTGGCCTGTATGACCCGCAAGGCGTGGGCGGCACCCACGTCATGTATGTGCTGCATCACGCCGACCAGCCCGGGCTGTATCACGGGCTGCCCAAAGACCCGCATATCAGCCCCATGGTGTCGTTGTGGAAGGGGCTGGCCAAACCGCTGGGCGTGGCCATGATGGCCCTGACCGCCTTGGCGGGCTTCTTCCACTACGCCCGCGTGGGCCGCAACGAGGTCTCGGAAGAAGACGAACGCCGTGCCGAAGAGGAGGTGCGCCATGAGTGAAGACCACCGTCACCGCCGGATCAAGCGCTATACACCGGGCGAGCGCACCAACCACTGGATCATTGCCCTCACGTTCATCTTGTTGGCGTTGTCCGGGCTGGCGCTGTTCCACCCGTCGATGTACTGGTTGTCCAACCTGTTTGGCGGCGGCCCCTGGACGCGCATCCTGCACCCCTTCATCGGGGTGGTGATGTTCGCCTGCTTCGTCGTGTTCGCCGGCCACATGTGGCGGCACAATCTGATGACGAAGGCCGACCGCCAGTGGTTGAAGCAACTGAACGACGTGGTCGAGAACCGCGAAGAAAAGCTGCCCGAAGTCGGCAAGTACAACGCCGGCCAGAAGCTGCTGTTCTACGTGCTGGTGCTGTGCATGCTGGGGCTGTTTGCCAGCGGCATCGTGATCTGGCGCGAGTTCTTCGCGTTCTACTTCCCCATCTGGGTGGTGCGGGTGGCGTCCGTCGTGCATGCCGTGACGGCGCTGGTGCTGATCTGCTCGATCATCGTGCACATCTACGCGGCCATCTGGGTCAAGGGATCGCTCACCGCGATGCTGCGCGGTTATGTCACCGCTGGCTGGGCGTGGAAACACCACCGCGCCTGGTTCCGCGAACAGATCCGAAAGTAGCGCCAGTTTTATCCTGACCGCACGGCTGCTATCCTTCTTCGAAGGCTGGCAGCCGTGTTTGTTTTCTTGGAGACGCAATTGCAGCGAATTCTTCCGCGCGGCGAGATCGAAGCGCTAGACCACAATGTCATCCCCCGCGTCAGCCTGCCCGACCGCGCGTCGGTGTTTGCGACGCGTGCCGCGCGCTTGCGGCAATTGGCGGCCGACAGCCCCGTGGCTGACTATCTTTTGCTGATGGCGCAATTGGTTGACGCCCAGCAGCGCGCGCTGAAAGACTGTGCGGCGCCGGGTGCATCGGAAGATCGCCTTGCCCTGGCGCAGGCGCACGGCATGCCGCCGTTGCAAGCCGTGGGCTGGCCGCGCGACCCGATGTGGCGGGGCATCCTGGCGCAATTGGTGGACGACGTTGCGCGCGGCCAGAACGTGCCCGCCGAAGCCGTTGACGTCTGCCGTGCGCTGCGCCGCGCGGTGGACGAAGACCCCGAATCGCTCGAAGACCTGGCCGAAGCCGTGCTGTCCGAACAGGACCAGGGCGTGGACGGCGCCGCCGCCCCGTTTGTGATGGCGGCCTTGCAGGTCTACTGGACGGACCTGGCCAGCCGCTTTGACGACAAGCAATTGCCCGTGGTCAGCCCGTTTGGCGTCTGCCCCGTGTGCGCCAGCCTGCCGGTGGCCAGCGTGGTGCGCGTCGGCGGCCAGTACGAGGGCTACCGCTACCTGTGTTGCAGCCTGTGCGCCACGCAATGGCACATGGTGCGTGTGAAATGCTCGCATTGCGAAGACGTGGAATCGGTGGCGTATCAATCCATCGACGGCCGCTCGCCCGCCATCAAGGCGGAAACCTGCGACCACTGCCACACCTATCGCAAGATCTTCTACCAAGACAAAGACCTGTACGTAGAGCCGGTGGCCGATGACCTGGCCAGCCTGATGCTGGACGTGCTGGTGGGCGAGGCGGGCTATTCACGCGCAAGCGGCAACCCCCTGCTGTGGCACGGCAACGAGGAATAGCATGGCCCAGCACCCGTCAGAAGGCAGTGTGGCCGCCGTTTCCGATATTCCCCCGCTAGACCGCTTGCTGAATGCCGACGCGTTGCGCACGGCGCTGGACACGCATGGCCGCACTCAAGTGGTTGCGGCGTTGCGGCGCGATCTGGATGCCTTGCGCCAACGGGCGCTGGCGGGCGGCTTGATGCGCCAGGAACTCGATGCGCCGGTTGTTGCGGCCCGGGTGTCGGCGGCATTGGATAAAGCGGCCCAGCCGCGTCTGCGCGCCGTCTACAACCTGACCGGCACGGTGTTGCACACCAACCTGGGCCGCGCGCTGCTGCCCGATGAAGCGGTGGCGTCCGTATTGCGCGCGCTGACCACGCCCGCCAACCTGGAGTTCGACCTGGACACCGGCGGCCGGGGCGACCGCGACGATCTCATCGACGAGCTGCTGTGCGAACTGACGGGCGCGGAAGCGGCCACCGTCGTCAACAACAATGCGGCCGCCGTGCTGCTGATGCTGAACGCGCTGGCCGACAAACGGGAAGTGGTTGTGTCACGCGGCGAGCTCGTCGAAATCGGCGGCGCGTTTCGTATCCCCGACATCATGAAGCGCGCGGGCGCCAAGCTGGTTGAAGTGGGCACCACCAACCGCACGCACGCCACCGATTACGACACCGCCATCGGCCCGCGCACCGCGATGCTGATGAAGGTGCATTGCAGCAACTACGCGGTCACCGGCTTCACCAAGAGCGTGAGCGTGGCCGAGGTAGCGGCGCTGGCGCACGCCAAGGGCTTGCCGGCCACGGTGGACCTGGGCAGCGGCACGCTGGTGGACCTGACCCAATTCGGCCTGCCCAAGGAAGACACCGTGCGCGAGACCATCGAGGCTGGTGCCGACCTGGTTACCTTCAGCGGCGACAAGCTGCTGGGCGGCCCGCAAGCGGGACTGCTGGTGGGCCGCGCCGACCTGATCCGCAAGATCAAGAAGAACCCGCTCAAGCGCGCGCTACGCGTCAGCAAGCTGACGCTGGCCGCGCTGGAGCCCGTACTGGGCCTGTACCGCGCACCGGAATTCCTGTCGCAACGCCTGACCACGCTGCGCCTGCTGACGCGGCCGCAACGCCAGATTCAACCGCAAGCCGAAGCCCTGCGCGCCACGCTGGCGCATGCCGTGGGGCCGAACTACGCGGTTGAAGCCGTGCCGATGTTCAGCCAGATCGGCAGCGGCGCGTTACCGGTAGACCAGTTGCCCAGCTACGGCCTGGCCGTGCGCTATACGGGCAGCGGCCGCCCCGGACGCCATCTGGACAAGCTGGAAGCGCAGCTGCGCCGCTTGCCCACACCGGTTATCGGCCGCATTGCCGACGACGCGCTGTGGCTGGATTTGCGCTGCCTGGAAGCGCGCGACGAAGCCGCGTTTGCCGCGCAATTGGCGGAGCCGTTGGCATGATCATCGGCACCGCGGGGCATATCGACCACGGCAAGACCACCTTGGTACGCGCGCTGACGGGCGTGGACACCGACCGCCTGAAGGAAGAGAAGGCGCGCGGTATTTCCATTGAACTCGGCTACGCCTACACGCCGCTGGCCAATGGCGACGTGCTGGGCTTCATTGACGTGCCCGGCCATGAAAAGCTGGTGCACACGATGGCGGCGGGCGCCAGCGGTATCGACTTCGGCTTGCTGGTAATCGCGGCGGACGACGGCGTGATGCCGCAGACGCGCGAGCATCTGGCCATTCTGTCGTTGCTGGGCGTGGCGCAAGGCGCCGTCGCCCTGACCAAAGCCGACCGCGCCGACGCCGCGCAACAAGCTGCCGTGCACGCGCAGATTGCCGAGCTGACGGCAGGCACGTTTCTGGATGGTGCGCCGGTGTTCGCCGTGTGCGCGTCACAACCCAGCGACGCCGCTACGGCCGAACTCAACACCTATTTGCACGCGCAAGCCGAAGCGTTGCGTCAGCGCGATGCGGCGGGCCTGTTCCGGCTGGCCGTGGACCGCGTGTTCACGCTGGCGGGCCACGGCACGGTGGTGACCGGCACGGCGCACGCGGGGCAGGTGCGCGCGGGCGACGACGCAGCCGATCTGCGCCTGATGCCCGCTGGCACACGTGTGCGGGTGCGCAGCATCCATGCGCAGAATCAGCCCAGTGAAACCGGCGTGGCAGGTCAGCGTTGCGCCTTGAATCTGGCCGGCATCGACAAGCAGGCCATCGCACGCGGCGACTGGATTGCGGATGCGCGCTGCTTTCTGCCGTCGCGCCATGTTGATGTGGCGTTGACCCTGCTGCCGTCCGCCGATGCGCCCGTGCGCGCCTGGGCGCCGCTGCATGTGCACATCGGCGCGGCGCGCCATGTGGCGCACGTGGTGCCGCTTAGCGCCGAAACCTTGGCGCCCGGGCAGTCAGGCTGGGTGCAGCTGGTGTTCGACGAACCCGTCTGCGCCATGCCGGGCGACCGCTACATCGTGCGCAATGCGCAGGCCACGCGCACCGTCGGCGGCGGCCGGGTGCTGGACCCGAACGCGCCCGACCGCAAGCGCCGCGCCGCCTCGCGCCTGCAAGGCTTGCAGGCGCTGTCCGACATGCTGGATGGCGGCGGCCTGGCGCCGGTGCTGGAGCATGCACCGTTGGGTCTGGACGAAGCCACATTGCAACGCCTGACCGGCAAGCCGGTACGCGACATCGAAGCGCCGCACGGCGCTTTGTGGCTCGAGACGCGCAATGCCCAAGCCCCGCGCACCTTGATCTTGTCTGCCCATTGGGACGCGCTGCGCGCGCGCGTGGAACAAGCGTTGGCGGCCTTCCACCACAGCGCGCCGGATGAACCCGGCCCCGATGGCGCGCGCTTGCGCCGGATGGCGATGCCGGTGGGGCCCGACGCGTTGTGGACGGCGGTGCTGGATGCGCTGCAACGCGATGGCCGCATTGTGCGCAACGGGCCGTGGCTGCATCTGCCGGCGCACACATCCACGTTGGCAGATGCCGAAATCGCCCTGGCGGCGCGGCTGTTGCCGCTGCTGGAGGCCGGTGCGTTTGATCCCCCTTGGGTGCGGGATCTGGCGCGATCACTGGAAGCGTCCGAAGAGCAGGTGCGGCAATTGCTGCGCAAGCTGCTGCGGCGCGGCGAGGTGGCGCAGGTGGTCAAGGACCTGTTCTATCACCGCAATCAGGTGCGTGTGTTGGCGGGGTTGGCAGCGGATCTGGCCGCGCAGCCGGGCGGTTTGAACGCAGCCGTGTTCCGTGACGCCACGGGGCTGGGCCGCAAGCGCGCCATCCAGATTCTGGAATTCTTTGATCGCGTGGGCTACACGCGGCGGGTGCGGGACACGCATGTGCTGCGCGCCGAAAGCGCGTATGCCGTTGCGCAAGGGGTGCAGCAAGAGCGTCCGTAATACGGACGGCAAGAGCGGCTGCAAAAATCGCAGCAGCCGGTATCATAGGCGGTCCGCTGCGGAAGGCATTCGTGCCCGGCGGCACGGCTGGGCTTCAAACCCAGTTGGGGGCGTCAGACGCTCCCAGGTAGGTTCGACTCCTGCTGCCTTCCGCCACGTTGTTTCAGGTGCGCAATTCAGCGGCCCACGTCAACAACGCAAGACATCCGCGCGAGTCATCCGCGCAATTCAGCTGCGCAGCATCCGCGTCACCACGCTCGTCACGCGCGCCGACGTCCAATCCAGTTCCCCCAAGTGCCAATACCGGATTGATCCGCCTCGGTCCACCAGGTAGTTGGCGGGTAACCCAATCGCTTCCCACTTCTTCGACGCCGCGCTGTTGCGGTCATGCAAGACCGTGCCGGCCACCGGCCATTTCGCCAGAAAGGTCGACACCTTGCCCAGCGCTTCGCCCACGTTCACCGCAACCAGCCGCAGGCCTTCTTCGCGATGGCGCTTGGCCATGGCCGACATCAACGGAATTTCATCGCGGCAGGGATCGCACCAGGTCGCCCAGAAGCTGACGATGACGACGTTGCCGCGCCAGGCCGACAGCTTCTGTTCGCGGCCGGAAAGGTCAGGAAGGATGAGCGGGGGGGTGGGCGCGGTCCAGGGCGCCCAGTCGGGGCCGGTGGCGGTTTTCAGCGCAGAGTCGGTGGCGGCCCGCACCCAGGCAGGCACGGCCGCCAACGACAGGCCGGATTGAAGCAGACGGCGACGACTGATCAAGGCGGCTTCCTCCGCAGGGGTCAGATGGACACGGGTTTTGCCGTGAGCGTGTAGCTGAAGCTTGCCGGGTCCAGGCTGTCCAGACGCCCGGCGGCCGTCTCGCCGTTGGGGTACATCAGGAACGGCACGGGGTCATGCGCGGAACCGGGCAGGACGACATCGTGGCCGTGGTTATAGGCGACCCAGTTCATTTCCCAGGCGCCAAACAACATGACGCGCGCGGCGCGCACCTTGGCGTCGGTCAAGGGCAATTCGCCGGGCGGCTCTTCCAGCATGACCTTGCGCACGTCCGCCGGGTCGACCGGCACCCAGCCATAGCCCGACGCATAGAACTCGGCGCGGCAGTGCTGCGCCTTGGTGACGTCGCCCGCTTTGCCCAGGCTCTTGTAGCCCAGCTCGGAATTCGCCACGCGCAGGCCGTAGGCATCGCGCGCGGGAATGCCGGCCGCGCGCGCCAAGGCCACGAACAGCGCGTTGATGTCGGCGCACTTGCCGTTCAAATCATTGGCCGTGAGCATGTAGCGCACGTCGCCCACGCCGCAGCCGCGCGTGGATGCCGTGCGGCAGGTGTTTTCAACGACCCATTCGTAGATGGCGCGCGCACGCGCCACGTCGCCCTGATGGCCGCGTGTGATCTGGTCGGCGGTGGTTTTGACGATGCCGTCGGTGGGCAGCAGCGCGGTGGGCTTCAAGTATTCGCGCAGCGCGTCGGGCGTTTCCAAGACGGCATCGGCGGACGGTGGCGCGGTCAGGTCCACGCGCCGGTTGCGCGTCTGGAAGCGGCTTGTCATCGTGACCGCGCGCGGGGTCTGTGCATCGGGCCATTGCACGGCCAGCATCTGCACGTCGTAGCCCGGCGCCCGCATTAACTGGGCGGTGCCGCCGCCGCTGACTTGCCACGTGGTTTGCGCGCCGCGCTGGTAAGCAGTGTCGGTGGCGTAAGGCACCGGAATCCAGATGCGCGTGTGCGCGCCGGGGTCGGTGACTCGAATATCGGTGGTGAGTTCGAAGCTGCGCCAACCGGCGCTGACGGGCACCTGCTGCGCGCGCAGCGCTTGCGGCAAGGCGGTTGTGGCGGCGCACAACGCGCCTGAGAAACGGAGAAAGTGTCGGCGATCCATGAAGCCCCCACGCACGGTGAAGATTGGCTGTCGGTGCGCCCGGAGCCGGGCGGCCGTCCGTTGCTGCTGAATGCGATGCGATCTGCCAAAACATCATAGGGCCAACAGCGGGGCCGATGCTATCCTTTTTCGATTGATCCACGGAGACTGAAATGACCCAGGACGTCGCGGCCCCGCCCGCACCGCGTTTGACTTCGCTTTCGCACGGTGGCGGCTGCGGCTGCAAGATTGCGCCGGGCGTGCTGTCGGAATTGCTCAAGCGTTTCGGGCCTGCCGCCAGCTATCCGAATTTGATGGTGGGCACTGAAACCGCCGACGACGCGGCGGTGTATCGGCTGAACGACGAGCAAGCGCTGATCGCCACCACTGATTTCTTCATGCCCATCGTTGACGACCCGCACGACTTCGGCCGCATCGCGGCCACCAACGCGCTGTCGGACGTCTACGCAATGGGCGGCACGCCCATCATGGCGCTGGCGATCGTCGGCATGCCGATCAACGTATTGCCGCACAGCGTCATCGCCGACATCCTGCGCGGCGGCGAATCGGTGTGCGCGGAGGCCGGCATTCCGGTGGCGGGCGGCCACAGCATTGATTCCGTCGAACCCATTTACGGCTTGGCGGTGATGGGGCTGGTGCACCCGGATCGCGTCAAGCGCAATGCTGATGCGCGCGCGGGCGACGTGCTGATTCTGGGCAAGGCGCTTGGGGTGGGCATTTTGTCGGCCGCACTGAAAAAGAATCGGCTGGACGAGGCCGGCTACCGCGTCATGATCGACACCACCACCCGCTTGAACCGCCCCGGTGCGGCGCTGGCCACGCTGGATGGCGTGCACGCGGTGACCGACGTGACGGGCTTTGGTTTGCTGGGCCACGCACTGGAGATGGCGCGCGGCGCAAAGCTGACGGCGCGGCTGCATCTGGATGCCTTGCCCTGGCTGCCGGGCGTGGAAGCCTTTGCGGCCGAAGGCATCATCACCGGCGCGTCTGGCCGCAACTGGGCGTCGTATGGCGACGCCGTGCGTTTGGGCGCTGGCGTCACCGACACGCAGCGCGCCTTGCTGACCGATCCGCAAACGTCGGGCGGTTTGCTCGTGTCATGCGCGCCCGAGGCCGTGGAATCGGTGCTGGCGCTGTTCCGCAGCCAGGGCTTTGATCAGGCGGCGGTGGTGGGCGAGATGATCGCGGGCGATGGGCAGGTGCAGGCCGGCTGACCCGCGTCAGTGCCGCGCTTGCGATTGCACCTGGTGGTTGATCTGCCAGAGCATCAGCTTGGGGTAGGCGGCAAGCCGCGCCTGTTCTTCGCGCTGCGCCGGCGTGGTGGCCTGCTCGTTGTCTAGCGCCAGGCCCGTTGCGTTGGCCCAGGGCAGAATCTTGCCCGGCTGGTTGCGCCGGTAAGCGCCGTCTTGCGTGATCGTGACGTTCGGGTCATTGATGCCAAAACACCAGACCGGGTCCGGCTGCGCCGCCAGCAAATCGCAGCCGCTGCGAAAGTAGGGCGTGCCGGGCAGGCTCAGCTGATACAGCGTGGGCATGATGTCTTTGTGGCTGCCCACGCGGGCCGGGTCAAACACGGCGCGGCTGCGGTACCCCTGCGGCACGTACAGGTAGAACGGCACGGCGCGGGCCAGCGCGGCGTCGCGCTCGTCCGGGTAATGCAGGCCAAGCAGGTTGTGGTCGCCCGTTGCTGCAACGATGGTGCGGGCGCCGCTGGGCGATGCCTTGACGCGAGTCAGGAAGCGGCCCAATTGGTCGTTGGCGTAGCGCAGCGTGTCAAAGACGTCTTCCGCCGAATCCCAGGATTTGAAGTACGGCAGGCGCGTCACATCGTTCAGCGCCAGGCCGCCGCGTGGGGCGCCTTTGGGCGTGATGAAGGGCGGGTGGTGGGTCGTGGACAGCGCGATGATGAACAGCGGCGTGCCGTCGCGGTCGGCGTCGGCCAGGCGGCTTTCGATGTAGCGGAACATGTATTCGTCAGGCACGCCCCAGGTGCCGGCTTCGGCCTCGGGATACTTGGCGCGCAACGTCTGCTGGTCGATGAATTCGTGCGCGCCCAAGTGCGTGGCGAAGGTGCCCAGGTTGCGCCAGGTGGCGGCGCCTGACGTCACGAACAGCACGCGGTATCCGCGCGCCAGATACGGTGTGAAGGCGTTGCTGGCGAAGGTGTCATCGGCGGCTGACGATTGGCCGATGGCTGGCACCGGGCTGCGCACCAGCAGACGGGACAGCGAATCAATCGTGCCATTGCCTTCCGACAGGAAACGGTCAAAGCGCCAGTCCTGTTCCCAGTGCGGGCGCAGCGCGCCCAGCAGATCCCGCCCCGGCTGATCGTAGGTGTTCAGGTGATGGCCCATGCTTTCCATGACTTGCAGCACCACGTGCGGGGGCCGCGCCTGCGCGGCGGGGTGCGCGCCGGTGACGGCCATGAACGGTTGCAGGTCCGGCGTTCCCGGCGCCCCAAGAAAGCGCGCGTACAGCGCTTCGCCTTCAGCCGCCGTGACCGGCACAAAGCGCTTGTCGTTGCCGCGTTCGCCCAGCGCCCAGAAAAACGCGGAGATGCCGTTGGGCGCAATGGCGTTCAAAAAGCGCATGTTGGAAATGCTGGTGTCGTCCCGGTTCAGCGGAAACCGCCCCACCGACCCGCGGCACGCCAGTACGGTGATGGCCAGGATGAGCAGCAGTTGCAGCACCGTCGGCAGCAGCCCCCGGCGGCGCAAGGAAATGCGCATCACGTTGCGCCGCCAGCGCGACCCCATCCACCAGGTGCAGGCCAGCACGGCCGAGAGCAGCAGGCCCGCCTGCACCACGGGGTAGCCGTGCCACAGCGTCATCAGAATGGCGCGCGTGTCGTCGTCGACCATGCCGAACACGAAGATGTCGATGGACCGCGAGAACGTGGCGAAGTAGCAGACGCTTACGACGGTGGATGCGGCAAACAGGGCGGCCAGGCCCGCGCCGACCCCCGGCGCCAGCCGCAGCCAACGCGCATATAGCGGCCGGCTGCCCGCCGCCAGCATCGCCATCGCCAGCAAGGCCGAGAACACGATGCTGGCCACTTTGATGTCAAACAGCAGCCCGATTCCCAGGGTGCGGCCAACATCTTGCGGCAGCGCCGTATAGGTGGCCGCGGGGGCGTACTTCACCAGCAGATAGCTGCGGCCAATGAACTGCGCCAGCACGCTGACCAGCCAGGGCGCCAGGATCAGCAGGAAGGCGCGCTGAACATTCAGAAACCAGTCTTGCCACGCGTCGGTGAGACGTAAACGCTTCATCTGCATCAATGGGGTGGGCTAAGCAAAAACGCCGATAACGGCGACAAAACGCCCTTGGCCCCAGTCTCGGGGGCCTTCAAGGGAAGGGATGCATGCAAGAAACTCCGGCCCCAATATCAGGGACAGCACCGGGAAGGGGCGCCGGAATAGCTGGAGCAATCAGCGGTGATCGTGGTTCGGGTTATGGCCGCTGTTCGCCATGCAGCGCGAACTGTACTTGAGGCGCATCGGAAATGTACAAAGGTTTGTATAGCTTTGTGAGTGCCGTGTACCGGTGGGCCTGATTCAGGGGAACCGCAGAATCAGGGGCCGTAGGGCGTCGGGGCGGCAGCGTCTGAGGCCCCTTTATTCAACGCAGATTCATCACGTAGATCGCGCTCGGTGGCCGCAGCTTGCTCCATCAGCCACTGCGCGACCACATCGGCGTCGGGTGTGCTGCGCCGCGCATTGCGCACCAGCCAGTACGCGTGTTCAGTGGCCAGGGCCGCCTGTCCGCCTACCGCGTGCAACCGGCCATCAGCCAGCATGGGCGCAATCAGCGCCACCCGGCCCAGGGCGATGCCGTGGCCGGCCAGCGCCGCCAGCACGATCTGGTCGTATTGGTTAAAGCGCAGCATGCCTTTGGCGCGCGCCCGGTTCAGCCCGCGCGCGTTCAGCCATTCCGACCATTGCAGCCAGGGCCGCGTCGGGTCGTCGAATTCCAGCAAAACATGGCGTTGCAGTTCTCGCGCGTCCAGCTCGCGGGCGTCCAGCGACGGATGCGCCACTGGCACGACCGATTCGCCGAACATCCAGGCTGCGGCGTCTGGAACCATGGCTCGCAAGCTGTAGCGGATGGCGATGTCCACGCTTTCGCGGTCGATATCGATCAGGCGGTTGTCGGCCGCCACACGCACGTCGATATGCGGATGCGCCGCCTGGAACGCGCCCAGCCGAGGCAGCAGCCACAGCGAGGCCACGCCGATGGTTGTGGTGACGGTAACGGGCGTGCGGCGCTCCGGCGCGCGCAGTTGTTCGGTCAAGTCGCCCAACTGGCTTAGCCAGACGTCGGCCATGCGAAACAGCTGCGCCCCTTCAGACGTAAACGACACGCTGCGAAATCCGCGCACCAGCAGCGGCACGCCCAGATGCGCTTCCAGCGCCCGGATCTGGCGGCTGACGGCAGACTGCGTCACATGCAGATCCTGCGCGGCAAGGGTGATGCTCATGCGGCGGCCCACGGCGACGAAGCCTCGGACCAGATCAAGGGGCGGGAGTTTGGCCAGCGGATATGACATTCGTAAAACTCATGCGTATCGGGCGGAAATGTCGCTTGAGCAATAGTACGCCGACGGCGTTCAATAGAAGCCTGTGACGGGCGCTTGGCCTTACCGCTTGCCATTACCGCTTGCCCTTGCCGCCTGCCATAACCGCTTGTCCCTGCCGTTCGCCTCTGCCGTTCGTGTCGTTCGCCCCTACCTTTCGCGCCCCATTCCCGCCGGAGCCTTCCCGATGACCGCGCCTTCGCCTGACTCGCCCCGCATGCAGATGTGGTTCGATTTCGCAAGCCCCTACAGCTATCTGGCCATTGAGCGGGTCGGTGCATTGGCTGAAGCGGCGGGCGTCGTGGTCGATCTGCGCCCTTTTCTGCTGGGTCCGATCTTCCAGGCGCAGGGGTGGAATGATTCGCCGTTTCGCCTGTTTCCGGGCAAGGGCGCGTACATGATGCGCGACATCGCCCGTCTGGCCGACAAGTACGGCGTGACGTACAACCGCCCGCGCCTGTTCCCGCGCATGAGCGTGCTGCCCGCGCGCATTGCGCTGCTGGGCCAGGACGAACCGTGGGGCCGGGACTTTTGCGTGGCGGTGTTTCGCGCCAATTTCCAGCACGACCTGGACATCCAGGCCGAAGATGTCGTGCATCAGGTGTTGAACGATCTGTCGCTGGACGCCGACATGTTGATCGAACGCGCCAAGACCGAAGCCGCCAAGGAGGCGCTGCGCCGCCAGGTGGATCGGGCGCGCAACCTGGGTTTGTTCGGCGCGCCGACGTTCTTTGTCGGCGATGAAATGTTCTGGGGCAATGACCGCCTGGAAGACGCCTTGGAGTGGGCTCGAAAATGAAGAATGCCAGCAGTGCTTATCGTGGCGCGCCCATGCCGGGCGGCCGCTCGTTCACGCAGTTCCGCGCCGCCCGCATTCGGCGGGTGTCGTTTCAGTGGGAGCAGGCAGCGCAGGCCGATTTGCAGCCGGCGATGCCGCAGCCGACGATGCCGCATGCAAAGGGGCCGCATGCGAAGGGGCCACATGCAAAGGGGCCACATGCAAAGGGGCGCCCCGGCGCCCATCGCGGCAAGGGCGGTTGATTCACCCCTTCGTCACGGGCGCCACTTGCGCCCATTCCTCATCGGAGTACAAGCGCGACCGCAGCAGGAAGCGTTTGCCTTCCGCGCTGTCCAGTGAGAATGCGCCGCCGCGCCCCGGCACGGCGTCGATGATGAGCTGGGTGTGCTCCCAATACGCGAACTGGTCTTCGCCCATGTAGAACGGGCAGCCCTCCAGTTCGCCCAGCAGCACGTCCGATCCGCCCACCATGAATTCGCCCAGCGCGTAGCACATGGGCGAGCTGCCGTCGCAGCATCCTCCCGATTGGTGAAACATCAGCGGGCCGTGCTTCGTGCGCAGCGTGTCGATCAGTTGGCGCGCTTCGTCGGTGGCGACGACGCGTGGCGTGGGTTCTGCCATGTTGTGACTCCTGTCTGGCGTGTGTTCCGATGCACTTCGATTCCGCTTCGGCGTCGGCGTCGGCTTCCGCTTCCGCTTCCGCCTCCGCCTCCGCGTGCCTTGCCCGCGCGCCAGGCCCGAAGGCCCGGCGCGCGGATTGCGGCAGGTGCAGGATGCGCGATCAGAAGAAACCCAGCTTCTTCGGCGAATAGCTCACCAGCAGGTTCTTCGTCTGCTGATAGTGGTTGAGCATCATCTTGTGGTTCTCGCGTCCGATGCCCGATTGCTTGTAGCCGCCGAAGGCCGCATGCGCCGGATACGCGTGATAGCAGTTGGTCCACACGCGTCCGGCCTTGATGGCGCGTCCCATCCGGTAGCACGTGTTGGCGTCACGCGACCACACGCCGGCGCCCAGGCCATAGAGCGTGTCGTTCGCCAGCGCCAGCGCGTCATCGGCGTCTTTGAACGTCGTCACGGCCACGACCGGCCCGAAGATTTCCTCCTGGAACACGCGCATCTTGTTGTGGCCCTTGAAGACGGTGGGCTGCACGTAATAGCCGCCTTCCAGCGCGCCTTGCATCTGCGCGCGCGAGCCGCCGGCCAGCACGTCGGCGCCTTCCTGCTTGCCGATGTCCAGGTACGACAGGATTTTTTCCAGCTGCTCGGTGGACGCCTGTGCGCCCAGCATGGTGTCGCCGTCCAGCGGGTTGCCCTGCTTGATTTCCGCCACACGCTTGAGCGCGCGTTCCATGAACTTGTCGTAGAGCGATTCCTGGATCAGGGCGCGGCTGGGGCACGTGCACACTTCGCCTTGGTTCAGCGCGAACATCACGAAGCCCTCGATGGCCTTGTCCAGGAAGTCGTCGTCTTGCGCGGCCACGTCGGCGAAGAAGATGTTGGGCGACTTGCCGCCCAGCTCCAGCGTGACGGGGATGATGTTCTGCGACGCGTACTGCATGATCAGCCGGCCGGTGGTGGTTTCACCGGTGAACGCGATCTTGGCGATGCGCTTGCTTGAGGCCAGCGGCTTGCCGGCTTCCAGGCCAAAGCCCGTCACCACGTTCAGAACGCCCGGGGGCAGGATGTCGCCAATCAGCTCCATCAGCAGCAGGATGCCCAGCGGGGTTTGCTCGGCGGGTTTGAGCACCACGCAATTGCCCGCGGCCAATGCCGGCGCGAGCTTCCACGCGGCCATCAGGATGGGGAAGTTCCACGGGATGATCTGGCCGACCACGCCCAGCGGTTCGTTGAAGTGATAGGCCACGGTGTCGCTGTCGATTTCCGACAGGCCGCCTTCCTGGCTGCGGATGCACGAGGCGAAATAGCGGAAGTGGTCGATGGCCAGCGGGATGTCGGCGGCGCGGGCTTCGCGGATGGGTTTGCCGTTGTCCCAGGTTTCGGCGGTGGCCAGGCGTTCCAGGTTGGCTTCCATCACGTCGGCAATCTGCATCAGCATGCGCGCGCGTTCGGCGGCCGGGGTCGCACCCCATTTCGGCGCGGCACGATGCGCGGCGTCCAGCGCCAGGTCGATGTCGCGTTCCTTCGAGCGCGCGTTGCGGCTCAGCACCTGGCCCGTGACCGGGGTGACGTTATCGAAGTACTCACCGTCTGCCGGCTTCTGCCACTTTCCATCAATGAAATTGTCGTACTGCGTTTTCAGGTCCAGACGGGTGCCATACGAGTCCGGGGTGATGCGGGTCGCGATGTCCATACTTGTCTCCGATATTGTTGGGATAGCGGCAGTCGGCTGCCTATCCCTTACCAAGCAAGGACCATGCCAAGGTGCGGGCTTCCCCGCTGGACAGCGCGCGTCCCGGCGTGCGAAAGTTGACCAACCCGCGCAACGGACTCGGCGCGGGCAACATCCAGTGCCGTTTTTTGCGACATTGTCGCGGAACAGGTGTCGCAGAACGCCTGTCCTAGGAGACACGCATGGCCACTCATTCCCGTCAGCACGCGCTGACGCAAGCGCGCCTGCTGTTCAACCAGCAGGGGGCGGTGCCGGGCGGCATCGTCGCGGAACCCATCCTGCGATCCTGGCGGCGTTGTGCCGACCTGGGCTTCGACATGCGGGGTGTGCGCCGCGCCGAACTCATGACGCAAGGCGAACTGCGCGAAGCCCAGCAGCGCAACGAAGCGTTGCGCCGGCTGTCCGAACCCGCCATGTCGTATCTGCGCCGCGAGGCGGGCGGCAGCGGCAACCTGGTGATTCTGTCTGACGCCCAAGGGCTGGTGCTGGATAGCGACGGCGATGCGGGGTTCGCCAGCCGCGCGTCGCGCGTGGCGCTGATGCCCGGAGCACCGTGGGACGAAGCTGCCGCAGGCACCAACGCCATCGGCACCGCGCTGGTCGAAGGCCGGCCCATCACCGTGCATGGCGCGGAACATTACTTCGAACCCAATCGCATCCTGACCTGCGCCGCGGTGCCCATTACCGATAACGAAGGCCGCACGCTCGGCGTGCTGGATTTATCCAGCCAGGCGCGCGATATCCGCCCTGACGTCCTGGAGCTGGTGCGCGCCGCGGTTGATCTGATCGAACACCGCTTGTTCGAACAAGCCTATGACCACCATGCCGTGCTGCGGCTGCACGACCACCATTCCGGCCTGGGCGCACCGGGCGAAGGCCTGCTGGCGTTTCAGGGCGATGTGCTGATCGGCGCCAACCGCCGCGCCTTGCAGGCGCTGGGGCTGGCGGCAACGGCGTTGGGGGTGTACCGCTACAGCGATGTTTTCGATGGCGCACTGGAACGTTGCCCCGATGCCGCTGGCCGCGTGCATACGCGCACCGGCACGAGCTATCACGCGCGGCTGCGCTTGCCGCGTTCGCGTCCGCCGCAGCCGGTGGCGCCGGCCTTGCCAAGCGCCGATGCCACGCGCCCGGCCGCGCCCAGTTTCGACGCCGCCACACTCGGCGCACTGGCGCGCGCCGTGCACCTGTCAGACGCGGGCGTGTCCATTTTGCTGCAAGGCGAAACGGGCGTGGGCAAAGAGGTCTTCGCGCGCCAATTGCATGCGCGCGGCAAGCGGGCGGCCGGCCCGTTCGTGGCGGTGAATTGCGCCGCCTTGCCTGAAAGCCTGATCGAATCCGAATTGTTCGGCTATGAAGATGGCGCGTTCACGGGGGCGCGGCGTCAAGGCAGCAAGGGTTTGCTGCGGCAGGCGCATGGCGGCGTGCTGTTCCTGGATGAGATCGGCGACATGCCGCTGATGCTGCAATCGCGGCTGCTTCGCGTGTTGCAGACGCGCGAGGTGTCGCCGCTGGGCGCGGCGCGGCCGGTGCCGGTGGATTTTGCGCTGGTGTGCGCCACGCACCGTCCGCTGGCGCACGAAGGGGCCGATGCGCCGGTGCGCCCCGACCTGTATTTCCGTATCGCCGAATACACCGTCACGCTGGAGCCGTTGCGCACGCGCGCCGACGGTCTTGAATTGCTGCGGGCGCTCTGGGCGGCGCAAGGGGCGGGGCCGGTGTTGCCGCCGCCCATCGAAGCGCTGCTGGCTGCGTACCCGTGGCCGGGCAATTACCGGCAGTTGGTGGCCGTGCTGCGCACCTTGCATGTGTTGGCGGGGCCGTCGGGCGTGGTCGATGCGGACATGCTGCCTGCCGAACTGCGGCCCGTGACGAATAACGCGCATGCCGCCGCCGCCGCGCCGCCCGAAGGCGGTACGGCAGATCTGCAATCGATGACGGATGCCGCCGTTCGCGGCGCACTGGCCGCGCATGGCGGCAATGTCAGCAGAGCGGCGCGGGCGCTGGGTGTGCACCGCAGCACCGTGTACCGGCGCGCGGCGGCGTTGGGTTTGCCGCGCGCGCGATAGCCTGGGTAAGCGGCGTTAGCCGACCAGGCGTGCGAGTTCGGCGCCCGGGTCTTTGGCGCGCATGAATGCTTCGCCCACCAGGAAGGCGTTGACCTTGTGGTCGCGCATGAGCTTGACGTCTTCCGGCTTGAGAATGCCGCTTTCGGTCACGACGCGCTTGCCTGCCGGGATGTTGGGCAGCAGGTCCAGCGTGTTCTTCAGGCTGGTCTCGAAGGTGCGCAGGTTGCGGTTATTGATGCCCAAGAGCGGCGTCTTCATGGTCAGCGCCACGTCGAGCTCGCGGGCGTCATGCACTTCCACCAGCACGTCCATGCCCAGTTCCATCGCCAGCGTTTCGTAGTCACGCAGTTGTGCGGGCGTGAGGGCGGCCACGATCAGCAGCACGCAGTCGGCGCCCATCGCGCGCGCGGCGATGATCTGGTACTGATCGATCACGAAGTCCTTGCGCAGCACCGGCAACGAGCAGGCGGCGCGCGCCTGGCGCAGGTGGTCGTGTGAACCCTGGAAGAATTGCACGTCGGTCAGTACCGACAGGCAGGCCGCGCCGTGCACCGCGTACGTCGACGCGATGTCGGCGGGGGCGAAAGTCTCGCGCAGCACGCCTTTGGACGGCGATGCTTTCTTGATTTCGGCGATGACGCCGGCTTTGCCCTGCGAGATCTTGTCTTCGATGGCTTGGGCGAAGCCACGCACGTCCTGCCGCGCCTGCGCTTCGCGCAAGACTTCGGCTTCGCTGCGCATCTGGCGAGCGGCGGCGACTTCCTCAACCTTGACGGCGAGGATCTTCGCGAGAATATCGTTCATTTCAGGAATTTCCGGGTGGTTGCGCAGAATTCTTCCAGCTTGGCTCGCGCCGCACCGGTGGCAATCATTTCAAATGCTAGCGCTAAGGCTTCGGGAATGGAATCGGCTTTATTGCCGGCGTAGATGGCGAGACCTGCGTTCAGGGCGACGATGTCTCGGGCGGTGCCCTCGACATTTTCCAGCGCCTCGATGACAAGTTCGCGTGACTGCTCGCGATTGGACACCTTGATAGACCGATTGGACATCATGGATAGCCCGTAGTCCTCGGGGTGGATTTCATATTCCCGTATTTGACCATCTTTCAATTCACCGACCAGCGTGGCCCCGCCCAGCGACGCTTCGTCCATGCCGTCCTTGCCGTGAACGACCAGCACGTGGCGCGATCCCAGCCGTTCCAGCACGCGCACCTGGATGCCGACGAGGTCGGGGTGGAACACGCCCATCAGCTGGTTGCCGGCGCCGGCCGGGTTGGTGAGCGGCCCCAGGATGTTGAAGATGGTGCGCACGGCCAGTTCCTTGCGCACGGCGGCCACGTTCTTCATCGCGCCGTGGTGGGCGGGGGCGAACATGAAGCCGATGCCGGTGGTCTGGATGCACTCGGCGACTTCTTCCGGCGTCAGCACAAGGTTGGCGCCCAGCGCTTCCAGCACATCGGCGCTGCCGCTGGAGGACGACGCGCTGCGGTTGCCGTGCTTGGCGATCGGCACGCCAGCCGCCGCCGCCACGAACATGGCGGTGGTGGAAATGTTGAACGTGTGGCTGCCGTCGCCGCCCGTGCCGCACATGTCCAGCAGGTCTTCGGGGTTGGGGGTGACGACAGGGGTGGCGAACTCGCGCATGACCTGGGCGGCCGCGGTGATCTCGCCGATGGTTTCCTTCTTGACGCGCAGGCCCATCAGCAGCGCGCTGGCGATCTGCGGCGTCATCTCGCCGCGCATCAGCATGCGCATCAGATGCAGCATTTCGTCGTGGAAAATTTCGCGGTGTTCAATGCAGCGCGTCAGGGCTTCGGTGGGGGAAATGGTCACGATGCGTCCTTCTTGTCTTAGGCGAGGTTCAGAAAATTGCGCAGCAGGGCGTGGCCGTGCTCGCTGAGCACCGACTCCGGATGAAACTGTACTCCGTACAAGGGCAGCGTCTTGTGACGCACGCCCATGATGTCGCCGTCGGGCGCCGTGGCCGTCACGGCCAGGCAGTCGGGCAGGGTGGCGGGGTCGATCGTCAGCGAGTTGTAACGGATCACCGTGTACGGCGTGGGCAGGTCCGTGAAGATATCGGTGCCGGTGTGCGAGATGCGCACGGTCTTGCCGTGCATGATCTGCTGGGCGCGCACGATGTCGCCGCCGTAAGCCGCGCCGATGGCCTGATGGCCCAGGCACACGCCCAGAATGGGCTTCTTGCCGGCAAAGGCCTGAATGGCGGCAACCGAGATCCCGGCTTCAGCCGGCGAGCACGGGCCGGGCGACACGCAGATGCGGTCCGGGTTCAGGGCGGCAATCTCTTCCAGCGTGATCTGGTCGTTGCGCGCCACGCGCACGTCTTCGCCCAGTTCGCCAAAGTACTGGACCAGGTTGTAGGTAAAAGAGTCGTAGTTATCGATCATCAACAGCATTTTTTTCTCCGTGCGGGCAGGGTTCGTTTTGGCCGTGGCCGGAATCAGAGGGGTTCGTCCAGGCCGTGCTGCACCTGCTCGGCGGCGCGCAGCACAGCGCGGGCCTTGGCTTCGGTTTCGGCGTATTCGGCTTCGGGGTTCGAATCAGCCACGATGCCGGCGGCGGCTTGCACGTACAGCGTGCCGTCCTTGATGACGCCGGTGCGGATGGCGATGGCCACGTCCATTTCGCCGCCGTAGCTCAGGTAGCCGGCCGCACCGCCATAGATGCCGCGGCGCACGGGTTCGAGTTCGTCGATGATCTTCATGGCTTCGACCTTGGGCGCGCCCGTCAGCGTGCCCGCCGGGAACGACGCGCGCAGCACGTCCATGCTGCTCATGCCCGGGTTCAGGTTGCCGGTCACGTTGGACACCAGGTGCATCACGTGCGAATAGCGTTCGATGACCATGGTGTCGCTGACCTTCACCGAGCCCACTTCGGCTACCCGGCCCACGTCGTTGCGCGCCAGGTCGATCAGCATCACGTGTTCGGCCACTTCCTTGGGGTCGGCCTTCAGTTCGGCGGCAAGCGCCGCATCTTCCTCGGGCGTGGCGCCGCGCTTGCGGGTGCCGGCCAGCGGGCGGATGGTGATCTGCGACTTCGGCACGCCGTTGTCCACCACGCGTTCCTGGCGCACCAGAATCTCGGGCGACGCGCCCACCACCTGGAAGTCACCGAAGTTCCAGAAGTACATATAGGGGGAGGGGTTCAGCGACCGCAGCGCGCGGTAGAGGGACAGCGGGGAATCACGGAAAGGCTTGGCGATGACCTGGCCGATCTGGACCTGCATCAGGTCGCCAGCGGCGATGTGTTCCTTGGCGCGCAGCACAGCCGCCAGATAGTCTTCTTTCTTGAAATCGCGCCGCTCTTCGGTCTGCATGCTGGCGTGGCTGTACGGAATTTCCACGGGGCGTCGCAGGCGGGCGCGCAGATCATGCAGGCGCTGCTGCGAGCGGCTGTAGGACTCGGGCTGGCTGGGGTCGGCATAGACCATCAGGTAGATACGGCCGGCCAGGTTGTCGACGATGACCAGTTCGTCCACGTGCATCAGCATCAGGTCGGGCGTGCCGCCGTCCATGCCGGCCGGGAAGGGCTTCACGGCCGGACCCAGGCAGGGCTCGATGTGGCGCACGGTGTCGTAGCCGAAGTAGCCGGCCAGACCGCCGCAAAAGCGCGGCATGCCGGGGCGCAGCGCCACCTTGAAGCGGCTTTGGTACTGCTCGATGAAGGCCAGCGGGTCGCCTTCGTGCGTTTCCACGACCTGGCCGTCGTGCAGCACTTCCGTCTGCGTGCCGCTGGCGCGGATGACCGTGCGGGCGGGCAGGCCGATGAAGGAGTAGCGGCCGAAGCGTTCGCCGCCCACCACCGATTCCATCAGGCACGTCATGCGGCCGGCCAAGGGGCCTGCATGCGCCAGCTTCAGGTAGATGCCCAGCGGCGTGTCCAGGTCGGCATAGGTTTCGGCCACCAGCGGGATGCGGTTGTAGCCTTGGGCGGCGAGGGCTTTGAATTCGATTTCGGTCATGGCGGGTCTCGTAAGCGATTTTTGATTTGCTTTCAGACCGGGCGCACAACAAAAAAGCCCGGTCCAGGTAACTGGTTCCGGGCTTGGCTCTGTGTTTACACAGCTACGGCACTAGGCGGCATACGCGTCCAGGGCCGGGAGGGATCATCGCCACCCGGAAGACAAACGCCACCAGCGCCACGAGGCGCCGAGCATTTGGTTCTGGGGGTAAGCGTTCATTGATCCGGGTGTGTGTATTCAGGTGTTCGGGTTGCCGACACCGATTCAGGGGGGAAATCAGGAAGCGATTTTTGCGGCGTTCTGGTTTTGGTTCCAGAGCGCTACCCACTGAGCGGCGTTCACAAGCGTGTCCACTATACCATCGACATCCAGCTCGCGCACGTCACGGCCTTCGTTGTAGCCGTAAGGCACCACCAGCACCTGCGTGCCGGCCGTGCGCCCGGCCTGGGCGTCGTTGATCGAGTCGCCGATGGTGACGGCTTCGGTCACGGCCACGCCCAGCAGCTCGCAGGCGTGCAGCACCTGGTCGGGGTCGGGCTTGCGGCGCTCGCAGGTGTCGCCGCAGACGACCGCGTCGAAAAAGCCCGCCAGGCCGGTGCGTTGCAGCAGCGGCAGCGTGAATTCGGTGGGCTTGTTGGTGACGACGGCCAGCTTCAGGCCCTGGTCGCGCATGTGCTTTAAGCCATCAAGCACACCGGGGTAGACCTGCGCGCGTTCGCCGTTGACCAGGTGGTAGTGGCGGTAAAAGGCCTCGCGGGCGCGGGCGAAATCTTCTGCCGACGGGTCGGCGGCGTCCAGGCTGCCCGCCAGGCTGCGGCGCACCAGGTTGTCCACGCCCTTGCCCACGAAGGTGGCCACCACGTCTTCGCGCAGCGCGGTCATGCCGAGTTCCACGCGCATGGCGTTGGCGGCGAAGGCCAGGTCGGGAATGGAGTCGAGCAGGGTGCCGTCCAGGTCCAGCAGCGCGGCGCGAAAAGCGGTCATGTCGATTCCTGATTAAACGGCGGTGGTTTCGCCGATGGCGATCTGTTCGCGCATCGATTTGATGATGCCGGCGTAGTCGGGCTTGCCGAAAATGGCGGAGCCGGCCACGAAGGTGTCGGCGCCCGCGCGGCGGATCTCGGCGATGTTGTCGATTTTGACGCCGCCATCCACTTGCAGCATGATTTCCTGGCCGCCGGCCTGCGTCCAGGCGTCGATGCGGGCGCGCGCTTCGCGCAGCTTGGTCAACGCGCCGGGAATGAAGCTCTGGCCGCCAAAGCCCGGGTTCACCGACATGATCAGGATCAGGTCGATCTTGTCCATGACGTAGTCCAGGTAGGACAGCGGCGTGGCGGGGTTGAAGACCAGGCCGGCCTTACAGCCGTTTTCGCGGATGAGCGACAGCGTGCGGTCCACGTGGCGGCTGGCGTCCGGGTGGAAGCTGATGTAGTCGGCGCCGGCCTTGGCGAACATCGGAACCAGGTCGTCCACCGGTTCAACCATCAGGTGCACGTCGATCGGCACTTCGACGTGGGGGCGGATCGCCGCGCACACCATCGGGCCGATGGTCAGGTTGGGGACATAGTGGTTGTCCATCACGTCCACGTGAATCCAGTCGGCGCCTGCGGCGACGACGTTGCGGACTTCCTCGCCCAGGCGGGCGAAGTCAGCCGACAGGATGCTGGGGGTGATGCGAGTGGAGGCCGTGGAGGATGACATGATGTTCGGGATCGGGGAGGGCATAATGTGCCATTATTGCAGTTTGGGGCGCGGGTTCGGGAAAGACCCGGTTCCGCGGGCCGAAAACTGCGTCTTCAAAACGCTCAGGCGCCGCGCTTCGGCCCCCGCGTCCAGCAGCCACACAGGGAAGGACTGTGAAACCTTACGACCTTAGCGTCTCTGTCACTCCGCGCTTCGTGCCTGAACAGTCCGATCCCGGCGAACAGCAATTCGTGTTTGCCTATACCGTGCGCATCACCAATACGGGGGAACACCCCGCCCAGGTGATCAGCCGGCACTGGGTCATCACCGACGGCAACCAGCGCGTGCAAGAAGTGCGCGGGCTGGGCATTGTTGGCCAGCAACCGTTGCTGGCGCCCGGCGAGACCTTCGAATACACCAGCGGCTGTCCCTTGCCCACTCCGGTGGGCACGATGCGCGGCACGTACCACTGCGTCGGCGAGAACGGCATTCCGTTCGAAGTGCCGATCTCCGAATTCGTCCTGGCCATGCCTCGCACCCTGCATTGAATGGCCCGGCCCGTCGCCCGTTTTTCCAATTGCTCATGAAGCGCATTCTTAGCCTGTCCCTGCTGCCGATTCTGCTGGCGGCATGTTCCACGCCCTCGGAAGTTCCCCCTGAATCTGGCGCGCCCGGCACCCCCGGCGTGCGTACCCCGGCGGCTGACGGCCCCTTGGTGGTGCCGTCGCTGTCGGCCTTGCCCGATACCCCGCCGCGCGCCCTGGCCGGCAAATTCAAGGCCGGCACCTGGTCTGAAATGCCCGGCTGGAGCACCGACGACCTGACCCAGTTCTGGCCGCTGTTCCTGCGCAATTGCCGTGGGCTGATGCGGCCCACCAGCGGCAACCTGGCCGCACCCGCCCGCGCCACCCCGCGCGCGTGGCAGCCAGTGTGCGCCGCCGCCATCGACCCGTCCCGGGCGCCGGCGGCAGGCGATGCCGAAGGCGTGCGCCGCTTCCTGCAAACCTATCTGCAACCGTGGCGCCTGAACGCCGCAGACGGCAAACCGGCCACCAACACGGTCACCGGATACTACGAACCGCTGGTGCGCGGATCGCGCCGCCAGGGCGGCAACTATCAATGGCCGCTGTACGCAGTGCCGGCGGATCTGCTGACGATCGACCTGGGCGCGGTGTACCCGGACCTGGCTGGCAAGCGCGTGCGCGGCAAGCTCGAAGGCAAACGTGTGGTGCCTTACGACACCCGCGCCGCCATCGAATCGTCTGGCCGCCGCCCGCCCGTGGTGGTCTGGGTGGACGACCCGGTGGATAACTTCTTCCTGCAAGTGCAGGGATCGGGCCGCGTCCAGCTGACCGACGGGCCCGACACGGGCAAGACCATCCGCGTGGCCTATGCCGACCACAACGGCCAGCCTTATGTGTCGATCGGCCGCTGGCTGATCGACCGCGGCGAGCTGACTGCCGACCAGGCGTCCATGCAGAACATTCGCGCCTGGGCGCAGCGCAATCCCAAGCGCGTGCCGGAAATGCTGAACGCCAACCCGGCAGTGGTTTTCTTCCGCGAAGAGCCGGTGATTGACCCCGAACAAGGGCCCAAGGGCGCGTACGCGATTCCGCTGGCGCCCAAGCGCTCGATCGCGGTCGACGCCACCTTCGTGCCGCTGGGTACGCCGGTGTATTTGGCCACCACATTCCCGGCGTCTGACCGGCCGCTGCAACGCCTGGTGTTCGCGCAGGACACGGGCACGGCCATCCGGGGCGCGGCGCGCGCCGACTTCTACTGGGGTTACGGCGAAGAAGCCGGCCAGCAGGCGGGCCGCATGAAACAACGGGGCCAGATGTGGGTGCTGTGGCCCAAGCAAGCTGGGGAGCCCTCGGCACGATGAGCCATCAAATTGTTGTTTGCGGGGCCGGCATCGTCGGCCTGTCGACGGCCCTGGCGCTGGCCCGGCGCGGCCAGCGCGTGGCCGTCCTGGCGCCGCGCACGGCCGTGCCCGCCGCCGACCCCAACCGCTATCACCCGCGTGTCTACGCCATTTCGCCCGCCAGCCAGCGTTTTCTGGCTGACCTGGGCGTCTGGGACGCCATGCCCTCGGGCCGGTTGATGCCGGTCGAGGCCATGGAAATCCATGGCGACGCCGACGGGCAGGTCAACCTGAACGCCTGGCAGGCGGCGCTGCCGCAGCTGGCCTGGATTGTGGAGTCCGGCGAGATCGAGCGCGTGCTGATCCAGGCGGTGCGGATGTTTGGCATCCCCTGGCTGGAAGACCGCTGCACGGGCTACCGGGATGGCGAGATCGATACCGAAAGCGGTGCACGCATTCAGGCTGAATTGTTCGTGGGCGCTGATGGCGCGGCCTCGCCGCTGCGCACGGCGGCCGGCATGAAACATGACGCCGTGTCCTACGAGGACACGGGTTTGGTCGTGCATCTGGACGCCGAGCGCGCCCACCATGGCACGGCCATCCAATGGTTCCGCGACGACGGCGTGCTGGCTTTGCTGCCGCTGCCCGATACGGCGGACGGCCCGCAGGTGTCGATGGTGTGGTCCATGCGCAATGAACCGGCCCAGGCGCTGCTGGCGTTGCCGCCAGAAGAACAGGCCGCCCGGCTTGAAACTTTGTTGGCCCAAGCGGCCGAGGGCCGGTTGGGCCGCTTGAAAGTGCGCAGCAAACTGCACGGCTTCCCCTTGACGCTGGAGCGCGCCCAGATGGTTGCGCCCGGGATCGCACTGGCGGGCGACGCCGCGCACCGGCTGCATCCGCTGGCTGGCCAGGGCTTGAACCTGGGGCTGGGCGACGTCGAAGCGCTGGCCCGCACGGTGGCGGGCCGCGAGCCTTACCGCACGGCGGGCGACTTGCGCGTGCTGCATCGTTATCAGCGCGCGCGCGCCGAACCGGTGCTGGCCATGCGCCTGGCAACCGACGGCCTGCACAAGCTGTTCGCCTCGCACGCGACCCCGCTGGTGTGGCTGCGTAACGCCGGCATGCACTGGGTGGAAAAGGCCCCGCTGATCAAGCGCCGCCTGATCGCGGGGGCGTCGGCCAACTGACGGGGACGGATGCCGGTTTGAGACATCGGGGTGTAGAAATTCCGGTTGGAGGCATCCTGGTTTGAGAAGTCCGGGTTTGAGAAATCCTTTTGGAACCTTGAGGGCGGGCAGACGTCTGACAGACACTGCACCCCTCTCTCTCAAAACCATCCCGGCTCAGCCCCCCGCCCGGATGCGTTACGCTTCCCACCAAAGAACACGATAAGTACAGGAGTACAAATGAACTTCCGCATCTCCGCCACGCTGGCGGCATGTTTCCTGGCCGGTGGCCTGGGACTGACCGCCACCGCCCACGCGCAAGCGCCCGCCAAGGGTGACAAGGCCGTCTCCACGCAGTCCGTCGGACAGCCGGGCAAGGGCGAAAAAAGCGTGTCCACCACGCAGATCGACCCCGTGGCGGAGGCCGTGAAGGAACGTTTCCAGCAGCGCTTCACCGGCATGGACGTCACCACCGTGCGCCAAACGCCCTATGGCCTGTTCGAAGTCCAGTTGGGCATGGACCTGATCTACACGGATGAAAAGGTTACCTGGGTCATGGAAGGTCCGTTGATAGACGCGATGACCCGCCGCGACGTCACCCGTGAATCCCAGGAAAAGCTCAGCGCCGTCACGTTCGACCAGTTGCCGCTGGAACTTGCTATCAAGCAGGTCAAGGGCAATGGCGCGAAGAAGGTTGCGATCTTCGAAGACCCCAACTGCGGCTACTGCAAGCAATTGCGCCACACGATGGAAGAGCTGGACAACGTCACCGTGTACACCTTCATGTACCCGATTCTGTCGCCGGATTCCAAGACGAAGGTGCGTGACGTCTGGTGCGCCAAGGACCAGGGCAAAGCCTGGGACGACTGGATGGTGCGCGGCAAGAAGCCGGCTACCGCCAGCTGCGACGTACCCGAAGACAAGCTGCTTGCCCTGGGCCAGCAACTGATGGTGCGCGGCACGCCCACCCTGTTCTTTGCCGATGGTTCGCGCGTTAGCGGCGCCATCCCGCTGGACCAACTCAAAGCCCGTTTGAACTGACCGGCGCCCCGCGCGCCGGCCGGGTGGCTGGCGCGGCAGGCGCCTCGCCACCCGGAGACATGACTTGAAAATCGCAATACTCGACGATTACCACGACGTAGCCCGGCGCTATGCAGATTGGACCTCGCTGGGCGGTGACGCCGAGGTGCAGATCTTCAACAACTTCATCCCGGCCGAACAGGTCGACGTCACGCTCGAATCTTTCGACGTGATCGTGGCGATGCGCGAACGCACGCCGTTCCCCGCCGAGCGCATCCGCGCGCTGCCCAAGCTGCGCCTGTTGATCACGACCGGCATGCGCAACAACGCCATCGACATGGCCGCCTGCACCGAGCAGGGCATCGTCGTGTGCGGCGCACCCGGCAGCGCCGACGCCAATACCGCCACCGCCGAACTGGCGTGGGCGCACATCCTGGGCCTGTTCAAGCATCTGACCACCGAAGACGCGGCGATGCGTCGTGGCATGTGGCAAACCGCCATGCCCGAGCCGCTGGCTGGCAAGCGGCTGGGTGTGTTGGGCCTGGGCAAGCTGGGCGCTGCCGTCGCCAAGGTGGGGCAGGCGTTCGGCATGGATGTCGTGGCCTGGAGCCCCAACCTGACCGACGAACGCGCCGAAGCGGCGGGCGTGAAGCGGGTCGACAAGCATGAACTCTTTGCCACGTCCGACGTGGTCAGCCTGCACCTGATTCTGTCTGACCGCAGCCGCCACGTGGTGGACGCCGCGGCGCTTGCCGCGATGAAGCCGACGGCCTATCTGGTGAACACATCGCGCGCCGGCCTGGTGGACCACGAAGCGCTGATGGACGCACTGGTCAAATTCCGCATCGCGGGCGCCGGCCTGGACGTCTATCCCGAAGAGCCGCTGTCGCCCACCGACACCGTGCGCGATCTGGACAACGTGATTCTGACGCCGCACCTGGGCTATGTCAGCCGCGAGAATTTCGAGGCGTTCTACCAGAACGCGCTGGACGCCGTGAAGGCGTTTCAGGCGGGCAAGCCGATTCGGGTGCTGAACGCGTAGCGGGGCGAGTCCGGGCTTGAACCCCGGACCCGCACCCGCATCACCGCGCGTCTTATTCCCGGGGTATCACCCGGCCCATCATCCACCTGGGCCGAATGCTCCACCGGTCGCGACGGCGTCCTCCAGATATTTCCATAAGCGATTCAGCACCGGCCCTTGCGGCCGGTCGCTGCGTCGCGCCGCCACCAGCGCTTCGATGCTGCCGGGCAGATGGCGGCTGGTGATGTCCAGCAGCCGCCCATCGCGCAATTCATCCTCGATCAAAAAGCGCGGCAGGTGGCCCCAGCCCATGCCTTGCAGGATGACCTCTTTTTTCATCTGCTGATCCGCCACCGTGCATTGATGCGCGCCTTCGATCATGAAGTAGTTGCGCGCGGGCGTATGGCGCGCGGTGTCGCGCATGACGCACTGCGTGTAGTCGCGCAGCAAACGCGGCGTGATGGGTTGCTGGGCCGTCGCGGGCAGAAAGCCCGGCGCCACGACGGGCGTGAACGGCACCGCCAGCAAATCCAGGCACTCGATGCGGGACTCGCCGTCATCCACCCGGTGCAGGATCAGGTCGGCATCCCCGTCCAGCAAGCGTTCCACCGGCCCGCCCACCGCCTCGAAGTGCAGGTGCAGGCGTGTGGCCGGACACTGCGCGAAGAAGCGGCTCAGCAGGCCCAGCATCTGTGGCCGGGGACACAGATCGCCAATCACCACATGCAGCTCGCTTTCCTCACCCATCGCCAATTGCGCGGCATGCGTGCGCAAGGCGTCCAGCTCGCGCAGCAAACCTTGCGCCTGCCGGTGAAACGATTCGCCTGCCGGCGTGGGCCGCACGCGGTAGCCGCCGCGGTCGAACAGCGTCAGGTCCAGTTGGCGTTCCAGCTTGGCTACCGCGGCGAACACGGCGGGATGCGAGCGGTGCAGTGCAGCCGCCGCCGCCTGGAATCCGCCCAGGCGCACCACGGCGTCAAAGCACTGGAGGTCGTGCAGGGTGAAGTCGCTCATGTCTGCTTTTCCGACAAAGACTGTGCGAACTTTGTAATTTCTTCTTCAATCCGCCGCAACTACGCTGTGCGTCATGTTCAACGCTCAAGGCGGATTCCTCATGCAAGCACGCTCCACGTTCACCACCGGCGATGGCGTCCGAATCGCCTACCAGATTGACGGGGGCGACCGTCTGCCCGTGCTGGTGCTATCGAATTCCATCGGCACCACGCTGCACATGTGGGACGGCCAGATCGACGTGCTGTCCCAACGATTCCGGGTGCTGCGTTACGACACGCGCGGCCATGGCGCATCCGGCGTGCCGGCGGGCGCGTATTCAATGGACCGCCTGGGCCGCGACGTGATCGAGCTGCTCGACGCATTGGGCATTGCCCGCGCGCATTTTCTGGGGCTGTCGCTGGGCGGGTTCATCGGCCAGTGGCTGGGCGTGCATGCGCCCGAGCGCATTGACCATTTGATTCTGGCCAACACGTCTTCCTACCTGGGGCCCGCGCCACAATGGGACGCGCGCATCGCCGCGACCTTGCAGGCGCCGGACATGACGGACACCGCCGCGATGTTTCTGGGGAACTGGTTTCCGGCAGCCATGTTGAAAGCGGGCGGCCCGGTCATTGATCACTTCCGCACCATGCTGCTGGCGACGAACCCCCAAGGTCTTGCGGGCGCCTTCGCGGCAGTTCGGGATGCAGACTTGCGACGCACGATTGCCCTGATCAATCGCCCGACGCTGGTGATTGCCGGCCGCGACGATACGGTCACCGCCGCGAGCCATGGCGCACTGATCGCCGCCACGGTGCCGGGTGCGATGTGGGTGGAAATGCCCACCGTGCATTTGTCGAACATTGAACGGCCCGCAGAGTTTGTGGACGCGGTGCTGTCGTTCTTGCCGCGGCCTTGAATCAATTCTGGCCACGAAAAAGAGAAGGGCCGCTGTGGGCGGCCCTTTCTCGTGACTTGCTTGCGTGGCCTGTTCTCCGAGTTTTGTCTCGGGGCCTGGCCTTTTACTGACGCGTGAACATCACTTTCTTTTCAACAATCGCACCCGGCTCCAACGCTTCGGGCGTGTCGCCGCAGGCTTCGTCCGCGTCGTCATCCGGGTCCACCGCGTCAAACGCCGTGTCGCCATTGGCGTCCGGCACGCCGGTGGGCTTTAAGCCCACGAAATCGAACAGGTCGCGGTCCATCAAATGCGACGGCACCACGCGCGACAGCGCATTGAACACGTTCCACGAACGGCCCGGATGCTGCTTGTCCCAATCCTTGATCATCCGGCCCACTTCCTTGCGCTTCAGGTTTTCCTGCGAGCCGCAGAGGTTGCACGGAATGATCGGGAATTGCTTTAGTTCGGCATAGGCAATCAGGTCCGCTTCCGCCACATAAGCCAGCGGGCGGATCACCGTGTGGCGGCCGTCGTCGGACACGAGCTTGGGCGGCATGCCCTTGGCCTTGCCACCGTAGAACAGGTTCAGGAAGAACGTGGCCAGGATGTCGTCGCGGTGGTGGCCCAGCGCAATCTTGGTGGCGCCCAGCTCAGACGCGACGCGGTACAGAATGCCGCGGCGCAAGCGCGAACAGAGCGAGCACATCGTCTTGCCTTCTTCCAGCACGCGGGTCACGATGGAATACGTGTCCTGCGTCTCGATGTGGAAGGGCACGCCCAGATCTTTCAGGTACTGGGGCAGGATGTGGTCGGGAAAGCCCGGCTGCTTCTGGTCCAGGTTGACCGCGATCAGCTCAAACTTGAACGGCGCGCGCTTTTGCAGCTGGAGCAGGATGTCCAGCATCGCATAGGAATCCTTGCCGCCCGACAAGCAGACCATGACGCGGTCGCCTTCTCCGATCATGTTGTAGTCGGACAGGGCGCGCGTGGTTTCGCGCGCCAGGCGCTTGGTCAGCTTGTTGCCTTCGTGGCGGGCTTTTTCTTCGGCTTCCGTGCGGAAGCGGATGCCAGGGGGAGCGATATCGTTCATGGTCAACGCGTGATCTGAATTTCCACGCCCACCGCCGCACAGTCGGAAAAGGCCATGGGCTTGCTGATGCGCAGGCGCAGCGAGCGGATTTCCTGGAAGTCGGCCAGCAGGCGCGCGGCCACTTGTTCGGACAGGGTTTCGATCAGGTTCACATGCGCCTGCGTGCATTCTTCAACGATGGCTTCGCGCAGGCGGCGGTAGTCCAGCACGCTGTGGATATCGTGGTCGTCGACCGAGCGCTGGATATCCACGTCGAATTCGGCGTCGACATGCAGGGGCTGGGTAGCGCGGCGCTCGTGCTCGAGGATGCCGATGCGGGCGTCGAGCGCAAGCCCGGAAAGGATGATGCGGCGTGTGGGCATGATGGAAACCTGGTGGGACAGCCGGAATTGTAAAGGGACAGCGGATCGGGGGCGGCGCGCTGGCTACAATTCGGCCATGTCCGGGCGCCCGAGAGACGCCGGCGCAGTCAATAAGGGGTGAAATGCAACAGTTGCACGATGCGGTCATTGTAGGCGGCGGGCCGGCGGGCGCTTCCTGCGCGCTCTGGCTGGCCAGACTTGGTTTGTCCCCATTATTGGTGGAAGCCAGCGCCCGCCTGGGCGGTTTAAGCAGTGACAACCCGTTTTCCGACGACTGGATCGCCGTCTTGCCCGGCGTGACCGGCCAGCAGGTGGCGGCCAATATCGATACCAGCGTGCGCGCGGCCAATGTGCCGCTGCGGCTGGAAACCCGCGTGACCCGCGTCTTGCCGTGCAAGGGCGGCATCCAGGCCACGCTGCACGGGCCGGATGGCGAAACGTCCGTGCGCGGCCGCACCTTGGTGATTGCCTCGGGCGTGCGCGCCAAAGGCCTGCCGGATCACCCGCCGGGCGCCAACTGGCCCGGTGTGCTGATCGGCCCGGGTTCGCCCATCGTCGCGCAGGACTATTCCGGTTTGTCGGTGGCCGTGCTGGGCGGCGGCGACAACGCGTTTGAGAATTACGTCTACGTGCGCAACCGCGGCGCGCGCGCCGTGCACTTGTACGCCCGCAGCGTCCGCGCGCAGCAGCAATGGGTGACGCGCGCCGGGCGGGATGGCGTGCGCATCGGCCCCTATACCGTCGACCCCGAGACCCGCAGCGTGGATGGCCGTCAATACGATCTGATCCTGGTCTTCTACGGCTGGGAACCGCAAGCCGCCTTCGCCGACAGCCTGCAATTGGCCCGCGACGAACGCGGCTATATCCGCACCGACTTCGCTACCGCCGAAACCAGCGTGCCCGACATTTATGCCGTGGGCGAAGTGGCGCACCGCATGCATCCTTGCGTGGTGACGTCGATGGCGGATGGCGTGGTCGCGGCCAAGGCCATCCAGCGCCGGTGGGAACGGGCCGCGGGGTAAGGTGAGGGGAGAGGCGGCGGTTGAAAGGGCCGCGGGGTAAGGCGAGGGCAAAGGCGGCGGTTGAAAGGGCGGGCCGACGCGCGTTCAGCTCAGGCGAAGCCTGACCTCCACATTGCAGAATAGGCATTTGCCAGCGCGGCGCACACACTCCTCCCACAAGTTGATCAATCAATGATCACGTCGGGAGACAAGCATGTTGCACTCGCATCGCTGGCTGGCTGCCGGCGCGATGGCCTTCGCCTTGGCGGGCCCCGCGCACGCCGCTTGGCCTGAACGGCCAATCACCCTCATCATTCCTGCCGCGCCAGGCGGCACCACCGACATCGCTGCGCGGCTGATTGCCGACAAGCTGGGCGCCAAGCTTGGCCAGCAGGTCATCGTTGAGAACCGCGCGGGGGCCGCCGGCATCATCGGCGCGCAAACGCTGGCCCGCGCCAAGCCCGACGGCTACACGCTGCTGATGGGCAACATCGGCCCCAACGCCATCAACTACGCGCTGTACAAGACGCTGCCCTACAAGCCTGCGGACTTTGCACCCGTCACGCTGGTGATCTCGGTGCCTAACGTGCTGGTCGTGAATGAAGCGTCACCCGTGCGCTCGGTGGCTGACCTTCAGGCGCAGTCCAGGCGGGACCCGTCCAAGGTGTCGTTCGGAAGCTCCGGCGCCGGCCAATCGCCGCATCTGTCGGGCGAACTCTTCAAGCAACGCGCGGGGGTGGCCGGCACGCATATCCCGTACAAGGGCGCCGGCCCCGCCGTGGCCGCGCTGCTGGGCCAGCAGTTCACCTTCATGATCGACAACCTGCCCAGCTCCATGCCGTACATCCAGTCGGGCAAGCTGCGTGCGCTGGCCGTCACCAGCGAGCGGCGGCTGGCTGAATTGCCCGACGTGCCGACCATGGCCGAAGCCGGCGTGAAAGACATGGTGGTGACCGCCTGGTTCGGGCTCATCGCCCCGGCTGGCACGCCAGAAGACGTGGTCGGCAAGCTCTACGCCGCCACCCGCGATGTGGTGCGCAGCCCCGATATCTCCGACCGGTTCAAAGCCATGGGCGGGCAGGCGGGCGGCAACACGCCGGCCGAGTTCACGGCCTTCATCAACCAGGAACGCACCCGCTGGAAACAGATCGTGGACGCGGCCGGATTGGCGCAGGAGCAATAAGTGATCGACAAAATTCAAGCATCCATGGCCGACGCCATTGCCGTCATTCCCGATGGCGCGTCCGTGCTGGTGGGCGGGTTTGGCGAAGCGGGCGTGCCTTACGAGCTTTTGCATTGCCTGGCGGAATCGGGCCGGCGCGATCTCACCATCATTTCGAACAATGCGGGCACCTTCGAACGGGGCATCGCCGCGCTGCTGATTCGCAAGCAGGTCAGAAAGATCATCTGCTCGCATCCGCGTCCGCCCAATTCCGACGCGTTTGCGCGCGCCTACCGCGCGGGCGAAGTCGAACTGGAATGCGTGCCGCAAGGCACCTTGGCTGAACGCCTGCGCGCGGCCGGCGCGGGCCTGGGCCCGTTCTACACGCCCACGGGCTATGGCACCGAGCTGGCCGAGGGCCGCCGCCAGGAAGTGATCGACGGCGTGGGCTACGTGCTGGAACACCCCCTGCGCGCCGACTACGCGCTGATTCGTGCGCACTTGGGCGACCGCTGGGGCAACCTGATGTACCGGCACGCCGCGCGCAACTTCAATCCGGTGATGTGCATGGCCGCGGGCCACGCGATTGCGCAGGTGGACGAAGTGGTGCCGTTGGGCACGTTCGTGCCAGAGCAGGTCATGACGCAAGGCATCTTCGTGAAATCCGTGGTGCGGGTGGAGGCCTGACATGCAACACACACAAGGCACACAAGACACGCAACCCATCACGGGCCTGACCCGGCAACAGATCGCGCAGCTGCTGGCCAGCGATATCCCCGACGGCTCCATCGTCAACCTGGGTATCGGCATGCCCACGCTGGTGGGCGACTACCTTCCGCCCGACAAAGACATCCTGCTGCACAGCGAAAACGGCATCCTGGGCATGGGCCCCGCCGCCAGCGGCGAGCACGTGGACCCGGACCTGATCAACGCCAGCCGCCAGCCCATTACCTTGCTGGACGGCGCATCCATCACCGAGCACACCATCTCGTTCGCGATGATGCGCGGCGGCCATCTGGACTACGCGGTGCTGGGCGCGTTTCAGGTGTCGGAAACGGGCGACCTGGCCAACTGGAAAACCGACGCCGCCGACGCCATTCCCGCCGTGGGCGGCGCCATGGACCTGGCGGTGGGCGCCAAGCAGGTGCTGGTCACGATGGAGCATCGGGGCCGCGACGGCACGCCCAAGGTGCAGCGCGAATGCACGTATCCGCTGACGGGCAAGGGCGTGGTCACGCGTATCTATACCGATCTGGCCGTGATTGATGTGACGCCAGAGGGGCTGAAGGTTCACGCCATGACGGCGGGCGTCAGCGCGGCGTATCTGCGGTCGGTCACGGATGCACCGTTGAACTTCCCGGAGACACCGCGCGTGATCGTGCTGGATGCCGCCGGCGCGCCGCGTTACGCCTGACGGCGGGGGCACGGAGGCGCCCGCGCTCCGGTCCCGCCCTTCGATCCCGGTCTCTTCGATCCCGCCCCTTCGATCCCGCCCTTCGATCCCCGCCCCTTCGATTCCGGCCCTCGGGCCAAGGAGACTGCTGATGATCCGTTCCCTGCTGGCCGCAGCGTCGCTGTGCGTGTTGTCCATCGGCGCCGCGCAGGCCGCCCCGGTCTACCCCGACAAGCCCATCACCCTGCTGATTCCGTATCCGCCCGGGGGCAGCGCCGACATGCTGGCGCGTCCCTTGGGGGCGGAGCTGCAAAAGAAGTGGGGCCAGCCCGTGGTGCTGGAATACAAGCCGGGCGCGGGCGGGGCGATCGCGTCGGCTCAACTGGCGCGCGCCAAGCCCGATGGCTACACCTTGCTGATGGTGCTGGCGGCGCACGCCATCAACCCCAGCCTGTATCCGTCTTTGCCCTACGACACGCGCAAGGATTTTGCGCCGGTCTCGCTGGTGGCGACCTTGCCGATGCTGGTGGCCGCGCCATTGAATACGCCCGCCAACACGGTTCCCGAACTGATCGCCTACGCCAAGAGCCATCCCGGCAAACTCAGCTTCGCGTCTGCCGGCAACGGCAATACCAGCCATCTGGCCGCCGAAATGTTCAAGCACCAGACGGGCATCGACATGATGCATGTGCCGTACAAAGGCAGCGGCCCGGCGGTTGTCGCCTTGCTGGGCGGCGAAGTCTCGCTGATGTTCGACAGCATTTCCACATCGCTGCCCCAGGTGCAGGCCGGCAAGCTGAAGGCCATTGCCGTAACGGGCGAACGGCGTTCGCCTTTGCTGCCCGATGTGCCGACGGTGGCCGAAAGCGTGCCGGGCTTCGTGGTCAATGGCTGGTACGGCGTGTTGGCGCCTGCTGGCACGCCGCCTGATGTCGTCAACGCCCTGAGCCGGGGTATCGCGGACGCGGTAGCGCTGCCTGCCTTGAAGCAGCAGTTGGCGGGCTACGGATATGAAACGGTCGGCTCCACGCCCGCTGAATTTGCGGTGCATATCGACCATGAGTTGGGGGCATGGAAAGAGGCGGTAGAGGTGTCGGGAGCCAAGCTCAACTGATATTTCTGTAATGCCCTGCGCAGATGTGTTGTGCATCGTCCTCACCGCAGGGCCGCAAAATTTTCTTTGAGAAATTTCTCGTATTTCACGACCGATGGATTCGAAACAATGCTTCTGGTCCTCTGCTCTGATCAAGTGACGGCTTCGTCCTGATTCTGCGCGGCGGACCAAGGTGTGGCAGGTCGCCCGCCTTGGTGAGAAGTCAGTCGGAGAGTGCGGTGAATAAGAAGATTGTTGCGGCAGGCCTGGCATTGTCGTCATTGGTACTGTGCGGCAGTGCGTTGGCGGCGGATGTGAAGTTGGTGTTCAAGGGCGAGGTGTCTTCCTCCACCTGCAAAATCGAGGGCGTGGCCAGCGAAGGCGTCAAACAGGTGTCGCTTGACCCCGTCAGCGTCAGCGCTCTGGCTAACCAAAATGATGTCGCCGGCCGTAAGCTCGTCGAATTGAACCTGACTGGCTGCACGGGCAGCAAAGTGACAACGCGCTTTAACCGTGATTCGAACGTCGATCCTTCCACGGGCGCCTTGATCAACCAGGCGGCGTCCCAAGATGGCAAGGATGCTTCCAGCGCGCAGGTGCAGTTGCTGAACAGCAAATATCAGCCCATCAACCTGTTTACGGGCGATGGCGCTGAAACGGTCAGCATCGATGCTGGCACGGCAAAGCTCGAGTTCTACGCCCAGTACCTGGCCGCAACCGCAGCCACCACGGCGGGTCTCGTCCAGACCGAAGTGCTGCTGGACCTGATCTACGAATGAAGCCGGCTCCCCTTGAGCGCACGCTCAGGGGGCTTTCAGATTCCGCCAGCCGGGCCATGCTCCGCCATCTATGCGCGGCGCTATGCCTGGCTTGTGCGACCCTGCTGCCCCCTTCCGCCCAGTCCAACGTGGTGATCGGCGGCACGCGCATCATCTATCCCGCCCAAGAACGCGAAGTCACCTTGCGCTTGACCAACGACGGCGGCCAGCCAGCATTGGTGCAGGCCTGGATCGACGACGGCGACGCGAACTCCACCCCGGATGAAGTGAACGTGCCGTTCATGATCATGCCGCCGCTTGCGCGCATCAACCCGGGCAAGGGCCAGACGCTGCGCATCGCCTATGCGCCGTCATCTGGCGTGCCTTCCGACCGCGAATCCGTTTTCTGGATGAACGTGCTCGACGTCCCGCCGCTGCCGGGCGCACAAGTGGCGAACCACATGCAGCTGGCCTTCCGCAGCCGCATCAAGCTGTTCTTCCGCCCGATGGGCCTGTCCGGCACGGTGGGCGAGGCAGCCGCGCAGTTGCAATGGCGCATCGTGCAAGGCAGCAACGGCCCGACGCTGCAAGTGCGCAATGACAGCGCTTTTCATGTGTCATTGACCACCGTCGAACTGACGCTGCAGAACGGGCGCGCCCTGCCGGTGCCGAGCCGCATGCTGGCCCCAAAGTCCGTAACGGAACTGGGCGGCGGAAAACTGCCGAACGCGGCGGGCGCCAAGGGCGCCGTAGTGTTCGAATGGATCAACGACTACGGCGCCACGGTTCGGCGCGAAAGTCGCCTTGCTTCTTAGCGGCGTCATGTTCCGCCGTCTACGCATCGGCCATTGGCTTCTACTTGGGTCCGGTTTGGCAAGCGCAGCGGCCCAGGCCAGCGAGTCCGTCGAATTCAACCCCGCATTCTTTGGCAGCCGCCGAGGGCAAACGGTGGACTTGTCGCGCTTCCAGCGCGGCAATTCCCTGGAGCCGGGTGTCTACCAATTGGACCTGTACCTGAACGGAAACCGGGTGGGCCGTGAGCAGGTCTACGTCAAGGCCATGCCGTCGCCCACGTCCCCGGGCCAGCCGGCGGTGCAGCCCTGTCTGCCGGCCAAGGTCTATGAGCGGCTGGGGGTCAATCTGGCAATGTTGGCCACGCCCTCGGGCGCTGTGGAGCAGGAAACTGACTGCCTGGGCGTTGACAGCCTGCCGCCCGCGAGCCAATTCGATGTCGATTTGGGTGACCTGCGCGCCGATCTTTCCATTGCTCAGCTCTACCTGAAGTCGGTGGCGCGCGGTTACGTGCCGCCGGAGGAATGGGACTCGGGCGTGGATGCCGGCTTTCTGGGATACGGGCTTAACCTGTCGTCCAACCGTGTCGGCAATCGCACGCAACGCCGCTTCTACAGCAGCGCGAACGCGGGCGTCAATCTGGGCGAGTGGCGCTTTCGGCACAACGGCTCTTTCAGCTATACCGACGACCCCGGCGCATCCGAGCGCAGCCGCTATCAGGCATTGAGCACCTACGTGCAGCGCGATGTGACGGCGGCCAGTGCGCAACTGACCCTGGGGCAGTTCTACACGCCGGGCAATCTCTTTGACAGCGTGCCGTACACCGGCGTCCAGCTCAGCAGCGACGAACGCATGCTGCCTGACTCGATGCGCGGCTTTGCACCGGTGGTGCGCGGCGTGGCCGACACCACAGCCAAAGTCAGCGTGCGCCAGGGCAACAACCTGCTATACGAAACCAAGGTATCGCCCGGGCCATTTGCCATCGACGATCTGTACAACACCGGTTACGCGGGCGATCTTGACGTCACGATCACCGAAGCGGATGGGCGCAGCAAGCACTTCGTGGTGCCTTATGCGTCGGTGGCGCAGTTGCTGCGCCCCGGCAGTTCGCGCTTCAGCGTGACGGGCGGCCGGTATCGCGACGACGCCCTCAGTACGCCGCCCGCGTTTGTGCAGGGCACGTATCAGCGCGGCCTGTCCGATAGGGTGACGGGCTATGGCGGCGTCATCGCGGCGCAGCAGTATCGGGCCATTCAGGCCGGCGTGGCGGTGAGTACGCCGCTGGGGGCGTTAGCGGCGGATCTGACGCAGTCGCACGCAACGGGTCTGGGCGGGCGATGGGGGCAGTTGAACGACCTGTCGCGTGACTCGGAAAATGACGCGGCAACCCGCGTTGCAGACAACCCTGCCGGCAGCTCTTCAAGCGGGCGCAGCGTGCGGCTAAGTTATAGCAAGCTGCTTGAGCCCACTTCCACAAATTTCAGCGTGATGGCGTATCGGTTTTCAAGCGAGGGCTATCTGGGCTTTGGGGAATTCGCACGGGCGCGTGAATCGCGCGGCGCATGGGCATACGGCGGCAAAGAGCGCAGCCGGTTCCAGTTCAATATCAGCCAACCCTTGGGCGATGGCTGGGGGCACGTGACGCTGTCTGGAATCGCGCAGAACTACTGGAACCGCAACCGCCGCGATACGAGCTACTACACCAGCTACTCCAACGGCTACGCGTGGGGCAGTGTCACGATCAGCATGTCGCGCACGCGCGACGAGCGCGGCCGCTTCGGTAATCAGTATTTGCTAAGCCTGAGCCTGCCATTGGGACGCGGCGCGAATGCGGCGTATCTCAGCACATCCATGAATTTTGAAGGCAACGGCAAGCGCAGCGCCAACGCGTCTGTCAGCGGGTCCGCAGGCGATACGGGGCAGTTCGGCTATGGCGTTTACGGATCGTATGACCGCACGAACGGCCAGGGCAGTGGCAACCAGGGCGGCAGCCTGCGCTACGACACCGCGCACGCCAACTACACGCTGTCTGGCAGCGGCGGCACGGGCGGCAGCGGCGGTAGCAGCTATCGCCAATTCGGCGCAGGCATGCGCGGGACCTTGATCGCCCACGCGGGAGGCATCAACGCGACCCAGGCCCAAGGCGAAACCATGGCGGTGCTTGAAGCACCCGATGCCCATGGCGCCGGAATTGTCTCGGGTTCGCGTGGCCGCATCGGTCGTAATGGATACGGCGTCGTGGCGGGCCTGATGCCCTACCGCCGCAATGAAGTCGCGCTTGATCCCAAAGGCACGTCGCGAGATGTCGAATTGGCAATGACGTCGCAGCAAGTATCACCGCGCGCGGGCGCGATCGTGTTGTTGCGCTATCCCACCGTGGCGGGCCGGCCCATCCTGTTGAAACTGGTGCGCGACAACGGCGCAACCATTCCCATGGGCGCCGAAGTCATCATCCCGGGCATGGATGCCATCACCCTGGTGGGTCAGGGCGGCCGGGCTTTCGTGCGTGGCTTGCAGGGGCAAGGGCAACTGGCGGTCAAGTGGGGAGAACAGGCCGATCAGCAATGTCAGGCCATCTATCAGGTCGACGAGCAAACGGCGTCCGAAGACGCGCATTACTACCCGCAGCTGGAGTTGCCATGCACGCCAGTCCAACCATCGTCACGACAGGATTCGGCATCATGAAAACAACCTTGCGACTCGCGGCCTTCGGGTTTGCATTGTTGATGTTCGCGGGCCGTCCAGCGTGGGCGGCATGCACTGGTGAGTCCCTGTCTACGACCATTACCGCGCAGAATCTGCAAGAAATGAAACCGCCGCGAGACGCGCTGGTGGGCAGCACGATCTACACGAAATTCATCGACGAGGGCATTGGCTATCTTCGCTGCACCACCAACGGCGAGTGGTTCGCGTATGGTTTGCAACCGGGCGCGAAGGCGGTGCCGGGCTACGAACACGTGTATGAGTCCGGCATTCCGGGTATCGGCATGCGGATATTCTGGACGCACGAGGGCGGGGTCTACATGAACTACCCGGGACATCGGCACCGGATCAGAAACTGGCAGTATTACCCGCCGCAGAAGTTCGTGTTTGAACTCATCAAGATCGGCCCGATCAAATCCGGCGTGTCCTTCGCGCATCGCGCTGAAGTCTATTACGGTGCGTTGCGCAGCAATATGGTGGACTTCAGCAACGTGGCTTACGAGGCCAGCAGCATTGGTTGCACGGTCAGCGAGAAAACGGTAGAGGTGGAGCTCCTGACGATCAACAACCGTCACCTGGGTCATCGCGGCGCCACGGCCGCGGACAAGGCGTTTGACATCAAGCTGGAATGCGATCAAGGCGTCAAGGTGGCCTATCGGATCGATGCGGACGGCACGCCCGAACACGTCATCAAGAACGCCCAAGGGGGCGATATGGCGCGGGGCGTTGGCGTGCAATTGCTGCAGGGCGAACTCGGCAGCAATGTCATCCAACCGCTTGCGACCCGCACTGAATTCACGACCGCCGTGACGACGGTTGACAAGGAACAGCTGACGATCCCGCTGGTGGCGCGGTACTACCAAACCGATGACACACTGGTGGCGGGGCACGTCAACGCTACCGCCACCGTGACGCTGTTCTACGAATAAGGACCCGTGAACAGGGCGGGCCGAGAGATCGGCCCGCCTGCTTTCTTACACCGTCAGCACGCAGTCCAGCGCTTCAGGCGCGCGCAGCTTCACGCGGTACGCGCGCAGCTCATCGCGGCGGAACACGTGCACGATCACGCGGTCGCCGGGCCGGTATTGCGCCAGCAGCAGATCCAGGCCGGCGGGCGCATCGACCCGCAACCCCCCCACCGCGACCAGCACATCGCCCGCCGACAGCCCGGCCTGATGACCCGCGCCGCCTTCCAGCACCGTCGCCAGCGTCAGCGTGTCGCCCTGCTTGCGCGTGCGCACATCCATCGACGGAATGTTGGCCGTTGCTTTCCAATGCATCGAAATGCCGTGGGGCGCCAGCAGTTCCGCCAGCGGGACATCCGCCGTGCCATAGGCGTGGCGCGCGATGAAGCGGCGGGTATCAACGCCCGTGGCCTCCTGAATCAGCGCAGGCAAGCCGTCTTCCGGCAGGCCTTGCGGCTTGCCCTGATAGAAGTCGCGGCCATAACGGTCCCATAGCAGGCGCATCACGTCATCAAGCGAGTGGACGCCCGCGCTGTCGCGGCGGATCAGCAAGTCCAGGCCCAGGGCCACCAGCGCGCCCTTGGTGTAATAGCTGACCAGCGCGTTGGGCGAGTTCTCGTCCTGCTTGTAATAGCGTGTCCAGGCGTCGAAGGAACTTTCCGCCACCGATTGCTTGGCCCGGCCGGGCGTGCGATGCACGCTGGTGATGGTCTTGGCCAAGAGGCGCAGGTAGTCGGATTGTGGGATCACGCCCGAGCGCAGCAGCAGCAGGTCGTCGTAATAAGACGTGAAACCTTCAAACACCCACAACAGACGCGTCAGGTCGGGCTGCTCAAGATGGTAGGGCGCAAACGCCTGCGGCTTGATCCGCTTGACGTTCCAGGTGTGGAAGTATTCGTGGCTGACCAAGCCCAGAAAGCCGCGATAGCCTTCGCCCTGGCCTTGCTGGCCCAGCACGGGCAAGTCCTTGCGCGAGGTCATCAGCGCGGTGCTGGCGCGATGTTCCAGGCCGCCGTAGCCGTCGCCGGTGACCATCGTCATGAATACGTAGCGATCAGCGCTGTCCAGGAACGGCGCGCGTTTGGTGCGCGGTTCAAAGAACTCAATCTGGGTTTCGCAGATTTTCTTTACGTCGGCCGTGATGCGCGCCAGATCCAGATTCGCGGCAACACCGGTGAACACCAGTTCATGCTCGGCGCCATGGGCGGTAAAGCGGGCGACTTGCGGCGTGCCCATTTCCACGGGGTGATCAATCAGCGCGTCATAGTCCGGCGCCAGGTACAGGCCGAAGCCGTGGCGGCGCGCCGCGCCCTGATGGCCGCGCGCTTCCGGCAAGCTGGTGTAGACCTTCCAGCCGTCCAGGCCACGCGGCGGCGCCAGGTCGACGAGGCAGGGCAGATGGTCCTGTCCATGCACGCGCAGGAAGACGCTGGTGCCGTTGAAGAAGCCGTGGCTGTCATCCAGATGCGCGCCGCGCACCGACAAGTCCCAGGCGTAGACGACGTATTCGATTTGCAGCGGGCCGTCGCATGGCGCGGCCTGCCAGGTGTGGTTGTCCATTTTGTCGACATTCACGCGCTTTGATCCGGCACGCGCCGAGACGGATTCGATTTGGCGGGAAAAGTCGCGGATCAGGTAGCTGCCCGGAATCCAGGCCGGCAACGACAGGCGCTGGCCGTCGGGCGAGGGCGTATCGATCGTTAGGGTTATCCGGTAGCGGTGTCCGGCGGGATCATGAGGCTCAAGGCGGTAAAGTATCGGAAAAGCGGCATCTGATTTTTTCATGCTTCTATCTTATTACTGGAGACATTCAATGAGCGAGTCGTTTGTACTGGTCGAAACCCGGGGCCGCGTTGGGCTGTTGACGCTGAACCGCCCCAAGGCGCTCAACGCGCTGAACGATGAACTGATGGATGAGCTCGGGGCGGCGCTGCTGGCGTTTGAAGCCAATGCCGACGTCGGCTGCGTGGTCATCACCGGCAGCGAAAAGGCGTTTGCCGCCGGCGCCGACATCGGCGCCATGAAAGATTGGTCGTACATGGACGTGTACGGCAGCGAATACATCACCCGCAACTGGGAAACCCTCAAGCGCATCAAGAAGCCCGTGATTGCGGCCGTCGCCGGCTACGCGCTGGGCGGCGGCTGCGAACTCGCGATGATGTGCGACATCATCATCGCCGCCGACACCGCCAAGTTCGGCCAGCCCGAAATCAAGCTGGGCGTGATCCCGGGCGCAGGCGGCACGCAGCGTCTGCCGCGCGCGGTGGGCAAGGCCAAGGCCATGGACCTGGCGCTTACCGCTCGCATGATGGGCGCCGAGGAAGCCGAGCGCGCGGGTCTGGTGTCGCGTGTGGTCGCCGCCGACAAGCTGATGGAAGAAGCGCTGGACGCCGCCACCGTCATCGCATCGATGTCGCTGCCGTCCGTCATGATGGCCAAGGAATGCGTGAACCGCGCCTTTGAAGGTTCGCTGAACGAAGGCCTACTGTTCGAACGCCGCGTGTTCCATTCGCTGTTCGCCACCGAAGACCAGAAGGAAGGCATGGCCGCGTTTACTGAAAAGCGTAAACCGGACTTCAAACACCGTTAAGCCTTGTTACGTCCGTGCTTTTGATGCGGACAGGCCTGAATAGTGACGGCGCGCCCCATGTGGGCGCGCTTTTTCTTGGACGGCAAGCAGGGATTTGGCGTTGCGCTTTGAAACGTCTAGGCAGCACCTTGTTGCAGGCTTCTTCCCTATCCTGAAAAAGCGTCATCTAGAGGTGCCGCGCCAGAGCGGCTTGCCCCACCTGGCAAGTTCCGCGCGGCGGCTCGCTCGCAAACAAAATCAAGAAGGAGCCTTGCATGCGTACTTTTATCGCTAACCGCCGGTGGTCGACCGCGGTACTCGCCGGCGCGTTGAGCGCCTGCTTCATGACCGCCACTCAGGCTCAATCGCCGCAGCCTACGCTGCGCCTGGTGTCCGAAACGCCTTACTCGGCGCCCGCGCCGCAGATGAGCGAGCAGGAACTGCGCGACACCGCCATCGACGCTTACGTCTACGCGTACCCCATGGTGTTGATGGAACTGGCGCGCCGCAAGGCCACCGCCGTGCAAAGCCCGCTGGAGGGCCGCGCGCCGGTGAATCAATTTGGCCACAAGGCCGCTTTCCCTGATCCGCGCGCGGCGGATACGCCGTGGCCCACCGCCGACGCCCTGTATTCCAGCCTGTGGTTTGACGTGACGAAAGCCCCGCTGGTGGTGAACCTGCCCGACACGGGCAACCGCTACTTCGTGCTGTCGGCGCTGGATATGTGGAGCGATGTGTTCGCCTCGCGCGGCACGCGCACCAATGGTCCGGGCGCGCAATCCTTCGTCATCGTCGGCCCCAACTGGCAGGGCAGCGTGCCCGCCGGCGTCGACGTGATCCGCAGCCCGACCTCCACCGGCTGGCTGATCGGCTGGACGCAAACGGGTGGCCCGCAAGACTATGCCGCGGTCAATCAGATTCAGGCGGGCATGACGGCATCGCCATTGATCACGGCAACCGCCGCCACGCCGCCGATGCGCGGCCGCGCCCCGGCCTCTGCGTATCCGCAGACGGGTTCGGGCGTGGGTTCGGCGCCCATCGGCAGCGACTTGCCGATGCCGACGCCGGTGAATCTGCCCGAAGGCACGCCGGCGGAGCAAGCCGCCAGCATGGACGCCGCGTCTTTCTTCACGGTGTTCTTCGATGTGCTGCGCAACAACCCGGCGCACGCCAATGACACGCCCATCATTGACCGCATGCGCCGCATTGGTCTGGATAGCCGCCAGCCGTTCTCGTATGGGCGCTTGAGCCCGGCCGTGCAGCAGGCGCTGGCCGACGCGCAGCCGCTGGCCGGCCGCCGCATTGCCGATGGCGTGTCGCGCCTGGGTACGCCGATCAACGGTTGGAACACGGTGCTGTCGGGTATCGGCACCTATGGCACCGACTACGCGCGCCGCGCGTCCATCGCGTATGCGGGGCTGGGCGCGCCAACGCCGGAAGATGTGCTGTACCCGGTCACCGTGTCGGATTCCAAGGGCCGCGCCCTGAATTCCAATGAAGACTACGTGCTGCATTTCGACAAGGGCCAGCTGCCGCCGGCCAACGCGTTCTGGTCGTTGCAGGTCTACAACGACAAGCACGGCTTTGCGGATAACCCCGCCAACCGCTATGCGCTGCGCAGCACCGACCAGCTGAAGTACAACTCGGACGGCTCGCTGGACATCTATATCCAGCGCCGCGACCCGGGCGAGAAGAAGCGTTCGAACTGGTTGAGCACGCCCGCCACCGATGGCCCGTTCCTGCTGAGCATGCGCTTGTACTGGCCGCAAGACACGGCACTGGACGGCCTGTGGGCGCCGCCGCCGGTCAAGGAAGATTGATGCTGAAGGCCTGATAGCACCGCCAGGCAGAACAAAGCGGCCCCCATTGCGGGGGCCGCTTTTTCGTCCCTAATTTTGGTACGATGCGCCCGTTGTTGGCACCTTACAAACGCCCGAAAGTTCATTTGCTTGGCGAAAAAGATTCAAGCTATACTCTGCGGGTTTGACGCTTGCGGGATGAGAACACGTGGCGGCTGGTAAGCAGTGGATGGGAACGGATTGCGTGAATGTGGCAGAAGTAGCGAAGCGAAACCAACGCAATGCAATGCAACGCAGGCAAGCCGAACCGAGACACTAGCGCGCACTGAAGTACGGTGTCTTTGCTCTATGTAGGGCCAAAGCATCCGGTTTCAAGTGCGGGCACGCCGGTTCTGATAGGAGCAAGAAGTAAAGCGGGGATGTTTGATGCAGAACTCGATGCAAAATGTGCAGCAGGGTTTGTTGGACCAGGATGATGAGATCAAAGTTCTGGTTCTCAGCGATGCGGATCGCGCAGCGCTGAATGCTCAAGCAAGCCGCGGGCTCCTGTTGGCATTGGCGGCGCAAGGCGCCATGGGGCTCGCAGCAGCAGTAATTGCGGGGGTTGTCGGAGGGGCGGCGGCTGGTTGGTCGGCGCTGGCGGGGGCGGGAGCGTATTTCATACCCAATGCATTGTTTGCATTGCGCCTGGTTGTCAGCGTTCGGGCCGGCAAGGCCAGTCCCTTTACCTTTCTCTCTGGTGAGTTGATCAAGTTGTTCGCAACGGCGTTGCTGTTGTGGCTGCTTTCGCGTGTGGCGCAGGACAGTCTGGTTTGGCCTGCCGCATTGATCGGTTTGATACTCACATTGAAGGGCTACCTCCTGCTCTTGATGTTCCGCAAGTTGTCTTAGCGCCGAGTAGTAAGTAGCGGCAAACGTGATCGTGGAATCGTCCGGCTCGCAAGGGCCGGGCATACAGCAAATAGGGTAGGATTCAAATGGCTGCTGCCAGCGACGTGTCGCCTCAGTCCGCGTATATTCAGCATCACTTGGTGCACCTGAACAATACCGGTGAGAAACAGAGCGCAATTGCTCAGTTCGACATCATCAATTACGACTCGTTGTTCTGGTCCGGCCTGATGGGCCTGATCGTCATTTTCTTCCTGTGGCGCGCAGCTCGCCGCGCCACCAGTGGCGTGCCGACCCGCTTCCAGGCATTTGTGGAAATGATCGTCGACATGGTCGACGACCAGGCCAAGGGCATCGTCCACAACGCCAAAAGCCGTCTTTTCATCGCCCCGCTGGCGCTGACCGTGTTCCTCTGGATCATCCTGATGAACGCGCTCGACTTGCTGCCGGTTGACCTGTTGCCCTCCATCTGGCGCCTGACCGGCCTGGGTGCCGAGCACGGCGATCCCCTGTACTACCACCGCATTCTGCCGACGGCCGACCTGAACGTGCCGATGGGCATGTCGCTGGGCGTGCTGCTGTTGATGTTCTATTACGGCATCAAGATCAAGCACCCGGGCGGCTTCGTCAAAGAACTGTTCACTGCGCCGTTCCATGCGCATGGCATCGGCGCCGTTGTGCTGGCCCCGTTCAACCTGCTGCTGAACCTGATCGAATACGCCGCCAAGTCCGTGTCGCTGGGCATGCGGTTGTTCGGCAACATGTTCGCCGGCGAACTGATTTTCATGCTGATCGCCCTCTTGGGTGGCGCCTGGACCGGCTTTAACGGTGCCAGCATCGGCTTGGGAATCGGCCACATCCTGGCCGGCTCCATCTGGGCGATCTTCCACATCCTGATCGTCCTTCTGCAGGCCTTCATCTTCATGATGCTGACGCTGGTGTACCTCGGCCAGGCACACGAAGGCCACTGATCCCCCGAATTTCTCGCGCTGGCCACCCGGCCAGCGTGGGATAGCAAGATTATCTTGCATTGAGCTGTACCCCTTTTTCAATTTTTGACTTCAGATTTCTAACCAAGGAGTTGTCATGACCAACGTCGCTTTCGTTGCCCTCGCTTGCGGTCTCATCATCGGTTTGGGTGCTATCGGCGCTTGCATCGGCATCGCACTGATGGGCGGCAAGTATCTGGAAGCTTCGGCTCGTCAGCCTGAGCTGATGAACGCTCTGCAAACGAAGATGTTCCTGCTGGCTGGCCTGATCGACGCGGCATTCCTGATCGGCGTGGGTATTGCCATGCTGTTCGCCTTCGCCAACCCGTTCGTCGGCTAAGGCAGCGCCCGCCGGCGAATAGGCGGGTCATGACGTTGGCGGCGATGTGGGCACAAGCCCCGTCGCCGGCCAGCAAAGTATCGAGTGCTCCGTGACGCCCCTTTCCGGGTGCGGTCGGAGCCGCAAGGTGTTAAAGGAACGACCGTGAATCTGAACGCGACGATCATTTTCCAGATGCTCGTGTTCTTCGTTCTGGGCTGGTTCACGATGAAATTCGTGTGGCCTCCTCTGACGAAGGCGATGGACGAGCGCCGCCAAAAAATCGCCGACGGCCTTGCCGCCGCCGAGAAGGGCAAAGCCGACTTGGCTCAAGCCCAGGCGCGTGTCAGTCTGATCGAGGCTTCTGCCAAGTCCGAAAACCACGCCCGCATCATCGAGGCCGAGAAGCAAGCCGCCTCCCTGATCGAGCAAGCCCGCCGTGAAGCGGAAGCTGAACGCGCCCGTATCGTGGCTCAAGCCGCTCAGGATGCCGCGCAGGAAGTCCAGCGCGCTCGTGACTCGCTGCGCGACGATGTTGCCGCGTTGGCTGTCAAGGGTGCTGAACAGATCCTCAAGCGCGAGGTTGACGCCCGCGCCCACGCCGAGCTGCTCAACCAGCTTCGCGCGCAGCTTTAATCCGGGACCGTCATGGCTGAACTTTCCACTGTTGCCCGGCCCTACGCTGAAGCGCTCTTCAGCGCAGCGCGCGACGACAAGGCCGGCTTGCCGGCTTGGGCCGACCTGGTCAGCGAAATGTCGCAGGTCGCCTCCAACCCCGACGTGCGCGAGGCCATGGCCGACCCGCGTCTGGGTGACAAGCAGCGCGTCGAGCTGTTTTCCGGCCTGATCAAGGCCGAACTGCCCCAGGCCGCCCGTAATTTCATCGAGCTGCTGGTCGAAAATGACCGGCTGCTGCTGCTGCCCGATATCGCCACGCAATTCGTGGTGCTGCGGAATCGTCACGAGGGCACGGCGCAGGCGGAAATCACCAGCGCGTTCGAACTGAGCGACGCCCAGGTCAAAGAACTGGTCGCCGCGCTCGAACAAAAATTCGGCCTCAAGCTCAAGCCCAACGTCACCGTCGACCAGTCGTTGATCGGCGGCGTGCGCGTGGCTGTCGGTGACCAGGTGCTCGATACTTCCGTACAAGCCCAATTGGTCCGCATGCGCGATCAGCTCGCCGCTTAAGGCAACTAACAGGATTCCAGGAGTCAATATGCAACTCAATCCCTCCGAGATCAGCGAACTGCTCAAGAGCCGCATCGAGGGCCTGGGCGCTTCGGCTGATGTCCGTACTCAGGGCACCGTCGTGTCCGTGACCGACGGTATTACCCGCATCCACGGCTTGTCCGATGTGATGCAGGGCGAAATGCTCGAATTTCCCAACAACGTTTTCGGTCTGGCGCTCAACCTCGAGCGCGATTCCGTCGGCGCCGTTATTCTCGGTGACTACACCGGCATCTCCGAAGGCGACCAGGTCAAGACGACCGGCCGCATTCTGGAAGTTCCGGTTGGTCCCGAACTGAAAGGCCGCGTGGTCAACACGCTGGGCGAGCCGATCGACGGCAAGGGCCCGATCAATGCCAAGGCTACCGACATCATCGAAAAAGTGGCGCCTGGCGTTATCGCCCGCCGCTCGGTGTCGCAGCCGCTGCAAACCGGCGTCAAGGCTATTGACTCGATGGTGCCGATCGGCCGCGGTCAACGCGAACTGATCATTGGCGACCGCCAGACCGGCAAGACCGCCGTCGCTGTCGACACGATCATCAGCCAGAAGGGCAAGGGCGTCACCTGCGTGTACGTCGCTATCGGCCAGAAGGCTTCCACGATCAACAACGTGGTTCGCAAGCTGGAAGAGCACGGCGCGATGGAATACACCATCGTCGTGGCCGCTACCGCTTCTGACTCCGCCGCCATGCAATACCTGGCCGCTTACGCCGGTTGCACGATGGGCGAATACTTCCGCGATCGTGGCGAAGACGCCCTGATCGTTTATGACGATCTGACCAAGCAAGCCTGGGCCTATCGCCAAGTGTCGCTGCTGCTGCGCCGTCCGCCGGGCCGTGAAGCCTACCCGGGCGACGTGTTCTACCTGCACTCGCGTCTGCTGGAACGTGCTGCCCGCGTGAACGAAGACTACGTCGAAAAGTTCACCGATGGCGCCGTCAAGGGCAAGACCGGTTCGCTGACCGCACTGCCGATCATCGAAACGCAAGCGGGTGACGTGTCCGCCTTCGTTCCGACCAACGTGATCTCGATCACCGACGGCCAGATCTTCCTGGAAACCGACCTGTTCAACGCCGGTGTCCGCCCCGCAATCAACGCCGGTATTTCGGTGTCGCGTGTGGGTGGCGCTGCTCAGACCAAGGTCGTGAAGAAGCTGTCCGGCGGTATCCGTACCGACTTGGCGCAGTACCGTGAATTGGCCGCCTTCGCGCAATTCGCTTCCGACCTGGACGACGCAACCCGTCGCCAGCTGGAACGCGGCAAGCGCGTGGTCGAACTGCTCAAGCAGCCGCAATACCAGCCGCTGCAAGTGTGGGAACTGGCCGTCACGCTGTACACGGTCAACAACGGCTACCTGGATGACGTGGACGTGGCCCAAGTGCTGTCGTTCGAGAAGTCGCTGAAGGATCAACTGAAGGCCAAGCATGCGGCCATGATCCAGCGCATCGAAGACACCAAGGAACTGTCCAAGGACGACGAAGCCGAATTGGCTACCGCCGTTCAGGAATTCAAGAAGCACGGTGCTTTTTAAGAAAGTGATGGGTTAGGCGTCTGCAACGCCTCACCCATCCTTACCGGATGGTTGAGGCGTGAGCGGAACCCATCGGCCAGTCTTCACAGGAAAGCGCAATGCCCGGAATTAAGGAAATCCGAACCAAGATCAAGAGCGTGCAAAACACGCGCAAGATCACCAAGGCGATGGAAATGGTCGCCGCATCCAAAATGCGCAAGGCGCAGGAACGGATGCGTGCTGGTCGTCCGTACGCCACCAAGGTGCGCGAGATTGCTGCGCACCTGATGCAGGCCAACCCCGAGTACAGCCACCCGTACCTGGTCGAACGCGAAATCAAAGCGGTCGGCGTGGTCATGGTGACGACGGACAAGGGTTTGTGCGGCGGCTTGAACACCAACATCACTCGCGTGACGTTGAGCAAGCTGAAAGAGTTCGAGAAAAACGGCGTTGCCGTGCAAGCGACCGCTTTCGGCAACAAGGGCGTGGGTGTGCTGACCCGTATCGGCGCCAAACTGGTTTCCCAGGAAGTGCAACTGGGCGACAAGCCGCAACTGGACCGCCTCTTGGGCGCGATCAAGGTGCAGCTGGACGCCTACCTGGATGGCCGCATCGACGCGCTGTACGTGGCTTCGACCCGCTTCGTCAACACGATGAAGCAGGAGCCGCTGTTCTTGCGCCTGCTGCCGTTGGCCAATGGTTTGGAAGATCCGTACCAAACGGGTGCTGAGAGCCTGGCCAAGACGTCGGAAGTGAAGTCGGACTACAGCTGGGATTACATCTACGAACCCGACGCCCGTAGCGTGATCGACGACCTGCTGCAGCGTTACGTTGAAGGCCTGCTGTATCAAGCCGTGGCCGAGAACATGGCTTCGGAGCAGTCGGCCCGGATGGTCGCCATGAAGGCGGCGTCGGACAACGCCAAGAAGGTCATCGGAGAGCTGCAACTGGTCTACAACAAGACCCGTCAGGCCGCGATCACCAAAGAAATTTCGGAAATCGTAGGGGGCGCTGCCGCCGTTTAAGGCAGGCAGCTCCCGTCTAAAGCTATCAAGCAAGGAATCGACATGAGCAACGGAACCATCGTTCAGTGCATCGGCGCCGTGGTGGATATTCAGTTCCCCCGCGATCACATGCCCAAGATCTATGAAGCGCTTACTCTGGCTGAGGACGAGTCTTCGTCGTTCGCCGAAAAGGGTCTGACGCTGGAAGTGCAGCAACAGTTGGGCGACGGCGTGGTGCGTACCATTGCGCTGGGCTCCAGCGACGGTCTGCGCCGCGGCATGAAGGTCAACGGCACGGGCGCCCCGATCTCGGTGCCGGTCGGCACCGGCACGCTGGGCCGCATCATGGACGTGCTGGGTCGTCCCATCGACGAAGCTGGCCCGATCCAACACGAAGAAAAGCGTGGCATTCACCAATCGGCTCCCCGTTTCGACGAACTGTCGCCGTCGGTGGAACTGCTGGAAACCGGCATCAAGGTTATTGACTTGGTCTGCCCGTTCGCAAAGGGCGGCAAGGTCGGCCTGTTCGGCGGCGCCGGCGTGGGCAAGACCGTGAACATGATGGAACTCATCAACAACATCGCTAAGCAGCACAGCGGTTTGTCGGTGTTTGCCGGCGTGGGTGAGCGTACCCGTGAAGGCAACGACTTCTACCACGAAATGGAAGAGTCGAACGTTCTGGACAAGGTCGCCATGGTGTTCGGTCAGATGAACGAACCCCCGGGCAACCGTCTGCGCGTGGCGCTGACCGGCCTGACGATGGCCGAGAAGTTCCGTGACGAAGGCCGTGACATCCTGTTCTTCGTGGACAACATCTACCGCTACACCCTGGCCGGTACCGAAGTGTCCGCACTGCTGGGCCGTATGCCGTCGGCCGTGGGCTACCAGCCCACGCTGGCTGAAGAAATGGGCAAGCTGCAAGAGCGCATCACGTCGACCAAGACGGGCTCGATCACGTCCATCCAGGCCGTGTACGTCCCTGCGGATGACTTGACCGATCCGTCGCCTGCCACGACCTTCCAGCATTTGGACTCCACCGTCGTGCTGTCGCGTGACATCGCTTCGCTGGGTATCTACCCGGCCGTGGACCCGCTGGATTCGTCCAGCCGCCAGCTCGACCCGCAAGTCGTTGGCGAAGAGCACTACTCGGTTGCTCGTGGCGTGCAGCAAACGCTGCAGCGCTACAAGGAACTGCGCGACATTATCGCGATTCTGGGTATGGACGAACTGTCGCCGGACGACAAGCAGGCCGTGGCCCGCGCGCGTAAGATCCAGCGCTTCCTGTCGCAGCCGTTCCACGTTGCTGAAGTGTTCACCGGCTCGCCGGGCAAGTACGTTCCGCTGGCTGAAACCATCCGTGGTTTCAAGATGATCGTGAACGGCGAGTGCGATTCCCTGCCGGAACAGGCCTTCTACATGGTCGGTTCGATCGACGAGGCCTTCGAGAAGGCCAAGAAACTGCAATAAGGAACCGATATGGCTACCCTGCATGTGGATGTCGTCAGCGCAGAGGAAGCGATCTTCTCCGGTGAGGCGAAGTTCGTGGTGCTGCCTGGCGAAGCGGGTGAACTGGGCATTCTGCCCGGCCACACCCCGCTGATTTCGCGCATACGCCCCGGGACGGTCAAGATCGTTCGTGCCGACCAAGGCGAGGAAAACATCTTCGTCGCCGGGGGCATTCTGGAAGTGCAGCCGGGCAGCGTGACGGTTTTGGCCGACACCGCTATCCGTGCTTCCGACCTGGACGAAGCCCGCGCCGTGGAAGCGCGCAAGAAGGCCGAAGAGGCCCTTGCGAACGCCAAGGACAAGGCTGACATCGCGGTTGTCGAAGCCGAACTCGCCATGCTGGCTGCGCAAGCCATCGCGGCGCGTAAGCTGCGCCAAGGCGGTCGCTCGCACTAAGCGGCAAAGCAGTACGCCGGGGTTCGCCCCGGTTTGGAAAAAGCGGCCATTGGCCGCTTTTTTCATGCGCGCACGGTTTGCGGCGAGGGGATGACGTTTTTATCTGCATCGCCCGGCGGGGCGACCGCAATGCGTTCGATACGAATAGCTGGCCCGGTTTTGCACCAGTAGCCTTCAACTTTGCCAATTGAGCCAAAGGGGGAAGCGTGCGAAAAGTCCTGGATTGCGGCGTGCTGCTGGCGCCCGGCCACGAAGATGACATGCGCGAGTGGGTGGCCCTGCATCGGGGTGGGCTGCCACGCATCCGGCTGCACCTGGTGCCGTTGGCCCCCCTGGCGGCCGCTGTGCAAGACGCCCCGGCGCCGGCACCGCCCGATCCCTTGCGGGCCACGCCAGACACTTCGCAAGACGTGCAGGCCTTGGCGCGGCTTGCGGTCTCGCTGCGGCGTTATGACAGCTGCATCCTTCCCGTTGCTCCGTCTTCGGTGGCGTGGGCGCGCATGGCGCTGTCGCAAGCCGGGGCGTTGCTGACGACGCCCATCCTGCTGTTGATGAACGGCATGAAAGCGCCCGCCATCGAAGACCTGCTCGGTTTGGGCGCGGCCGACTTCATGGCGCAGCCGGCGTGTTTGGAAAGCATGCGTGTGCGGCTGGGGCGACTGGGCCGGCCACTGCTCTGGCGGCAGGCGTTGCAGGCGGGCGTGCAAGAGCCGCCAGCCGATTATCACGCCGCAGGCAGCGGGTCTGCGGCCCTAAGGGATGCCGCAAGGCCGCGAGTATCTGTGGACGTGTTGGAGGATGCCTTGGCGGGGGTGCTGGAGTGGGATGGCTATTCCAGACGCAGCCCGCGGCAAGACATTCGGCACGACCTACGGCACAACGACCGGCACGACGACCGGCGAAATTTGCGACTGAACCCGCAGCCAGACCCGCAGCCAGACCCGCGCCGAGACCCCCGCCATCCTTCCGCGCAGGAATCGTTTCGTCTGGCCAAAGCGCGTGTGGTGGATGGGTTTGAGCGCGATTACATTTGCCGCGCGCTGTCCAGGCATGGCGGCAACGTGGCGCAGGCGGCCCGCGCTTGCGCCAAGCATCGGCGCGCCTTCTGGGCACTGATGCAAAAGCACGGCATCGAAGCCGCGCCGTACCGGCATGCCGCGCACGTGCGACGGCTGTTGGGATGAGTTGTGCGGCAAACGATGCGTGGTGAACGTTACGTGGTGAACATCGCGTGGTGAACCTTGCGCGGCAAACATTGTGCGGTGAACATCGCGCGGCAAACCGCGTCTTGCGCACCGGTCTTGAGGCCCGACAAACCATGCTTTCCGGCTGGCCGCGCCTTGTCAGCTAGGGGAAGTAAAATCACGGCTTCCGATCATCGAGGATAGTCGTGTCTGCTTCCAGCTTGAAGAACGATGTGTTCTTGCGCTCGCTCTTGCGCGAGCCCGTGCCCTACACCCCGATCTGGCTGATGCGCCAGGCGGGTCGCTACCTGCCCGAGTACCGCGCCACGCGCGCGCGCGCAGGTTCCTTCATGGGCCTGGCTCAAAATCCGGACTACGCCATGGAGGTCACATTGCAGCCGCTGGCGCGCTTTGACCTGGACGCAGCCATCCTGTTCTCGGACATCCTGACCGTGCCGCACGCGATGGGCCTGGGCCTGGACTTCGCGGAAGGCGAAGGCCCGCGCTTCGCGCACCCGGTGCGCACCGAAGAAGACGTGGCCCGTCTGGCCGTGCCTGACATGGACAAGCTGCGCTATGTGTTCGACGCCGTCAGCGTCATCCGGCGCGAGCTGGACGGCAAGGTGCCGCTGATCGGTTTTGCCGGCAGCCCGTTCACCATCGCCTGCTACATGGTTGAAGGCAAGGGCAGCGACGATTACCGCCTGATCAAGACGATGCTGTATTCGCGTCCTGACCTGCTGCATCGCATCCTGGAAATCAACGCCGAAGCCACCCTGCAATATCTGAACGCGCAGATTGCTGCGGGCGCGCAGGCCGTCATGCTGTTCGACAGCTGGGGCGGCGTGCTGGCTGATGGCCTGTTCCAGCAATTCTCGCTCGCCTACACGAAGAAGGTCGTGGCCGGCCTGACCCGCGAACACGAAGGCCGCCGTGTGCCGGTCATCGTGTTCACCAAGGGCGGCGGCCAATGGCTTGAGCAGATCGCCGCTTGCGGTTGCGACGCCGTGGGCCTGGACTGGACCGTTGACCTGGCGGCGGCGCGCCGCCGCACGGGTGACTCCGTGGCCTTCCAGGGCAACCTGGACCCGATGGCGCTGTTCGGTGGCGGCCCGGCTATTCGCACGGAAGCCCGCCGCGTGCTGGATGCCTTCGGCCCGGTGGGCAAGGGCGGCCACGTGTTCAACCTGGGACACGGCATTTCGCGTTTCACTCCGCCAGAAGCGGTAGCCGAATTGGTCGACGAAGTCCACCAACACAGCCGCTCGCTGCGGGGGTAAGTGAGTGGACGCTTCGGTCCGAAGGGCCGAAGTTTGAGGGCCCCGGCGAGCACTTGTGCACAGCAAGATTTCGCTCGGGGAAAACCCTTTATAACCTGGTTTACAATCTTGGAAGCTGCCTTAAGCTATTGTTTTTAAAGCTTAAAGTTGAGTTTTCCACCGGATTGCACCGTGCTGCGCAATCTAGGCTTATTCCAAAATTTGATGTTGCTCCAGCCTTTTCCCCAAAGTTATCCACAGGCGGGTCTGGAGCAAGCGACGGCCGCCGGGCGACAATTGCCCGGCCGCGCCATTCCCCTGTCCTTTTCCGCCTTGCAGGCGACTCCCGCCCCATGATCCTTCCGAGCATCCATGTCTGAACTGCCGTCTATGCCGACTCCCGCAGCCGTTTGCTGGGTGCGCGTGGCGCTGGACGTGCCGTTGCCCGGCCCCTTCGACTACCGCAGCGATGCGCCGGTCCCCGTGGGCTTGCGGGTCATCGTTCCTTTCGGGCGGCGCAAGATGATCGGGGTGGTGGTGGAAAATCCGGCCGAACCTTCGTTCGACCCGAAACAGATCCGGCCCATCGAGCAGGTGCTTGACGACCTGCCCCCCTTTGACGAGGACTGGCTGCGCCTGGCCCGTTTCGCGGCCGAGTACTACCAGCGGCCCCTGGGCGAGGTGATGTTGCCAACGCTGCCGCCGCCGCTGCGCAAGCCGACGGCGTATCAGGGCAAGCGCTCGGCAGGCGGCCCGGTGGCGCGGCTGGACAACCGCAAGCGCAAGGCGGCGCGCGCGCCCGCCAAAGCCGATCAGCCGCCGGAATTGAACGACGCGCAACGCACTGCGGTGGATACCATCGGCGCGCTGACGGGGTTCAAACCCGTGTTGCTGCATGGCGTGACGGGCAGCGGCAAGACCGAGGTTTATCTGCGGGCGGCCGAAAAAGTGTTGGCCCAAGGGCGGCAGGTGCTGCTGATGGTGCCCGAAATCAACCTGACCCCGCAGCTGGAAGGCGCATTGCGTGCGCGCCTGGAAGCCTTGGTGGGGCCGGATGGGCTGGCCGTCATGCATAGCGGGCTGTCGGATGGCGAACGCCTGCAAGCCTGGGCCCGCGCCCAGCGCGGCGACGCCCGCATGCTGTTGGGCACGCGCATGTCGATCTTCGCGCCGCTCAGCAAGCTGGGCTTGATCGTGGTGGACGAAGAGCATGACGCGTCTTACAAGCAGCAAGATGGCCTGCGCTATTCGGCGCGCGACCTGGCCGTGTGGCGCGCGCATGACCTGAACATTCCCGTGGTGCTGGGGTCGGCTACGCCGTCTTTGGAAACTTGGCAGCACGCGGAGCGCGGCCGGTACCTGCGCCTGACGCTGCCGGGCCGTGCCCGGTCCAGCACGCTGCCGTCCATGCGGCTGGTGGACACGCGCCGGCTACAGATGAAGCACGGGATGTCGCCGCAACTGCTGGAGGCCATCGGCCTGCGCCTGGAGCGCAAAGAGCAGTCGCTGATCTTCCTGAACCGGCGCGGCTATTCGCCCGTGCTGCATTGCCAGTCGTGCGCGTGGGTCAGCAATTGCCCGCGGTGCACCGCGTTTACCGTGTTGCACCGTACGGACGGCCGCGGCCATCGCCTGCAATGTCACCACTGCGGTTACCAAGCGCCGGTGCCGCGCGCCTGCCCCGAATGCGGCGACCAGGATCTGGCCCCGATGGGCCGTGGCACGCAGCGTGTCGAAGAGCATCTGGCCGAGCTGTTCCCCGAGGCGCGCATTCTGCGTATCGATGCCGACAGCACGCGCAAGAAGGGCAGCGCCGAGGCCCTCTTCGCGTCGGTGCATGCGGGCGATGTGGATATCCTGGTTGGCACGCAAATGGTGGCCAAGGGCCATGACTTTGCGCGGCTGGGTCTGGTGGGCGTGCTGAATTCCGATTCGATGCTGTTCGCCCACGATTTTCGTGCGCCCGAACGCCTGTTCGCGCAGCTGATGCAAGTGGCGGGCCGTGCCGGCCGCCATCAAGGCAACGGCGAGGTGCTGATTCAGACGGGCTACCCCGAGCAGCCCGTCTACCAGGCGCTGCTGCGTCACGACTACGCGGGCTTTGCGCGCCACGCGCTGCATGAACGCGAAAGCACGGGCCTGCCCCCATTTGTGTATCAGGCGCTGCTGACCGCTGAAGCGCGCGAGCTGAAGGTGGCGCAGGCCTTCCTGGAGCGCGCCCGCGTATTGCCAGAAGGCGAATGGGCGGCGGACTTTCCGGGCCTGGACGCCATCATGCTGTATGACCCCGTGCCGCTGCGCGTGGTGCGCGTGGCGAACATCGAGCGCGCGCAGTTGCTGGTGGAAAGCAGCAGCCGGCCGGCCTTGCAGGCCTTCCTGGCGTCGTGGTCGCACCACCTGCCTTACATCGCCAACGAAGCGCGCGTGCGTTGGCAACTGGAGGTCGATCCGCTGGAGATCTGACCCCTCGGTCTGTACCGATGCGTGCTCCAACTGATTGATCTATGATCTTCATCCTCTATCGCGCTGGCGCGGCCGCCACCGCATGACGACGCCAGCAACACGGGCGTCAGCGCAAACTGGCGGCCCCCCGCACTGCATGACCATCCCACTCAAAAATGTCCGCTAGCGAAACCATTGCTCTAGGTATGAACCCCGCCCAGAAAGAGGCGGTGTTGTACCTTGACGGCCCCTGTCTGGTGCTGGCCGGCGCGGGCAGCGGCAAGACGCGCGTCATCACGCAGAAGATCGCCTATCTGCTGCGTGAATGCGGCTACATGGGCCGCAACGTGGTGGCGCTGACCTTCACCAACAAGGCCGCGCGCGAGATGGACGAACGCGTGAAGACGCTGGTCGACCGCAAGCTGTCCAAGGGCCTGATCATCAGCACGTTCCACTCGCTGGGCGTGAAGATGCTGCGCGAAGAAGCGCGCAACGCAGGGCTCAAGCCCACGTTTTCCATCCTGGACGCCGATGACGCCATGTCCATCATCCAGGAACTGCTGGCCACCACCGACAAGGCGCGCCTGCGCCACGTGCAGGGCATTATCTCGTTGTGGAAAAACGCGTTGCTGGAACCGGACGACGCCGCGCGCGAAGCCGTGACGCCCGGCGACGTCGAAGCCGCCAATGTCTACCGCAGCTACGCCGCTACGCTGGCGGCCTATCAGGCGGTGGATTTCGATGACCTGATTCGCATCCCCGCCTTGCTGCTGGCCAGCAACGAAGAAGTGCGCACGCGCTGGCAGAACCGCGTGCGCTATCTGCTGGTGGATGAATATCAAGACACCAACGTGTGCCAATACCGGCTGGTGCAATTGCTGACGGGCTCGCGCGCCATGTTCACGGCGGTGGGCGACGACGACCAGGCCATCTACGCCTGGCGCGGCGCCACCATTGAAAACCTGGCCAAGCTCACCACCGATTACCCCAACATCAAGCTCATCAAGCTCGAACAGAATTACCGTTCGGTGCAGCGCATTCTGGCGGCCGCCAACCAGGTCATTGAAAAGAATCCCAAGCTGTTCGAAAAGAAGCTGTGGTCCGAGCTGGGCGTGGGTGAACCGATCCTGGTGTCGGCGATGGACGGCGAAGAGCAGGAAGCGGAATCCATCGCCATGAAGGTCTCGGCCTCGCGCTTCGAGCGTCAGGCGCAGTGGAAAGATTTCGCCATTCTGTATCGCAGTAATCATCAGTCGCGCATTCTGGAGCAGGCGCTGCGCAACCTGAAGATTCCATACACGATCTCGGGCGGGCAGAGCTTTTTCGACAAGGCCGAAGTGCGCGATGTGCTGGCGTATCTGCGGCTCCTGGCCAACGACGATGACGACCCCGCGTTCATCCGTGCGGCCACCACGCCCAAGCGCGGCATCGGTCAGGCGACCTTGCAGGTGCTGGGCCAATACGCGGCCACGCGCGAGCAGTCCTTGTTGTCGGCCGTGGCCGAAACCGGTATTGAAAGCCTGCTGGCCCCGCGCCAGCTGGAACCCCTGCGCACGTTCGCGGAATTCATCCGGCGCATGCAGTGGCGCGCCGGCCGTGGCGCGGCATCGGGCAAGGACGCCGCGCCGGCCGAACCGGCGGGCGTCATCCTGGACGATCTGGTTGAAGCCATCCAGTACGAGCGCCATCTGTTCGAGCTGTTCGAAGAACGCCCCGCGCAGACGCGCTGGCAGAACGTGCTGGAGCTCACCGGCTGGCTCAAGCGCAAGGCCGAAGAAGACAACATGTCGCTCTTCGATCTGGTCCAGCACGTGGCGCTGGTGACGATGCTGGAACGCGGCGAAGAAGACGAGCCCGACGCCGTCAAGATGTCGACGTTGCATGCGTCCAAAGGTCTGGAGTATCCGCACGTGTATCTGGCCGGCGTGGAAGAGGGCTTGCTGCCCCACCTGGGTAAAGACGACGAAGTGGGCGACCCGGCGCGTGCGGCCGAGAACCTGGCGTCACGCATCCAGGAAGAACGCCGGCTGATGTACGTGGGCATCACGCGCGCGCAACGCAGCTTGAACCTGAGCTGGTGCAAGCGCCGCCGACGTGCGCGCGAAGACTTGGTGCGCGAGCCGTCGCGCTTTATCGAAGAAATGGGCCTGGGCGATGTGCGCATCCAGGAAGACGAGGCCACAGCCGCCATGAATCCCAAAGAGCGCATGGCGATGCTGAAGGCCTTGCTCAAGAAATAACGCACGCATAGGGATGGCGGGGCCATGAAAGACGACGTCCGATACCACCCTGTTCCCGGCACCCCTGGCCTGGTGCTCGGGCAAGCGCGCTTCAGTGAATTCGAGTTCGACCGCCACTACCATGTGGACTATCACATCGGTCTTGTCACCCAAGGCGTGCAGCGCCAGCGGTTCCGCGGCAAGAGCATTCTGCTGGGCCCGGGCGGCATCGCGTTGATGCCGCCAGGCGAAATCCACGACGGCGCGGGGGTCAGTGACTACGGCACGGCCTACACGTTGAAAACGTTCCGCTTATCTGCCGAGCTGATGCGCAGCTTCATTGAAGATGTGTCGGGGGCGGCTGCCAACGAGCGCTTCTTCGGCACGCTGGTGGAAGACGCGGCGCTGGCCGGCCGCTTCATGGCGCTGCACAGCGCATGGATGTCCGGCGCCCCGGATGAGCCTTTGGCGCAGGAGTCGCAGTCGCTGGCGTTGATGGGCGCGTTGTTCGCGCGCACCGGCGCCGTGTCACCCCAGGAAATCCGGGGCGGGTTGTCGGCGGCGCATCTGCGCGCGGTGCATGACTACTGTCAGGCGCATTTGTGCGAAAAGATCGCACTGGACGATCTGGCGCGGCTATGCGGGCTGAGCCGCTTTCAGTTTCTGCGCCGCTTCACGCATTCCGCTGGACTGACGCCGCATGCGTGGCTGGTCCGCCTGCGGCTGGAACGCGCATGCGCCGCGCTGGCCACGTCCCGCGTGTCGGTGGCACAAGTGGCGGCGGACGTGGGCTTCTACGATCAAAGCCATTTCAACCGAGCGTTCCGCATGGCTTACGGCGCGCCGCCCTCCGCGTATCAGCCCGCCGCATAAGGGCGGGCACCCAACGCTAAGCCACCTGCGCGCGCAACGCCGACAGGAAGTAATCCACCTCTTGTTCCTGCGTGGCGAACGACGTGACCAGGCGCACCACGCCCGGGCCCCAACGGTCGTAATAGAAGCGGAAGCCTTGCTCCAGCAGGCCCTCGATGGCGTGGGCCGGCAATTGGCAGAACAGGATGTTGGCGTCGGCCGAGCCTTGCAGCGTGACACCCGGCAGCCCTTGCATGCCCGCGGCAAGCCGCGTGGCCATGGCGTTGGCCTGGCGCGCATTCTTCAGCCATAAATCGTCGGTCAGATACGCTTCCATCTGCGCGGACAGCAGACGCATCTTCGAAAACAGATGGCCGCCACGCTTGCGGCGAAACGCCAGTTCGCGTGCGCGCGCCGGGTTGAACAGCACGATGGCCTCGGCGCCCAGCACGCCGTTTTTCGTTGCGCCAAACGACAGCGCTTCGACGCCCGCCTTCCACGTCATCTCGGCCGGCGTGCAGCCCAGGCTGACCCGCGCATTCGCAAAGCGCGCGCCGTCCATATGCAGCGGCAAGCCCGCGTCGCGGCAGATGCCGCCAATGGCTTGGATCTCGTCCAGCGTATAGACGCTGCCGGTTTCGGTCGCCTGGGTAATGCTGACGCACGACGGTTGCACGGAATGCACGTCGCCCACTTTGCGGCGCGCTTCGGCCGCCAACTGCACCGGGTCGATCTTGGCGGCCTCGCCACCCAGCAGCATCAGCCGCGCGCCGTTGGTAAAGAACTCCGGCGCGCCGCATTCATCGTTGGCGATATGGCTTTGCGTGTGGCACAGCACGGCGCCCCAGGGCGGCGTCATGGCGGCCAGGCTGAGCGAGTTGGCGGCGGTGCCGGTGGGCACCAGCAGCACCTCGACGTCATGTTCGAAGATCTCGGCCAGCTTGCGTTGCACGCGCAGCGAGCCGTCATCGGCGCCGTAGGCGGGGGCCTGACCGGCATTGGCGCGCAGCAATGCCTCCATGACTTCAGGGCTGGCGCCCGCGATGTTGTCGCTGGAAAAACCCTGTTGCAGGGCGGGGACGGATGAGGGCGTATTCAAGATGCGGTTCCGGGGTGATCGGGAAAGGGGACACTATGCCGGGGCGTGGTCACGCAAGCTTGTAGAAAATTGCAGGTGGCTCCTACACTGGGCAGTCTGTCTTGAAGGAGCGCATCATGTGTCGTTGGCTGGCTTACACCGGTAGTCCCCTGCAGATGGAGAGTGTGCTGTTCAAGGCCAAGCACTCGCTGATCGACCAGAGCCTGCATTCGCGGCTGGGCGCAACCACAACGAATGGCGACGGCTTCGGGCTGGGCTGGTATGGGCGGCCGCAGGCTGATGTGCCGCCGGATGCGCCCTTTCGCTACCGCAGCGTGCACCCCGCGTGGAACGATCGCAATCTGCGCGAAGCCGCGCGTGCGATTCACGCATCCTTGTTTGTGGCGCACATCCGCGCGGCCACCGACACGCCCGCGCAAGAAACCAACTGCCATCCGTTCCGGCATGGACAGTGGCTGTTCGTGCACAACGGCCTTATCCGCGACTATCCGCTGCTGCGCCGCGACTTGATGCTGATGATTGCGCCGGCGTACTTCGGGTCGCTGGAAGGGTCCACCGATTCCGAAGTCATGTTCCTGCTGGCGCTGACGTTCGGGCTGGAGGAAGACCCCATCCCTGCGTTGGCCCGCATGGTGGGCGCGGTGGAAGAGACGGGCCGCCGACACGGCGTGGCGCATCCCATCAACATGACCGTGTGCGCGCTGGATGGCGAACGGCTGATTGCGGTGCGCTATTCCAGCGAAGGCGATTCACGCACGCTGTTCCACAACACCTGCGTGCGGCATCTGCGCGAGCTCTATCCCGACAATCCGCAACTCGCGACGCTGGACGACAGCGCCTTCCTGTTGCTGTCTGAACCGCTGAGCGAGATGCCCGGTGTGTGGGAAGAAGTGCCGGAGGCCACCGCGATCATCGCGGGCAGGGGCGATGTGACGCACTATCCGTTCACGCCGATCCCACCGGGTGAATGACGCATTTGCCCGTCTGGCAAGGTAATTGGGTCAAAAACGGCCGAAAACGAGCGATATATTGGGGTCATCAAGCACGCCTCGCCCATATAGGGGAGAATGCGTGTCGCATGACTTTGCGACGTCCTGGGCCGCGAAAGCACCCCAACTTGATAAGGAAGTTGCATGACTGATAGCAAAACCCCGCAGGTCTCAGACGCATTGGCGGTGTTTACGCACACGGGGAGCGCCCCGGTTTGCTTTGAATTGCATGACAAAGGTGTGGTTCGCCAACAAGGCGACGCACGTCAATACACCGCGTTCGCGGATGTTCTGGACCTTTGCCTGTTCGCCTCCGGGCCGGACGCCACGGCAGGTTCTATCAACCAATTTGCCTACCGCACGCACGCGACGCAGGACTGGACCATTGTGTCCGGCGACGTCAGCGAGTTTGCCCAGTTCATGGATGCGTTCCGCTCGCGCTACGTCGCGCAACGCCTGCCGGTGCTGGAAGCTGCGATCGCGGAAGGCGAGCGTGTGACGTTCCGTTATATCGAGGCCGGTGAGTTCCCCAGCCTGCAAACGCAGGAATTGGCCCTGTCGGCCGAAGGCCTGCACATTGATGGCATGACCTGGTCCTTCGAGTCGCTGCAACGCATCGACCTGAACGATTGGACCGAGACGATCACGCTGCAAGACGACAGCGGCAAGACCGTGTTTTCGTGCCTGGGCACGCGGATTCTCAGCTCCGATCTGCTGGTGAACCTGGTGTACGACCAGTTGGGACAGACGGCGGAATACGCCTGAGCGGTACATCCCCGCAAGCGGCGTAACGGGCGCGCTTGATGTTCGGGAAATAAGAAAGGGCCGCTGACTTCGCGGCCCTTTTCCATTTGGACTTTCCGTTCAATGTCCGGAGTGCAGCGCCGGATTCAAGGTGCCCCACGCCGCCGTGCGCACCAGCGCTTCCACCGCGCCCGTCTGCGAGTTGCGGCGAAACAGCAGGCCATGTTGGCCGGCGAGTGCGGCGGCCTTCACGACGGCGCCTTCGGGCGTCAGTACGCGCGTGCCGGCGGTGATGTAGCAGCCGGCTTCCACGACGCAATCGTCACCTAACGAAATGCCGATGCCGGAATTCGCGCCCAACAGGCAGCGCTTGCCGATGGACACGACTTGTTTGCCGCCGCCCGACATGGTGCCCATGATGGACGCGCCGCCGCCGATGTCGCTGCCGTCGTCGACGATGACGCCTGCACTGATGCGGCCTTCAACCATCGAGGCGCCCAACGTGCCGGCATTGAAGTTGCAGAAGCCTTCATGCAGCACGGTGGTGCCGGGCGACAAGTGCGCACCCAGCCGCACGCGCGCGGTGTCAGCGATACGCACGCCGGCAGGCACGACGTAGTCGGTCATGCGGGGAATCTTGTCCACGCCGCGGATTTCCAGCGTCTGCCCGGTGGCGCGCAATTGCCAGCGCAGCGCATCCACTTGATCGACGGCGCAAGGGCCAACAGACGTCCAGGCGACGTTGGACAACACGCTGAACAAGCCATCGAGGTTGGCGTCGTGCGGGCGGATCAGACGATGGCTGAGCAGATGCAGCCGGAGGTAGGCGTCATGCGCGTCGGCGGGCGGTTCATCCAGCGAGGCGATGGCGGTGCGGACCGCAACGATATCGACTTTGCGGCGCGTGTCACGAATGAGCGCCGTCGGCACATGCTCGCCCAGCGCAGCACGCGCTTCTTCAGGCGTGAGATGACGCGTGCCGGCAGCGGGCGTGTGATCGGCCAGCGACGGGCGCGGATACCAGGTATCAAGGACGGAGCCATCGGAGGCTAATGTGGCGAGACCGTAGGCGATGGCGCTGATGGGGGCGGCGGACATGATGTTTCGGGATGAGAGACGGATGGGGAATTCTAGGCGATGTGAATTCCTGGTGTCAGACTTCGGGATGGTTGTGTCTTTGGGGGGATGGTCGTAGATCTTCGTAGGTCGCCCGTCGTCGGGGTGGGCGTGACGGCGCGCGCCCACGATTGCGGTCCGGAGCCTTCGCTCCGGACGTCCCCTCGTCATCTTCGTCCAGGCCTTCGGCCTTCCCTTCAGATTCCCTCGGGCGCATCGAGGTTGCGCGCCGTCACGCCCACCCCGACGACGGGCTGCTGTCGTTTTGGTTCGTAGCGCTGCTAGGGTGTGCCTTAGTGACGAGTGCTGCGGGGCCCGCCGAGTGGCGGCCGCGCGGGCGGCCTTACTCGGCATACGCGGTGGTGGGCGTTTGCGCGGTGTTCGCTTTCGCGAATGTGGGGGAGTCGTTTGCTAGTGGTCCCCCCCGCACGTTTTTGGGGGGTAGAAGGGTGGCGCGCGTCCGGCACTGCCTTGCGCGTGCCGACCCGTCGCGCGCCACCGCGCCGGAGTTCAACGGGTGACCGTGCCTCGCGGGATGGGTAAAGCGCGGCAATCCATCAAGAAGAACCTGTGCAATGCCGCCACACGCGAAGCGAACACCGCGACGACGTCCCACCACGCGTAAGCCCCCAAAGGCCGCCCGCGCGGCCGGCCGGGGGCGGGCCCCGCAAAATCTTCCACCACCCAAATCCTCGTGGCGAGAACCTCAAGAACCCTGATCGCCCCAGCTGACGTCAGATTGCAACTACCAGAGCCCGTGAGGCCGGCGCCCTGGGGTGCGCGGGGCGTCGATAAGCCCGAGGGAATCCGAAGGCAGTTGCCGCAGGCAACAAAGAGGATGACTACGGGGCAATCCGGAGCGAAGGCTCCGGACCGCAATCGTTGCCCCGCGCACCCCAGGGCGCCGGCCTCACGGGCGTCTAAAGAACCAACACCCGCCAACAGAAAACCCTTAAGCCAATTCCTTCAACAACAATTCCCAAAACTTCAACCGCTGCTCCAACGTCGACACCAGCACATACTCATTCAACGTATGCGCCCCATCCCCATCAGCACCCAATCCATCCAGCGTCGGAATCCCCATCGCTGACGTAAAGTTGGCATCGCTGCCACCCCCCGTCATCGGCGCGTCTTCCAGCAGGAAGCCTGCCCGATCCGCATAACCCTGCACCAGCGCCAGCAGTGCCGAAGCTGCTTCCGTCTTCACCATCGGCGGACGATTCAGTTCCACGTTGATGTCCAGTTCAACGTCCGGACCCACCGCGCACAACTCACGCATCCGGCGCAGCACGTCTTCGGCGGCCCCCATGTCCGGCACGCGGAAGTCCACCACGCAACGGCACAGGGCCGGCACGGTGTTGGTCACGGTGCCGCCTGCGATCGTGCCCACGCTGACCGTGATGCCGCGGTCGTAGTCGGTCATCGCTTCCAGCGCCAGCACCTGGTGCGCCATTTCGCGGATCGCGCTGCGGCCTTTCTCGTGCTGCATGCCGGCGTGCGCCGGGCGGCCCTTCACGTTCAGGTTCAGCATCCCCGTGCCCTTGCGCGCCGTTACGCACTTGCCGCCGTTCGGGCGGGCCGGTTCGCAGACCAGCGCGTACTTGGCGTTGGCGGCAAAGCGTTCGATGTGCACGCGCGAAGCGTGGCTGCCGGTTTCTTCGTCGGGCACCACCAGGAAGTCCACCGGCAGTTGCGTTGCGCCGGGGCGCGCCACGCCGGCCAGCGCCGTCAGCGCCAGGTAGATGCCGGCCTTCATGTCATAGCTGCCCGGGCCGTAGAGGCGGTCGCCGTCGATGCGCACCGGGTTCTCAAGCAGCGTGCCCACCGGATGCACCGTGTCCATGTGCGCCAGGATCAGGATGCCCGGGCGCGTGTCGCCCGGCGCGCGGTTGGTCGCGTACAGCAGCGGGCCCGTGGTGGGGCCCAGCGACGACAACTCCACGGTCAGGCCGGCAGCGGCTGCGTAGTCGGCGATGATGCGCGCCATCGCGGCGATGCCGTCGGGGAAGTTCGACGGCGACTCGCATTGCAGCCAGCTTTGAATGCCAGCGACGATCTGTTCAGTGCTCTGAGTGTTGGACATGGCGGTATCGGGTTTCAGCAATGAAAAAAGAAAGGGCGATCAGGCGACCTGCTGGCCAGCCAGGCGGGCCAGTTCGGCGTCGTCGGGCATCTTGCCGTCGAACCACAGGCTGGCGCACACGGCCGACATGGCGCGGCCGTCGTGGCCGATGCCGGGCACCACTTGCAGCGTCCAGCCAAACGGCACGCCGCGGCGCTCGGCTTCCTGCTTGCCGAACTCGTAGTAGTTCTTGGCGCGCGCGAAGCGGTGCGGGCCTTGGCGCATGGCGGCGGGTTCGGCGGGCAGGTTGGGGTCGTCGGTGGCGATGTCCTGGTCGCCCGCCAGAATCGTCATCGGATAGGCCAGCAGCTTCACCAGATGCTCTTCGGTCAGGCCGACGCCATCCATGCCTTCGGGGAACGGGTGATCGAACGTGGGCAACGTGTACCAGCCGGGGTTGCCGGCCGTGACCGCCTTGAACGGCGCGTGCGACTGGCTGCTCATCAAGCGGTGCACGAACTGGCCGCCGGCCGAATGGCCGAACAGGTAGACGTTCTGGCCGTCGGTGATTTCACCGTCGATCATGTCTTTGATGACGTTGCCCACCAGCGCATACGTCCAGCCATCGATGTGGCGCGGATTGCCGCCCGCCGAGAACACGCGGCCGTTGTTGTAGCTTTCAACGCCAGGCCAGATTTCGTTCGAGAACGTCAGCGCCACGATCAGCAGCTTGTGCTTGTCGGCGGCTTCAACCCAGAAGTCGCGGTATTCATCGCCGTTGCGCAGCACGCCGTGCTGCACGATGACGACCGGGCGGTCCGGCGTGTAGCCGTAAGGGCGGTACGTTTGCAGCTTGAAGGGACGATCCGAATTGCGGTCTTCGTCGATGTACTGAATGGTGTTGCGGCCCGCATGGCCCATTTCGATGGCGATGCGGTCCACATTGGACATGTCGGAGGGTTTCATCAGGCGCTCGCTTCGTTCAGGTGACAGGCCGACCAGTGGCCCGCCGAGATTTCTTTCAGGACCGGCGCCTGCTCGCGGCAGCGCGGCATGGCGTGGGGGCAACGGGGGTTGAACGTGCAGCCCGGGGGCGGGTTCAGCGGCGACGGGATTTCTCCCTTGATCGGCGTGAACTTGCGGCCGCGGCGGGCCACGTCCGGCACTTCGGCCATCAAGGCCTGAGTGTAGGGGTGATTGGCGCGCGCGAAGATCTCGGCTGACGTGGAGATTTCCACGATCTTGCCCAGATACATGATCGCGACGCGGTCCGAGATGTGCTTGACCACACCCAGGTCATGGCTGATGAACAGATACGTAAAGCCGTGCTGTTCGCGCAAGTCCATGAACAGGTTGATCACCTGCGCCTGGATGGACACGTCCAGCGCGGCCACGGGCTCGTCGCACACCAGGAACTTCGGCGCCACCATCAGCGCGCGGGCGATGCCGATGCGCTGGCGTTGGCCGCCGGAAATCTGGTGCGGGAAACGGTCGCGGTATTCGGCGTCCAGGCCCACTTCCTTTAGCGCCTGGTCAATGCGCGCCGGGATCTCGGCAGGCGGCGCCAGCTTGTGGACCTTCAGCGATTCGCCCAGGATCTGGCGCAGGCGCTGACGCGGATTCAAGGACGCTTGCGGGTCCTGGAAAATCATCTGCACGCCCAGCGTATACGCCAGCTTTTCAGCGCCGCGCAGGCGCACGGCGTCATGGCCTTGATACAGCAGTTCGCCTTCGGTCTGGCGGTGCAGGCCCGCAACCACGCGGCCCAGCGTGGACTTGCCACAGCCGGATTCACCCACCAGGCCAACCACTTCGCCGCGCTTGATGGACAAGTCCACGCCATTGACGGCATACACCGTGCGGCGGTCGATGGGGCGGCCGGTCAGGGCCAGGATGCGTTGGGCCAGGTCGGGTCGCTGCTCGAAGCGCTTGTGGACGTTCTTGAGCTCGATGACGGGAGTATCGGCTTGGCTCATGCTTGCTGTGCCTCGCGGGCTATCGGCACGTAACAGCGGTAGCTGCGCGGACCTTCGGTGGTAACGGAGGGGGCTTGTTCGGTGCACCGGGGGATAACCTTGGTGCAACGCGGACGGAACGCACAGCCCGACGGGCGGCCCGCCAGGCTGGGCGCCATGCCGTTGATCTGATGCAGGCGCGCGCCGGGTTGCGTGGCGCCGGGCATCGAATCCAGCAGGCCCTTGGTGTAGGGGTGGCGCGGCGATGCCAGCACCTGTTCAACCGGGCCGCTTTCAACAATGCGGCCGGCATACATCACGGCCACGCGGTCGGCCAGTTCGGCCACCACGCCCAGATCGTGCGTAATCCAGATAAGCGCGGTGTTGTGTTCACGGCAGATCTCTTGCATGCGGTAGAGAATCTGGCCCTGGATGGTGACGTCCAGCGCGGTCGTGGGCTCGTCGCAGATGATGAGATCAGGCTTGTTCAGCATGGCGATGGCGATTGCCACGCGCTGACGCATGCCGCCCGAGAACTCGTGCGGGTAGCTCTTCAAACGCTTTTCAGGCGCAGGAATACCCACCATCGCCAGCGCTTCGCGGCAGCGTTCCTCTGCCTCGGCGCGCGACACGTTCTCGTGCGTGAGGATGGCTTCCATCATCTGCTCGCCGATGCGCAGCACCGGGTTCAGCGTCATCAGCGGGTCTTGGAAGATCATGGCGATGCGGTTGCCGCGCAACTGGCGCATCTGCTCTTCCGTGAGCTTGCGCAGGTCGGTGCCCTTGAACTTCACTTCGCCCTCCACGACTTCCCCGGGCGGGTCGATCAGACCCAGCAGCGAGAAGCCCGTGACGGATTTGCCGGAACCGGATTCACCGACCAGGCCCACGATTTCGCCGCGGCGGACAGTCAGGTCGACACCGTCGACCGCCAGCCACGCGCCGGCTTCGGTATGGAATGCAGTGCGCAGGCCGCGCACATCAAGAAGAATGTCGCTCATGCTCGTCGCGGGTCCAGGCTTTCACGCAGGCGGTCGCCCACGATGTTGATGGAAAGGATCAGCAGCAGCAGGGCAATGCCCGGGAACAAGCTGATCCAGTAGTCGCCCGACAGCAGGTATTGGAAACCGTTCGAGATCAAGAGGCCCAGCGACGGCTCGGTGATCGGTACGCCGACGCCCAGGAAGGACAGCGTGGCTTCCAGCGCGATGGCGGTGGCGATCTGAATGGTGGCGAACACCATGACGGGGCCCAGGCAGTTGGGCAGCAGGTGAAACGCCATGATGCGCCAGGCCGGAAAGCCCAGGTTGGCGGCGGCTTCCACGTATTCTTTGCGGCGCTCTTGCAGCGCGCGGCTGCGCATGATGCGGGCGTAGTGGCCCCATTGCACCAGCACCAGCGCCAGAATCACCTTGTCCACGCCCCGCCCCAGCACCACCAGCAGCACCAGCGCCACGAGAATGGTCGGGAAACCCAGGATGAAGTCGACGATGCGCATCAGCACGGTGTCGACCAGGCCGCCGACATAGGCGGCGATCAGGCCGACCGCGCCGCCGATGGCGGTGGCCAGCACGACGGCGGACAGGCCCACCATCAGGCTGATACGCAGGCCATACAGAATGGCGCTGAGCATGTCGCGGCCCTGGTCGTCGGTGCCGAGCCAGGCGATGCTGCCGTCCATAAAAGCTTGGCGCGGCGCCAGGCGGCCGTCCAGCAGCGACAGGTTGGCCAGGTCATACGGGTTTTGCGGCGCGAAAAAGGGTGCGAACACCACCAGCACCACCAGGATGGCCAGCGCGATTGCAGAGCCGCGCACCGTGGGGCGTGCACGCAGTTTCTTCAGGATGGAGGCGCGCTGCGGCGTCTCAGCCAGGGGCTGGACGGTGCGGGTGCGGCCGGGATTGGGAGAGTTAGCCATGGCGGATTATTGAGCGGGGGTCACGAGCTGCACGCGCGGGTCGAGCGCGGCGTACAGGATGTCCACAACCAGGTTGATGACCACGAAGATCAGGGTGACCAGCATCACGTACGCGACCACCACAGGGCGGTCCAGCTGGTAGATGCTATCGATCAGCAGCTTGCCCATACCGGGCCACGCGAACACGGTTTCGGTGATGGTGGAGTAGGCGATCAGGCTGCCGAACTCCATGCCGATCACGGTCACGACGGGGATCAGGATGTTGCGCAGGATGTGGCGGCGCACGATGCGTCCGGGCTTCACGCCCTTGGCGCGCGCGAATTTCACGTAGTCCTGGCTGCGCGCTTCAACCACACCCGAGGCCGTCAGCCGCAGCACCAGCGCAATGTTCGCCAGCGCCAGGTTGATGGCCGGCATGATCAGGTGCGACCAGCCGTTGGCGGTCAGGATGGACAGGCGCACGCCCAGCACGGTGACGGTGTCGCCGCGGCCCGTGGCGGGCAGCCATCCCAGCCAGACGGCGAACAACAGGATCAGCATCATGCCCTGCCAGAAGTTCGGCAGCGAAAAGCCCAGCACCGACGTCGACATGATGCCGCGGCCCAGGTAGTCATCGCGGTACAGGCCAGCGACCAGACCCAGCGGAATCCCGATCACACAGGTCAGCATGATGGCCACGAACACCAGTTCGAACGTGGCGGGAATGCGTTGCACGATCAGTTCAACGGCGGGGATGCCGTGCACGAAAGACGTGCCCAGGTCACCGTGCAGCGCGCGCCACAGGAACCCGGTGTATTGCTGCCACACGGGCAGATCCAGGCCCAGGCGGGCGATCATCGCCTCGCGCGCGGCCTGACTGGCTTCGGGGCTGACCAGCAGTTCAATCGGGTCGCCCACGGCATACACCGCGAAGAAGACCACGACCGAAACGGCCAGCAGTACGAACAGACTCTGGATCAGTCTGCGTAGGATGAACAAGGCCACGTGATGATTTCCTTGGTGGGCTCAGGGTTGCTTGGCGCCGAGTGCTTACTTGGCGGGTTTGGCCGACATGGCCAGGGTGTACTGATCGGCCCGGCCTTCGTAGACCAGCCCCTTCTTGAACGCCCAGATGCTGCTTTCGAAATGCAGGGGAATGCTGGGCAGGTCAGCCAGTGCAAGCGTCAGCGACTGTTGCAGCAGCTTTTCCCGTTCGGCGGGGTCCACGGTGACCAGGGCGCGCTTGAACACGGCATCGAACTCGGGGTTGTCGTAACCGCCGTAGTTGCTCGTGCCCAGGCCATGCTCTTTGTCGAACCGGGTAACCCAGTATTGTAGGAAAGACGAGGCCTCGCCGGTCTCGGACGACCAGCCGCCCATCGCGAAGCTGAATTCGCGCTTGGCGCGCTTGGGGAAATACACCGAGCGCGTCATTGCGTCCACGGTCGTCTTGATGCCCACGCGCGACAGGTATTGCGCCACGGCTTGCGAGATCTGGGCGTCGTTGATGTAGCGGTCGTTGGTGGACGAGATGGCCAGCTCAAAGCCGTTGGGGTAGCCGGCGTCCGCCAGCAGCTTCTTCGCGCCTTCGGGGTCGTACTTCAGTTCCGGCGGGTGCGGCAGCGTGCCGAACATGCCGTCGGGCAGGAACTGGTTGGCGGGCGTGGCGGCGCCGTCCATGATGCGGGCGGCGATGGTCTTGCGGTCGATCGCCATGGAAATGGCGCGGCGCACGCGCACATCCTGCAAGGGGTTTTTGCCGTCGGCGGCCTTGACCGTGGGGCTGGGGCTGCGGGCCACATCAAACTGGAAATACACCACGCGCACCGACGGCGTGATCACATGGCCGAAGCCCGGCGTTTCCGAAATACGCTTCACGTCGCGCGCGGCGGGGTTTTCGATCAGGTCGAAATCACCGGCCAACAGACCCGTCAGGCGCGGGCCGGCGGCCGGCACCGGGATCAGCTTGACCGTCTGCCAGGCGGGCTTGTCGCCCCAGTAGGCGTCGTTGCGGGTGAGCTCGATGCCCGTGCCCTTCACGTAGGACTTCAGCGTGTAGGGGCCGGTGCCGATGACGTCGCGGCCATTGTTGAAGTCGGCCACCGTGGGCCAGGGGCCGGTCACGCCGCACTTGTTCTTCAGGTCGAAGGTGATGGGGCCGTGCTCGACGATGCCGCTCCACAGCATGCCCGTGCGGGTCAGGTCGTTGGGCAACAGCGGGTAGGGCTTGTGCGTCTTGATGACCAGCTTGTTGCCGTCGCGTGCTTCAACATTGGCGAATTTCTGCACGATGGCCGGGTACGAACCGCCAATGGACTGCTCGTTGTTCATCACGCGGCAGAACGTGAAGATCACGTCCTGGGCGGTGAAGGGCTGGCCATTGGAGAATTTGGCGCCGTCGCGCAGCGTGAATTCCCAGGTGGTGTCGTCAACCGACTTCCAGGCGGTCGCCAGGCGCGGAATCAGGTCCATCTTGGCGTTCTGGCCGATCAGCGTTTCGAACATGTGCGAGGTCATCGCATCGTTCGGCGTCGCCTGGTGATAGTGCGGGTCCATCGAGGTCGGCTCGGACGACAAGCCGATCTTTAGCGTGGAGCCGGCTGCGGGCGCCTGCGCCTGGGCGACGGAGGCGGCCAGCGTACAGGCCAGTAATGCGCTGCGTAGGTAAACCTTGGCGGACATGCTTTTCCCGTTGTTATGGATGTTTCCGGCGGCGCCTCGTTGGTGGGCGCCGCTCGTTTGCTTGAATCAGACGATGGGTTGCGCCAGCCGGACAACGGTCACGCCGGGCCGCAGATTCGCAGTGGACGGCATGATCAGGACGCAGTTGTCATAGGGCGTGACGACGGGCTCGCCTTCGGACCAGCCGATGACGGTGCCGGCGGCGGCCAGCGTTTCCAGGCCCTTCCAGGGCTGGGCGAAACGGAAGTCGGCGCTTTTGGCGGCGACGGCATGCGTGACGCGCAAGGCGCGCTGGGTGGAGGCGGCGGGCACGAACCAGTCCGCGGGCAAGTCTTCGCTGTCCAACGTGCCAGCTTCCACCAGGAAGCGCGCCATCTGGTCGACCGCCACGCCGCGCGCTTCGGGCGCGCCGTGGAACCCGCATTCGATCAGCAGCGAACGCGTGCCGTTGTCGCCGGCTTCGCCAAAACGGCCGTAGTCGCGCATGCGCACGCCCGCAGCGTGGCCCGCGTCAGCAATGATGGTGGCGGGGTTGCCCAGCGCCAGGGCGAGGTCGATGTTGCGTTGTTCCATGCCGGTCAGTTGCAGCGGCACATCGGAATTGCTCATCGAATGAAAGTCCAGCAGCCAGTCGGCCTGTTCCACCCAGGGGCGAATTTCGGCGGCGCGGCGGCGTTCCTGGCTGATCGGCAGGCTGAGCTTGTCGTCGCTCCAGACGCGGTTCATGTCTTCGTCGACGAAGCGCGCGGGGGCGTAATTGGTGGAGTCAAAGCGGTCGAACGCCGCCAGGTTGCAGAACGCCAGGGTGAGCGCGCCGCGGCGCGGACGCAGCCCGGCGGTCAATGCTTCTTTCAGCGCCCAGGCGCCGCACAGTTCATTGCCATGAATCAGCGCGCTCAACATGACGCGCTTACCCGGCACGCCGGAGTCAAAATGCCAGACACCGGGGGTATCCGTATTGCCCGAGCGTTCTGCCGACAGATCCGGACAGGCAAGAAGAAAAGGGCGCGGATGGGCCGCGGGGGTCGACGTGGGCATGGGAACTCCGATGAAGCGAGGGGATTGTATAGGGGATAGACGTCTAGGGCTTCAATCGCGCGCCAGTAAGACGCGGTCCCGGCGAATTCTAGGAGCTTGGGAGCTTTCTCTACAATTAGAATATTTATCGGCGGCTTTGCATAAAAGGCAAAGCTTGAGCGTTGGATGACCTGCGTCGCAACCGAGGACGGAACGTGCACGGCATTGCCTTGAAGTATTTTCTGGAGGTGGCCCAGGCGGGCAGCCTGAGCGGGGCGTCCGAACGCCTGCATGTGGCGGTGTCGGCCATCAGCCGGCAGATCGCCAAGCTTGAGGAAGAGGCTGGCGCACCGTTGTTCGAGCGCGCCGCCCGGGGGATGGTGTTGAGCGAAGCGGGCCAACTGCTGCTGGTGCACGCCCGGCGCACCATGCTCGAGGCCGAGACGGTGCTGCAAGAGATAGCGGCGACCAAGGGCGTGGCCCGCAACGAAATCCGGGTGGCGGCGGTAGAAGGCGTGGCGCGTATTTTTGTGCCGTCGGTGATGGCGCGTTTCCGCCAGGAACGGCCCAACATCCGCTTCGACCTGTTCGTGGGGTCGCCCGCCGAAGTCAGCCGCAAGGTGGCCGAAGGCAGCGTCGAGCTGGGCATGACCTTCATCGCCGAGCGCACAGAAGGGGTCAGCGTCCGCTATTCGCGCCGCGCGCCGGTGCACGCGGTGATGGCGGCCGACCACCCGCTGGCGGGCCGGCGCAGCGTCAGCCTGCAAGATCTCAGCCAGTTTCCGCTGGCGCTCACCGGGCCAGGCACCACCACGCGGCAACTGTTCGACATGGGCTGCGCGCTGGAATCCGTGCAGATGGAGCCCGTGCTGACGTGCAACGATTCCTCGCCTTTGCACGGCTTCGTGTTCGGATCGGACGCCATCATGTTGAGCGGCTATATCTCGGTGGCGTGGAGCTTGCGGCGCGATGAGCTGGTGGCCGTGCCCATTTCCAACGCCGAATTGCAGTCGCGCACCTTGCAGATCCAGGTCATGCCGGGCCGCGTGCTGCCGCCGAAGGCGGAGGCGTTCATTGATCTGCTGTCACGCGAGCTGGACCAGGCCCTGGCGGCCGGCCCGGTAGCGGCGAAGGCATAAAAAAACGGCTGCCCGAAGGCAGCCGTTTTTCGTTCAGGCGGACCTGATTACTTCTTGTCGGGCGTCACCGAGGTGGCCAGCGTGTACTGGTCGCGGCGGCCTTCGTACGTGATGCCCTTGCGGAAAGCCCAGATGCTGCTTTCGAAGTGCAGCGGGATCAGCGGCACGTTGTCCAGGGCGATCTGCGTGGATTGCTGCAACAGCTTCTCGCGCTTGGGCGCGTCCACGGTCACGATGGCTTCCTTGTAGACCTTGTCGAAATCGGCATTGGAGAAGCCGCCATAGTTGCTGGTGCCCAGGCTGGCGGGCGAGTCGAGCGACGCCACCCACAGCTGGAACAGCGCCGAGGCTTCACCCGTTTCCGCCGGCCAGCCACCCATCGAGAAGCTGAACTCGCGCTTGGCGCGCTTGGGGAAATAGATGGAAGCCGTCATGGCGTCCACGTTGGTCTTGATGCCGACGCGGGCCAGGTACTGGGCCACGGCTTGGGCGACTTGGCCGTCGTTGACATAGCGGTCGTTGGTGGACGACAGCGTCAGTTCAAAGCCATTCGGGTAGCCGGCTTCGGCCAGCAGCTTCTTGGCGCCTTCCGGGTCGTACTTGATTTCCGGAGCCTTGGGCAGCGCGCCGAACATGCCGTCGGGCATGAACTGGTAGGCCGGGGTGGCCATGCCGTCCATGATGCGGGCGGTGATGGTCTTGCGGTCGATGGCCATGGAAATAGCCTTGCGCACACGCAGGTCCTGCAGCGGGTTCTTGCCGTCGGCGCTCTTGACGAATGGGCTCGGGTTGCGGCCCACGTCCGGCTGGAAGAACACCAGGCGGGTGGACGGCGTGGCCACGAAACCGAACTTCGGGTTGTCCTTCAGGCGCGGCAGGTCGCGGGCGGCGGGGTTTTCGATCATGTCGAAGTCACCGGACAAGAGGCCAGTCAGGCGCGGGCCGGCGGACGGCACCGGCACAAACTTCACTTCCTTCCAGTACGGCTTCTCGCCCCAGTATTGTTCATTGCGGACCAGCTCGATGCCGGTGCCCTTCACGTAGGACTTCAGGGTGTACGGGCCGGTGCCGATAGCGTCTTTGCCGTTGTTGAAGTCAGCCACGGTGGGCCAGGCGCCCGTCACGCCGCAACCCTTCTTCGGGTCGAACGTCAGCTTGCCGTGTTCGACGATGCCGTTCCACACGATGGGCAGCGAGCGGGCCAGCTCGGCGGGCATCAGCGGGAAGGGCTCGCCAGTCTTGATGATGACGGTGTGCGCGTCCGGCGTTTGCACGTCGGTGATGCGCTTGGTCATGTCCATATAGGACTGCGACACGTTGGTTTCGTTGTTCAGCGTGCGGCAGATCGTGAACAGCACGTCTTCGGACGTGAACGGCTTGCCGTTCGAGAACTTGACGTCATCACGCAGCTTGAATTCCCAGGTCAGGTCGTCCAGGTTTTTCCAGGACTTGGCCAGTTGGGGCGTCAGTTTCATGTCGGCGCTACGGCCCACCAGAGAACTGTAGACGTGCGCGGAGAACGCGTCGTTCTGCGTCATCTTGTGATAGTGGGGGTCTGCCGAAGTGGGTTCGGCCGACAGGCCGATCTTCAGCGTCTGGGCTTGGGCGGCAGCCAAGGGGATGGCGGCGGCCACAAGGGCCAGGGTGGTGCGCAACTTCATGGTGACAACTCCGGATGGATAACGAACCGGATCGTGCTTGCGGGAAAACCACCGGGGCCGGGCGGACAGCGGGTGTCGGCCACAGAGCTCAGGGTGTGTTGGCGCCAGGCACGACGGCAAGGGGCCGATTATCGGTAGGGGCTTCGCGCGCTGTCAATGAAGAATGGCAATCCGGGCGCTAGGGAAAACGCCGAGAGGATGCGGGGATTGCGGGGGAAGTGAGGGCGCCGCGGGGGCCTCGCAATGCTTCAAAGCGAGGCCGGCGCGGCGCGATGGCGCCAGGTGAGGGTCGGGCGCCGAAGGTTCGTTGCAAGGGGCGCTTGGGCCAGCAAGCGGGCGTTGCAACGGCAGCGCGCCGGGCGAAATCGCGGGAGATCGTTCGCGATTCAGCCCAGCGCAGCTGTGCTTACCACTGAGAGCCGGAGAAGCGCGAGCTGGCGGCGCGGGCCTTGTTCATCGATTCGTTCACTTCGTCGATGAAAGCAAAGACGCCAGCAACAGCGGCGATCACGGCTTGGCCAGCCTTCTTCAGGTTGGTCAGCGGGTGGGAATTCGGTTGATTTTCGAGGGCGCCGCGAAGCAGGTCACGTTCGAGGGCGTCGGTCAGGCGGGCAGTGTGGTTCAAGGTCAGTTCGCTCATGGTCTTCTCCAGTCCGTTTCGTCTTGGGGTAATCCATTATAGGGATAACCCTAAATAGAAAGCAACGACCATTTCAGGGAAAACCCTAGTATGTTGTAAAAATGTTTATTTGGCAGGGACTTAGCGCGGGTTCCGCAGGGCGCGGGCGGCATCTGCGAGCTCGCCTGCCGTCAAACCGATAGGGCCGATGCCTTGTGCGACCAGGGCGTCGGCGGCGGCGCCATGCAGCCAGACGGCGCCCGCGACCGCCTGATCCCAGGGCAGCTTTTGCCCAATCAACGAACCCAGCATGCCGGCCAATACGTCCCCGGTTCCGGCGGTGGCCAGGCCCGGGTTGCCACTGGTATTGATGCGCGTGGAGCCATCCGGCGCGCAGACGATCGTGCCCGCGCCCTTCAACACCACCCAGCACTGATAGCGCTGAGCCAGCTTCCACGCCGCGCCCGGCCGGTCGGCCTGGACGTCGGCGGTGCTGATACCTAATAGGCGGCCGGCTTCGGCAGGGTGGGGGGTGAGCACGACGGGGCCCTCGCCCCAGTTGGGCTGGACATCCCCCCAGGCCAGCAGGTTTAGCCCGTCGGCGTCCAGCACCAGCGGCGCCTCCCGGCGCAGCACGAACAGTTCGGACAGCGTGTTGGCCGCCAGCGCGCCCGTGCCGATGCCGCAGCCCGCGACCCAGGCGGTCACGCCCAGGTCTTCATCCAGCAATGAGCGCGCATCCCGCAGCATCAGCTCGGGCTGCTGCGGGTCGCAGGGCAGCGGGGATGTTTCCTGCGCAAAGCCGACCAGCACCTTGCCCGCACCGATCTTCAAGGCGGCGCGTGCCGCCAGCAACGCCGCGCCCGCCATGCCCGGCCCGCCGCCCACCACGCCAACCGTGCCAAAACTGCCCTTATGCGTGTCCGCCTCCCGGGGGGAGAACAGGGCAGAAAGCGCGGCGCGGTCGATGGGGGCGGGGGTGTTCATTGGCTGAGGCTCCGAAGGGACAACGGCAAGGTGGGGGCCGATCTATCCACTATAGTGCGCAAAAACACGCCGGCCTTCAGGCCCGCCCCACTGCGAAAGACAATGCGGAGAAGACAATGACAGATATCACGCTGCAACATTATTCGGCTTATGAATCCCTGAAGTTGCGCCGGCATCCCGGGGGCGTTCTGGAGCTGATCATGGGCGCCAAGGGCGGCCAGCCGGGCAAGTTGTCCACGGCCGATGACCGCATGCACCGCGAGCTGGCCGACATCTGGCGCGACATCGACACGGACCCGGACACCCGCGTGGTGGTGATCCGCGGCGAGGGCAAGGGCTTCTCGGGCGGGGGCGACCTGGACTTGGTGCAGCAGATGGCGGATGACTTCGACGTGCGCACCCGTGTCTGGCGCGAGGCCCGCGACCTGGTCTACAACATCATCAACTGCAACAAGCCCATCGTGTCCGCCATGCATGGCGCGGCCGTGGGGGCGGGGCTGGTGGCGGGCTTGCTGGCCGACATCTCGATTGCCGCACGCGACGCGCGCATCATCGACGGCCACACCCGCCTGGGCGTCACGGCAGGCGACCACGCCGCCATCGTCTGGCCGCTGCTGTGCGGCATGGCCAAAGCCAAGTACTACCTGATGCTGTGCGAAACCGTCACGGGCGAAGAGGCCGAGCGCATCGGCCTGGTGTCGCTGTGCGTGGACGAGGCCGAACTCATCACCCGCGCGTTCGAGGTGGCCAACAAGCTGGCCGCGGGTTCGCAGACGGCGATCCGCTGGACGAAGTATTCGCTGAATAACTGGTTGCGCATGGCCGGGCCGACGTTTGATACGTCGTTGGCGCTGGAATTCATGGGCTTTGGCGGGCCGGACGTGAAGGAAGGAGTGAAGTCCTTGCGCGAACGGCGTGCGCCGAATTTCCGGCCGGATTCGCCGTTTTAAGGTGATGGGTTGCGCGCCTCAGGCCGCGCGCAACCCATCATCACTTCGCCATCATCACTTCTTAAAGAACTTCGCAAACGCCGCTTGCGCTTCGTCCGTTTGCAAGCGGGCGCGGAATTGCTGGGCTTCGTAGTCCAGCGTTTCCTGAATCGCCTGGCGATCCGCCCGTTTCATCATGGCCTTGGTCAAGCGCAGCGCGGCGGGCGGTTGGCGGGCCAGATCCGCAGCGGTCGCCTGAGCGGCCGCCAGCGCCTGGCCTTTTTCCGTGACCGACGTGGCCAGCCCGGCCTCGTGCGCGTCTTGCGCGGTAAAGGCCTTGCCCTGCAACAGCCATTCGGCTGCGCGGCGGCCCACCAGTCGAGGCATCAGCAGGCTGGATGCGCCTTCCGGGCACAAGCCCAGCGCCACGAACGGCATGCGCAAGGTGGCGCCGTCGCCGATGTGAACAAAATCGCAGTGCTGCAATAAGGTCACGCCAATGCCGATCGCGTAGCCCTCGACCGCGGCGACGACCGGCACCTCGGCCGTGGTCAGTGCGCGCAGGAACGTCAGGCCGGCGCTGTCGCCCGCGCCGCGCTCCGCCTGGAAGTCGCGCAGGTCGTTGCCGGCCGTGAAGTGTTCGCCCGCGCCCGTCAGGATCACGGCGGATACGGACTGATCCGCCGATGCCTGCACGATCTGTTCTGTCAGCGCGGCGTAGGTCGCCGTGTCCAGCGCGTTACGGCGGTCCTGGCGGTCGATCGTGAGAGTCAGAACGGCGCCGTCGCGGGCAAGCTTCAGGCCCGCGCTCATGCGTACGTCCGGCTAGCCAGCCGGGCCTTTGCGTCGTCGTACTCGCGGCGCAGCGTGTCGACGATCTTGCGGGTGGGTTCCACGCTGGCGATGCCGCCCACGCCCTGGCCCGCGCCCCAGATGTCCTTCCAGGGCTTCACGCGCGAAGATCCGAAGTTGGACGCGCCGCTGTCCGGCTGCGGCAGGTTGGCCGGGTCCAGCCCCGATGCGGTTATGCTGGCCTTCAGGTAGTTGCCCGGGATGCCGGTGAAGAAGGGCGTGTACAGAACGTCGGACGCGCTGGCCTCGACGATGGCTGACTTATAGCCTTCGCTGGCGTTGGCTTCCTCGCTGGCGATGAAGCGCGTACCCATATAGGCGAAGTCCGCGCCCATGGCCTGCGCGGCCAGCACGTGCTCGCCGGTGGTGATGGCGCCCGACAGGATCAGCGGGCCGTCGTAGAAGCGGCGCACTTCGGACACCAGCGCGAACGGGCTCAGCGTGCCTGCGTGGCCGCCGGCGCCCGCGCACACCAGGATCAATCCGTCGACCCCCGCTTCCAGCGCCTTTTCGGCGTGGCGCAGGGTGGTGACGTCGTGGAATACCTTGCCGCCCCAATCGTGCACGCCTTTGACCAGGTCGCCGGGCGCGCGCAGGCTGGTGATGATCAGCGGCACGCGGTGGCTGGCGCACACGGCCAGGTCTTGCTCCAGGCGGTCGTTGGACTGGTGAATGATCTGGTTGACGGCAAACGGCGCCACAACGGCGCCGGGGTTGGCTTCGCGGTGCGAGGCCAGACCCGCCTGGACTTCATCCAGCCAGTCGGTCAGCAGGCTTTGCGGACGTGCGTTCAGCGCGGGAAATGACCCGACGATGCCGCTCGTGCACTGGGCGATGACCAGTTTCGGGTTGGAGACGATGAACATGGGGGCGCTGATGACCGGCAGGGACATCTGGCCATACAAATCTGTCACGAGAGAGTGGGGCATAGCGTCGTCGCGTTGTGTCCAGGTCAGTCCAGAAAAGGCGGGCCTGCATTCAGGCTTGAGCACCCAAGGCGGATGTGCCTATAATTACCTACCGACCGTCCGGTAATTAATTAATCTTTATTTAACGGCATGCGCCGAACCGCTGTCAATCCACGCCGTGTGCTGGTTGACCGCTTCCGTCGCAGCCCCCTGTAAAGGCTGTCATGGCGACCTCCGCCCCTCCCGCCCAGAAGCGCGCCCGCGCCGGCCGGCCCCCCACGCTGGTCGCGCCGCGCGAACGCATTCTGGAAGAAGCCGCCAAGCTGTTCGCCCAAAGCGGTTACGACGGCAGTTCCGTGTCGGACCTGGCCGCCGCCATTGGCGTGTCCAAGGCGGCCATCTATCACTACTACACCACCAAGCAGGACATTTACGACGCCATCATCCTGGGCGTGCTAAGTGGGCTGACGCAGAACGTGGGCCAGGATGTGGCCGCTGCCGACGGCGCCGCCGCGCGCTTGCGCGCCTTCATGGTGGGCCACGCCCGCTACTTCGAACAGCACCATGCTGAATTCGTCACGATGCTGATTGGTTATTCCGGCATGGCCCTGCCCGAACGCGAAGACGCGGCCCGGCTGCGCGACGGCTACGAAAAGCGCCTGCGCGAACTGATTGCGCAGGGCGTGGCCGACGGCGTATTCCGGCCGCTGGATGTGGCCGCCACGGGCCGCGCCGTGTTGTCCATGCTGAATTGGATGGTGCGCTGGTACAAGCCCGGCCAGGGCGACAGCGCCGAAACCATTGCTGCCGGTTATTTCGATTTATTGGTTGGCGGCATGCGCGCCTGACGCGCCGCCGCCCATGTTCCGTACTGAACCTTCCGTACCTGTCCCCCCAATTCGCTCCTCTTCCTGAGACTTCCATCATGGCCCTCGACACCGAAACCCTGAACCTGTTGCTGGACGCCGTGCGCCGCTTTGTGCACGAACGCCTGATCCCCGCCGAAGACGAGCTTGCCGAGAGCGGCCAGGTTCCGCCGGCCATCGTCAACGAAATGCGCGAACTGGGTTTGTTCGGCCTGTCGATCTCGCCTGACTTCGGCGGCCTGGGCCTGACGATGGAAGAGGAAGTACGCGTGGTGTTCGAACTGGGCCAGACCTCGCCCGCGTTCCGTTCGCTGGCCGGCACCAACATCGGCATCGGCTCGCAAGCCATCGTGCTGGCGGGCACCGACGAGCAACGCGCGCGCTACCTGCCCAAGCTGGCCAGCGGTGAACTGATTGGCTCGTTCGCCCTGACCGAGCCGGACGCCGGTTCCGACGCCATGGCGCTGCGCCTGTCCGCCGAACGCGACGGCGACAGCTACGTGCTGAACGGCACCAAGCGCTACATCACCAACGCGCCCATCGCGGGCTTGTTCTCGGTCATGGCGCGCACCGCACCCGAGCGCCGCGCCAATTCGATTTCCTGCTTCCTGGTTGAAGCGGGCACGCCCGGTCTCATCATCGGCAAGCCCGACAAGAAGATGGGCCAGGCCGGCGCCTTGACCAGCGACGTCGTGTTCGACAACTGCCGCGTGCCCGCCAGCGCGTTGTTGGGTGGCGAAGAAGGCAATGGCTTCAAGACGTCGATGCGCGTGCTGGACAAGGGCCGTCTGCATATCTCGGCGCTGTGCGTGGGCATTGCCGACCGCCTGCTGTCGGACGCCGTCAAATACGCCATGGACCGCAAGCAATTCGGCCAGCCCATTGCAGAATTCCAGCTGATCCAGGCGATGATCGCCGACAGCCAGGCCGAACTCTATGCCGCACGTTGCATGGTGCTGGACGCCGCCCGCATGCGTGACCGCGGCGAGAACACCACCATGCAAGCTGCATGCTGCAAGCTGTTCTCGACCGAAATGGTGGGCCGCGTGGCCGACCGCGCCGTGCAGATCCACGGCGGCGCGGGCTACATGTCCGAGTACGCCGTTGAACGTTTCTACCGCGATGTGCGCCTGTTCCGCATCTTTGAAGGCACCTCGCAAATTCAGCAGCTGGTGATCGCCCGCGAGACCATCAAGGCGCATTCCTGAGGCGGCAGCACGCGGAAATCCGGGTTTAGTGTCCAAACGGCTAATATCCGGATTGACGAATTGGTGCTCCGGGCGCGACCCTAGCGGTCCGCCGTTTTCATTTCTCATCTAGCGAAAAGAACACAGATGTCGCAACGTCCCGCTCCCCTTACCGGCATACGCGTGCTGGACCTGACCCGCGTGCTGGCGGGCCCCTGGTGCACTCAAAACCTGGCCGATCTTGGCGCCGAGGTGATCAAGATCGAACGCCCCGGCTCGGGTGACGACACGCGCGCCTGGGGGCCTCCGTACCTGAAGGACGAAGCGGGCAACGACACCACCGAAGCGGCGTACTACCTGTCGGCCAACCGCAACAAGATGTCGGTGGCGCTGGACATCGCATCGCCGCGTGGCGCCGAGCTGGTGCGCGAACTGGCGCTGCAAAGCGACATCCTTGTTGAGAACTTCAAAGTTGGCGGCCTGAAAAAATACGGGCTGGACTACGAAAGCCTGAAGGCCATCAACCCGCGCCTGATCTACTGCTCGATCACCGGCTTCGGCCAAACCGGCCCCTACGCCAGCCGCCCCGGCTATGACTTCATGATCCAGGGCATGGGCGGGTTGATGAGCATCACCGGCGAACGCGATGACCTGGCTGGCGGCGGCCCGCAAAAGGCGGGCGTGGCCGTGGCCGATCTGATGACCGGCATGTATTCCACCGTGGGCATTTTGGCTGCGCTGCTTGAGCGCGCCAACAGCGGCCAGGGTCAGCACATCGACATGGCTTTGCTGGACTGCCAGGTCACGATGCTGGCCAACCAGAATCTGAACTTCATGACGTCCGGCGTCGCGCCCAAGCGCGCGGGTAACGCGCATCAGAACCTGGTGCCGTATCAGGTGTTTGCGGCGGCCGATGGCCACCTGATTGTGGCGGTCGGCAACGACAGCCAATTCCGCAATTACTGCGGTGCGATCGGTCTGCCCGAGTTGTCGGCGGACCCGCGCTTTTCAACCAACCCGCAGCGCGTGAAGAACCGCGCCGAGCTCGTGCCGCTGTTGGCCGAGCGCATGGCCACAGGCGCGCGCGACCACTGGCTGGCTGCGCTGGAAGGCGTTGGCGTGCCGGCCGGCCCGATCAATACGCTGGACCAGGTCTATGAAGACCCGCACGTGCTGGCGCGCGGCATGAAGCGCGAGCTGGCGCATCCGGCCGCCGGCCGCGTGCCGATGGCGTCGAGCCCGCTGAAGTTCTCGGACAGCCCGGTGGAATACCGCCGTCCGCCGCCCATGCTGGGCGAACACACCGCACAGGTCCTGGCTGAAAAGCTGGGCCTGTCGGCCGAAGAAATCCAGGCGCTGGCGCAGACCCAGCCCTGACCGGAGACGGGGCGGCCAGACGCCGCCCCGTTTTCCTTGCGCCCCGCCACGGCGCGCACGATCCATTCCAATACAGGCAGGAGAGAGTTGATGACGGAGATTCAAACCATCGGCGTCGTAGGCGCCGGGGCCATGGGGCGCGGCATTGCGCAGATCGCGGCGCAAGCCGGCCTGCGCGTGCGCTTGTACGACACCAGCGCGGATGCGGTTGCCGCCGCGCGCGAGTCGTTGCGCCAGACCTGGGACAAGCTGGCTCAAAAGGGCAAGCTGACCGCCGCCGACGCGCAAGCCGCGTTGGAACGCGTGGAATCCGCCACGGCGCTGACCGACATGTCGGCGTGCCAGTTGGTGGTGGAAGCCATCGTCGAACGCCTGGACGTCAAGCGCGACTTGTTTGCCGCGCTGGAAGGCGTGGTGTCGGAAGACTGCATCCTGGCGTCGAATACGTCGTCGCTGTCCATCACCGCCATTGCCGCTGCCTGCAAGCATCCGCGCCGGGTGGCGGGCTACCACTTCTTCAACCCCGTGGCGTTGATGAAGGTGGTTGAGGTGATCGACGGCCTGCGCAGCGCGCCGGAAGTCGGCGACGCGTTGGCCGCGCTGGCCCGCCGTATGGGCCATACCCCCGTGCGCGCCAAAGACATGCCGGGCTTCATCGTCAACCACGCCGGCCGTGGCATGAATACCGAAGGCTTGCGCGTGGCGCAGGAATCGGTCGCGACCTTTGCGCAAGTGGATGCCGTCATGCGCGAGCAGGCGGGCTTTCGCATGGGCCCGTTCGAGCTGCTGGACCTGACGGCGCTTGACGTGTCGCACCCGGTGATGGAATCCATCTACCGCCAGTTCTTCGACGAGCCGCGTTTCCGCCCGTCGCCGATCACGACCGTGCGTCTGGCCGGTGGCCTGATCGGCCGCAAGGTGGGCGAAGGTTTCTACGTTTACGCTGACGGCCAGAAGCAGGTGCCGGCCGAGCCGCCCGTGCCGGCGCTGCCGGAAGGCCTGAAGGTCTGGGTCAGCCCCAAGCACGCGGAAGGGTATGCGCGTGCGTCGGCGCTGGTCGAAAAGCTGGGCGCAACGCTCGTCACCGGCGCCACGCCGGATGCCGACGCGCTGATCATCGTCACGCCGTTTGGCGACGACGTGTCGACGTCGGTGTCCGCACAAGGCTTGAACGCGGGCCGCACGGTGGGTCTGGACACGCTGTACGCATTCGATAGCGCCAAGCGCCGCACCATCATGGTGTCGCCCGCTACCGACGCCAAGTGGCGCGACGCCGCCCACGCGCTGCTGGCCGCCGATGGCGTGCCGGTGACGGTGATCGAGGACTCGCCGGGCTTTGTCGCACAGCGCATCGTGGCCATGATCGTCAACATCGCCAGCGACATCGCGCAGCAGCAGATCGCGACGCCGGAAGACATCGACCAGGCCGTGACGTTGGGCTTGGGCTATCCGGTTGGCCCGCTGGCCTTGGGCGACAAGCTGGGCGCCGAGCGCATTCTGGAAATCCTGAAGAGCATGCAGCGCGTGACGGGCGACCCCCGCTATCGCCCCAGCCTGTGGCTGCAACGCCGCGTGCAGTTGGGCATGTCGCTGCTGAAGTCGTCAGCGGAATAAGCGCTGAACATTCTGCGGTGATAAAAAAAGCCCCTTGAGCAATCAAGGGGCTTTTTGTTTGAGCGCCGGATTTATTTCGCGGCGTCCACCATGTATTGCACGGCGGCGCGGATGTCGTCTTCCGAGGCGTTGGCCGCGCCACCCTTCGGGGGCATCGGCGGCTTGCCTTGCATGGCGACCTTCACCATGGCGTCCATGCCGGTCTTGATGTACGGGTCCCACGCGGCCTTGTCGCCGAACTTGGGCGCGTTGGCCACGCCGGTTGCGTGACAGGCGAAGCAGACGCTCTTGTAGAGCTTTTCACCAGCCGGGTTGACGGCGGCGGCCTGTTGAGGCGCGGCGGCGGGCGCGGCAGGCGCGGCAGCAGCAGGAGCCGCCGCCGTGGGTGCTGCGGCGGCCGGTGCTGCGGCAGCCGGAGCAGTTGCAGCGGCAGGCGCGGCATCCGCTTCCTTCTTCGCGCCTTCTTCCGCGGGAGCGGCGGGTTCGGGCAGCGAGGCGCCGGACTTGTTGGCCATATAGACCACGGCGCGCGCGACTTCGTAGTCGGACAGCGTGGGGTTGCCGCCCTTGGCAGGCATGCCGCCCTTGCCGTGCAACGCCACGTTCAACATCGTGTCGTAACCGGACTTGATGAAGGGCGCCCAGGCCGCGTTGTCGCCCATCTTGGGTGCGCCGGCCACACCGGCGGTGTGACAGGCCGTACAGACCGCGGCAAAGACCTGCTCGCCCGTCTTGAAGACCTTGGGCGCGTTGGCGTCAACCAGTTCAAAACCCGCGACGGGTGCAATACGTTTGGTGATGGCTTCTTGCGTCAGCGTGTCAGAGCCGGCGCCGACCTTATTGCCGGAGACCACCATGTTCACCAGGAGGATGATGATGGCGATTGGGATCACGAAAGATAGAACGATCGTGACGACCAGTTGCTTGGGGGTCTTGATGGGGGAGGAGTGCTCTTCTATGTGTTCCTGCTCGTTGCTCATGACCAAATCCTGCTAACGGGTGGGGCGCCTGGCGGCGGCAACAGAAAATCAGTAACTGCACAAATCGGCGGACCATTGACGCATCCGCCTGCAAGCAAACGCTGGATTATATAACGGTGTCAGGGACGCACGTCCAATGCCTCTGCCGGGGTTTTCGATGAGATTGCAGGAGGTTTTGATCCACTTCATGCACGCTAGCGAAAACTAGGTACAATGTCGCCTCCTTGCGCTGCGCCCGTAGTTCAATGGATAGAATGAGAGTTTCCGAAGCTCTTGATACAGGTTCGATTCCTGTCGGGCGCGCCACTTGAAACCAGCCTCTGATGGTTTTACGCGCAACGGCCAGCCAGCCTCTTGGCAATATTTCCCGATATTCAAAAAGAAAAAATCACGCGCTGAGTTTTCTCATTGCGCAATAGCCGTGCGCGGTCGTGCGTGGTCGTGCGCGAAAATGACAACGCCCGCTTCCGGATTTGAACGGCAGCGGGCGTAATCCAAGCAAACAACGCAAACAACGCAAAAAGCACAACCAACGCAAACAGCACAACCAACGCAAACAGCACAACCAACGCCATCAGCGCAAAGATTGCCAATCAGCGATCAACGCAAACCCGGCAATCAACGCAACAGCAGATCAATCATCCAGCGACGGCACCGTGCCGATTTGCGTGAGGATGCGCGGCGACTCCATGTCGCCGGTTTCTTTGTCGATCCAGACTTCGTAAGCGGCGACGCCTGCGAATTTGGAGGCCATGGAATTGGCGATTCGGATGGCTCCGAATTCGCTGCTGGCCGGACGGATTTCCCCGGGCGCCACGCCATTGGCGGCGGCGCGATAGGGAACGACGATGTACTGAACGAGATGAGCGGCTTCGGACACAGGATTCTCCCTGGACGACAGTTTTTCGGGCGAGCGAAATGTATCACGTCGCACTGTGTTTTTGTACAGTATTTTTTGACGTTGCGCCAACAAAATCCTTCGCACGGGAAAACCCCTAGCGGGCAATCGTTGCTCAAATTCTGGCCCGCCTCTAATATTTTCGAAAATCCACAAAGTTTTATAAAAAACGAGGCAAGGGATGGAAGCGAACCGGTACGACGCCTATCGCGAGGACACCGCAGGCCGCGCCAATGTGGCCGACTCGCCTGAGCGCATCGCCTATTACCAGGAGCTTGCGCGCCTGGAAACGGGCGCCTTGTGGACGGTGGCGAACAAGATTGAGCCCTGGGCGCCGCGCTCGGCGTCGGTGCCAGTGGTGTGGCGCTACCAGGAGTTGCGCGGCCATGTGCTGCGCTCGGCCGAACTGGTGTCGCCCGAAGAGGCCGGCCGGCGCGTCATCTATCTGAACAACCCCGGCCGGCGTGATGTGGCTGCCGCCGTGGGTTGGCTGTATTCGGGCTTGCAGGTGATGCAGCCCGGCGAGCTGGCCTCGGCGCACAAGCATTCGCATTCGGCGTTGCGCTTCATCATGGAAGGCCAGGGCGCGTACACCGTCGTCGACGGCCACAAGATGACGCTGGGCGCGAACGATTTCGTGTTGACGCCCAACGGCACCTGGCACGAGCACGGCGTGGCCGAAGACGGCACCACCTGCATCTGGCAAGACGGGCTGGACATTCCGCTGGTCAACGCGCTGGAAGCGGGCTTCTACGCCGTGCATCCCGACCTGAACCAGACGGTGACTTATCCCGTGGATGACACCAGCGCCGCATGGGGCAACGCGGCATTGCGCCCGCAGGTGTCGGGCTGGACGAAGCCGTATTCGCCGCTCTTCAAGTACGAATGGGAACCCACCTACGACGCGCTGCGCCGTTACGCGCGCACCACCGCGGGCAGCCCCTTTGACGGCATCCTGCTGGAATACGTGAACCCGGCGACAGGCGGTTCGGTCATGCCGACCATCGGCGCCAGCATGCAGCTGTTGCGCCCCGGTGAACATACCAAGGCGCATCGGCACACCGGCAGCTTCATCTATCAAGTGGCCAAGGGCAGCGGCTTTTCCATCATTGATGGCAAGCGCTACGACTGGACCGAACGCGACATTTTCTGTGTGCCGTCGTGGGCCATCCACGAACACGTCAACCTGTCGTCCAACGACGACGCCTGCTTGTTCTGCTTCAACGATCTGCCCGTGATGCGTTCGCTGGCGCTATACCGCGAAGAAGCGGTCAAGGAAAACGACGGCCATCAAGTGCTGATCTAGCGTCGCCTGATTCCCCTTTCATTTTTATTCGCCGCGCGGGCCTGGCTCGCGCGTTGGCTCAACTCGTCCTGATTCAATGGAGTTCCTATGCGCTTGGTGACTTTTCGCGCTCATCCCACGGCCGCCGCAAGGCTTGGCGCGCTGGCCGAAGGCTATGTGATTGACCTGGCTTTGCTGGGGCAAGCGGGCGGCGTGGACCTGCCCGACGACATGCTGGCGTTCATCGACTTAGGCCCCGTGGCCGTTGCGCAAGCCACGCGCCTGATGGACGCGTATCGCGGCGAATGGCCCGTTGGCACGGCGCTGCCGCAGGAAAACGTGAAGCTGCTGGCGCCCATTCCGCGCCCGCGCAAGAACATCTTCGGCATCGGCCTGAACTATGTGGAGCACGTCGCGGAATCCAGCCGCACGCTGGACACGTCCGCCGACTTGCCCAAGCAGCCGGTGATTTTTTCCAAGCCGCCCACCACCGTCATCGGCCCGGGCGACGCCATCGAACACAACGCCAAGATCACGCAACAGCTGGACTGGGAAGTGGAACTGGCCGTGATCATGGGCCGGCGCGCGTCCCGCGTGGCCGAGGCCGACGCCTTGTCTTATGTGTTCGGCTACAGCGTCATGCTGGACATGAGCGCGCGCGATTGCCGCCGCGCGGGCCAGTGGATTTATTCCAAGGGCCAGGACACGTACGCGCCGTTCGGCCCGTGCATCGTCACCGCCGACGAAATCCCGGACCCGCAGGTGCTGGACTTGTGGCTCACCGTCAACGGTGAGAAGAAGCAGGGCTCCAACACGCGCCACATGCTGTTCAAGGTGCCGTTCCTGATTTCGGACATCAGCGCCGGCATCACGCTGGAGCCGGGCGACATCATCGCCACCGGCACGCCCGAAGGCGTGGGCGCGGGCCGCAAGCCGCAGGAATGGTTGTGGCCGGGCGATGTGGTGGTGGCGTGCGTGGAAGGCATCGGCACGCTGCGTCATCCGGTGGTGGCGGTGTAGGCAACGCCCGGCCGCAAGGCGGGCAACGCAGTCTTCAAGGGGAAAACATGATCAAGAAACAAACACTGGGCGGCGTGGCCGCCGTGTTGTCCGTCGCCGTTGCCATGGGCACGGCAGTTGCCGCCGAACCCGTCAAGATCGGCTTCATCGCCACCTTGTCCACGCCGGCGGGCTACATCGGCGAAGACGAGCGCGATGCGTTCAACCTGGCGATCAAGCAGGGCGATGGCAAGCTGGGCGGCGTGCCTGTGCAGCTGGTCATCGAAGACGATGGCTTGAAGCCCGCCAACGCCAAGCAGGCCGCCGACCGGCTGCTGCAATCGGGCGTGAAGCTCTTTACCGGCGTGAACTTTTCCAACGTGCTGGCGGCGGTGGTGCCCAGCGTGGTGAAGTCGGGCGCGTTCTACGTGAGCTTGAACCCCGGCCCGTCGAACTTTGCGGGCGAAAAGTGCGACCCGAACTATTTCGTGGCGTCGTATCAGAACGATGCCTTCCACACCGCGGGCGGCGTGGCCGCCAATGAGCTGGGCTACAAACGTGTGGTGCTGCTGGCGCCGAACTATCAGGCCGGGCGCGACGCCATCGAAGGCTTCAAGCGCACGTACAAGGGCGAGGTCGTGGCCGAGATCTACACCAAGCTCGATCAGTCTGATTTTTCTGTGGAGCTTGCGCGCCTGCGCTCGCTGGCGCCGGAAGCCATCTACCAGTTTCATCCCGGCGGAACCGGCATCAACTTCGTCAAGCAATATGCGGCGGCGGGCCTGAACAAAACCATCCCGATGCTGATGCCCAGCTTCTCGATGGATGCGCGGATGATCCAGGCAACGGGCGACGCTTCCGCCGGGTCTTACACCACCGGCATCTGGTCGCAAGACCTCAATAACCCGCAATCGCAGGCCTTCGTGAAGGCGTTCAAGGATGCTTACGGACGCGTGCCCACCGACTACGCGATGCAAGCCTACGACACCGCGCAACTGATTGGCGTGGGGCTGAAGGCAACGGGTGGCGACTTGTCCAAGGCGGCGGAATTTCGTGCGGCGTTGCGCAAGCCCGAGTTCACGTCGTTGCGCGGCAAGTTCAGCATGAACACCAATCAGCATCCCATTCAGGACCTGTACCTGATGCGTATCGAAAAGGACAGCGCGGGCGGCTTGTCGCCGCATCTGGTGCGCAAGCTGGTGTCTGACGACAAGGATGCCTACGCCCAATTTTGCAAGATGCCATCATGACGCTTCTGTTTGAACAGCTGCTCAACGGCTTGCAGTTCGGCGCCATGCTTTTCATGCTTGCGGCCGGACTGACGCTGATCTTCGGGATCATGGGCGTCGTGAACCTGACGCACGGTTCCTTCTACATGGTGGGCGCGTACTGCGCGGCCTACGCCATCGGCACCACGGGTTCGTTTCTGGCGGGCGTGCTGGCTGCGCTGCTAGGCGCGGGCCTGTATGGCATTTCGGTAGAAGTGCTGGTGATACGCAAGCTGTACAAGCGTGATCACCTGTACCAGGTGCTGGCAACTTTTGGGCTGCTGCTGTTTTCGAACGAAGCGGTCAGCCTGATCTTTGGCCGGCGTCCGCCGCTGGTGGGCATTCCGTCTTTTCTGGAAGGCGCGGTGACGCTGGCGCCGGGCTTTCAGTATCCGCTGATCCGCCTGTCGTTCATCGCCATTGGCGCGTTGGTGGCGGTGGGCTTGTGGTGGCTCGTCAACCGCACGCGCATCGGCATGTTGATCCGCGCAGGCGCTGACGACCGCGAGATGGTGGACGCCCTGGGCGTCGACATCCGCAAGCTCTACACGCTGGTGTTCGGCCTGGGCGCTTTGCTGTGCGGGTTGGCCGGCGTGATGGCCGCGCCGCTGTTGGCCGTTGAAATCGGCATGGGCGAACGCATCCTGATCACCACCTTTGTCGTCATCGTGATTGGCGGGGTGGGCTCGGTGCGCGGCGCGCTGGCGGGCGCCTTGCTGGTGGGCATGGTCGACAGCCTGGGGCGCGCGTTCCTGCCGCAACTGCTGTCCACGATGTTCTCGCCCGCCACGGCAGACCCGCTGGCGGCCGGCATGGCGTCGGCCAGTATCTATGTGTTGATGGCGATCGTGCTGATCGCCAAGCCCGGCGGCTTGTTTCCGGCGCGAGGATGATGATGACAAACACGCTTTCAAATCGCGCCCGCTGGGGCTTGGGCGGCCTGGTGGTATTGATCCTGCTGCCCGCGGCCGCTGTGGCGTCGGGCTCGCCGTTCCTGATCGGCGTGGTGACGCGCTTTCTGATCTACGGGCTGGCCGCGGTCAGCCTGGATCTTGTCATTGGCTACGGCGCCATGGTCAGCTTCGGCCACGCCATGTTCTTCGGCCTGGGCGGTTACGCCGTGGGCATCATCGCGTTTCATACGGCCGAGGCCGGCCCGATCTTCGGCTGGGCGGGCAGTAACGCGGCGCTGGTGGTGTGGCCGATTGCGCTGGCGGTGTGCGCGCTGGCTGGCTGGATCTTCGGCTATCTGGCGCTGCGTACGCGCGGCGTGCAGTTCATCATGATCACGCTGGCGTTCGGGCAGATGGTTTATTTCATTCTGGTGTCGTTGCAGTTTTACGGCGGCGACGACGGCTTGATGATTCCGCAACGCAACGTGCTGCCGGGCGTCAATCTGGAAAGCCCCATGGCCTTTTACTACGTGTGTCTGGCGTTGCTGACGGCGTGGACGCTGCTGTGCATCCGCGTCACGAACTCGCGCTTTGGCATGGTGCTGCAAGCGTTGCGCCAGAGCGAGCGGCGCGCGCTGAACTTGGGCGTTGCGCCCACGCCGTACCGGCTGAGCGCGTTTGTGCTGTCAGCGGTGGGCACAGGCCTGGCGGGCGTGCTGTGGGCCAACTACGCCGGGCTTGTCACGCCGGATATGGCGGCGTGGACCAAGTCGGGTGAGCTCATGGCCATCGTGATTCTGGGCGGCGTGGGCACCTTGCTGGGGCCGATTGCGGGCGCTGCCGTGTTCCTGGGGCTGGAGCAGATGTTGTCGTCGCTGACCGAGCATTGGCTGCTGTACATGGGGCCGATTCTGGTGCTGGTGGTGTTGTGGGGGCAGAAGGGCCTGTTCGGAAAACTGCTGGAGACGCGCCATGCCGACTGACCCCCGTACGAGCTTGCTGCAACTGACGCAGCTGCGCAAAGCGTTTGACGCGGTGGTGGCCACCAACGGCGTCGACCTGGACGTACAGGCAGGCGAGATCCACGCCATCATCGGCCCGAACGGCGCGGGCAAGTCGACGTTGATTGCGCAGATTTGTGGCGAGATCCGGCCGGACTCGGGCACGATTCATCTGGACGGGCGCGACGTGACCGCGCTGCGCGCTTTTGAACGCGCGCGGCTGGGCCTGGGCCGTTCGTTTCAGATCACCGAGCTTTGCCACGAATACACCGCGCTGGAAAACGTGATTCTGTCGCGCATGTTGAAAGGCGGCCGCGCGTTTGGCGCGTGGTCTGATCCGCGCCGCGATGCCGGGCTGAAGGCCGAAGCCATGCAATGGCTGACGCACGTCGGGCTGGAAGACCGCCGCCATGTACGGTCGGCAGACCTGGCGCATGGCGAAAAGCGGCAGCTGGAACTGGCGGTGGCGCTGGCGCGTTCGCCGCGGCTGTTGCTGTTGGACGAACCCATGGCCGGCATGGGGCCCGAGGAATCGGCGCGCATGACGCGGCTGCTGCAAGGCATGAAGGGCGACTACGGCATCTTGCTGGTCGAGCACGATATGGACGCCGTGTTTGCGCTGGCGGACCGCATCAGCGTGCTGGTGTATGGGCGCGTGGTGTTCAGCGGGCCGCCCGACGAGGTGCGCCGCCATCCGGATGTGCGCGCGGCCTACCTGGGAGAAGAACATGTTGAAGGTTGATGGGCTGACGGGCGGCTACGGGTCGAGCAAGGTGCTGTTCGGCATGTCGTTCGAAGCCAGCGAAGGCGAGGTGATTTCGCTGATTGGCCGCAACGGTATGGGCAAGACCACCACGGTGAAAACCGTGATGGGCATGTTGCCGGCAACGGGTGGCGCGGTGCAGTTTCGCGGGCAGACATTGGGCCGGTCTGCGCCCAGCACCGTGGCCCGCCTGGGCGTGGGGCTGGTGCCGGAAGGGCGGCGCGTGTTCGGTTCGCTGACGGTGCAGGAAAACCTGGTGGCGACGTCACGCGCGGCGCCGGGCGGGTGGGACCTGGAACGGGTCTACACCTTGTTCCCGCGCTTGAAGGAACGGCGTGGGCAGTCGTCGCGCACCTTGTCGGGTGGCGAGCAGCAGATGCTGGTGGTGGGCCGCGCGCTGATGACCAACCCCAAGCTGCTGATTCTGGACGAGGCCACCGAAGGGCTGGCGCCGCTGATTCGCCAGGAAATCTGGCGCTGCCTGCGCGCGCTGAAGTCCGAGGGACAGACCATTCTGGTCATCGACAAGAACCTGCCCGAGATGGCGACGCTGGTCGACCGCCATTACATCGTCGACAAGGGGCGCGTGGCCTGGTCGGGCAAGCCGGCCGAGCTGTCTGCGCAGCCCGAGCTGGCGCATCGGTATCTGGGCATCTGACGGCGACGCCGCGCGGGTAGAATGGGCCGCCTGTGCGCGGATCGGCGGACAAGCCGCTGACATCTGGAGAGCATGTTGAAGCCAAGAATCAAAGCTTCCCGCCAGGACGATCCCGGATCGGACGGGAATGCTGACGTGGAAGAAATTACGCTGTCGGAGCAGGTGTATCGCCTGCTTCGGCGCGACATCATGAGCGGTGCGTTCGCGCCGGGCCAGTCGCTGCGGCTGGAGTTGCTGAAGCAGCGCTACGGCAGCAGTTTTTCGCCCATTCGCGAAGCGCTCAACCGCTTGCGCAGCGAACGCATGGTGGTGAACACCACATCGCGCGGTTTCAGCATCGCGCCCTTGTCGGTCGAGGAAATGTGGGACGCCTGTGAAACGCGCATCCTGATTGATTGCGATGCCCTGCGCCGCTCGCTGGCCAATGCGGACGATGCCTGGGAAACGCGGCTGGTGGGGGCGTATCACGCGCTGACGCTGGCGGCGCAGCGCGCGGGCGAGGCCTCACCGCCGTCGGAAGAACGGGAAGAACTGCTCGAAGCGCGCCATCTGGATTTCCACCATGCCTTGATTGGCGCGTGCCGGTCGCACTGGCTGCTGGACTTGTCTACGCAGCTGTATGCGCAAACCGAGCGTTACCGCCGCCCTGCGCGCGCGGGCGCCACGGCCTACGGGCCGGAACGCAACGTGGATGACGAACACCGCCAATTGCTTGACGCGGCGATTTCGCGCGACGCGGATCGTTCCGTCGCCATGCTGGCGGCCCACTACCGCAAGACCGCGCAATTCATCGAACGGATCATTTCACAGCCCGACTCGCAGGCACGACATGCATAACGCCGACATCGACCTTTTCTTTCCCACCATCGCCGAGCGCGAGGTGCAATACAACGCGCGCGAATCGGTGGCGGATTTTGACGCCTGCGTGCGGCGCTACGCGGAATCGTCCGCGCGGGTGCGCACGCGCCGCCCCGGCGTGCTGGACTTGCGCTACGGCATGGGCCAGGACGAGCGGCTGGACTTGTTCCTGCCTGCCGCGTCGCGCGCCCCGGCGCCGCTGTTTGTGTTCATCCACGGCGGTTACTGGCGTGCGCAGCGCAAGGAAGATGCGCCGGTCATGGCCGAAGCCTTCAACGCCGCGGGCGCCGCCGTGGCCACGCTGGAATACACGCTGGTGCCGGAAGCCACGTTGGGCGAAGTGGTGCGCGAAGTGCGTTCCGCCGTGGCGTGGCTGTACCAGAACGTGGCGGCCTATGGCGTGGACCCTGACCGCATCTATGTGGGCGGCAGCTCGGCAGGCGGCCATTTGGCCGGCATGCTGGTCGCGCCCGGCTGGCCCGCGCGCTATGGCGTCCCGGACGACGTCATCAAGGGCACGCTGGCGCTAAGCGGGCTGTTCGACTTGCGACCGCTGTGCGACATCCTGCCGAACACGTGGCTGCGCCTGACGCCGGAGCAAGCCGCGCATCAAAGCCCCATCTTCAACCTGCCCGAACACGCGGGGCCGATGCTGCTGGCAGTGGGCGGCCTGGAGACGCAAGGGTTCAAGAATCAGACTTCCGCGTTCGAAGCCGCCTGGAACGCCGCGGGTCTGGCGTCCACCCGCATCCCCACGCCGCATTGCAATCACTTCGATCTGGTCAACGAGCTTGAAGACCCGGACAGCGACCTGACGCGTGCGACCTTGGCGATGATGGGGCTGGCGGCGCGCTGAGCGACGGTCTGATTGGCCGGTCAACCCAATGGCCAGCCAATCTACGGGACGGTCAATCGCTTAAACGGGACGGTCAATCGCTTAAGCTACTGCCTTGTGCTTTCGTACGCTCGCCTTATGGCCGACCTGAAACTCCTTGAAGACCTGATCGCGCTGGCGCGTACCGGCAGCTTTGTGCGCGCGGCCGAGCTGCGCCACGTCACGCATCCCGCTTTCGGGCGGCGCATACGCGCGCTGGAAGTTTGGGCCGGCGCGCCGCTGGTCGAACGCCAGCATTTGCCCGTCACCCTGACGCCCGAAGGCGAAGCCCTGCTGAAGACGGCCACCCAGGTGGTCGAGCAGATGGGGCTGGTGCGCCATCGCATCCGCAGTTCAGGGGCGGGCGGCGAAGCGGTGTTGCGCATCGCCACCGGCCGCAGCCTGGCGCGCACTTTGGTCGCGGACTGGATTGCCCGGCTGCGGCATCGCACGCCCAAGGTGCTTACCGAGGGCACGCAAGTGGAGCTGTCCACCGGCAAGGCGCAGGATCTGGTGGTGCGGCTGGAGCAGGGCAAGGTGGATTTGCTGTGCTGCTACGAGCATCCGGCGCTGTCCGTGCCGCTGAGTCCGGCGCGCTATCGCTACATGACGCTGGCCACCGACAAGCTGGTGCCGGTCAGCCAGGTGGATACGCGCGGCCGCGCCCGCTACACGCTGCAAGATGGCGGGCCGCCGGTGCCGCTGATTACCTATACGGGCGGGCTGGCGATGGAACGCATCGTTGGCGACCGCCTGGAAACCACGCCTTATGCGCTGACGCCGTTCGTGCGCAGCGATTCGCTGGACGCCGCCCATGGTGCGGTTGCCAAGGGGGTGGGGGTGGCGTGGTTGCCGTGGTCGATGGTGGCGGCGGATTGCCGGCGAGGCGTGTTGGCCGCGCTGGGTGGCCGCAGCGAGGAAATCGCTTTTGAAGTGCGCTTGTACCGGCCGCGCGCGCGCTTGACGGATTTGGCGGAAGCCGCCTGGGAAGCCACCGCCAATCGCAAGGCCTGATCGCCGTTCTGCGGCTGCCCATCATTATCGAAAAACAAGATAAGCACGAAGATGTGCCGTTTTGGCACGGATGACGTGCGTGCGCGCCACGAAAATGTGAGCCGAAACCTCAAATGAGACGGCCACGCCGTCCACCCCCAGCACCCCAAGGAAGAAAACCATGAAGTCCATTCTGCATCCGCTGCGTGCAGCGCTTGTTGCGTTGTGTGCCGCCTCGGCCCTGGCTGCCGCCCCGGCCGCGTCTGCCGCGGATTACCCCGCCCGTACCATTTCGCTGATCGTCGGCTACCCCGCCGGCGGCAGCCTGGACCTGACCGCGCGCCTGTTGGGCGAAGAGCTGGGCAAGCGCCTGGGCCAGACCGTGGTGGTCGAAAACGTGGGCGGCGCCGGTGGCACAATCGGCGCGCAACGCGTGGCGCGTGCGGCCCCCGACGGCTACACCATCTTTCTGGGCTCGACCAATGAAATGGTGATTGCCCGCATGATCAACACGGCGGTGAAGTACGACAGCGCCAAGGATTTCACGGCGCTGGGCCTCGTGGCCTCGCAACCGATGCTGCTGGCCGCCAGCAAGAATTCCGGCGTGAAAACCGCCGCCGACTATCTGAAGAAGCTGCGCGGCGCTGACGCGGGCACGTTCAACTACGGCTCGTCGGGCGTGGGCACCACGCTGCATCTGGCGGGCGAAATGATCAACCAGGCCACCGGCACGCGCGCCGAACACGTGCCGTACCGCGGTGTGTCGCCGCTGGTGACGGACCTGATGAGCGGCCAGCTGGACTACGGCATGCTGGTGCTGTCTTCGGGCCTGCCGCAAGTGCGCAGCGGCAACATCGTGGCGCTGGGGCTGACCGAGAACAAGCGTTCGCCGGCCGCGCCCGAGATCGCGCCGTTGGCCGCTACCCCGGGCTTTGAATCCGTCGATATCAACCTGTGGTTCGCGCTGTATGGCCCGGCGGGTTTGCCGGAGCCGGTGGTCACCAAGCTGCGCACCGTGCTGGATGAAACGCTGAAGTCCGAACCGTTCCGCAACAAAATGCAGGACGCAGGCGGCGAAGTGGCCAAGCCGGGCGTGGACATGGTGGCCTATCAGGCCGAAGAGACGAAGAAGTACGGCGCGCTGGTCAAGGCCGCCAAGATCGAAGCACAGTAAACGTGCAGAGTAGACGTGCACTAAAACCACAGCCATCAACCCCATCGCATCACCAGGCAACACAGCGGATCACACCATGGAATTCAAGCTTCCCGTTCCCGACCTGAGCGCCGAGCGCGCCGGCAACACTGGCACGCCGGGCGTGTGGCATTTTGATTCGGGCGTGCCGGGACGCACGCTCATGGTGTCCGCGCTGGTGCACGGCAACGAGCTGTGCGGCGCGTGGGCGTTGAAAGACTTGCTGGCCGCTGGCGTGAAGCCGCGCCGCGGCAGCCTGACGCTGGCGTTTTGCAACCTGGACGCGTTCGACCGCTTTGATCATGCCAACCACGATGCCTCGCGCTTCGTGGCCGAAGACATGAACCGCGTCTGGAGCGCCGAGCGCCTGGACAACCCGACCACGCCCGACCGCCAACGCGGCGCGGCCCTGCGCCCCTTCGTGGAGCGCGCGGACTGGCTGCTGGATTTGCATTCCATGCATGAGCCGGGCGCGCCCTTGTTGTTGACGGGCGTTTTGCCGCGCAACATCGCGTTGGCGCGCCGCCTGAAGGCGCCGCAACACGTGATCGTTGATGCGGGCCACAAGGACGGCGTGCGCATGCGTGACTTTGCGCAGTTCGGCGACCCGGCGCGCGAAGACGCCTGCGCCTTGCTGATCGAATGCGGTTTCCACGGCGAGCTGGCCGCGCGCGATGTGGCGCGCGACATGGTGGCGCGCATGCTGGTGGAGTCGGGCGTGCTGGATGCGGCTGACCTGCCGGCGGGCTGGCTGATGCCCGCTCCTTCCGTGCAACGTGTGCTGGAAGTGACGAATGCCGTCGTTGCACCGTCGATGGACGTGCAGTTTGCGCAGGGCTGGACAGGGCTGGAAACACTGGAAGCAGCGGGTTCGGTGATCGGCTGGGCAGATGGCCAGCCCATCGTGACGCCGTACGATCACTGCACGCTGATCATGCCGTCGTTGCGGCAGTTGAAGCCCGGCGTGACGGTCGTGCGTCTGGCGCGAGACTACGCGGGCTGACCTGTCGTGGGCTGATACCTGGCCAAATGATGACCGGCGCAATCATGCGCCGGTTGTGTCATTGCTGAGAGACTGCTGAGCGGCTGCTGAGTTACAGCTGCGTCAGTGCTGCGTCACTTCTGCGGTGTGTAGCGCAGTTCATCCAATTGATAGCCCTGAGCCGTGGCCGCGGCCAGGGCTTTGTCCAATTCTTCCTTGGGCAGTTGCGGCGAACGCGACAGAATCCACAGGTACTTGCGGTCGGGCGTGCCCACTACCGCCCAGCGGTATTCCGGGTCCAGGCCGATGACCCAGTAGTCGCCCTTGAAGGGTTTGACGAACGTGACTTCAAGCTTGGCGTTGTTGCTGCCTTCCACGACAGTGGCGGTACCGGAGGCGGAATCGATATCGCCGTCCTTCGTGCGGCAGCGATTGTTCACGCCTATCGTGCCATCGGGATGCGCGGTGTATTCCGCCGTGGTGTCGCCGACGCAGTTGCGCTGGAAGAACATCGGAAAATTCGCGATCTCGTACCACATGCCTGCGTAGCGTTTTAGGTCTACCGATTCCACGGTCTGCATGGCGGGCGGCGCGGCATGGGCGATACCCGCCATGCTGGCTGCCAAGGCCAGCAAGAGTGTTGCAGTGCGGCGCATGGAAAAAACCTCCTGAGTGACTGACGTGATTCGCGGCGCCCAGGAACGGGCGCCGCAAAACCAAACCCTAACGATACGCCTTATTTGCGCGGCGCTTTCAGCGCCTCGTGGTAGCGGGCGACATAGGTGTCGAAATCCACCGTGTCGGATTGCTCCAGGCGTTGTTGTTCCACCGTGGACTGCGCGGCGGCTTGCTCATAGGCGGCCGCCAGATCTGACGGCAGCGCTTGCGCGCGCAGCGTGTCTGCGTGTTGGCGGCTTTGTTGCAGCGAATAATCATGGAACGACAAGCCGCTTTGCGTCAGCGCTTCAAGCAAGCGCGCCGACGGCGTGGTGTCGGGGTGATCAAGCTTGGCGCGCTGCGCGGACAAGGCTTCGGCATAGGCGTTGCCGCCCAGCGCGGAATCGAACAACGCGGCGTACGGCGCGATCTGGTCCAGCAGTTCGTGGCCCCATTGCGTGAGCGATACGGCCTGGCCTTCGCGGTCGAGCATCAGGCCGGGCTTGCGGCCTTCCTTGACGACGGTCGAGAAGTTGTCGGCGCTGCGCTGGCAGTAGCCGCTGGCGGGGAAGAACGGGCTGTCGGACGTGGTGCAGAACAGCAGGAAGGCGTCGACGAAGCGGCTGGTGCTGGCGTCGATGCCCACGGGCGAGCTGGGGTCGATATCCAGGCAGCGCACTTCCACGTACTGCACGCCGCGTTCCGCAAGCGCCGTGATGGGGCGTTCGCAGCGGCCGGTGGCGCGCTTGGGGCGGATGCTGGAGTAGTACTCGTTTTCGATCTGGAGCACGTTGGTGTTCAGCTGAATCCATTCGCCGTTGCGATGCGTGCCCAGCTTTTGGTAGTCGGGCCAGGGCTGCGTCACGGCGTCGTACAAACGGCCCAGGAACGTGTCCAGGTCGTTGTAGCAAAGCTTCAACTGCGACTGCGCCTTGTTCTGGTAACCCAGGTCGCTCATGCGCAGGCTGGTGGCATGCGGCAGGTAGAGCGTGTGGTCGCCCAGGCGATTCAAGGGATGCTCGCGGCCGCGCAGGAAGTCACTGGCCAGCGCGGGGGCCGCGCCGAACAGATACATCAGCAACCAGGAATAGCGCGTGAAGTTCCGGATCAGCCCGATGTAGCCGCGCGAACGGCGGTCTTGCACCGAGCCAGGCTGCGTATCCAGCACCGACCACAAGTCTTCGGCCAGCGAGAAGTTGTAATGCACGCCGGCGATGCATTGCATCGTCTTGCCATAGCGTTCGGCCAGACCCCGGCGGTAAACATGCTTGAGCATGCCGGTGTTCGACTTGCCGTACCAGGCGATGGGAATGTCGGCTTCTGCGGGCAGCGTGGCCGGCATCGACTGATTCCAGATCAGCTCGTGGTCCAGCACGCTGTAGACGTGGCGGTGGGTATTGGTGAGCTCGGCCAGCAGCGCGTCCACATCCGTGTGGGTGCCCGTGATCAGTTCGAGCAGCGACTCGGAATAATCGGTGGTGACGTGTTCGTTGGTCAGTGCCGAACCCAGGCCAGCGGGGTGCGGGGTGCGCGACAGGATGCCCTGTTCGTCCACGCGCAGGCCTTCTTTCTCAATGCCTCGCAGCGTCTGGGTCAGCAGCGGGCGGTTGGCCTCTAGGCGGGAGAGGCGGTTGGCGGCGGTATCAGTCACGGATTCTTCTCGTATGGGTCTGTCGCCGGATTTTACGGGGTGCCGGCTTCCTGTGCCGAGGGAGCCAATACTGGGCGCAGGGACAATGCCTGAGCCGTACGCGCCAGCCACTCGTCCAGGTCAGCATAAACCGGATCGGAAATAGGGGCCGTTTCATTGAAAATCTCGTGCCAGGCGGTGTCGTACCAGCGCAAAGTCAGCAATTCGGCGGGCGCCCGCTGTGCGAATTGGCGGCTGCCTTCGGCCGCGACGATGGAATCGTCGCCCGCCACCATCAGCAGGGTGCGGCAGGGCAGCAGCCCGGCCTCGCGCAGGGCTTCCTGGCCGCCTTCGTCCACGAAGCGCGCCAGCCGGCCTGTCATGCGGCGCCGCACCAGCGGGTCGGACCGGTAGGCTTTGACGACCGCCCGGTCATGCGAGATACGGGCGGGCGCCAGCCCGTGGGGCACCCGCAGGTCCGGGGCATGCAGGGACATCCATGTCAGCGTGCGGCGCACCCATAGCGGGACGTTGACCACGAAAGGCGGCGAACTGAGCACCAGCGCATCCAGTTCGGCCATGCGGCGCAGCGCAATGCGCACCGCCACCAGCGCGCCCAGACTGTGGGCCAGCACGATGGGCGGGCGGCCTTGGGCTTGCGTCCAGGCGGTCAGCCGTTCGACGGCGTCAGTGACCAGGTCTTCCTGGTGGGCGAGCGTGGCGGGGGCGCCGCCCGAGCGGCCGTGGCCGCGGTGATCGTGCGCGCCCACCGTCCAGCCGCGTGCGGCCAGCCAGCGGGCCAAGCGGTCATAGCGCCCGGCGTGTTCGCTCAGCCCGTGCAGCAGGTAGATGCCGGGGGTGCCCGCGCCGGTAATCGGCGGGGGCACATTGGGGGCGGCGGGCCAAAGATAATTGGCCAGTGGCGTGCCGTCAGGCGCAGGGGTCATCGAAATCGGCGACAATTTCCAGATTCCTCGAAATGATTAGGCGTCACGGGCCTCGGGTAATGACGATTTCATCGCTGTTTCGTTTCATGTTCAAGAAAGCCGGCGTGATTGTGGGGTTGGCGCTGCTGGTAGCCGCCTGCTCGCCCCGTTACAACTGGCGCGAAGTGGACGTGGCCGACGGGCATGTGCGCGCCGCGTTCCCCGATCGCGTGTCGACGGAAACCCGCGACTTGCGCCTGGATACCCATACCTTGCGTTTTACCCTGGCCACGGCCACGGTGGGTGAAGCGGTGTTTGCCATAGGCAGCGCGCCGCTGCCGCCCGACATTGCGGCGGACCCGGTGGCCAAGCAGGCGTTGGGCGTGGCGCTGATGCATTCGCTGTACGCCAACATGCAGGCCCCCCCGCCTATGGCGTGGCCGCCCTACGGCCAGGAAATCGAGGTGCACGGCAAAGCCATGGGCAAGCCGGGATGGTTGCAGGCGAAGGTCTGGGTCACTGACACCATGCTGATCGAAGCGGTGGCGGCGGGCACGACGGAAAGCCTGCCCGCCGAACGCGCGCGGGAATTCCTGCGGTCGGTGGTGGTGAACCCGGCCAAACCCGTCAAACCATGACGGTGTCCAGCAGCCCCTGGCGTATTGCCGCCACCACGGCGGCTCGCCGGCCCCGGACGCCGAGCTTTGTGCAGGCGTTGCGCAGGTGGAAATTCACGGTGCTTTCACTGACATCCAGGATGCGGGCCGTTTCCCAGCTGGTTTTGCCTGCGGCCGACCAGAACAGGCAGATGGCCTGGCGGTCTGACAGGGGCTTGGCGGCCGACATCTCGCTGGGCAAGGGCGCCGACAGTGAGGTCAGCGGCGAAATCGGCGGGTGCAAGCGGGACAGGGGCGGGTTGCTGGGCAACAGGTCGGGGCAATATGCGGACAGCGGACGATTGACGGACATGGCGGCAATGGGCGGTGCGCCCTGTAGTTGACAAGGTGCCCCCATGCTGCGGCCCACATCGCCCCTGGGCAAGCATTGATGCCTTGGCGCATCAATCTCTTTATCTCTGACGGAATAGTTGTATGTTTGCCATTGCCCAGTTTTACCTGTCAGCCATTGTGCTGATGCTGCCTTTGTTGTCGTGCGTCGGCATCGGGGTGTTGTGGGGCAAGCGCGATATCCCTTTTGGCGGGGCGTTCATCACCACGCTCGTCACCTCCGTGACCACGCCGGCCCTGGTGTTCCACACCTTTGTCACGACCCACCTGGACGATCGCGCGTTGGCCGACGTGGCGGCGGCCACGTTGCTGGCGCTGCTGCTGTGCGCCGCGGTTGGCGCGCTGCTGCTGAAATTGTGGAAGTTGCCGGTGCGCACGCTGCTGCCCACGGCCTTCCTGCCCAACGCCGGCAACCTGGGCCTGCCCATTTCGCAACTGGCGTTTGGCGATGCGGGCCTGTCGGTGGCCGTGGCATTCTTTGCCGTGAATTCCTTTGTCATGCACACAATCGCCGTGCGGCTGCTGCCGGGCGTGAACACCAAGGGCAGCTGGAAAAGCCCCATTCTGCTGGCGTCGGTGGTGGCGGTGGCGTTGCGCATGCTGCATATCCCCGTCCCGGAATGGATGATTGAAACGGCCCGCATGCTGGGCGCGGTGACGGTGCCGCTGATGCTGCTGAGCCTGGGCCATGCGCTGGCGCTGATTCCGTCCAACGGCCTGCGCGATGGCGCGAAAGTCGCGGCGATCCGGCTGGTGGTGGGGTTGGCGGCAGGCTTGGCCGTGGTGTGGGCGCTGGACCTGGAGCCCGTGCTGGCCGGCGCGCTGAGCCTGCAAATGGCCATGCCTTGCGCCGTGGTCAGCTACATGTACGCCAAGCGTTATACGACGCTGGGCGACACCGCCGCTGGCGCGGTGCTGGTGTCGACGGTGGTGTTCCTGTTGCTGGCGCCCTTGATGTTGTGGTTCACCCAGGGCGCCTAGCGCGCTAGGCCACGCCCGCCATCTCGCGCAGTTGCGCCATGAGCGGGTCGGGGATGTCGACCCCGTGCTTCACGGCTTCGTCGCGCAGCTTGCGGCGGCGGTCGCCGGGCAGGCGCACGCCGTCGTCTTCCAGCATGGCGTCAACCAGGGTTTCGACGCGTTCCAGGTAGGTGTTGTTGCCCGCCAGCGCGCCCGGGTCGATCGCCATGAAGGCCTGGCCCAGCTGCGCGGGGCCGCCTGCGTCGACAAAGAACGATTCCGTTTCGAAACCGAAGTGCGCGCCGGTCAGTGCGCACGCCAGCAGTTCGACAATCAGCGCCAGCATCGCGCCCTTGACGCCGCCTGCGGGCAGCATGCTGCCTGCGAGCCCGGCCTTGGGGTCAGTGGTGGGCTGGCCGTCGGCGTCCAATGCCCAGCCCAGCGGAATGGGCTGGTGGTCGCGCGCGGCGATCATCAGTTTGCCGCGCGCCACTTGCGACAGAGACAAATCAATCACCAGCCGCGCGCCATTGCGGCGGGGAAAGATGGCGGCGATGGGGTTGGTGCCAAACAGCGGACGCTTGCCGCCCCAGGCCGGCATGGCGGCGGGCGAATTGCTCAGCGCCAGCGCCACCAGCCCGGCATCGGCCAGCGCTTCCAGGTGGTAGGCGGCTTCGCCGAAATGATGGCTGTTGGCCACGCCGATGAAGGCGATGCCGTGTTCGCGGGCGCGCAGGGCGGCTTGCTCGACCGCCATGGCGCAGGCGGGATAGGCCAGGCCCGAACCCGCGTCGATCAGCGCTGCGCCGCCGCGCTCGTGCACGATGCGCGGCACGGCCGAGCCGATGGCGCGGCCGGCGCGCAGATGGCCGGCGTAGAACGGCACGCGCGACAGGCCGTGGGAACTGATGCCCTGGCTTTCGGCAAAGACCAGCGCGCGGGCGGTGCTGTCCGCCATCGCCGGATTGGCGCCGGCGGCGGCCAGGGCGGCGGCCGCCAGGTGTTGAAGTTCGTCCAGATAGATGTGAGCCATATCCTTCCTGTCAGGGGGGCGCGCCGCGCGAAATGGGTGGGGGCTGGCGAAGCGCGCCGCCGGTAAGCGCTATTGTCACACCGGCGGCCCGCTTCAGCAGCCCCGCCAAGCAGTGCTAGAATTCTTTCCGCTGTACCTGAGTGCAGTACCCATATTTCGGCGCCGATTTGCCTGATCCGCTTGCGGGCGCCTTCCAATAAATCCAGCTAAAGAGGTCCGTATGACCACTCCTGCCCAACATTTGGCCGGTGATTCGGCCAGCGGGTTCGTCCCCGCCACCGTCACGACGTCCGACTCCGCTGATCCCGGTTCCGTCGGTCTTGTCGCACCCACCTTCATCCGCTTCGATGAGCCGCTGCCCTTGCTTAGCGGCCAGTCGCTGGCTGCGTACGAACTTGCCGTGGAAACCTACGGCACGCTCAACGCGCAGCGCACCAACGCGGTCCTGATCTGCCATGCGCTCAATGCCTCGCACCACGTGGCGGGCCTGGCGGCAGACAACCCCAGCGATGTCGGCTGGTGGGACAACATGGTCGGCCCCGGCAAGCCGGTGGACACCAACATCTTCTTCGTCATCGGCGTGAACAATCTGGGCTCCTGCTTCGGTTCGACGGGTCCGGCCAGCGTCAACCCCGAAACCGGCAAACCCTGGGGCGCCGCGTTCCCGGTGCTGACCGTGGAAGACTGGGTGCGCGCGCAGGCTCGCGTGGCCGATCACTTCGGTATCGATCGCTTTGCGGCGGTGATGGGCGGATCGCTGGGCGGCATGCAAGCGCTCAGCTGGGCCATTACCTTGCCCGACCGCGTGGCCAACTGCGTGGTCATTGCCAGCACGCCGCGCCTGTCGGCGCAGAACATCGGCTTTAACGAAGTGGCGCGCCGCGCCATCATCACCGACCCGGATTTCCACGGCGGCGACTACTACGCGCAAGACACCGTGCCGCGCCGCGGCCTGTCGGTGGCGCGCATGATTGGTCACATCACCTACTTGTCCGATGACGACATGGCCGAAAAGTTTGGCCGTGCGCAACGCGCGCCCGCCGAAAACGGCGCCTACCACTACGGCTACGACGTCGAGTTCGAAGTGGAGTCGTACCTGCGTTACCAGGGCGAGAAATTCACCCGCTATTTCGACGCCAACACCTATCTGCTGATCACGCGCGCGCTGGATTATTTTGATCCGGCCCGCACGACGGGCGGCGACTTGGCGCGTGCGCTGGCGCCCGCCAAAGCCGACTTCCTGCTGGTGTCGTTCTCGACTGATTGGCGCTTCCCGCCCGAGCGCTCGCGCGAAATCGTGCGCGCGCTGCTGAAGAACGCCAGCCCCGTCACCTATGCCGAAATCGACGCGCCGCACGGGCACGACGCCTTCCTGCTGGAAGACGCGCGCTACCATGCCGTGGTTCGTGGCTACTACGAACGTATCGCGCGCGAGCTTGGGCTGGCGGGCGATACCGCCCTGACCGAAGGACGTTCCGCATGACTCCTGTCACCCCCCGCTATGCCCATAACGCGCTGCGGCCCGACCTGGCGCGCATCGCGGGCTGGATCGAACCCGGCAGCCGCGTCCTGGACTTGGGCTGCGGCGACGGCGCGCTATTGGCGCACTTGCGCGACAACCGCCAGGTGCGCGGCGCAGGCGTTGAGCTGGACGACACCTGCGTGATCGCCTGCGTGCGGCGCGGGGTGGAAGTCATCCAGCAAAACCTGGAAGACGGCCTGGCGCTGTTTGACGACAAGCAGTTCGACACGGTGGTGCTGTCGCAGACGCTTCAGTCCATGCACCGCACCGAACACATCCTGCGTGAAATGGCGCGGGTGGCGCGCCACGGCATCGTGTCGTTTCCCAACTTCGGTTACTGGCCGCACGGCTGGGCCATCCTGCGTGGCCGCATGCCGGTCACGGGCCAGATGCCGTACCAGTGGTACAACACGCCGAACATTCACCTGTGCACGCTGCGCGACTTCGAACAGCTGGCCGGTGAGCTGAAGCTGCGCATTCTTGAACGCGCCACGTTCAACGAAGGGCACGAGGTCAAGCTGTTCCCCAGCTGGCGCAGCACGCTGGCGGTGTATCGCTTCGCGACGCCCTGACATTCCGACACCGATCGCCCTGACGGCGCGGCCGAACAGGCCCTAAAATGCCGCAAGCCTCGCGGCGCAACGCCTGTTGCGCCGTGCTGGCGCGTTTCAGGAGACCGTCATTACCGCTGTATCCAACGTCTACACCAGCCCCCGCGTGGCCCCCTTGCTGGTCCTGGGCTTTGCCAGCGGATTGCCTCTGGCCTTGACCGGCGGCACCTTGCAAGCCTGGGCCACCGTGGAAGGCGTCCCGCTCCAGGAAATCGGTTTCCTGACGCTCGTAGGCACGGCCTACACCATCAAATTCCTGTGGGCGCCGCTCATCGACCGCTACGTGCCGCCGCTGCTTGGCCGCCGCCGCGGCTGGATGCTGGTCACGCAAGTGCTGCTGGGCCTGGCCATCATGCTGATGGGGCTGATGTCGCCCTCTACCGCGCTGATGCCGCTGGCGATGCTCGCCGTGGGGGTGGCGTTTCTGTCCGCCACCCAGGACATCGCGTTCGACGCGTATTGCACGGACGTGTTGCGCAAGGAGGAACGCGGCGCCGGCGTTGCCATGAAGGTGATGGGGTACCGGCTGGCCATGATTGCCTCAGGCGGGTTGGCGCTGATCCTGGCGGACCAGTGGATCGGCTGGGGCAACACCTATGTGCTGATGGGCGGGCTGATGCTGCTGTGCGTGCTGGCCACGCTGTGGGCGCCCGAGCCGGAACATGTCGCTCGCGCCCCGCGCAATCTGGGGCAGGCGGTGGGCGAGCCTTTGGTCGAATTCTTTACGCGGCCGGGCGCTATCTCCATCCTGCTGCTCATCGTGATGTACAAGCTGGGCGACGCGTTCGCGGGCGCCTTGTCCACCACCTTCCTGATCCGCGGCGCGGGCTTCACGCCCACCGAAGTCGGCACCGTGAACAAAGTGCTGGGGCTGGCCGCCACCATCGTGGGCGCGCTGGCCGGCGGCACGCTGATGTCGCGCTGGGGCCTGTACCGGTCGCTGATGGCGTTCGGGCTGCTGCAAGCGGTGTCGAATCTGGCGTACTGGCTGATTGCGGTCAGCCCGAAAAATATCTGGCTGATGGCCACCGGCGTGGGGATCGAAAACCTGTGCGGCGGCTTGGGCACCGCGTCGTTCGTGGGCCTGTTGATGGCGTTGTGCCGGCAGCGGTTTTCGGCCACGCAGTTTGCGCTGCTGTCGGCGCTATCTGCCGTGGGGCGCACGTATCTGGCGGGGCCGCTGACGCCGCCGCTGGTGGCGTACCTGGACTGGCCGGGGTTTTTCCTGCTGACGGTGGTGATTGCCGTGCCGGGGCTGGTGCTGTTGAAAATGCTGCGTGGCACGATTGAAACCATGGAAAAGCAGGGCGACGAGGCGTAATCGTTTCCCAGACACATCGCAGCACAGCAAAAAGCGGCGCCAGAAGCGCCGCTTTTTCATGGGGCCGTGCCGATCCTGCCGGCCCGCTTATTCGCCGTCGATCAGCCGGACGATCAGCACGTCGCTCGGCAGGGATTCCAACAGGCGCTCAGCCACGCTGCCGATGGCGGTGCGCAGGATGCCGGTGCGGCCGTGCGTGCCGGTCACGACCAGGTCGGAGCGATGGTTGAACGAATATTCCGACAGCACGGTTTCGGGTTGGCCGGGTTCCAGCACCACCTTGGGCGGCGTCAGCCCAGCCAGTTCCGGCGTTTGCGCCGTGAATTCCTGCGCGCTTTGTTCCGCGCCCTTGTAGAAGCTGCGCGTGACGGCGTCGTCAGGCACGGACTTGCCCTGGAACGGCACGTCGTATGCATGGAACAGTGTCAGGTTGGCGTTGGGCACCAGTTGCAGCGCGGCGCGCAGGGCCTGACGCGAGCCGGGCGAGAAGTCGGTGGCGACCAGCACGTCGCGATACGGCTTGCGCGGGCGGGTCTTCACGACCAGCACCGGCTGGCGCGCTTGCCGGGCCAGCTTCTCAACGGTGGTGCCCAGCAGCAGCCGGCCCAGCGTTTCGTCGCGGGCGATGCCGGTGACGATCAGCGAGCAACCATAGCTGTCGGCGGTTTCCATGATGCGCGTCAGCGGATCGCCCGACACCACCACCACTTCCGACGGCACGTCAGCCGCAGACAGGTCTTCAGCCAGCTCGCGTTCGGCCAGCGACTTGTGGTCGGACGACAGGCGCCGCCAGACCGGCGTGGTCAGGCGCGCAGGCGTGGCATGGCTTTCCATGACATGCAGGACGATCAGCTTGGTATTGAGTTCCTTCGTGAGCTGTAGCGCGCGGTCCAAGGCGCGATCGCCGCGCGCGCTCAGGTCAGTCGCCAGAAGGATGGGGCCTGTTTGCTGTGTCATACGTTATCTCCCGGTTGTGGCCAGAGTGGCGACTCCCGCGTCCGCGCAGCCTGGCTTGTACTGCCCTGTCAGGGCGTTATCCCATTGTCTCGCCGCGACGCAGACAGGGGATTGATCGATGTCAACGCACGGTCCAGCGTAAGGGACGCGCCGCAACCAGGCAATGGCGGATTGCGCAATATCAGCGTCAATACAATGTGGGGTTGGCCGCGCCGGTTTCCCTGGCCCCTTTTTTCTATAACTGTTATCTCCATGTTCTCCGACATTTCCCCCGCCTTGCTGCACACGCTGTATTTAGTCGCCATCGTGGCCGAAGCCATGACGGCGGCGCTGTCGGCCGGCCGGCGCGACATGGACTGGATGGGCGTCTGCATCATCGCCTGCGTCACCGCACTGGGCGGCGGGTCGCTGCGCGACGTGCTGCTGGGTCATTACCCGCTGACCTGGGTCATCCATCCCGAGTACCTGTGGATGACCGGCGGGGCCGCCATTCTCACGGCCTTGATCGCGCCCGTGATGCGGCGCTTGCGCAGCGTGTTCCTGCTGGCCGACGCGCTGGGCCTGGTGGCGTTCACCGTCATCGGCTGCCAGGTGGCGCAGATGATGCAGCTGCCGGTCACCGTCGTCTTGATCAGCGGCATGATCACCGGTTGCGCAGGCGGGGTGCTGCGCGATGTGCTCTGCAACGAAGTGCCGCTGCTGTTCCGCAAAGAGCTGTACGCCAGCGTATCGGTATTGACCGGCGCCTTGTACCTGGGCGGCCAGTCGCTGGGCTTGTCGGCCAATGCCGCCGTACCGCTGGCGTTGGCGGTGGGGCTGGCCATGCGCCTCTTGGCTCTGCGCTTTAACTGGCAGATGCCAAAGTTCGTCTATCGGGATGATTGGGATTGAAAGGCGGGGACTGAGACAAACCCGTTTTGACCTCTGCAACAATTTTCCTATTTGTGTTTCAAGAGATTTCTAGTATCTTCTCGGTGTCTCATACCATGCCTCGCGCAGTACAAGGGGAGCCGATTGGACGTCAAAGCGCCCGCCACGATTCCGTATTTCCTTCAGGAACAGATTCGTGAGTTGATAGTGGATGGCACTATCCGGCCCGGGCAGCCCTTGCGGGAGCAAGAACTAGAGCAGCGTTTCGGCACCAGCCGCAGCCCGATCCGGGAAGCACTGCGTTTGCTGGAGTTGAGCGGCCTGGTCACGCATATCCAACGCAAGGGCTTTCGGGTCACCCTCTATACCGAAACGCAAATCCGCCACCTGTACATGTTGCGCGCGGAGCTGGAGGCGTATTGCCTGCGCCAGCTGGCCGACGTGACGGATCTGTCGCCGCTGGTGGCCGAGCTGCGCAGCTACGACGAAGCGATTGCGTCGTCGATGGCCAAGCGCGACGTGCGCGCCAGCATCGCGGCATGCCGCGAGTTCTATCTGGCCAGCGCCCGCTACACCGGCAACACGCCGCTGACCAGCATGCTGAGCAAGCTCTACGAACAGCTGGAGCCGCTGCGCTTCCTGCTGGCCCGGCGCTCGATTGAAACCAACACCATCCAGACCTACACGCACGGCATCACGCAGGCCGTGGCAGTGCGCGATTTTGAGCGCGCTGCGGGGTTGACGCGCACGTACGTGCTGGAAGTGCTGCCGAGCATTGTGCAGGTGTATCGCGACGCCATTGAACCCGTAAGGCAAGAGGCGGCGCCGCGCTACGGCCGGGCCTGACCCCTTGCTTTAAGGGGCTGCGCGTTCAGCCGCGCGCAGGCGTGCGGACTTCAATGCCCGCCTGCTCCAGCGCCTGGCGGATGCCGTTGGCGAACAACAGGGCGTTGGGCTGGTCGCCATGAATGCAGAGCGTGTCGGCTTGCACCGGCACGTCGCGGCCATCCACCGAACGCACCTTGCCTTCGCGCACCATGCCTATGACTTGCGCCACCGCTTGCTCCAGGTCTTCGATCATGGCGCCCGCGCGGGTGCGCGGCGTCAGCGAGCCGTCGTCCTGGTAAGAGCGGTCGGCGAACACTTCGCTGGCGGCCGCAAGCCCAATGGCGCGCGCGGCGTCGATCAGCTTGCTGCCGGCCAGCCCATACAGAATCAGTGACGCGTCCACATCCTTGACCGCCTGGCAGATGGCGCGCGACAGGCCTTCGTCTTTTGCGGCCATGTTGTACAACGCGCCGTGCGCCTTCACGTGATGCAGCCGCGCCCCTTGCGAGGCGGCCACACCGGCCAGCGCGCCAATCTGATAGACCACGATGTCATAGGCTTCATCGGGCGTGGTCGGGATGCTGCGGCGGCCAAAGCCCGCCAGGTCCTGCAAGCTGGGGTGGGCGCCCAGCGCCACGCCCTGCTTGAGGGCGGCCGCCACCGTCTTGCGCATGGTGGCCGGGTCGCCGCCATGAAATCCACAGGCGATGTTGGCGGAGCTGACGTATTGCAGCACCGCCGCGTCGTTGCCCATGGTCCACGCGCCATAGCTTTCGCCCATGTCGCAATTCAAATCGATGCGGGTCGTCATTGCAGGTTCCTTTATGCGGGGGTCAACAAGGCGCGCAGCGGGGCCAGCGCGTCGTGCAATTGCGTGAACGCGCGTTCGCGGTCGGCATCCAGCCGCTGCGCATCGTCCAGGCTGATCAGGGCAAAGCGCAGCGTGTCGCCGGGGGCGGTCTGCGCCAACGCGGGCAGGTCCACCGTGGCAATCTGCGCAATCTTGGGGTAGCCGCCCGTGGTTTGGCGGTCGGCCATGAGGATGATGGCTTCGCCGCCCGACGGCACCTGCACGGTGCCGAAACAGGCGGCTTCCGACAGCATCTGGCGCGGCTGTTCCAGCGCCAGCGCCGGGCCCGTCAAACGATAGCCCATGCGGTCAGACTGCGGGCTGACGCGAAATTCCGCGCCGCTGAACGCGTCGCGCGTGGCGTCCGAAAATTCGTGCCAATGCAGGCCGGGCAGAAAGCGGATGACGGCGCGGCGCGTGTTGCCCAGCGTGCCGGGCAGATAGATGCGCAGGTTCCACAACGCGTCGCGCAGCGCCTTCAGGTCCCGGTGCGCGGCAAGCGGGGTCCGCAGGGCAATGCAATCGCCCTTGGCCAGCGCGCGCCCTTGGAAGCCGCCAAAGCCGCTGCGCAAATACGTGGATTCGCTGCCCATCACCGCAGGCAAGGCAAAGCCGCCATGCACCGCCAGGTAGGCGCGCACGCCGGTGGCCGGGCGCGCGCCGAAGGCCAGCGTATCGCCCGCGCAGGCCACTAGCGGCCGGTGCGGGGCAATGTCTTGTCCGTTCAGCGTGGCGCCAAGATCTGCGCCGGCCAGCGCAAAGCAAGCCGGCGCATCGAAGCGCAAGGTCGGCCCGGTCAGCGTTATTTCCAGCGTGGCGGGGTCGCCGGCGTTGCCCGCCAGCGCATTGGCCAGCCGGTGCGCGCGTTCGTCCATGGCGCCAGCGGCGGGTATGCCTTGATGCTGATACCCGTTGCGGCCGGCGTCCTGGAAGCTGGACAGCATGCCGGGCTTGATCACGGTCAGGCTCATGGCTGTGCCTTCCGGATGCGGTTGAACTCGTCGGCGCTGATGGGCACGAAGCGCACCGAATCGCCCGGTTGCAGCAGCGAGGCCGGTTCGCGGGTCGGGTCGAACAGCGTCAGCGGCGTGGCGCCGATGATGTTCCACCCGCCGGGCAGCCGGTTCGGGTAGATCACCGTCTGCCGGTTGGCGACCGCAACGGAACCGATGGGCACCACGGTGCGCGGCGACGGCCGGCGCGGAATGTTCAGTTTTTCGTCGTGCAGGCCCAGGTAAGGGTGGCCTGGCGCAAACCCCAGCATGAACACCATGCTGCGCGGTCCGCTGTGCAGGGCGATGACATCGTCGGGCGTCACGCCAGCGGCGCGCGCCACGTCTTCCAGGTCGGGGCCATGTTCGCCGCCGTAGCAAACCGGGATATCAATGTCACGTTCGGCCGAGGCGTCGGCAGGGATGCCATCGGCAAGCAGCGCGTTGACGCGGGCGGTCAGCGCGGAACAGGTGGGGCCGCCGCCGACGCCGTCGGGCCGGTAATGCACGGCCACGGCGACGAATGACGGCACCACGTCGGTCACGCCGGCCAATTGCGCGTCGCGCAGTTTGCGCGCCGCGGCCAGACAGGTCTGGCCGACCGACGCGTCAATCCGGTCGCCAAAGGTGATGATCAGGCAGCGATCACCCTGGGGCTGGATGCGCCAGGAGGGTTCGGCCGGAGAAGGGGGTTCGGAAGAAGCGTTCAACGGCGCGACACCTCTGGCGGCGGATTACTTGGCGAACAAGGAATCCATGTTCTTGAAGGCTTTGAATTCCAGCGCGTTGCCCGACGGGTCCAGGAAGAACATCGTGGCCTGTTCGCCGACTTCGCCCTTGAAGCGGATGTAGGGTTCGATGACGAATTCGGTGCCGGCGTCGATCAGGCGCTTGGACATGGCTTCCCATTGTTCCATGGAAAGAACCGCGCCGAAATGGCGCACGGGCACGTTGTGCGAGTCCACGGCGCTGGTGGCCTTGTGGCCGCATTCGCTGGGCGCCAGGTGGGCGACGATCTGGTGGCCGTAGAAGTTGAAGTCGATCCATTCGGACGAGCTACGGCCTTCCGGACAGCCCAGCTTTTCGCCGTAGAAGGCGCGGGCTTCGGCCAGGTCGCGAACCGGGAAGGCCAGGTGGAACGGCGGCAGGTTGGTTTGAGCGGTCATGAGAATTTCCGGGTCATTCAAAAGAGGGTGATCGGCATGCGGGCTGCCGCGGGTGCAAAACAGCGCTAGCACCAGCCCCTAGTTTAGGTATTGTTTTTTTGATTGAAAAACGATATTTTTTGTGTCTTAGCATCAAAAATATTGATCGTGATCAAAGAGTTCAAAACCTTCATCGCCGTGGCCCGTGATGGCACCTTTACCGGGGCGGGCACGCATCTGGGGCTGACGCAGTCGGCGGTCAGCGCGCAAATCAAGCGCCTGGAGGAATACCTGGGCGTGGAATTGTTCGACCGCAGCGCGCGCGCCGCGGTGTTGAACGCGCACGGCCGAGAGATGCTGCCGCAGGCCGAAGAATTGGTCGCCATGGCTGAACGCATGGTCACCACGGCGGGGGCGGGGCATGTCAGCGGTTCGTTGCGCATTGGCGCAATCGCCTCGGTGCAGCAAGGCCTGCTGGTGGATGCGCTGGGCCGCTTTCGCGCGGTGTATCCCGATGTGCGGGTGCGGATTGTGCCGGGGGTGTCGCTGTCGCTGCTGGGTCAGGTGGACGCGGGCGAAGTGGACATGGCCGTGCTGATCCGCCCGCCGTTCACGCTGCCGCCGGAGCTGGGCTGGCAGCCGCTGTTAAGCGAACCCGTGGTGCTGGCCATGCCGGAATCCATGCCGGCCGCGCCTTGGCGCGACGTGCTGGCGACGCAGCCCTTCATCCGCTATGACCGGGCGTCATTCGGCGGGCGGGTGGTGGATATTTTCTTGAAGAAGCACCGCTTGAATGTGCACGAAGCGGTGGAGCTCGATGAAATCGAAGCCATCGCCAATTTGGTGCGTCACGGGCTGGGGGTGGCGCTGTTGCCGCGCCTGCGCGGGCTGGACATGACGGGCTTGCGCCTGGTGCCGTTGGGCGACCAGGCGTTTCACCGCGACATCGGCATCATCGGCCGGTTGCCGTTCGACGCGGGCAGCGTGCGGGAAAAGATGGCGGAATGCCTGGTGGCGGCAGCCGGTGAAGGCGTGCCATAAACAAGAATGGCGTCATGGCAAATTCAGCCACAACGCCATCCGCAATCAAGCGATCAACCTCGCCCGGTTTACAGCCGGTCGCAACGCACCGTGATCGGGTGGCTGCGCAGCGTGGACATCACCACGTCATCCACCTGGCCTTCCACGTCCGTAATCACGTAACCGATCTGGCCCTTGGTTTGCAGCGTCTGGCTGACGATGTTCAACCCGTGTTGCGCCATCAGGTTGTCCAGCGTGCCCAGCGCGCCCGGGGCGTTGCGGTGCACGTGCAGGATACGGGTGGCGCCCGCCGGTTCCAGATACGGCAGTTCGGGGAAGTTGACCGCGCCCTTGGTCGTGCCGGCCTGCATGAAGCGCACCAGCTTCTCGGCCACTTCGCGGCCGATGTTCTCTTGCGATTCCTGCGTGCTGCCGCCAATGTGCGGGGTCAGGATGACGTTGGGCAGGCCGATCAGCGGGCTTGCCAGCGGCTCGTCCGCGCCCTTGGGTTCAGTCGGGAATACATCCAGCGCAGCGCCCGCCAGGTGGCCGGACTTCAGCGCGGCGTGCAGCGCGTCGATGTCGACCACGGTGCCGCGCGACGCGTTGATCAGGATGGCCCCGCGCCGCATGCGCGCGATGGTCTCTGCGTTCATGATGTTTTCGGTGGACTTGCCGCCCGGCACGTGCAGCGTCACCACGTCGGCCTGCTCCAGCAGGTCGTTCAGCGTTCCGGCCGGACGCGCGTTGCCCAGCGGCAGCTTGGCTTCCACGTCGTGATAGATGACGCGCATGCCCAAGCCTTCGGCCAGCGTGCTGATCTGCGAGCCGATGTTGCCGTAGCCCACGATGCCCAGCGTCTTGCCGCGCGTTTCAAACGCGCCTGACGCGCTCTTGTCCCAGTGGCCCAGATGCACGCGGGCGTTCTTTTCCGGAATCCGGCGCAGCAGCAGGATGGCTTCGCCCAGCACCAGTTCGGCAACGGAACGGGTATTGGAGAAGGGCGCGTTGAACACGGGAATGCCGCGCTGCATGGCCGAATCCAGGTCGACCTGGTTGGTGCCGATGCAGAAGCAGCCCACGACGCGCAGGTCGGGGCTGGCCAGCAAGGCGGCATCCAGGTGCGTGCGAGAACGAATCCCGGCCACGTGCACGCCACGCAGGGCGTCGTGCATCTGCGCCGGCGGCAGGGCCGCGGCGTGCGTGACGATATCGGTGTAGCCGGCGGCTTCGAAGACCGCGCGGGCACTCGGGTGGATGTTCTCGAACAGGACGATTTTTGCCATGACTGCCAGGGGGTGGGTGAGGAATGCGTGTTATTTATTGTGGCGCATTTTTGCTGCAGTGCAAGGAGTAGCCATTGAGACGGTGTGGATGAATTGTTTCAACGGCTTTCCCACCCCCGCGCCCTAGCGATACGCCTGGAACACCTTGGCGCCGCCCTGCTTGTCGACCAGCATCACGTCGTGCGGCGTCTTGCGGCCGCCGTACTCCGGGCCGTCCATGCCGGGCGAACCCAGCGGCATGCCGGGGGCGGCCAGGCCCGCTGCGTCGGGCTTTTCAAGCAGCAGACGCCGCACATCGCTGGCCGGCACATGGCCTTCGACCGCATAGCCGTCAACCATGGCGGTGTGGCAGGAACCGTAGTCCGCCATGCCCGCGTTGCGGCGGATAGGGCCGGTGTCTTGCACATCGTGCGTGGTCACGGTGAAGCCGTTGTCACGCATGTGCTTGACCCAGTCTTCGCAACAGCCGCAGGTGGGCGTCTTCCAGACTTCCACCTTGACGGGCGTTTGCGCCGCCGTGATCGCGGGGGCGAATAGCGGGGTGAACAGCGCCGCGGCAATAACCAGGCGGCGCGTAACTCGGGATGCGTTCATGATGCTCCGTAGGGTAAATGTCGAAAAGGCGGGGGGTGTCAAAACCAGAACCGCACACCGGCCATCACGGCCGTCTGCGAGCGGCTGGCCCCGGCGTCCGAGGCGTAGCTTGCCGTCTGGCCAAACTTTCGCTCAAAGGATACGCCGATGTAGGGCGCGAATTCCCGCGTGACTTCATAACGCAGCCGCAACGACAGTGAGCCCGTCGACAGCCCCGACCCGATCCCGCGTTCGGGGTCGGATTTTCCGTACAGGCTGGCTTCGAGTTCCGGCGTGAAGATCAGCCGTTGCGTCAGCAGCAGGTCGTACTCGGCCTTCAGCGCCAGCGCCGTGCGGCCCGACGAACCCACATAGCCGGTCGTCTCCAGTTCGATGTTGTACGGCAGGACGCCTTCAATGCCAATGGCGGCCCAGTTGCGCTTGGGGCCCGTGCCGATGTCGCGGCGCGCACCCAGTTGCAGGTCCCAGAAGGGCGAGACCGCGTGGCTCCAGAACGCTTCAACCTTTCCGTCCGAGCCGCCACCGTTTTCGCGTTCGCCTTCGCTCTTGACGACGAGCCGGTCGGTGGCCGTGCCGAACCAGAAGCGGCCATCCCAATCCAGCGCATTCTGCCCATCGCGGTTGCGCGACATGCCGAACTTGTCGAACAGCACTTGCCACGTGGGGTCGTTGTCCATCATGTGCGGATGGATACCGTAGCTGTCGTAGCTGCGATCGCCCGCGCCATCGCTGGACGGCAGGCTGCCGATGGGGGGCGGCACATTCGATGCTGCGGAGTCGCCGTGACCCATGCTGGCATGGTCTATGGCGGCTGGCGCCGGACGCGTCGCGCTGTGAGCCATGCCCGGCATGCTGGCATGGTCCATCGCGCCGTGATCGGTCGCTGCGGTTTGCGCGTGCGCGCCCGCAGCCACCAGCATCATCGCCAGGGCGCAGGCGCCCAATCGTTTTGTCTTAGGCGTCATCGCTTACTCCACCACGACCGCTCTGAACATGCCGGCCTCCATGTGATACAGCAGGTGGCAGTGGTAGGCCCAATGCCCGCGCGCATCGGCGCTGACGCGGTAGCTCAGCCGCTGCGCCGGGTTGAGCGTGATTGTGTGCTTGCGCACCTGGAACGCGCCGTCGGGCGATTCCAGGTCGCTCCACAGGCCGTGCAGATGGATGGGGTGCGTCATCATCGTGTCGTTGACCAACACGAAGCGCACGCGCTCGCCGTAGCGCAGCACGATGGGTTTTGCGTCCGAGAACTTCACGCCATTGAACGACCACATGTAGCGTTCCATGTTGCCCGTCAGATGCAGTTCGATCTCGCGCGAGGGCGCGCGGTTGTCGGCGGGTTCGCGGATGGAATGCAGGTCGGCGTATGTGAGCACGCGGCGGCCGTTGCCGCGCAAGCCCACGCCCGGATCGTCCAGACGCGTTGACACCACGTCGGGCAGCATCGAATTGCCCACGCCGCGCTCGGCGGGGTAGGGATGCTTCACTTCGACCATGCCGCCCTGGCCAGCGCCGGAACCGTGCTGCATGCCATGGTCCATGCCGGGCATGGCGCTGTGGTCCATCGCGGCTGCGTCTGCCCCTGCCCCCGCATTGGCAGCCGCGCCCGCACCGGCATGGTCTCCACCGCCCATGTCGTGCGCCATGCCCATGTCCATCATGCCCAGCAGCTGCACGCGGTCCAGCGCCGGCACGTCTGCCTGCATGCCGGCGCGTGGGGCCAGCGTGGCGCGGGCGTAGCCGGAACGGTCCATGGCCTGCGAGAAGATCGTGTAAGCGCGGTCGTCTTGCGGCTCGACGATCACGTCATACGTTTCCGCCACGCCGATGCGGAACTCTTCCACATCCACCGGGCGCACATCCTGCCCGTCCGCCGCCACCACCGTCATCTTCAAACCTGGAATACGCACGTCGAAGTACGTCATCGCCGAGCCGTTGATGAAGCGCAGCCGGATGCGTTCGCCCGGCGCGAACAGCCCGGTCCAGTTGCCCGCGGGCGTCGCGCCGTTGGTCAGGAAGGTGTAGGTTGCGCCCGACACATCCGCCAGGTCCGACGGGTTCATGCGCATCTGTTCCCACATCAGGCGTTCAGACAGCGCAGCGCGCCAGCCACGGCCGTCCGCGTCGGCGCGCAGGCTTTGCACGCTGGGCTGAATGCCGTTGTAGTAGTCGGGCATCACCTTCAGCTTGTTGAAAAGCCGCATCGGATCTTCGTCTGTCCAGTCGGACAGCAGCACGGTGTAGTCGCGGTCGGACGCGATGGGGTCGCGGCGGCGCGGGTCGATGACGATGGCGCCGTACAGGCCCGTCTGTTCCTGAAAGCCCGAATGGCTGTGATACCAATACGTGCCGCTTTGGCGCACGTCGAAACGGTAGGTGAAGGTCTGGCCCGGGTCGATGCCGTCAAAGCTCAGGCCCGGTACGCCATCCATGTTCGACGGCAGCAGAATGCCGTGCCAATGAATCGACGTCTGCTCGCGCAACCGGTTGGTGACGTGCAGCGTGACTGTGTCGCCTTCGCGCCAGCGCAGGATGGGCGCGGGCAGTTGGCCGTTGACGGTGGTGCCGATGCGGGCCGCGCCCGTGAAGTTGACCGGCGTTTCGCCAATTTCAAGATGAAACTCGGTGCCGCGTAATTCGGTGGCGGAGGCAGGGTGCGATGGCGACTGCAGCGGGGACAGCGACGGCGATTGCGCCAGCGCCGCGCGCCAGCCGCCAAGCGCCGCCAGCGCGCCGCCGGCCGCTAAGCCCTGCACGAATCGCCGGCGGGCAAGAGGGGGAAGTGTGCGCATGGGTAGTCTGTGCCGGGCGTCAAAGCACCGACACCGCTCCCTTCATGCCGGCCGAGTAATGGCCGGGTTCCAGGCAGCCGAAAGACACCGTACCCGCCTTGTCGAAGCGCCAGACGATCTGCCCGGACTTGCCCGCCTCCAGCGACACCGCGTTGGCTTCCTCGTGGCGCATGCCGGGGTCCTTCATCATCATGTCGTAGTGCGCTTTCAGATCGGCGTCGGTGCCCAGCACCAGCTCGTGCCGAATCTTGCCGACATTGCGCACCGTGATGCGCACGGTCTCACCGGCCTTGACCTCGATGCGGTCGGGCGTGAAACGCATGGCGTCGTTCATGTCGATATTGACGGTGCGCGTGGCGCGGGCGGCGTCGCCCGGCTTGCCGATCGGGGCCGTTGCGGCCGGCATGGTCATGGACGGCATGTTGTGGCCATCGTGGCCGCCTGCGGCTTGCGCGGCGCCGGTGAACAGCAGGGCCAGGGCAGCAGCCTGGCTAAGGCGAATCAGAGCGTCTTTCACGAAAATCCTTACAGGAGTGACCGTGATGACACTGTAGAAAAGCCGGGGTGACCCGATTCTGTCGCCTGGATTACGGTTTTGTAATGTTCGGCGGGCGCGGGGACGTTTCCGGCCCGCGCAACGTGATGCCCACCACCGTGCCGGACGCATCCGACACCGCGTCCACATCGCCGCCATGCATGCGGGCGATGGCGCGCACGATGGCCAGCCCCAGCCCGTGCCCTTCGCTGCGCGGCGCGCGGGTATGCCCAGACCGGAAGAAGCGGTCGAAGATGCGTGGCAGGTCGGCGGCCGGAATGGGCGTGCCGGGGTTGCGCACTTGCACCCGCGCGCCTGCCGCCGACGCTGAACACGTCAGCACGATTTCGCGCCCCGCGGGCGTAGCCTTGATGGCGTTGGAGATCAAATTGGCCAAGGCGCGGCGCACCAGCCCCGGGTTGGCGGCCACCGTTGCATCGCCCTCGCAGCGCAGATGCACACCTTGGGCTTCCAACGTGGCTTCGTAGTATTCCGCCACGCGCCGGGCTTCGGCCGCGAGCGACACCGGCGCCAGGTCCGCCGCCCGTTCCCCGCGGTCCGCACGCGCCAGGAACAGCATGTCGTTGACCAGCGTCTTCAGGTCTTCGAGCTCTTCCAGATTGGATTCCAGCGCGTCGCGCAACTCGGCGGCGTCGCGCGGGGATGACAGCATCACCTGCGTGCCGTTGATCAGCGTGGCAAGCGGCGTGCGCAGTTCATGCGCAACGTCGGCGTTGAACCCTTCCATCTGCTGATACGCCGATTGCAGCCGTTCCAGCGTGCGGTTGAAGGACCGCACCAGGTCGTGCAGTTCGCGGTCGGTGTCTTCCAGCGGCAGGCGGCGCGCCAGATTGTCGGGCTGGATGCGGGCGGCCTGCTCCGACAGCCGGCGCGTCGGGGCCATGCTGCGGCGCACGGCCCAGGCGGCCAGCACCACGGTCGCGCCCACCCAGAGCGCGCAGATCAACACCAGCGCGGTGCCATAGGCGTATAGAAACTGCGAGCTGGTGCGCGTGCTGACGGCCACGGTCAGTTCGGCGCCCGGCAGGATGCGGTCATTCATGGCCACGCGCAAGCCGCGCATGCGCCCGCCATCGGCGGTTTGCAGCACCACTTGTCTGCCGTCGTCAGCCGTGCCCAGCGTTTCCGGGGCGGGGCCGCCGTACACGGCGTGGCCCTGCGCGTCCACGATCCAGATGCCCAACTGGCCTTGGCCGGCGCGCATCTCGTCAAACGTGGCGGCCAGATCGTGCAGGCCGCTGGCGCTGTTCTGCATGTCGATCAGGTGGTTGATCAATTCCAGCTTGCCGCTGACCTCGGTGATTTCCTGGCGCTCGACTTCGCGCTTGAGCGCCCAGAACAGCGTCGCCCCGGCCAGGCTGGATACCAGCAACGCAATGGCGCCCAACAGCAGCGTCAGCCGCGCCTGCATCGAACGCATGCGCGGCGGCTTCATGCCGGTTTGGGCTCGGGGCGCGACTCCAGCACATAGCCCATGCCGCGCACGGTGTGCAGCAGCTTGGCGTCGAACGGGTCGTCCAGCTTGCCGCGCAGGCGGCGCACGGCGACGTCGATGACATTGGTGTCGCTGTCGAAATTCATGTCCCACACCTGTTCGGCCAGCGTGGTGCGCGACAGCACCTGCCCCTGGCGGCGCAGCAGCAGGGCGAGCAGGTTGAATTCCTTGGCGGTCAGGTCCAGGCGGCGGCCGCCCCGCTGGGCGCGGCGGCGCGCCAGGTCCAGCTCCAGGTCGGCCAGGCGCAGCAGCGTGGGTTCTTGCGTGCGGCCCCGGCGCAGCAGCGCCTGCACGCGCGCCAGCAGCTCCGAAAACGCAAAGGGCTTGACCAGATAATCGTCGGCGCCGCCTTCCAGGCCGCGCACGCGGTCTTCCACGGCGTCGCGCGCCGTCAGCATCAGGATGGGGGTGTCTTTTTGTGCGCGAACCGATGCCAGGATGCCGAAGCCGTCCACGCCGGGCAGCATCACGTCCAGCACGATCAGGTCATACGCGCCTTCCAGCGCCAGATGCAGACCGTCGACGCCGTCGCGCGCCAGATCCACGATATGGCTCTGTTCCGACAGCCCCTTCTTAAGGTAGTCGGCCAGTTTGGGTTCGTCTTCGATGACCAGGATGCGCATGGCCGGAAATTTACCACCCGCGCCGGCTGTGCGGCGCGGGTGATACGAGCAAACCGGTCAGGCCGGTTCGTCGATGGCGATACGTTCGAAGGGGAAGCGCAGCGCAAAGACGCTGCCTTTGCCGGGCTCGCTCGTGATGAGCAATTCGGCATCGTGGCGCATGGCGATGTGCTTGGTGATCGCCAGGCCCAGACCCGTGCCGCCCACGGCGCGCGAGCGCCCGCGGTCCACGCGGTAGAAACGTTCGGTCAGGCGCGGCAGGTGGCGGGCGGGGATGCCGATGCCGGTGTCCTGCACGCTGTAGCGCGCGCCGCCATCGGGCTCGCGTTCCCAGCGCACGGTGATCGTCCCGCCGTCGGGCGTGTAGCGCACGGCGTTGGTCAGCAGGTTCGACAGCGCAGAGGTCAGCTCGGTTTCGGCGCCCAGCACGTCCAGCGTTTCGTCGATGTGCCATTCCAGCACATGACGTCCGCCCGACAAGGCTTCGATCTGCTGACGCGCCTTTTGCAGCAGCGCGCTCATGTTGATCGCGCGCGGGTCGCTGCCCGGCGACGATTCCAGCGTGGACAAGGTCAGCAGGTCTTCGACAATGGCCTGCATACGCTGGGCCTGCTCATGCATCATGTCGATGTACTGCGCGCGCTGTTCTTCGGGCAAGGCATCGGCCGGCATGTCGCGCAGCGTTTCCAGAAAGCCCGCCAGCACGGTCAGCGGCGTGCGCAGCTCGTGCGAGACGTTGGCCACGAAATCGCGGCGCGTGGTTTCCAGGCGTTCAATCTGCGTGACGTCGCGGGTAATAAGCAGGCGCTGATTACTGGCGTAAGACGTCAGCTGCATCATCATCAGCCGTTCCTGGCCTTGCTGGCCCAGGCGCACCAGGATCGGGTCGGGCCAGGACGAGCGGTGCGCGTATTCCACGAATTCCGGCGCGCGCAGCAGGTTCAGCAGATTGTGGCCACGGTCGGCCGGCAGGCGCAGGCCCAGATGCTGGCGCGCCATGCGGTTGCACCAGTCGATCTGGAATTCTTCATTCATCGTGACCGCGCCGTCCGGCAGCGCCTGGGCGGCGGCCAGCATGCCTTGCATGGTGTCGCGGGTTTCAGCCAGTTCCCGGGCGCGGGCGCGGGTGTAGCGGTAGAGCGGGGCGAGGATGTCGTCCCAAGGCCCGACGGAGGCGGGAGGAGAGGTGTCCGGGTGATTGGCCCAGTGGGAAACCAGCGTCAGGCGCCAGCTGCGCCAGAGCAGCATGGCGGCCAACGCGGCGGAAAACACGATCCAGCCGAATGGATCACCTATGAGCCATTGCGCCAGTAGTGAAATCACCGCCCACAGGGCGACCAGGAAAAGGGTGCGCAGCCAAATCATCGTGCGGGAGTTTTACCGCGTCGGAAGCTGTGCCGTAAACCGGTATCCGCTGCCGCGCACGGTTTCAACGTGCGCATCGTGGCCGCTGGGTTCCAACGCCTTGCGCAGGCGGCGGATGTGGACGTCAACGGTGCGCTCTTCCACAAACACGTGGTCGCCCCAGACCTGATCCAGCAGTTGCGAACGCGAGAACACGCGCTCGGGGTGGGTCATGAAGAAGTGCAGCAGACGGAACTCGGTGGGACCGATCTGCAAAGACTGGCTATTGCCCGACAAGCGGTGCGTGACCGGGTCCAGCTTCAGGCCGCCCACGTCGATGACGTCATCGGTCAGCTGGGGCGCGCGGCGGCGCAACACGGCCTTGATGCGGGCCATGAGCTCTTTCGGCGAGAACGGCTTGGTGATGTAGTCGTCGGCGCCGGCTTCCAGGCCGTCTACCTTGTCTTGCTCGGAGCCCTTGGCGGTCAGCATGATGACCGGGACGGCGCGGGTGCGCTCGTCGTTGCGCAGCTTGCGCGCCATGGCCAGGCCGGACGTGCCGGGCAACATCCAATCCAGCAGGATCAGATCGGGGAGTTCGGCGCGAATCAGGGTCTGGGCCTGGTCGGCGTCGAACGCGCGCAGCACTTTATGCCCCGCGAAGGACAGGTTGACGGCGATCAGTTCCTGGATTGCGGGTTCGTCTTCGACGACGAGGATGGTGCTGGACATGGCGAATTTGGCACACTTCTGAGCGCCGGCGCGGCGCGAACATTGCGATAGTATGGCCGCAATATTTCAGGTATGTGACCGCAGGGTGCTTCCGGGGAAGGTTCTCTGCCCGCCGGCGCGTGGCCGATAGGCTACCATTGCCAGGATATATCGGGAATTCACCATGCAAAACCCCTCCGAATCGCAACATTCCGCCGACTCCAACGCCCAATCCACGCATTTCGGCTTCCAAACGGTGCCGGAAGGCGAAAAAGCCCGCAAGGTCGCTGAAGTCTTCCATTCGGTCGCCCAGCGTTACGACGTCATGAACGATTTCATGTCGGCCGGCCTGCACCGCGTCTGGAAGGCCTTCACCATTGGCCGCGCCGCCATCCGCCCCGGCATGAAGGTATTGGACATCGCCGGCGGTACGGGCGACCTGGCCAAGGCCTTCGCCAAGCGCGCGGGGCCTACCGGCGAGGTCTGGCTGACCGACATCAATGATTCCATGCTGCGCGTGGGCCGCGACCGCCTCACTGACGCCGGCCTTTTGGTGCCCACCGCCGTTTGCGACGCCGAGCGCCTGCCGTTCCCCACGGGTTATTTCGACCGCGTCAGCGTGGCCTTTGGCCTGCGCAACATGACGCACAAAGACCGCGCGCTGGCTGAAATGACCCGCGTGCTGAAGCCGGGCGGCAAGCTGCTGGTGCTGGAATTCTCGCGCGTGGCCAAGCCGCTGGCGCCCGCCTACGACTGGTATTCCTTCAACGTGCTGCCCTGGTTGGGCAAGAAGGTCGCCAAGGACGAAGCCAGCTACCGTTACCTGGCGGAATCCATCCGCATGCATCCCGACCAGGAAACCCTGGCCGACATGCTGCGCACCGCCGGTCTGGAACGGGTTCAGTATTTCAACCTGACTGCCGGCATCGCCGCCTTGCACGAGGGCGTGCGCCTGGGCTGAAACCCGGCCTGTCCACAGGATATTTCTTCACCCCACGGGGAACTTGTGGGGCGGCGTCTTGTCCGTTATTCTTACGACGTTCAGATTACTGTAAGAAAAGTCGCGATTAGGTCCCGCTGTCCGTGGGACTCCCAGCTGCTCGGGGCAGCGGGGGCGCGAGTACGAGGGAGCAAACTCTATGACCAAATTCTGTCTTTCGCGGTTTGTCGCCGCGGCGCTCATCGCCGTTTCCGGCGCGGCGTTGGTGACGGCGTCGTTTGACGCCGAAGCCCGTCGTGCAGGTGGTGGCAGCAGCGTCGGCCGTCAATCCTCCAATGTGACCCAGCAGCGCCAGGCGACCACGCCGCCGGCCGCCGCGAACAACACGGCTGGCGCCACCGCCGCTCCGGCAGCCGCCGGCGCAGCCACGGCCGGCGCCGCGGGCGCTGCCGCCAAGAGCGGCGCGTCGCGTTGGCTCGGCCCCATCGCCGGCATCGCTGCTGGCCTGGGTATCGCCGCCTTGCTGTCCAGCATGGGCCTGTCGGGCGCCTTCGCTGAATTCCTGGGCTCCGCGCTGCTGATCGCCGCCGTTGTCTTCGCCGTCATGTTCATCATCCGCCGTCTGCGTGGCGCCGGTCCGCGTACCGCGACGCAAGGTGCCTTCAATGGCGCCAACAACGCACCGGGCCAGCAACCGCAGCCGATGTGGCGTGAAGCCCTGAAGCCGGCTGCCGCCGCACCCGCCGCTGCTGCCGCCCCTGTGGCTGCCGCCGCACCGGTCGCGCCTCCGGCAGTTCTGCCCAAAGCGGGCGAGGACAACAACTGGTTCGTGCCGGGTGATTTCGATACGCCCAACTTCCTGAAGCAAGCCAAGGAGCAGTTCGTTCGCATCCAGGCTGTGTGGGACAGCGGCAGCACCGATGGCCTGCGCGACTTCCTGACCGATGACCTGATCACCGAACTCAAGCCGCAGCTGGCTGAGCGCGGCGCGGCTCCCAACAAGACCGAAGTGGTGCTGTTGAACGCCGAAATGCTGGGCATCGAATCCGTGTCCGACGGCCACCTGGCCAGCGTGCGCTTCTCCGGCATGCTGCGTGAGGCCCCCGGCGCCGAAGCCTTCCGCTTCGAAGAAGTCTGGAACCTGTTCAAGCCTGCCAATGGCGGCTGGCTGTTGGCTGGCATTCAGCAGATTCCGGTGGATCTGGCCAGCTAAACGCTGGCTGGCCGGGACTGCCTCTGTCCTCCGTTGCCGGATGCCCGAAAGGGCATCCGCTTGAACCGGCCCCACAAGGGCCGGTTTTTCCATGTGCCTTTCGCACTAAACACGCGCCCATCTAACCCGTTACACTCCCGATTTACCTACTAATTCCGGCAACCCCGCCACGCGGTGTTGCAGACCGTCATGCTGCCTTTTTCGTTCCTGCCCACTCCCTCGCGGTTGGCTGTAAGCGCGCTCAACGCCCTGTTGCGGCGTGAGGACTGGGCGCGCGAGCGTCTGGCGCGGCATGCCGGCAAGACCGTGCGTTTTGCGTTGGGCGGTTTCACGCTGGGCCTGACGATCGACAGCGAAGGCCTTGCGGCGCAGGCTGACCCCGCCGTCGTGCCCGACGTGACGCTGACCGTGGCCCCTGAAAAGCTGCCGTTGCCGCGCCTGGGCGCTGACCGTGAAACCCCTGACTTCGCCGAAGCCACCCATATCTCGGGCGACGCGGCATTGGCCCAAGTGGTGGCGGACCTGTCCAAGCAGCTTCGCCCGGACCCCGAAGACGCGCTGGCCCGCGTGGTGGGCGATATCGCCGCACTGCGCATCGTGGGCGGCGCGCGCGCCGCGGCCAATGGGGCGCGCACGGTGGGCACGCGCCTGGCCGAAAACGTCTCGGAATACCTGGCCGAAGAAAGCGGCGTGCTGGTGGGCCGCCCCGCGCTGGAACAATGGCGCCTGGACTTAGCCGAGCTGAACGCTCGCACTGATGCCTTGACGCGTTCGGCCACCGCCCTGCAAACCCGTCTGGCTTCGGCCAGCGCAAAGCGGGGCGCCTGATCCATGTTTCCCCTGCTGCGCCTGCTTCGCATCATCGTTGTTTCCTTGCGCTATGGCCTGGATGAGCTCGTGCTCTCCAGCCTGAACCATCCTCTGGCGACCTGCCTGTTGCGCGTCATCCGCCTGGGCACGCGGCCGCGTCAGCCGCGCGGGCAGCGTCTGCGGATGGCCCTGGAATCGCTGGGCCCCATCTTCGTGAAGTTCGGGCAGGTGCTCTCCACCCGCCGCGACCTGATCCCCGCCGACATCGCCAACGAGCTCGCGCTGCTTCAAGACCGCGTGCCGCCGTTCCCGTCCGCGCAGGCCGCCGCCTGCATCGAGGCCGCGCTGGGTGCGCCGCCCGAAAAACTGTTCGCGCAGTTCGATGTGGACCCGGTGGCCTCGGCGTCTATCGCCCAGGTTCACTTCGCCGTGCTGCATGATGGCCGCGAAGTGGCCGTCAAGGTGCTGCGTCCGGGGATGCTGAGCATCATCGAAAAAGACTTGTCGCTCTTGAAGATCGTGGCGCGCATCATCGAGCGCCTGGGCGACGATGGCCGCCGCCTGAAGCCGCGCGAAGTCGTGGCCGAATTCGACAAATACCTGCACGACGAGCTGGATCTGGTGCGCGAAGCGTCCAATTGCAGCCAGCTGCGCCGCAACTTCGGCCCTGAATCGGGCCGGGGCGACATGCTGATCGTGCCCGAGGTCATCTGGGAATACACGGCGTCCACGGTGTTCACCATGCAGCGCATGTACGGCATGCCGGTGGGCCAGGTTGAACGCATGCGCGAAGCCGGCATCGACATCCCGACGCTGGCGCGCACGGGCGTCGAAATCTTCTTCACGCAGGTGTTCACCGACGGCTTCTTCCACGCCGACATGCACCCGGGCAACATCTACGTGTCGGATCGCCCTGGGACGCTTGGCAGCTATATCGCGCTGGACTTCGGCATCGTGGGTTCGCTGTCCGAGTTCGACAAAAATTACCTGGCGCAGAATTTCCTGGCCTTCTTCCACCGCGATTACCGGCGTGTGGCGCAACTGCACATCGAGTCAGGCTGGGTGCCCGCCGACACGCGCGAAGAAGAGCTTGAAGGCGCCGTGCGCGCCGTTTGCGAACCGTACTTTGACCGGCCGTTGTCCGAGATCTCGCTGGGGCAGGTGTTGCTCCGCCTGTTCCAGACCTCGCGCCGGTTCAATGTAGAGATCCAGCCGCAGTTGGTGCTGCTGCAAAAGACGTTGCTGAACGTCGAGGGGTTGGGCCGACAGCTCGATCCCAACCTGGATCTCTGGAAGACCGCCAAGCCCTATCTGGAACGTTGGATGCGCCAGCGTGTCGGACTCAAGGGCTTGCGGCAAAGCCTGGAAAAAGAAGCGGTGCAGTGGTCGCAAATGCTGCCCGCTTTGCCCAGGCTGGTCCATGACCACCTGAGCCGCCCGAACGTTTCGCCCGCCCTGCTGGCCGAAATGATTCACCTGCGGCGCGCCCAGGAACAGAACAACCGGCTGGTTGCAGCGCTGGTTGGGGTGTTGGCTCTTGCGATTGGGGTCGCAATATGGGCCTTGACCCGATAGGCGGCGCGATGATCTAGACGAACCTTGTCATGTTTCATTCATGAAACGGTCATCATAGCTTCGCGGGAGACGGCGAAAAATAGCGCTGCGGTGGATGAATGCAGCGTCACGCCGAAGAGACGCGCGCGCCATTCATTAATTTCTATCGCCCCACAAGCGGGACGAATACAAGGGCAGACCCATGCTTTATCCTGAACTCTTCAAGACCATGGAAGCCGTGCGCTGGAACATGGCGCATGACATCCCCTGGGGGGATTTCGATCGCAGCAAGCTCTCTGACGAGCAGGCTCAAACGATCAAGATGAACGCCATCACCGAATGGGCGGCTCTGCCGGCCACAGAAATGTTCCTGCGCGACAACCGCGGCGACAGCGATTTCTGCGCATTCATGTCGGTGTGGTTCTTCGAGGAACAAAAGCATTCGCTGGTGCTGATCGAGTATCTGCGCCGTTTCCGCCCGGATCTCGTGCCCACCGAAGAAGAGCTGCACAACGTGCGCTTTGAATTCGACGCGGCTCCCGAACTGGAAACGCTGATGCTGCACTTCTGCGGCGAAATCCGCCTGAACCACTGGTACCGCCGCGCCGCCGAATGGCACACGGAACCCGTCATCAAGGCCATCTACAAGACCGTGGCGCAGGACGAAGCCCGCCACGCCGGCGCCTACCTGCAATACATGCGCCGCGCGCTGCATGACCGTGGCGAGGACACCAGCGAGCAAGCTCGCCTGGCGTTCTCGAAGATTGGCGTGTTGATGGCCTCGGCCGGCCGCACGCAGCAGGCGCTGCACCCGACCAACCTGCACGTGAACAAGGACTTGTTCCCGAATGACACGGTGCAGTCGCGTCTGCCCGAGCCGGGCTGGCTGGAGCATTGGCTGGACACCCAGATCCGCTTTGACGGCATCTGGGAACAGAAGGTCGCCTCGCGCATTCTGCACATCTTGTCCAAGCTGATGGACCGCAGCTTCGAAACGGTGAAGGACCTGAACCGCTACCGCAAGGAAATGACGGCGCTGATCGTTCCCAAGGAAAAGAAGATCATCCTCGGCGGCGCCTGAGTTTCAGGCGCTATTGCCGGCTATCGGGCTGCCGATGGGCCGGCAATCAGGCTGCCATCGGGCGGCGGACGGGCGGATATAATCGCCGCATGTCCGCCGCCCGTTTTGAATCCAAAGTCCTTTCCCGCGATGAATGCGTCGCCGCCGTCGCTGCTGGCCGCTTGCCGCGGCCGCTGGTGTTTACCAATGGCGTGTTCGATATCCTGCATCGCGGGCACGCGACGTATCTGGATCAAGCGGCGCAACTGGGCGCGACGCTGGTGGTGGCGGTGAACACCGACGAATCGGTGCGCCGCCTGGGCAAAGGCGCCGAGCGCCCGCTGAACCGCATGGAAGACCGCGCCGCACTGCTGGCCGCGCTGGGCTTTGTGACCGTCGTCACGTCATTCCACGAAGACACGCCCGAAGCGCTGATCGGCGAGCTCAAGCCCGATTTGATCGTCAAGGGTGGCGACTACGACATGGAAAAGCTGCCCGAGACCGCGCTGGTCAAAACCTGGGGCGGCCGCGCAGTGGCGATTCCATTTGAATTCGAACGGTCAACGACGGCGCTGGTGAAGAAGATTCAGGGCGCCTGACGGGCGTTCAACGCGGTTCCCGAAGCAAGCGGTTAATCGCTTCCAGATCCGTTTCCGCCAGAATCCCGCTGGTGGCTTTCAAACGCAGCCCTGACAGCACCGTACTGTAGCGCGCCAGCGCCAGATCCCGCTGCGTGGCGTATAGCTGCTGCTGGGCGTTCAGCACGTCCAGGTTGATGCGCACGCCCACTTCGTAGCCCGTGCGGTTGGCTTCCACAGAAGCGCGGCTGGATTTTTCGCCGGCTTCCAATGCCTGGATGCGCGCCAGCCCGCTGGTGACGCCGGTGTAGTACTGGCGCGCGGCCTGAACGGCTTGGCGCCGCGCGGTTTCAAAATCGTAGCGGGCCTTCTGTTCCAGCTGCACCTTCTCGGTCACTTGCGACGACACGCCGCCACCCGAATACAGCGGAATCGACAGCACCACGCCTATCGTGTTGTCGATCGGCTTGCCCGGCGCGGCGTTACGCATGACGGCGTCGCTGGCGCTGCCGCTGGTGGCGCGCAGGTTCAGGCTGGGGTAGTGGCCGCTCTTGGCGATCTGGATTTCACGGCCCGCGATGCGGGTCAGCAGCTGCGCGCGCAGCACTTCCAGGCTGGAGGACTCGGCCTGGGTGCTCCAGTCATTCACGCGGGCGGGTTGGGGCGACGGCAGTTGCACGCCATACGGCAGTTCGGCCAGTGCGCCCGGCTGCGTGCCGATGATTTTGGCGAGCTCATCGCGGCGCACGTCCAGGTCATTCTGCAACCGCAATTCCTGCGCCACCACCAGGTCGTAGCGCGCCTGCGCCTCGAAGGTGTCGGTGGCGGTGGAATTACCCAGCTCGAAATTGCGCTTGGCGGACTCCAGCTGCCCGGCAACGGCGGCCTTTTCGGCCTCGGTGGCGGTCAGCGTGTCTTGCGCGTAGAGCACGTTGAAGTAGGCGTCGGCCACGCGCAGCAGCAGGTCCTGGTAGGACTGCTGCAATTGCACTTCGACGTCGGCCACGATCAGCTTGGATTGCTCGTAGTTCTGCCAGCGGCCCCAATCGAACAGAGGCTGGGTCAGCGCCAGATCCCATACGCCGCGCCCGCCGCTGTAGGACACGCCCAGCCCACGGGTGCTGCGGGTTTCCTGGTAGGCGCCGCCGGCTTCGGCGGAAATCAGCGGCAGCAGCAGCGCGCGCGCTTGCGGCTCTTTTTCCAGGCCCGCGCGGTAGTTGGCGCGGGCGGCGGCGTAAGTCGGATCATTGCCCAGGGCGGCTTGCCAGACCTGGATCAGGTTCTGCGCAAACGCGGGCGACGGGCCGACGCTTGCGGCGCAGGTAAAAACCAGTAAAGCCGTAAGCAATCGGACGCGCATGATTTTCAACGATACGCCGGACCACCCCGTTGATGCGCCACGCCCCGGCTGGGGGCAGGCGCGGGGCGGCAAGCTAGGGGTTTAGAACTTGAACTGGGATACCGTGGCGCCGCGCAGCGGCTTCACCACGGTTTCGAACAGGTTCACCGTTTCGAAACTGGCAGCGGTGGTGCGGGTGATGCGACAGGCCGTCATGACGGGGGCCTGGCCCACGATGACAACCAGGCGGCCGCCCACGCGCAGCTGGTACTTGAGCGCGTCGGGCACAACCGGCACCGAACCCGTCACCAGGATGGCGTCATATTCGGTGGAGCCCCAGCCATTGCGGGCGTCGCCGGTTTCGACCTTGACGTTGGTGACGTTGTTCATTTGCAGGTTTTGCTGCGCGAACGTGACCAGGCGGCTGTCGATTTCGACCGAGGTCACTTGTTGGGCCAGATAGCCCAGCAGCGCAGCCTGATAGCCGGAGCCGGTGCCGATTTCCAGCACGCAGTCGGACTTGGTCAGTTGCAGTTCTTGCGCCAGGCGGGCTTCAACCTTGGGGGCCAGCATGGTCTGACGCGTATTGACCGCGTTGATTTCCAGCGGCAGTTCCAGGTCGGAAAACGCCAGGGCGCGCAGGGCCGGCGGAACAAATTGTTCGCGGCGCACATCGAACAGCGCTTGCAGCACGTTGGCGTCCAGGACGTCCCACGGGCGGATCTGCTGTTCCACCATATTGAAGCGGGCTTGTTCTACGTCGGGCAGGGTCGAAGCGTTCATGACGGTCAGGAAAAAACAGAGGAATCAGCCGGCCATTGTACCGATTCGTAGCGTCCTGTGACGGCGGCTCCATTCGGCAGATGTTTCAACGGCGGGAATCGGTCTGATTCGCGGGCCGGAAACGACAGCGGCGCTCCGTAGAGCGCCGCGTTTCACCCGCGTCTAGCCAGCGCAGTTGGCGTTCACCACCACGCGTGGAAGTGGTGGACGGGGCCGTGGCCGGACCCGACCGACAGCCGCTCGGCGTGGCGGATGGCTTCGGTCAGATAGGCCTTGGCGCGGCGCGCGGCCTCGGGTACGTCCCCGATTTGCGGCAGCAACGCGGCCAGCGCGGCCGACAGCGTGCAGCCCGTGCCGTGCGTGTTGACGGTCTCGATGCGATGGCCGGGCAGTTCGATCATGCGGTCGCCGTCGTGCAGCAAGTCGATGGTCTCGTTGCCGGGCAGGTGGCCGCCCTTGACCAGCACCCAGCGTTCGCCCGAATGGGCCAGCTTGTTGCGCAGGCGCTCGGCCACGCGGCGCATTTCCTTGACGGTCTCAACCGGCCGCTCTTCCAGCAGCACGCCGGCTTCGGGCAGGTTCGGGGTCAACATCGTGCACTGCGGCAGCAGCGCTTCGCGCATTGCGCCCACGGCGTCGTTCTCAAGCAGCAGGTCGCCGCTTTTGGCGACCATGACCGGGTCCAGCACCACATGGGCCGGGGTCCACTTGGCCAGCTTTTCGGCCACGACTTCAATGACCGGGTACTGGCCCAGCATGCCGATCTTGACGGCGTCGATGCGCACGTCGGCGAACAGGGTGTCGATTTGCAGGCCCACGAACGCGGGCGGCACGGCCGAGATGCCGGTGACGCCCTTCGTGTTCTGGGCGGTCAGCGCCGCGATGATGGCGCAGCCGTAGGCGCCCAGCGCGCTCATGGCCTTCACGTCGGCCAGGATGCCCGCGCCGCCGGACGGGTCGACGCCGGCGATGGTCAGCGCGTTGGGAATGGGACGGGCGCTGCCGTCCTGTTGGCGCGAACTCATTTCGCCGCGCCCGGGCCGCCGGTGATCAGCCCTTCGGTGGGCGAGCTGGGCGCGCCGCTGTACAGCTTCTTGGGCATGCGGCCGGCCAGGAAGGCTTCGCGGCCGGACTCCACGCCCTTCTTCATGGCGCTGGCCATCAGGATCGGGTCGCGCGCGGCGGCGATGGCGGTATTCATCAGCACGGCGTCGCAGCCCAGTTCCATGGCGATGGCCGCATCCGACGCGGTGCCCACGCCCGCGTCCACCACGACCGGCACGCGGGCCTGGTCGATGATCAAACGCAGGTTCCACGGGTTCAGAATGCCCATGCCCGAGCCAATCAGCGATGCCAGCGGCATCACGGCCACGGCGCCCATGTCTTCCAGCATGCGGCACTGGATGGGGTCGTCGGTGCAATAGACCATGACCTTGAAACCTTCGTCGACCAGCGTCTTGGTGGCCTTCAGGGTTTCGGGCATGTTCGGGAACAGCGTGTGCGGGTCGCCCAGCACTTCCAGCTTGACGAGCTCATGGCCGTCGAGCAGTTCGCGCGCCAGGCGCAAGGTGCGGATCGCGTCGTCGGCGGTGTAGCAGCCGGCGGTATTGGGCAGCAGCGTGAATTTGGACGGCGGGACGTAGTCCAGCAGGTTCGGTTCGCCCGCGTTCTGGCCGATGTTGGTGCGGCGGATGGCAACCGTGACGATCTCGGTGCCGCTGGCGTCCAGCGCCGCGCGGGTCTCTTCGAAGTCCTTGTACTTGCCGGTGCCGACGAGCAGGCGCGACGAATAGGCGCGCCCGGCGATGGTGAGGGTGTCTTGTGTGGTCATGGCGGTGTTCAAAGGGCGGGGGCGCAAGAGCGGAGCCCGCGGAGGCTGACTGATTTTGCTATGCGAATGATAAAGCACGATGCCCTGCGGCAGGCGCGGCCGGTGAAATGGGGCGTTCCACTATTTGCAGATCGCGTGCAAAGCGGGCGATGCGTCAGCGCAAACGGTCCCTGTCAGCCAAGCGTGTTTTGATCAGCACAACCGGTCAGAGTCAGCCGAGCATGGTTCGATCAGCGCAACCGGTCCAGGTCGGCGCAGATTGCCTCTGCGGCGTCGATCAGGCGCGGACCGGGGCGGTACAGCGCGTCGGCGTCCACGCCGTACACATGGCCGGCACGGGCGGCGGGCAGCCCCAGCGCCTGCCAGGCGGCCAGATTCTTCGCGGTGTCTTCGGGCCGGCTGACGCCCGCCAGCACCGCTTCCGGCCTGGCGGCCAGCACATTTTCCAGCGTGACCTGCGGGGCGACGACAGGCGCCAGGCCAAAGACGTTGATGCCGCCGCACAGGCGCAACGCGTCGCTGACGATGCTGCTGTTGTTCAGGGTGTAGATGGGGTCCAGCCCGGCCTGCACGAAGACGCGCACGGGACGGCGGCCGGTGTAGCGCGCGCTCAAGGCAGCCAGCCGGTCGCGCAAGGATTGCGCCGCCGGCCGCGCGTGTTCCTCAGTGCCGAACAGCACACCCATGCGTTCGACGGCGTCAGGAATGGCGGCGAGCGTCAGCGGGTCGCTGTAGAAGACGGGCACGCCCAGTTTGTCCATGACGCGCACCAGCGGTTCGGCGGCGGTGGGCTGCCAGGCGATCAGCAAGTCGGGGCGCACGCCGGCCACGCGCTCGGCGTCGGGCTGCATGCCGTCGCCGATAACGGGCAATTGGCGGGCGGCGGCGGGGTAGTCGCTGCCGCGTATGGTGGCGATGAGAAAGCGGCCTGCGCCGGCAGCGTAGACGAGTTCGGTCGCGTGGGGGGCCAGGGTGACGGCGCGGCGTGCGGGTGCGGCCAACAAGACCGTGTGGCCCTGGTCATCCCGGACTTGAATGTTCGGGTTCTGGTTCTGGTTCTGGTTCTGGCTCTGGCTCTGACTTGGCTGAACTTCCAGCGGCGCGCGGTTGCCGTCCACAGCCGAAGCCGCCAGCACCGGGCCTGCCAGCAGCGCACCCAGGGCAATCAACAGCCCCGGGGCGATGCGTGGAAAGGCGCGTGAGTCAGTCATGCAGGGGCCGATACCGTCAGCGAAGAACGCCGACTATATCGGATGTCCGCGATCAATAGCGCAGCGTGAGCGACGCGTAGAAATTGCGGCCCGGCGCGGGGTACAGGTTGTAGTTGGCGACGGGGCCCAGCATTTCGAACGACGCGTTGCCGCCACGGATGCCGTAGGTGGCGTACTGGCGATCAAAGATGTTGTTCACGCCGATGGCGCCTTCGATGTTGCGCGTGAACTTGTACGCAACCTTCGTGTTGAACAGCACGTAGGCGTCCAGCTCCTTGTCGAACTGGTTGGCCTGGTCGTTGTCCATGCGCGACTTGCCCACATATTGCGCCGACACGTTCCACAGGAACGCATCGGTGGGGCGCCAGGTCACGCCGGCGTTGGCCAGCCACTTGGGCGCCAGCGGCACGGTCTTGCCGGCCAGGTCCACGCCTGCGTAGTTGCCCGAGCGGAATTGCGCTTCCATCCAGGTCAGGTTTGCATCCAGCGTGATGCTGCTGGAAAGGGCGGTGCGGCCTTCCAGTTCGATGCCTTGGCGGCGGGTCGGGTCCAGGTTGGTGTTGGCGCCGGTGCCCGGGCCCCACATGCCGTCGGCCAGCGGGTTGTACTGGATTTCGTTGGTCAGGTCATAGCGGAAGTACGACAGGCGGGCGCTGCTTGCGGCGCCTTGCCACGTCACGCCGATTTCTTTGTCGGTGGACGTTTGCGGGGCTAGCGGCTGTTGCACCGACAGCAGTTCGTCGGCATTGGGCAGACGGAAGCTGCGGCCAACCTTGCCGTACAGGCCGAAGCCGGCGGACAGGTCCTGGCGCACGCCCAGCTGCCAGGCGGTCAGATGGTTGCTGCGGTCGGACGCGGTGCCTGAACCGCTCAGCACGTCCAGGTCGTCAGACGCGTACTGGCGGCGCACGCCGGCGGTCACGTAGGTGCTGTCGGTGGCGCGGATCTGGCCTTCGGCAAACAGGCCGTACTGGTGCTGGCGCGACTGCCACTTCGACGGTTCGAAGTCGTAGTAGGCGTTCTGGTCAGCGGTGGTCTTGGATTCTTGCGCGTCGGCGCCGAAGACGATGCTGTGGCCGCCGTTGATCGGCAGGCGATAGCGCACGCTGGCGATGTTCTCTTCCAGCTTCTGGTCGCGCAGGGTGTCGCCAAAACCGTCATACGACAGGCCGTTCAGCTTCTTTTCGCGGGTCGACAGGTCGGCGTACAAGGTGCCAACGCCAATCGCCTGCTCGACTTGCAGGCCGAAGGTGGTGGTCGTGGTCTTGACGAAGTCGACGTCGTTCTTCGAACCGCGTGGGTCGTCCTGGAATTCGTTCACGCCGGTCGACGGGCTGATCAGGCGCGGGCCGGGCAGCTCCAGCTTTTGCGTCGTGGTGCGGCCGTACAGGCGGATCGAGCCGTCGCTGTGGCGCAGGGTGATGCCGCCGCCGCCACCTTCGCGGCGCTCGCCGCTGTGGTCGCGGTAGCCGTCGGAGTGCAGCGACTGCATGTAAGCGTCAACGCCAACCTTCTCGTTGTTCATCGCCACGGCGGCGTCGTACTGGCGCAGGCCGTAGCTGCCGAACGTGGCGGTGGCGCGGGCAGTGACCGGCTCCTTCGAGAAATCGGACTTGGTGATGATGTTGATCACGCCGCCGGTCGTGCCGCCGCCGTATTGAACGGAGCCGCTGCCGCGCACGATTTCAATGCGTTCCACCTGGTCCAGGGGCACCACGCCCAGGCTGGGGGCCGACAGGTCATTCGTGTTCTGCTTCACGCCATCGATCAAGATCAGCGTGTTGCTGGCGCCGGTGATGCCGAAGCCGCGCAGGTCGACGATCGCGTTGTCGCTCGAGCTGCTGGTGTTGATCAGGTTGATGCCGGACTGGGTCGACAGCAGGTCCTGCATGGTGCGGGCGCTGCTGGCGGCGATGTCTTCGGCCGTGATCACCGAAATGGACACCGGCAGCGTGCGGCCGTCGGTCGGCACGCGCTGGGCGGTGACGGTGACCGTGTCGAGTTCGGGGGCGGGGGAGGCAGCTTGCTGGGCGGCGGCGATGGCCGGGGCGGAACAGAGCAGGGCGCCGGCGTAACGCCGGATGGAGCGGGCTTTCATCTACGTAACCTCGATGCGACCCGCGACCCCGCAGGTCATTCACGATGGGGAGGGCGCCCACGCGCCGCGGCGGGCCGGTTCAGGCCTGGCGGCATTGCATGGACTTCCTGGCGATCGAACTGGCCGGTATCGGGCTGCCATGGGCGCAAAGCGCGCATGGGGACCGTTGCGGGGGCAGCACAGGCTGGACGCCGGGACGTGTGCGGCCGCCTTGTGGGCGGCGCGGCAGCCCTGGCGGGCGTCTTCCTGTTTCCCGTTTACCTTTCGCACGCAGACAGGCAAGTGTTGTGTTCTTGCCAGCAAGATGCGCCGAAAGCACCGGTTCGGGGCCGAAACTGTATCACCCGAGGGCGCGAGACAGCCCGTTTTGTTACGATCAGGGCTTGTTTTTTCGGCGTTTTTCGCTTTTTAGCCACATCCACGCCGCCGTTGGCCACCTTTATCTGGACCTGCCCGTGTCGTATCCCCGTTTGCCGTACCCGCCCGAAGCCTATACCCAAGGCGGTGAATTCGCCCGCCTGCTGGGCAAGCGCATCCTGATTCTGGACGGCGCCATGGGCACCATGATCCAGCGCTACAAGCTGGGCGAGGCGGACTTTCGCGGCGAGCGTTTCGCCGGCCACGGCAAAGACGTCAAGGGCAACAACGAACTGTTGTCGCTGGTGCGCCCCGACGTCATTTCGGAAATCCACCGCCAGTATCTGGAAGCCGGTGCCGACGTCATCGAGACCAACACCTTTGGCGCCACCACCATCGCGCAGGGCGACTACGACCTGCCGGAACTGGCCTACGAACTGAATCTGGTGTCGGCGCAATTGGCGCGCGAAGCCTGTGACGCCTACAGCACGCCGGACAAGCCGCGCTTCGTGGCTGGCGCCCTGGGCCCGCAGCCCAAAACGGCATCGATCTCGCCCGACGTGAACGACCCGGGTGCGCGCAACGTCACGTTCGACGAATTGCGCGTGGCTTATATCGAGCAGTTGAACGGCCTTCTGGACGGCGGCATCGACATCGTCCTGATCGAAACCATCTTCGACACGCTGAACGCCAAGGCCGCCATCTTCGCCACCGAAGAAGTGTTCGAGACGCGCGGCATCCGCCTGCCCGTCATGATCTCGGGCACCGTCACCGACGCGTCGGGCCGCATCCTGTCGGGCCAGACCGTGGAAGCCTTCTGGAACTCGGTGCGCCACGCGCGCCCGGTCACCATCGGCCTGAACTGCGCGCTGGGCGCGGCGCTGATGCGCCCCTACGTGGCCGAACTGTCCAAGATCTGTGACACCTACGTCTGCGTCTACCCCAACGCCGGCCTGCCCAACCCGATGGCCGAAACCGGCTTTGACGAAACGCCGGCCGACACGTCGGCGCTGCTTGAGGAATTCGCCCGCGCCGGGCTGGTAAACATGTCGGGCGGCTGTTGCGGCACCACGCCCGACCACATCCGCGCCATTGCGGACAAGGTCACGTCGCTGACGCCGCGCGTCGTGCCTGACATCCCGGTCAAGACCCGTCTGTCGGGCCTGGAACCGCTGAACATCGACGAAGACACGCTGTACGTTAACGTGGGCGAACGCACCAACGTGACGGGCAGCAAGATGTTCGCCCGCCTGATCCGCGAAGAAAAGTACGACGAAGCGCTGGCCGTGGCCCGCCAGCAGGTCGAGAACGGCGCGCAGATCATCGACATCAACATGGATGAAGCCATGCTGGATTCGGTGGCCTGCATGCACCGCTTCCTGAACCTGATTGCGTCCGAGCCCGACATTGCCCGCGTGCCGGTCATGATCGACAGCTCGAAGTGGGAAGTCATCGAGACCGGCCTGAAGTGCGTGCAGGGCAAGCCGGTGGTGAACTCCATTTCCATGAAGGAAGGGATCGAGCCGTTCCGCCATCACGCCCGCCTGTGCCGCCGCTACGGCGCGGCGGTGGTCGTCATGGCGTTTGATGAACTGGGTCAGGCCGACACGCTGGAACGCCGCAAGGAAATCTGCGGCCGCGCCTACAAGATTCTGGTCGAAGAAGAGGGCTTCCCGCCGGAAGACATCATCTTTGACCCGAACGTCTTCGCGGTCGCCACCGGCATCGACGAACACAACCACTACGCGGTGGACTTCATCGAAGGCACCCGCTGGATTCGCGACAACCTGCCCCACGCCCGCATTTCGGGCGGCGTGTCGAACGTCAGCTTCTCGTTCCGCGGCAACGAGCCCATGCGCGAAGCCATCCACACCGTGTTCCTGTATTACGCGGTCAAGGAAGGCATGACGATGGGCATCGTCAACGCCGGCCAGCTGGGCGTGTACGCCGACCTGGACCCCAAGCTGCGTGATCTGGTCGAAGACGTGGTGCTGGACCGCCCCAACCCCGTGGGCAAGACGGAAGCCGACGATGAACGCACGCCTACCGAACGCCTGGTGCAGTTTGCCGACAGCGTGAAGGGCTCCGGCGCCAAGCGCGAAGAAGACCTGACGTGGCGCAAGGCAGAGGTCGAGCAGCGCCTGTCGCACGCGCTGGTCCACGGCATCACGACGTTCATCGTCGAAGACACCGAAGAAGTCCGCCAGAAAATCTTCAACCGCGGCGGACGCCCCATTGAAGTCATCGAAGGCCCGCTGATGGACGGCATGAACGTCGTGGGCGACCTGTTCGGCGAAGGCAAGATGTTCCTGCCGCAGGTGGTGAAGTCGGCGCGCGTCATGAAGCAGGCCGTGGCCCACCTGATTCCCTTCATCGAAGAAGAAAAGCGCCAGATCGCGGCGGCCGGCGGCGACGTGCGCGCCAAGGGCAAGATCGTCATCGCCACCGTCAAGGGCGACGTGCACGACATCGGCAAGAACATCGTGTCGGTGGTCTTGCAGTGCAATAACTTCGAAGTCGTGAACATGGGCGTGATGGTGCCCTGCGCGCAGATCCTGGAAAAGGCCAAGGAAGAAAACGCCGACATCGTCGGCTTGTCCGGCCTGATCACGCCCAGCCTGGAAGAGATGGCGTATGTGGCCAGCGAAATGCAGCGCGACGACTACTTCCGCAGCCGCAAGCTGCCGCTGATGATTGGCGGGGCCACCACCAGCCGCGTGCACACCGCCGTGAAGATCGCGCCGAATTACGACGGCCCGGTCATTTACGTGCCGGACGCGAGCCGCTCGGTGGGCGTCGCCACGAATCTGATGTCGGACCAATCCGAGACCTACCTGGCCGAACTGGCGCAGGAATACGAAGACGTGCGCCGCCGCCACGCCAACCGCAAGGCCACGCCCATCTTGCCGCTGGCGGACGCGCGCGCCTCGCGCCCCGTTATCGACTGGGACAACTACACGCCGCCGCGCCCGAAGTTCATCGGCCGCCGTACGTTCAAAAGCTATGACCTGGCCGAGATCGTCAAGTACGTGGACTGGGGCCCGTTCTTCCAGACGTGGAGCCTGTTCGGCCCGTTCCCCGCCATTCTTGATGACAAGGTCGTGGGCGAACAGGCGCGCAAGGTCTACGCCGACGGTCTGGCCATGATGAAGCGCATCGTCGAAGGCCGCTGGCTTACCGCCAACGGGGTCGTGGGCTTTTACCCGGCCAACAGCGTCAACGACGAAGACATCGAAATCTACAAGGACGAAACGCGCAGCGAAGTGCTGTTCACGTATCGCAACCTGCGCCAGCAGGGCGCCAAGCGCGAAGGCGTCAGCAACAAGTCCTTGGCGGACTTCATTGCGCCCAAGTCGTCCGGCAAGCTCGACTACATCGGCATGTTCGCCGTCACGGCGGGCATCGGCATCGAGAAAAAGGAAGCGGAATTCGAGAAGGCGCTGGATGACTATTCCAGCATCATGTTGAAGTCGCTGGCTGACCGCCTGGCCGAAGGTTTCGCCGAATGCCTGCACGCCCGCGTGCGCCAGGACTTGTGGGGCTACGTGCCCAACGAGGCGCTGACGAACGAAGACATGATTGCCGAAAAGTACGTGGGCATCCGCCCTGCGCCTGGCTACCCGGCCTGCCCGGAGCACGTGGTCAAGACCGACATGTTCCGCGTGCTGGACGGCAGCGACATCGGCATGATGCTGACCGACAGCTACGCCATGTACCCGGCGTCCAGCGTGTCCGGCTTCTATTTCAGCCACCCGGACTCGCAATACTTCAACGTAGGCGTGATCGGCGAAGACCAGCTTGAAGACTACGCCAAGCGCAGCGGCCGCAGCATTGAAGACCTGAAACGGACGTTGGCGCCCAATTTGGGGTGACGCGGGCGGCGCGGGTATTGAAACGGCTCGGACCGTAAAGCCGCCGCCGGGCATGGGCCGCGTCACCTTTTTGGGGCGCGGCCCTTTTTACGGCCAGCGTGGCGGATTCAATTGGACGCCGTCACATAGATGCCGTCGAACAGACGTCTTCAAACGCGCGGCGGTGCAATGCGCCCCAGCACGCCTTCGATCATCACGCCAATTTCCAGCACCTTGCGGTCGGCGCCCGGCAGACCATCGATTTCCAATCCCACCGGCAAGCCTTCCGCGGACAACCCCGCCGGCACGCTCAAGCCGGGCAGGCCGGCGTTGCTGCCGGGGTCCACGTTGCGGGTCAGACGGCTGAAGCTTTCGAAGCTGCTGGCCTCGGGGGTGGCGGCCATCGGCAGGATCGGCAGCGTTGGAAACAACAGGCCGTCCAGGTTGTGCGCCTGAAACGCTCGCTGATAGACGTTGATCAGTTCGTCACGCTGTTCCGCGATGACGCGTTCGTAGAGCGGTTGCAGCGCCAAGACTTGACCGTCAGGGGTCGGCAGCACGCCCGGCACGATCAGGCCATCGAAGATGGCTTTGACGTCGGGGCTGGAGATTTGCGCCACCACCTCGTCAAAGCTCACGCCCACGTTGTAGCGTTGCAGATAGGCGGTCAGATCGGGCTTTTGCTCGTACAGGCACAGCGGCATGCCGACGGCGGCGTTGGCGGCGGGCAGGTCAGGCATGTCGATATCAATCAGCTGGACCCCCGCTTCGCGCAGCTTGGCCAGCGCGGCGTCCATGACGTCGCGCACCTGCGGTTCCAGATCCGTCCAGAAATAGGTGGCCAGCCCCAGACGCACGTGCGCGGCGGGCAAGGCCCGCAACGGTTGCGCGTCGCCGGCAAGGATGCCGTCCAACAGCACGATGTCTTGCATGCTGTTGGCGATGGGGCCCGGGGTGTCGCGCGTGTGCGAGATAGGCGTGATGCCCGAGCCGTCGTAACGGCCCACCGACGGGCGGAAGCCGGCCGCGCCATTGACGGCGGCGGGCAGGCGCACCGACGCGCCCGTGTCCGTGCCCAGCGCGGCGGGCGTCAAGCGGGCGCCAACCGCCGCGCCGCTGCCCGATGACGAGCCGCCTGCAATACGGGTGCTGTCGTAAGCGTTGCGCGTGCCGTCGCCCTGCGGGCCGGGAAACGCGGTGTTGTAGCCCGACACGCCAAACGCCAATTCGTGCATGTTGGTCTTGCCGATGATGATGGCACCGGCGGCACGCAGGCGCTGCACGACGGGCGCATCCTGGGCGGGACGGAAATGCTTCAACGCGGGTGTGCCGGCCGTATTGGGCAGGCCAGCCACGTGGATGTTGTCTTTGATGGCGATGGGCACGCCGCCAAGCGGGGCGTATCCATCGCCGCCTTGGGCGCGCGCTGCATCGTAAGCGCGGGCCCGGGCCAGCGCGCCCGCGCGGTCCACGGTGATGAACGCGTTGAGGACTTGTTGGGCGTCGATGCGGTTCAGGCAGGCTTCGGTGAGCGCCACGCTGGTCAGCCGGCCATCGACAATCAGGGCCGCCGCTTCGGTGACGGTGAGATCCGTGGGCAATGTCTGTTCAGACGCTTCGGGCATGACACTTCCTTTTCGTGTGCTCTGGCAAAGGGGGACAGCCATCTATACAGGGTTTTTGCTGGGGCTGTCGGGCGTGGTGACCGCAAGTGACACCGGACAGGTCCGTCGCCACTGATAGTGGTAAACCATGATGGTGAAAATTGGTGAACCAAATACGATTTGGTCTAACCAATTTAGGCCGTGACGATGCTGCAACTGCTTCCCCAACCTGTCGAACCTGCCGACGAACCCGCCGTGAAGACCGCGCCCGACCGCGCCTATGTCAGGCTGGCCGCGCAGATTCAGGCCCTGGTGACGCAAGGCGAATTCGCCGTTGGCGGGCGCTTGCCGGCCGAGCGGGCGTTGGCTGAACGCTTCGACGTCAGCCGCACCGCGCTGCGCGAAGCCATCATCGCGCTGGAGCTGCAAGGGGTGGTGGAAGTGCGCGGCGGGTCCGGCATCTATGTTTGCGAACCCAAGCCCGGCGTGGCCCGGCTGCCCGCGGCGCAGGAAGCGGGGGCTGGCCCGTTCGAACTGCTGCGGGCGCGTTCGCTGATTGAATCCGAGATCGCGGCGCTTGCCGCCACCACCCGCACCGACGCCGATCTTGACCGCATATTCGAAGCGCTGACGACGATGCGCGACCAGGTCACCGACAAATCCGCCAACGAAGCGGCCGACCGCCGGTTTCATCTGTATATCGCGCAGTCCACCGGCAACAGCGTGCTGCTGGCCACGGTGACGTCGATGTGGGATCAGGCGCGTGGCCCCATCTGGGACAAGATCGAACAGCATTTCCATACACAGGCATTGCGGCAGGCGTCGCAGGAAGACCATCAGCGCATTTTCAGCGCGCTGGTGGCGGGCGACGCCCACGCCGCCAGGCAGGCGATGCGCGCTCACCTTGAGCGCGTGATCGGCGAATTCGCGCAGGGGTGGCGATAGCGCGGCAACACCTAACGGGGGCTGGCAAGCATGTTGAATTGCGCAATTCATGGCGCGGACGATCTGCGCCTGGACGAACAGACGCCCGAGCCCTTGGGGCCGGCACAGGTGCGGGTGGGCATCAAGGCGGTGGGCATCTGCGGGTCTGACCTGCACTACTACCGCCACGGCCGCGTGGGCGACTTCGTCATCCGTGAACCGCTGACGCCCGGCCACGAAGCGTCCGGGCGAGTGCTGGAAGTGGGCTCGGAAGTGACGGCCGTCAAGCCCGGCGACCGCGTGGCGCTGGACCCCGCGCGCACCTGTGGCGTGTGCCGCTATTGCCGCCAGGGCGATTCCAATCACTGCGAGGCCGTGCATTTCTTCGGCAGCGCCAGCCGCTATCCCCACATGCAGGGCGCGATGCGCGAACAGGTGGTGGTGCAGGAAAAGCAGTGCCTTCCCGTGCCGGACAGTTTGTCTTTCGAGCTGGCCGCATTCGGCGAACCGCTGGCCGTGGCCCTGCACGCGGTGCGCAGCGCGGGAAGCTTGCTCGGCAAGTCGGTCATGGTGGTGGGCGCGGGGCCAATCGGCGCATTGATCCTGATGGCGGCGCGCCTGGCCGGCGCAAGCCAGGTGACGGTAGTGGACATCGTGGACGAAACGCTCGCCACCTGCACGCGCGTCGGCGCGACGCGCACGATCAACGTGGCGGCAGACCCGGCCGCCATCGAAGCGCTGGCGGCGGGCAAGGGCTCAATTGACGTGTGCTTCGAAGCGTCGGGCCATTACGCCGGGCTGGCCAACGCCATCCGCGTGACGCGTCCGCGCGGCGTCATCGTTACCGTTGGCACCTTGAGCGGCAGCAGCGACGGGTGTCCGTTCAACCAGATCATGGTGAAGAGTTTGTCCGTCATCGGCAGCTTCCGTTTTGTCGATGAATACGCGTGGGCCGTGGATTATCTAAGCCGCGGCCTGCTGGACGTATCGCCCTTGTTGACGGCCGCCGTGCCGGTGGCGAACGTGCATGACGCGTTTGCGCTTGCGGCCGACCGCCATCAGGCCATGAAAGTGATGGTGACGTTCTGAACCACGGAAACCCACGATGAAAATTACGAATGCACGCGTGATTGTCTGTTCGCCGGGCCGCAATTTCGTGACCCTGAAGATTGAAACCGATCAGGGCCTGACCGGCATTGGCGACGCCACGCTGAACGGGCGCGAGCTGGCCGTGTCGGCATACCTGACCGAACACGTCATTCCCTGCCTGATCGGGCGCGATGCGCATCAGATCGAAGACATCTGGCAGTACCTGTACAAGGGCGCGTACTGGCGGCGCGGGCCCGTCACCATGACGGCGATTGCCGCAGTGGACACTGCGCTGTGGGACTTGAAAGCCAAGGCGGCCGGCCTGCCGCTGTACCAGCTGCTTGGCGGCAAGAGCCGCAGCGGCGTCATGGTCTACGGACACGCCAACGGGTCTGACATTGAGCATACCGTTGACGAAGTGCTGCACTACGCCGACATGGGCTACCGCGCCATCCGCGCGCAAAGCGGCGTGCCGGGTCTGGACAAGGTGTATGGCGTGGGGCGCGGCAATCTGTTCTACGAACCGGCCGATGCCGACTTGCCCAGCGAACACGACTGGTCCACCGAAAAATACCTGCGGCACACGCCGCAACTGTTTGAACGCATTCGCGAAAAGCTCGGCTTTGATCATCACCTGCTGCACGACGTGCATCACCGTCTGACACCCATCGAAGCCGGGCGGCTGGGCAAGTCGCTGGAGCCCTACAACCTGTTCTGGATGGAAGACGCCACGCCCGCTGAAAACCAGGACGCCTTCCGGCTGATCCGGCAGCACACCACCACGCCGCTCGCGGTGGGCGAGATTTTCAATTCCATCTGGGACTGCAAGGACCTGGTGCAGAACCAGTTGATCGACTACATCCGGACCACCGTCGTGCACGCAGGCGGCATCACGCACCTGCGCCGCATTGCGGACCTGGCGTCGCTGTATCAGGTGCGCACGGGTTGCCACGGCGCGACCGATCTGTCGCCCGTGTGCATGGGCGCGGCGCTGCATTTTGACTTGTGGGTGCCGAACTTCGGCATCCAGGAATACATGCGCCACACCGAAGAAACCGACGCCGTCTTCCCGCACGCGTACACGTTTGATCAGGGCATGCTGTATCCGGGCGACGTGCCGGGGCATGGCGTGGATATCGACGAAGCGTTGGCCGCCAAGTATCCGTACAAGCGCGCGTACCTGCCGGTGAACCGCTTGCAGCAGGACGGGACGCTATGGAATTGGTAGCGGACGGCGCGGCGCGTTTGACGCCCGCGCGTCTGGGTCTGCTGCCGCCCGGCGTGGCGCGCCCTGCGTACGACCGGAGCGCGCTGCGTGTCGGCATCGTGCATCTGGGGCTGGGCGCGTTTGTGCGCGCGCATCTGGCTGCGGTCAATGAGGCGGCCATTAATGAATCCGTCATTCACCCCGCCGCGCCGCTTGCCGGTGCGGAGCTTTGTTGGGGCATCTGCGGCGTATCGTTGCGCCATGCCGATACGCGCGATGCCCTGGCGCCGCAAGACGGTCTGTACACGTTGGCGCTGCGCAGCGCCGACGCAGACGGGCGGCTGCAACAGACGATGGCGGTGATCGGATGCCTGCGGGAAATGCTTGTTGCACCTGAAGACCCGCCTGCCGTGCTGGCGCGCATTGCGCACGCGGACACGCGGATTGTCAGCGTCACCGTCACCGAGAAAGGCTATTGCCATGATCCGGCCAGTGGCCTGTTGAACCTGAACCACCCCGATATCCAGCATGATCTGTCGCACCCGCGTGCGCCGCGCAGCACTATCGGGTTCATCGTGCGGGGGCTGCAACAACGCTACGCGGCGGGGCGCAACGGCATCACGTTGATGTCGCTGGATAACCTGCCCAGCAATGGCCATTTGTTGCGCGGCATGGTGGTCGCCTTCGCGCAGAAAATCGATTCTGCATTGGCGCAATGGATCGCATCGCATTGCACCTTTCCCTGTTCGATGGTGGACCGCATCGTGCCGCGCACAATGGACGACGATCGGCGCGATGTGGCGCACGTGCTGGGCGTGCATGACGCGTGGCCGGTGGTGGCCGAGCCCTATCTGGAATGGGTGGTGGAAGACCACTTTACCGCGGGCCGGCCAGACTGGACGGCCGGCGGCGCGCGCTTTGTGGCACACGCCGCGCCCTTTGAAACGCTGAAGCTGCGCACCGTTAATGGCGCGCATTCGGCGCTGGCGTATTTGTCAGTGATGGCCGGTTGGGACACGGTCGACCAGGCGATGGCGCAGCCCGCATTGAAGGCTTATTTGGCCGCGTTGTTGCGCGAAGACATCGTGCCGACCTTGCCGGAATTGCCCGGTCTGGACCTGACGCAATACCAAGCGCGCCTGTTGCAACGCTTCGCCAATCCGGCGTTGAAACATCAGACCCGGCAGATCGCGATGGACGGCTCGCAGAAATTACCGCAGCGCTTGCTGGACACGGTGCGTGCGCGCTTGGCGCAAGATTTGCCGATCAATGGATTGGCGCTGGCCGTGGCGGCGTGGCTGCATTTTTTGAGTGGTGTCGATGAAGCGGGGCGACGCTACGATATTCAAGACCCGATGGCCGATGTGCTTGCGAAGCGATACGCCCAGGCCGAGCAGGCGGTGGCCAATAGGAAAGTCGATAGGCAAAGCGATAGGCAAAGCGATAGGCAATGCGGCCAGGACCATGCCAATCAAGGTGGCAATAGCCGCCCCGACGATAGCGCCGAAGCGGATGCAACGCGGGTCTGGGTGCAAACGTTGACCGGCCTCGCGCCCGTCTTCGGAGATGATCTGGGCCAGGACCCGCGCTTTGTGCGCGCCGTGGCGCTAGCGGTGCACTCCCTACGTGCGCGGGGCGTGGCGGGGGCGCTGGCAGCGTTTACCGCCAGCCCCACAAGCTGAATCAGCCCGGCTTCTTCACCACGATGGTCGCCGTGTCGCTGGTGAAAGAGCTGTCTTCCTTCACGTCGAAGTGCGCACGCACCACGTCAGGCGCAATGCCGAACATATGGCGCAGCGCGGCCACCAGCGTGTCGGGCGTGCGCATGCGCGTGACCCAGGTCTGGAATTCCAGCGGCAGGCGGCGCGGCGACAAGCCTTGCAGCGTGAAGCCGGCCTCGGTCAGCATGCGGGTCCATTCGGCCACCGAGTAGTCGCGCACGTGCGAGGTGTCGCGCAACACTTCGATGGTCTGCAACCACGTGTCCAACAACGGTTCGCCCGGCGACACCACATCGGCAAACACAGCGATGCCGCCCGGCTTCAGCACGCGAAACGCTTCGCGCAGGCCGCGGCCGGCGTCTTGCCAGTGATGCGTGGAATAGCGCGACATCACCAGGTCGAACTCGCCGTCGGCAAACGGCAGGTACTCGGCCTTGCCCTGACGGGTGACCAGATTGTTCAGGCCGCGCTTGGCGGCTTCGCCCGCGACCACGTCCAGCATCTGCGGCGACAGGTCATACGCGGTGACGTGCTTCACTTCGGGCGCCACGTGAAAGCTCACGTGGCCGCCACCACAGCCCAAGTCCAGCACGCGCGCATCGGGGTGCTGGCGGGCGACGTCTGCCATTTGCAGCAGGTCTTCGCCTTGGGCGTGGACGGCGCTGGTCAGGTAGGCCGTGGCGCGCGGGCTGAACTGGCGGTCGACGGCGGCGTCGTGGGTGCTGGCGGTCATGAATGTCCTTTAGGGGCGTTGTGGGGCGTTGTGCGAAAAGTCAGGTGCAGGCGCTAAGATAGGCCGACCCTTATACACGTACAAGCCCATTGCTTATCCTGGTATGACTACTTCCCCCCATGGCGCCGCCAGCCAAGACGGTTCGCCCTTGCGCCGTCAGGCATTGGGCGAATTTGTGCGCAGCGCCCGTTCCCGCATCACGCCGCAGATGGCCGGACTACCCGAAGGCATGCGCCGCCGCACGCCGGGCCTGCGCCGCGAAGAGGTCGCGCAACTGTGCGGCATCAGCGTCACCTGGTACACGTGGATCGAGCAGGGGCGGGAAGTCTCCGTGTCGCCGTCCGTGTGGTCGCGCATTGCGGGCGTGCTGCAACTGGCGCGCGCCGAACGCGCCTACTTGTTCGACTTGGCCGACTGCGCCGATCCTCAACATGCGCGCGACGATGCGGGCGGCGCGCCCGGCCCCTTGCAAGAATGCGTGAACGCGATCAACGCGCCGGCCTATGTGCTGGACCGCGCCTGGAACGTGCTGGCCTACAACGAGCCGCTGCGCGACCTGTTCGACGATTGGCCTACGCGCGACCCCGAACCGAACCTGCTGCGCTACATCTTCATGGACCCCGCCGCGCGCGATCTCGTTGTGGACTGGGACCAGCGTGCGCGCCGTGTGGTGGCGGAATTCCGCGCCGACGCGGGCGCGCATCTGGACGAGGCCGCCGTGCTGGGTTTGCTGGATACGCTTAGCCGCCAAAGCCCCGTCTTCGCCCACTGGTGGACGCGGCATGCCGTGGTGGAGCGCGAAGGCGGCTTGCGGGAATTTCAGCATCCGCGCGACGGCAAGCTGGCGTTTCAGCAGATCACGTTCCGGCTGGCGACGCATCCGGATCTGAAGCTGGTGATGTTGTTGAGCGGTGCGGTGCAAGCCGAGGCGTGATCACGCCCCGGCCAGCCTGCGCCTCAGGGCTTGGCTGAAGAAAACAGGCTGTCCTGCATGCCGGCATCCACCAGGCCTTGCAGCAATTTCTTCACCGGTGCGGGTAGCGCCATCGTCGCCAGCTTGTCTGCATGCACCCATCGTTCAGGCAGTGCGGATTCGCGCAAACCGGCTGCGCGCACGGGCACCAGCCAAGGCCGGATGTGCAAGCGGTAGTGCGTGAAGGTGTGGGCGAACGCCGCGAGTTCGAAGCGTTGTTCGGGCTCCAGGCCCAGCGCGCGCGAGGCGGCGTCGGGGTCGCCCGCGATGTCGAATTCCGGAAGGCTCCACAGCCCGCCCCAGATGCCGGGCTCGGGCCGTTGCTGCAACAGGAAAGCGCCCTGGTGTTGGAGCACGAGCATACAGGTCTCGCGTTCCGGAATGGCCTTGCGCACTTTCGGCGTGGGCAGTTCAGTCTGGCGGCCTTCGCGGCGGGCGACGCAGCCGCCGGCCACCGGGCATTTGTCGCAAGCGGGTTTGCCGCGCGTGCAGAGCGTGGCGCCCAAGTCCATCAACCCTTGCGTGTAGGCCGCCATGTCCAGGCCCGGCGCGGCGTCGACTTGCGCGTCAGCCAGCGCCCATAACCGCGTTTCGACGTCGCGCTTGGACGGGTCGCCGGCAATGCCGAAGTGGCGGGTGAAGACGCGTTTGACGTTGCCATCCAGGATGGGAGACCGCTCGCCATACGCGAACGCCGCAATGGCCGCCGCCGTGGACCGGCCAATGCCGGGCAGGGTGGCGATGTCTTCGGCGGTGGGCGGGAAGCGGCCGTTCCAGTCGCGCGCGATTTCCTGCGCGCAGCGATGCAGGTTGCGGGCGCGCGCGTAGTAACCCAGGCCGGCCCAGTACGGCATCACGTCTTCCTGGGCGGCGGCGGCCAGCGCGGCAACGTCCGGGAAGCGTTGCAGGAAGCGGTCGTAATACGGGATGACGGTGGCCACTTGCGTCTGCTGCAACATGATCTCGGACAGCCAGATCCGATACGGGTCACGTGTGTTTTGCCAGGGCAGATCGTGGCGGCCATGCTGGCGTTGCCAGGCGACGATTCGAGGGGCGAAYTCCATGGCGCACATTATCGCATCGCCCTATTGCCGGGGTGTGGGCAAGCGGTTACAACTGGCAGAGCTAAGCGCGCGAGCGCATCACTTCACTTTCACGGCCCTTGTTGGCCCGCGTGCGCCCAAGCGCGCGACGCGAAGCTGGTGGGGGCATCCAGGATCTTGGAGTAGACATGAATGCCCCCCTTACGCCCGCACTGCGCGCGGCGCTTGAATCCGTCCAACTTGACGACAAGTACACACTGGAATCCGGCCGCGCCTGGATGAGCGGCATCCACGCCCTGGTCCGCCTGCCCATGATGCAGCGGGTGCGCGACGCACGCGCGGGCTTGAACACGGCGGGCTTTGTGTCGGGGTATCGGGGGTCGCCCTTGGGCGGCGTCGACCAGAACATGTGGAAGGCGGCCAAGTACCTGAAGGCCCATCACGTAGAGTTTCAGCCCGGCATCAACGAAGACCTGGCGGCCACCGCCGTCTGGGGCTCGCAGCAGGTCAACCTGTTTCCGGGCGCGAAGTACGACGGCGTCTTTGGCATGTGGTACGGCAAGGGTCCAGGCGTGGACCGTTGCGGCGACGTCTTCAAGCACGCCAACGCGGCAGGCACGTCGCGCCACGGTGGCGTGCTGGTGGTGGCGGGCGACGACCATCCGGCCAAGTCGTCGACCTTGCCGCATCAAAGCGACCACATCCTGAAGGCCTGTATGATCCCGGCGCTGTTTCCGGCCAGCGTCCAAGAGGTGCTGGATTACGGATTGCACGGCTGGGCCATGAGCCGGTACGCGGGCGTGTGGGTAGGCATGAAATGCATCACCGACATTGTGGAAGTGTCGGCCTCGGTGGACGTGGACCCGCATCGCGTGCGCATTCAGCTGCCCGAAGATTTTCTGATGCCGCCCGACGGCTTGAACATCCGGATTCCCGACACGCCGCTGCAACAAGAAGCGCGCCTGCTCGACTACAAACTTTACGCCGCGCTGGCCTACGCCCGCGCCAACAAGCTCAACCGTGAACTCTGGCACGTGCCCGAGCGCGATGCGCGCTTTGGCATCATGACGTCCGGCAAGGCGTATCTGGACACGCGCCAGGCGCTGTCCGACCTGGGCTTGTCGGAAGACGTATGCCGGCGCATCGGGCTGCGTCTCTTCAAGGTGGGCATGGTCTGGCCGCTGGAGTCCACCGGCATGCAGCAATTTGCCGAGGGGCTGGACGAGATTCTGGTGGTCGAAGAAAAGCGCCAGGTGCTGGAGTACCAGCTGAAGGAAGAGCTGTTCAGCTGGATCGGCAGCGGCAAGAAGATTCCGCGCGTGGCGGGCAAGTTCGATGACAAGGATGGTGGCGAATGGTCGGTGCCGCAGGGCAACTGGCTGCTGCCCGCGCATTACGAGTTTTCGCCCGCGATGGTGGCGAAAGCCATCGCGTCGCGTTTGCTGCGCTTTGAACTGCCCGCCGAAGTGCGTGCGGGCATCGAGGCGCGGCTGGAGTTCATCCGCGGGCGCGAACAGTTGCTGGCGCGGCCGCGCGTGGTGGAAGAGCGCAAGCCGTGGTTCTGTTCGGGCTGTCCGCACAATACGTCGACGCGTCTGCCAGAGGGTTCGCGCGGCATGGCGGGCATCGGCTGCCACTACATGGTGCGCTGGATGGATCGCAACACCGAGGTCTATACCCAGATGGGCGGCGAGGGCGTGCCGTGGGTAGGCCAAGCGCCGTTCACCGAAGAAAAGCACGTCTTCGCCAACCTGGGGGATGGCACGTATTTCCATTCCGGCCTGCTGGCCATCCGCGCGGCGGTCGCGGCCAAGGTGCCGATCACCTACAAGATCCTGTTCAACGATGCCGTGGCCATGACGGGCGGACAGCCCGTGGACGGCCCCATCAGCGTGCCAATGATCAGCCGGCAGATGGCGGCCGAGGGCATCGAGAAAATCATCGTGGTGACAGACGAGCCCGACAAGTACAAGAGCATGTCCGGCCTGGCGCCAGGCGTGCCGGTGATGCACCGCGACGAGCTTGACGCCGTCATGCGCGACCTGCGCGAACACCCCGGCGTGTCGGTGCTGATCTATGACCAGACCTGCGCCACCGAGAAGCGCCGCCGCCGCAAGCGCGCCGCCTACCCAGACCCCGCGCGCCGCGTCGTCATCAACGAACGCGTGTGCGAAGGCTGTGGCGATTGTTCGCAGAAGTCGCATTGCTTGTCGGTCGAGCCTTTGGAGACCGAGTTCGGCCGCAAGCGCACGATCAATCAATCCAGCTGCAACAAGGACTTTTCCTGTCTGAAGGGCTTTTGCCCCAGCTTCGTTACGGTGGAAGGCGGCAAGCTGAAAAAGCCCAAGGCTTTGTCGCAGGAAGGCGTGATCGATGAAGGCGTGCCGCCGCCGCGTGAGCGTGCGTTGGATGAACCGTATGGCGTCTTCATCGCGGGCGTGGGCGGCACGGGTGTCGTCACTATCGGCCAGTTGCTGGGCATGGCGGCGCACCTGGAAGGCAAGGGCTGTTCGGTGCTGGACATGGCTGGCCTGGCGCAGAAGGGTGGCGCTGTGTATTCGCATGTGGTGCTGGCGAAGTCGCCCGACGACCTGATGAATACGCGCGTGGCGATGGGCGAGGCCGACTTGCTGCTGGCGGGCGACCTGGTGGTGGCCACCAGCGCGGAAAGCATGGCGCGGCTGCGTCCGGGGCGCACCCACGCGCTCTTGAACCGCGACAACGCACCCACCGCCGCGTTCGTGTCCAACCCGAACTGGACCTTGCCGGGCGCCAACCTGACGGCGGATCTGCAAGCGGCCTGCGGCAAGGAAAACTTGCACACGGTGGACGCCGCGGCGATGGCGGTGGTGTTGCTGGGCGACGCCATCTACGCGAACCCGTTGATGATGGGATACGCCTATCAAAAGGGCTGGATTCCGCTGTCGCAAGCTGCGCTGTTGCGCGCGATTGAGTTGAACGGGCAGCAAGTGGCCAGCAACATCGCCGCCTTCGCCTGGGGCCGCCGCGCCGCGCACGACATGGCCGATGTGGCACGCGTGTTGGCCAACGGCGGCATGCCGATAGCGCCGCCCGAAGACATCATCGAAATCAAGCGCCCTCGCACCGCCAGCCCGGTGACCGAGCTCAAGAAACCCGCCGGAGAACTGGCGCAGATCGTGGCGGTACGCAAGGCGTTCCTGACGCAGTACCAGAATGAGGCGTATGCAAAGCAGTACACGGATCTGGTCGACAAGGTGACGCACGCCGAGCACGAGGCCACCGGTACAAACCGGCTGGCGATTGCAGTCGCGCGTTACTACTTCAAGCTGATGGCCTACAAGGACGAGTACGAGGTGGCGCGCCTGTATTCAGACGGCGAGTTCGTGAAGAAGGTGAGCGCGCAATTCGAAGGCGACTGGAAGCTGCACTTCCACCTGGCCCCGCCGCTGTTCGCGCGGCGCGACAAGCAGGGGCATCTGATCAAACGCAGCTATGGGCCAGGGATGTTGCGGGTGTTTGGAATGCTTGCGAAGTGGCGGCGCTTGCGGGGGACGAAGCTTGACGTGTTCGGGTATACGGCGGAACGGCGAGCGGAGCGCGAGCTGATTCGCGAATACCGGGAGACGATGACGGCGATCTTGTCGAAGTTGAATCGCGGAAATCTGGACCGCGCAGTGGCGTTAGCAAGCGTGCCGGAGGAGATTCGAGGGTACGGACACGTGAAGGAAGAGGCGATGGCTCGGGCGGGGAGGGTGCGGGAGGAGTTGTTGAAGGAATTTAGTGCGAGGGTTGTGGCGATTGGGGTTAGGGCGGCTTGATGGTGTTTAGTTGGGTTCTTTAGACGCCCGTGGGTTCGGGGGCCTGGGGTGCGCGGGGCAACGATTGCGGTCCGGAGCCTTCGCTCCGGACTGCCCCGTCGTCATCTTCGTCCAGGCCTTCGGCCTTCCCTTCAGATTCCCTCGGGCTTATCGACGCCCCGCGCACTCCAGGCCCCCGACCCCACGGGCTCTGAAAGTTGCAATCTCACGTCAGCGGGGGCGAACGGTTTTCTTAGGGTTCTCTCCACCGGTTTTGGGTGGTGGAAGATCTTGCGGGGCCCGCTCCATGCCGGCCGCGCGGGCGGCCTCGTGGAGCTTACGCGTGGTGGTGCGTCGTCGCGGTGTTCGCTTCGCGTGTGGCTACTTTGCTCGGGTTCTTCTTGATGGCTTGCCGCGCTTCAATCATCCCTCGGGGCACAGTCACCCGTTGAACCCCGGTGCGGTGGCGCGCGACGGGTCGGCACGCGCAAAGTAGTGCGGGACGCGCGCCACCCCTTTACCCCCCCAAAAAACGTGGGGGCCCTTTAGCAAACCGTTCTCAATATGCGCGAAAGCGAACATCGCTCAAACGACCGCTAACGCGTATGCCGATCGTGGCCGCCCGCGCGGCCGCGATTCGGCGGGCCCCGACGCACTCGTCACTAAGGCACCCCCTAACAGCGCCACGACCCAAGACAATGGCAGCCCGTCGGCGCGGTGGCCCTGACTGCGCGCAACCTCGATGCGCCCGAGGGAATCTGAAGGGAAGGCCGAAGGCCTGGACGAAGATGACGAGGGGGAAGTCCGGAGCGAAGGCTCCGGACCGCAATCGTGGGCGCGCGCAGTCAGGGCCACTGCGACGATGGGCGACCTACGAAGATCTTCGACCGCCCCAAAAACACGGACCTACAAAAACACGGACCTACAAAACACCAATCGCCCCAAACAAAACTACGCCTTCCCACTCCCCGCAGCCCACCCCTTAGACAACTCCACCGCCTGTCTCCACCGCTTCATCCGCGCCGCTCGAACTGACTCCGGCCACGTCGGCTCGAACGTCCGTTCCGCCTGCCACTTCGACGCGAATTCATCCAGTCCAGACCAGAACCCCACCGCCAGCCCCGCCAACCCAGCGGCCCCCAACGCCGTCGACTCCGACACGCGTGGACGCACCACCGGCACTCCTAGTAGATCTGCCTGCATTTGCATCAGCAGGTCGTTGCGGGCGGCGCCGCCGTCTACGCGTAGTTCGGTCAGCGCGATGCCGCTGTCGCCGTTCATGCAGGTCAGCAGTTCGGCGCTTTGCAGTGCGATGGATTCCAGCGTTGCGCGTGCGATGTGGGCGCGGGTGGTGCCGCGCGTCAGGCCGACCAGTGTGCCGCGCGCGTACGGGTCCCAGTGCGGAGCGCCCAAGCCCGCGAAGGCCGGCACCATGAACACGTCGTCAGTATCTGACACGCTTGCGGCCAGGGACTCAATCTCTTCAGAACGTTGGATGATTCCCAAGCCGTCGCGCAGCCATTGCACCGCCGCGCCCGCCACGAACACGCCGCCTTCCAGCATGTACGTCGGCTTCCAGCTGTCAGCGCCAGACAAAGGCAAACCCCAGCCCACCGTCGACAACAGATGGTTTTTCGATTGCACCGGCTTGTCGCCCACGTTCATCAGCATGAAGCAGCCGGTGCCGTAGGTGTTCTTTGCCATGCCTGGCGTGAAGCAGGCCTGGCCGAAGGTGGCGGCCTGCTGGTCGCCAGCCACGCCTGCGATCGGGATCGAACCGCCCAGCCATTCCGGCAGCGCGTTGCCCACCACCGCGCTGCTGGGCGCGATCTGCGGCAGCACGCTGCGGGGAATTTTCAGCAGGGCCAGGATCTCGTCGTTCCAGTCTTGCGTGTGCAGGTCGAACAGCATCGTGCGCGAGGCGTTGCTCGGGTCGGTACTGTGCACCGCGCCGCCGGTCAGTTGCCAGATCAGCCAGGTGTCGACGGTGCCGAACGCCAGTTCGCCGCGCTCGGCCATCTGGCGCGCGCCGGGCACGTGGTCCAGCAGCCAGGCGAGCTTCGTGCCTGAGAAGTACGCATCCAGCACCAGCCCCGTGTGCGATTGCAGGAAATCGGCATGGCCGTCCTGCCGCAGCTGATCGCACATTGGCGCGGTGCGGCGGTCTTGCCAGACGATGGCACGCGCCAGCGGGCGGCCCGTCGAGCGCTCCCAGATCAACGTGGTTTCGCGTTGGTTGGTGATGCCGATGGCGGCGATGTCGGCGGCGGTTGCCGCGGCGTTGCGCAGGGCTTCGCGCGCCACGTCCAGCTGGCTGTGCCAGATCTCGCTCGCGTCATGTTCCACCCAGCCCGGACGCGGGTAGTGTTGGCGGAATTCACGCTGGCCGACGCCGCGCACCACGCCTTCGCGGTCGAATACGATGGCTCGGGAGCTGGTCGTGCCCTGGTCCAGGGCTAGAACAAATTCATTCGTCGTCACTTTGTTTGGCGCCGTTCAGGTGTGCCCCGGCCAGCGGCTCAAGGCGTCTAAAGGAGAAGGTCGAGGCCATGCACATGAGGCCGATGACGATGAAGCCGGCGACGACGTCGCTGACCGCAAGCGTCTCGGCGCCGCGCAGGGTCATGCTGACATTCAGCGTAACCGCGGCCACCCCCACGCCCAGACTGATGCCCAGTTGCTGCGCCATGGCGGCGAAGCTGCTGGCGCGGCTCATTTTGGCCGGGGGAATATCGGCATAGGTTAGCGTATTTACCCCCGTGAACTGCAACGACCTGAAGAAGCCGCCCACGAGCAAAATCGCGATCATCAGCCACACTGGCGTGGCGGGCGTGAACGTGGCGCACACCATGATGAACACGCCCGTCAGCAGCGCGTTCACGGTCAGCACGCGGCGGAATCCGAAGTGGCGCACGATGGGCGTGGCCACGAACTTCATCAGCAGCGCGCCCGCGGCGCTGGCGAAGGTGATCAGCCCGGCCGAAAAGGGGCTCAGGCCAAAGCCCACTTGCAGCAGCATGGCCAGCAAAAACGGGGTGGCGCCCACGGCGAAGCGGCACAGATTGCCGCCCAGCGTGGAAATGGCGAAGGTGGGGATACGCATCAACGACAGGTCGATGATGGGATGTTCAATACGGCGGGCGTGCCACGCATACAAAAAGCCGCAAGCCGCGCCCACGGCGATCAGGCCCAGCAGCATCGGCAGCGGCATGATGTCTCGGCCAATCGCCTCGAAACCGCTGACCAGCGCCGCCAGGCAAACGGCGCTAAGCAGAAAGCCCAGCCAGTCCAGGCGCGGGGCGGTCTCTTCCTTGATCTCGGCCACGTAGCGCAGCACCAGCGCAATGCCCAGCACGCCGATGGGGATGTTGATCAGGAAAATCCAGTGCCACGACATATACGTCACCATGAAGCCGCCCAGCGGCGGCCCGATCACCGGGCCAAGCAGGGCCGGGATGGACAAAAACGACATGGCTTTGAGCAAGTCCTGCTTGGGCACCGTGCGCAGCAGGATGATGCGGCCCACCGGCACCATCATCGCGCCCGCCATCCCCTGGATGACCCGGGCGGCGACCAATTGGGGCAGGTCTTGCGAGATTGCGCAGGCGACCGAGCTGAGCGTGAACAGGCCGATCGCGGCCACGAACACCCGGCGGGCGCCGTAGCGGTCGGCCGCCCAGCCGCTGACCGGCACGAACACGGCCACCGACAACAGGTAGGACGTAATGGCCACATTCAGCCGTACGGGTGTGGACCCCAGCGCGCGGGCCATGGCCGGCAGGGCGGTGGCTACGACGGTGGCGTCCAGCATCTGCATGAACAGCGCACAGCCCACAATAAAGGGGATCATGCGAGCCGCACGCACCGCGTCCGGGGTTGAGGGCGGAGCGGGATTGGCGGCTGCTGCGGATTCGGCTGACATGGCGGGAGGGGGCGTTGGATGCCTGACGATTGTAACGCCGGGGGATTGGCCCCGCGTGAAGTAAACTCCCCAGATCTGCAACCTACTGAAATTGGTGCCATGGCGACCAACTACGAATCCGAGATCACCCTTTTCCTTAAAGACTTCAAGCAGTCGCACCCTGGCACGGAAGAACGCCAGCGCGAAGGCCGCGCCCGTCTTTGGGATAAACCGCAAGATTCGGAGCTGCTGGAAGGCTTCCGCGCCGCCCGCGTGCCGCAAAAACCCTACGTGTATTCGGCAGACTGATCGCATTGCGGCAGACATGTCCCAAAACCCTTCAGTTCCTGGCGAGGCGTTAGCCAAGCTGGTGGCGCCGCCTGTGGACAGCACGCCTGACACCGTCGATAGCGTGGCGTTCGCGCGCCTGTACGGTGAACCGCTGTTCCAGATGCCGACGGATCTTTACATTCCGCCGGACGCGCTGGAAATCTTCCTGGAAGCGTTTGAAGGGCCGCTGGACCTGCTGCTGTACCTGATCCGCAAGCAGAACTTCAACGTTCTGGACATCCCGATGGCGGATGTCACGCGGCAGTACCTGTCATATGTGGACCAGATCCGCATCACCAATCTGGAGCTGGCGGCCGAATATCTGCTGATGGCCGCCATGCTGATCGAGATCAAGTCGCGCATGCTGCTGCCGGTGAAAAAGACCGACACCGGCGAAGAGCCCGAAGATCCCCGCGCTGAACTGGTTCGCCGCCTGCTCGAATACGAACAGATGAAGCTGGCCGCCCAAAAGCTGGACAAGCTGCCGCAGTTGGGCCGCGACTTCGTTAGCAGCCAGGCCGTGGCCGACCTGAGCGTCGAGCGCATGATGCCCGAAGTCAGCGTGGACGACCTGCGCCAGGCGTGGGCCGACATCATGAAGCGCGCCAAGCTGAACCAGCATCACCACATCACGCGCGAACAGCTGTCCGTGCGCGATCACATGACGCATATCCTGCGGCGCCTGAACGATGTGCGCTTCATGGAATTCGGCGACCTGTTCATGGAGCGGGTCCGCGAAGGCGCGCCCGCGGCGGTCGTCGTTGTGCATTTCATCGCCATGCTGGAGCTGGCCCGCGAATCCCTGCTTGAGATCACGCAGGCCGAGCCCTATGCGCCCATCTACGTGCGCCTGGCCTATACCAGCGTGGCGGCGGTCGCGGCCTGATCCTGACCGGGCTGCCCCCAACCCCGGAGAGTCCCCTTGAAAGTCGTACACACCATCCAGGAATTGCGCGATCACCTGCGCGGACAGAACCGCGTGTCGTTCGTGCCTACGATGGGCAACCTGCACGAAGGCCACCTGTCACTGATGAAGCTGGCGCGCCAGCACGGCGACCCTGTCGTGGCCAGCATCTTCGTGAACCGCCTGCAATTCGGGCCCAACGAAGACTTCGACCAGTACCCGCGCACGCTGGCGGCCGACATCGAAAAGCTGGAGCAGGCGCGCGACGTTTACGTATTGTTCGCGCCGAACGAGCGCGAGATGTATCCCGAGCCGCAGAACTACCGCGTCCAGCCGCCTGACGATCTGGGCGACATCCTGGAAGGCGAGTTCCGCCCGGGCTTCTTCGAAGGCGTCAGCACGGTGGTGTTGAAGCTGTTCTCTTGCGTGCAGCCGCGTGTGGCCGTGTTCGGCAAGAAGGACTATCAACAGCTGATGGTGGTGCGCAACATGTGCCGCCAGTTCCAGCTGCCCGTGGAAGTGCTGGCGCACGAGACCGTGCGCGCTGATGATGGCCTGGCGCTGTCGTCGCGCAACCGCTATCTGACCGAAGGCGAACGCGCCGAGGCGCCGGCGCTGTATGCCGCGCTGCAAAACATCGGCCATCGGTTGGCGCAAGGCGAGCGCGACGCGCTGGCCCTGGAACGCGACGCCGCTGCGCACCTGACCCAGCGCGGCTGGAAGGTGGACTACGTGGCGCTGCGCCGTCAACGTGATCTGAAACGCCCCGAGGCCGCTGACTTGCAAGCCGGCGAACCCGTGGTGGTGCTGGCGGCTGCGAAGCTGGGCGCCACGCGGTTGATCGACAATCTGGAACTGGTCTACAAGGCCTGATATCCGGTTCAGGGCGGGGCGCGCGAGGGTCTTTTGGCCATTGCGGCGGCCCGACCCTGACAGAATTGCTAGCTTCCGCCGTTTTAGGGGGCCGGGCAGACTTCTTGTAATCCTACATTGCAAAAATGAGTCGCCCATGCAAGTTCCCCGTCACGATCTTGAATCGGTCTTGTCCGCACTGACGCCTCGCGAAAGAGAAATCGTCGGCCTCGTGGCGGCGGGCCGGCCCAACAAGGTCATCGCCATCGACCTGGGCATTTCGCTGCGCACCGCCGAAGCCCATCGCGCCCGCATCTTCGCCAAGCTCGACGCCCGCAATGCCATGCAGCTGGCGTGCCGGCTGTGCGCCCACGGGCGTTCAGGGTCGTCGCCGATTCTGAATGCAGTGGAATTGGACGCCGCGGGTGACGATGTGGCGGATGGGGCGGGGGCTACTGCTACTGCTACTGTCACTGCTGCTGCCACTGCCAATGCTGGTGCCACTGCCAATGCTGCTGCCACTGGTGCTGCTGCTGCTGCTGCTGCTGCTGCTGCTGCTGCTCATGCTGCTGTTCCTGCTCCCGCTGCGATCCCTGTCCAGTCCGCCGCAATGGCCCGCCATGTGCTGCACGAACCGCCGGCGGAATATGGCGCGTGCCCCGCTGAATCAGGAGCCCAGAACCATGATCCCTGAATGTGTTCGCGCCAAAAGAATCGGGCCCGCCGAACAGGGAGTTCGGCGGGCCCGGCGGATACTGGCTCAGGCAAGCGCTGATTCAGCCAAGCTGCCAGATTGCTGGCGGCTGGCCGTCAAGCCCTCAAGGGCACTGCGGCGCTTGTGCCTTGGCCAACTCGTCAATCGGGTCAAGGTCCGGCTGGCGGGTCAGGTTGTAGTTCAGGTTCGGCGTCTGGCCCGCGATGGAACGCACGCGCAGCACGTTGTTGGCGGCCACCAGGAATTCCGCGCGGGCGTTGCCCTTGCCGTCCATCAGGATGACGCGCGGCGGGCGCTCGTCGGTGGCGTCCCAGCAGCCTTGCTCGGTAACGGCGGGGCCCTTGTTAGGGTCATTTTCCAGATAGGCCGTGCGGCCACGCCACCGGCCATTGGGCGCCAAGGTCAGCGTGACGCGCTGCGCCGTGCATTGCATGGCCGGCGAGAAACACGGCAGCGTGCCCATGTAGGTTTGCGGCTGCGGCACCAGGCTGTGCGCGGCGGCATTGGGTGCGGCGGCCGGAGCCGGGGCGGGGGAAGTATTCGAGCTGGTGTTCTCCGCGCCTTCCGGAACGGCCTGGCCGTCTTCGGTGGTCTGAGCGCCAGCGGCGGGTTGGCCAGACTGGTTTTGCGGCTTGCGCGCATCAGGCTTCAGGGCGATTTGCACTTGCGACGGCGCGCGGATGACGCTGCGGTAGCCAGCGCCCGAACCCTGGTATTGGGCATCGGTCACTGTGCTTTCAACGGGCGGGTCGTAATACCCTTCGCTTTTCTGCTGGGCGCAACCTGCGGCGCCCAGTACGGTACCTGCCAGCAGCAGCCCCATGACGCTAAGTTTGCGGGATCGGGTAACGATGTCGACGCGGGCGGTCATGGCAGCTTATCCGTGAATTGAGTCTGTCTCCGATTTTACGCACTTATGCGAAGATTCGATACGTTCCCTTAGCCACTCTTGGGTGTTGTCAGCACTTTATGCACAATTTACGACAAGGCCGTGGTCAGGCCGCCTGCCTTTTGGTTATCAGTCCAAGGGTTGAGCCGAGCGCGCGCGCGCGTTCGGCCGGAGCATGAGCATCGTGCATCAGGTCTTTGATATGCCCTTGGGGCTCTTCATTGGTATCGCGGCGCTGGCAGGGCTGGCCGTGGGCAATTGGCTGACTGTGCTGACGTATCGCTTGCCGCGCATGATGGAACGCGAATGGCAAGCGCAATGCCTGGACGCGGTGGGCAAGGCGCGTCCCGACAGCCCCGATGGTTTGTTTCGGCCAGCGTCGCATTGTCCTGCTTGCCACGCACCCATTACCGGTTGGCGCCGGCTGCCGCTAGTGGGCTGGTTGATACTGCGCGGCCGATGCGCGGCTTGCGGGGTTGCCATCAGCTTGCGGTATCCCGCCATCGAACTGCTTACCTGCATCTTGTTTGCCGCCTGTGCATGGCGCTACGGCGCAACGCCCATCGCGCTCTTCGCCATGGGCTTGACGGCGATGCTGGTGGCGCTGGCATGGATCGATTTCGAAACCACGCTGTTGCCCGACGTGCTGACGCAGCCGCTGGTGTGGGCGGGCCTGCTGATCAATCTGTTCGACACGTTCACCACGCTGCCGCTAGCCGTCATCGGTGCGGTCGCGGGCTATGTTTTCTTGTGGGTTATCTTCCATGTGTTCCGCCTGCTGACGGGGCGCGAGGGCATGGGCTATGGCGACTTCAAACTGTTGGCGGCGCTGGGCGCATGGTTTGGCGTTGAGTCCCTGCCCATGTTGTTGTTGGCCGCATCGCTGGTGGGCGTGGTGATCGGGGGCGCCTTGACGTTAAGCGGCCGCGCCAGCCGGGGGCAGCCTTTACCGTTCGGGCCTTATCTGGCGTTGGCCGGTATCGTGATGCTGCTGCTGGGCGGCGATCAAGGCATATGGCAATTCCTGCGCTAGGCAAACGCGGCATCGCCAAGAACGGGCAGCAAGAACGGGCAGCAAGAACGGGCAGCAATAACGGGCAGCAATAACGGGCAGCAATAACGGGCAGCAATAACGGCTGGCAAGAGCGGCTGGCAAGAACGGCCGGCAGTAACGGCTGGCGACAACGGATAGCAAGACTGATAGCAAGACGGATACCAATAAAGGAATGAATGGCATGTTCAAGATTGGTCTGACGGGGGGCATCGGCTCGGGCAAGTCCCGCGTGGCGGACATGCTGGGCGAATGGGGCGCGACGCTGGTCGACACCGACGAAATCGCGCGGACGTTGACCGCTGCGCGCGGCGCGGCCATGCCCGCGATTGAACGTGAATTCGGCCCCGATGCCTTGACGCCCGATGGCGCCTTGAACCGCGAATGGATGCGCGAGCGCGCGTTCGCTGACCCGCAAGTCCGGTTGCGTTTGGAAGCGGTTTTGCATCCTGCCATTACTGAAGAAACCAAGCGTCAGGCAGCGGCTGCAACCGGATCGTATCTGGTGTTTGTTGTGCCGCTTTTGGTGGAGTCCTTGCCGCGTTGGCGAGGGCGTGTGGATCGCATCTGCGTGGTGGACTGCGACCCCGACACACAGGTCGCGCGCGTGCAGTCGCGTAGCGGGCTGACGGAGCCAGCCATCAGGCGTATTATGGCGGCACAGGCTGCGCGGGCAAGCCGCCTGGAGGCTGCAGACGACGTCATCACGAACGACGGCGCAACGACTCCAGAGCAATTGCGCGCGCAGGCGAAGACCTTGCATGACCGCTGGCTGTTGCTGGCGACCACAACGGGCCGGTAAGCGACAAGCTTGGCCGGCACCCCTGAATCTCTCGGCCGCTTGGCCGACCACTGATGGGCCTGTCAAAAAGCGTGATCGTTTACGAATATCCCTTCAATGAGCGCATCCGCGCTTATCTGCGATTGGAATACCTGTTCGACAGGTTGTTCTTCTTTGCTCGCGAGGGAGACTCACGCCAACATCAGGTTGCCGTCACATCCCTGTTCGATCTGCTCGACGCGTGTGAACGCACCGACGTCAAAGGCGCCGTGCTGCAAGACCTTGAGCGCCAGCGCATGGCGCTTGTTGGGTTGCGCGACCACCCCGGCGTGGCGCAAGACGCATTGGAAGGCATGTTGCGCGAACTGGAGAGAGTGGCCAGCGCGTTGGCCGCACCCGGCAAGACCGGCCAGTCTTTGCGCGAAAACGAATGGTTGACCAGCTTGCGCGGCCGCCTGTCGGTGCCAGGCAGCGCCACCCAAGTGGACATGCCTTCCTATTTCGCCTGGCAGAACAAATCCGAAGCCGCCCGCTGCGCGGACTTGCAGGCCTGGCTCTCGCCCTTCACCGCCCTCTACGACGGCCTGACCCTGGCCTTGCGTCTGTTGCGCGAGTCCGGCCGCAAGACCGATATCGTCGCCGAGCAGGGGGCCTACCAGCAGATGATGGGTGGCAAGCAGTTCCACCTGTTGCGGGTGTGGGTTGACCCCACCGAAGGCGTATTTCCCGAGATCAGCGCCAATAAGTACATGATCTGGATACGTTTTTCCACGCAAGACGGCGAATTCAAACCCCAGCAAGTCGCCCGTGATGTGGCGTTTCAAATGACGCTGTGTAGTTCGTAGGGTGGGTCCCAGCGCTTATCCCCCCAGTTCTTGAGACCGATTCCTGTTGCGGCCAGTTTCAACTCGGCCTCGCAATGGTAGAAATCCCGACCGACTAGTAGACAATACGGCTTTCCTCCGTCAGTGCCCGGAACCGTTCCATGTCCGAAAGTCGTCCTGTTTCCCCGCCCTCCCGCTGGACCCGCCGCCGCATCGTGGTGTGTGTGGTGTTGCTGCTTGTCGTGGCGGGCATTGCCTGGCTGGTGCTGCGGCCCTCAGCCAAGCAAGGCGGCCCGGCTGGCCCAGGCGGGCGCGCTGCGGGCGGGCGGCCCCCGATGGCTGCCATGGCCAATCTGCCTGTGCCGGTTCGGATTGCGACCGCGTCCACGCAGGACATCGACATCTACCTGAAGTCCCTGGGCACCGTCACTGCCTACAACACCGTTACCGTGCGCAGCCGCGTCAGCGGCGAATTGGTCGACGTGGCGTTCCAGGAAGGCCAGCAAGTCAAAGCAGGTGACCTGCTCGCCCAAGTCGACCCGCGCGCATTCCAGGTGGCGCTGGATCAGGCGCGCGGCACGCAGATGCAGAATTTGGCGCAGCTGGAAAACGCGCGCCGCGATTTGCAACGCTATCAGGCCCTGTTCAAGCAGGACTCCATCGCCAAGCAGCAGGTCGATACGCAAGCCGCGCTGGTGCGCCAGTATGAAGGCACCGTCAAGAGCGATCAGGCCAACGTCGACAACGCTAAGCTGCAACTGGACTACGCGCGCATCACCGCGCCGATCAGTGGTCGGCTGGGCCTGCGTCAAGTTGACCGTGGCAACCTCGTGTCCAGCGCCGACACCAATGGCCTGGTCGTGATTACGCAGACGCAGCCGATTTCCGTGGTGTTCACGCTGCCCGAAACCCAGTTGCCTGAAGTGCGCGGCGAAATCGCGGCCGGCCAGACCCTGAAGGTTGACGCCTATGACCGTGCCGACACCCGCCGCATCGCCACCGGCGTGCTGGAAACGCTGGACAACCAGATCGACGTCACGACCGGCACGTTGAAGCTCAAAGCCAAGTTCGACAACGCCGACGACGCGCTCTTTCCGAACCAGTTCGTCAACGTGCGCCTGCATGTGTTGACGCGCAAAGACGTCACCGCCATTCCCACCGCCGCCATTCAGCAGGGTTCGGCCGGCGCGTTCGTATTCCTGGTGCAGCCTGACAACACGATCGTGGTGCGGCAGGTGAAGCTGGGCGCCATCAACAACGGCATGGTGGCGGTCAACGAAGGTTTGCAGCCGGGCGACCGGGTTGTCACCGAAGGCACCGACCGCCTGCGCGCAGGCGCCAAGGTGGAAATCGTGGGCGGCGCCGAAGTCATTCCCGCCACGCGTGACAAGACGCTGGGCGCGGGTGCGCCGGCCGGCACCACGCCCGCCACCAAGTAAGCCGAGACCATCGTGAGCCCGTCGCGTCTGTTCATCCTCCGCCCCGTGGCCACCACCCTTGCGATGGTGGCCATCCTGATCGCTGGCTTCATCGCGTACCGGATGCTGCCCGTGTCGGCGCTGCCCGAGGTGGACTACCCGACGATTCAGGTGGTGACGCTGTACCCGGGGGCGAGCCCCGACGTCATGACCTCGCTGGTCACCTCACCGCTTGAACGCCAGTTCGGGCAGATGCCGGGCTTGAACCAGATGTCGTCCACCAGTTCGGGCGGCGCGTCGGTCATCACGATGCAGTTCAACCTGACGCTGCCACTGGATGTGGCCGAGCAGCAGGTGCAGGCCGCCATCAACGCGGCATCGAACCTGCTGCCCAGCGACCTGCCCGTGCCGCCCACCTACAACAAGGTGAATCCGGCTGATGCGGCGGTGCTGACGCTGGCCATCACCTCGCCCACCATGCCTTTGCCGCAGGTGCGCGATCTGGTCGATACGCGGGTGGCGCAGAAGTTGTCGCAGATTCCGGGCGTGGGCCTGGTCAGTGTGGCGGGCGGGCAGCGGCCGGCAGTGCGGGTGCAGGTGAATCCGCAAGCGTTGGCGGCCAACGGGCTGGCCTTGTCTGACCTGCGCACCGCCATCGTGGGCGCCAACGTCAACCAGCCCAAGGGCAATCTTGACGGCCCGCAGCGCTCCACCACCATCAACGCCAATGATCAGCTGAAGTCGCCCACCGACTACAACGACCTGATCATCGCCTACAAGAACAACGCGCCGCTGCGTTTGTCTGACGTGGCGCGCGCAGTCGAAGGCGCCGAAGACACGCGGCAGGCGGCGTGGGCCGGCGACAAGCCCGCCATCCTGCTGAACATTCAGCGCCAGCCGGGCGCCAACGTCATTGACGTGGTCAACCGCATCCAGACGCTGCTGCCCCAGCTGCGCGCAGCCCTGCCGGCCACGCTGGACGTGACCGTGGTGTCTGACCGCACGCAAACCATCCGCGATTCGGTCGAAGACGTGAAGTTCGAAATGCTGCTGGCCGTGGCGCTGGTGGTCATGGTGACGTTTGTGTTCCTGCGCAGCCTGACCGCCACGCTGATCCCCAGTGTGGTGGTGCCGCTGTCGCTGGTGGGCACGTTCGGCATCATGTATTTGGCGGGTTTCTCGATCAACAACCTGACGCTGATGGCGCTGACGATCGCCACCGGCTTCGTCGTGGACGACGCCATCGTCATGATCGAGAACATCGCCCGCCACATCGAAGAGGGCGAAAAGCCGTTGCAGGCCGCGCTGAAAGGCGCATCCCAGATCGGCTTCACGCTGATCTCGCTGACGTTCTCGCTGATTGCCGTGCTGATTCCGCTGCTCTTCATGACGGAAGTGGTGGGCCGTTTGTTCCGCGAGTTCGCCATTACGCTGGCTGTGTCGATTCTGATTTCGCTGGTCGTATCACTGACGCTCACGCCAATGATGTGCGCCCGTTTGCTGCGCGCCGAATCGGAACAGAAGCACGGCCGCTTTCATACGGCCACGGGCAATTTCATCGACCGCGTCATCGCCGGCTATGACCGCATGCTGCAAGTGGTGCTGCGCCATCAGCCGCTGACGCTGCTGGTGGCGTTGGGCACGTTCGCGTTGACGGTGGTGCTGTATATGGTCGTGCCCAAGGGCTTCTTCCCGCAGCAGGATACCGGCTTGATCCAGGCCATTACCCAGGCGCCGCAGTCCATCTCGTTCCCCGCCATGGCCGAACGCCAGCAGGCTGCAGCGCGATTGGTGCTGGAAGACCCAGACGTGCAGGCCGTGTCCTCGTTTATCGGGGTGGATGGCAGCAACGCCACGCTCAGCGCCGGCCGCATGCAGATTTCGCTGAAACCCCAAGCCGAACGCAGCGGCAACTTGCGCGCGGTGATGGCGCGCTTGCAGGAATCGCTGTCTAAGCAAGACGGTCTGACCGTCTATATGCAGCCCGTGCAGGACTTGACGATCGAAGACCGCGTCAGCCGCACGCAATATCAGATGACGCTGTCCAACCCCGATCTGAAAGTGCTGAGCGAATGGACGCCCAAGCTGGTGGACCGGTTGCGCCAGGTGCCGGGCTTGAAAGACGTGACCGACGATCTGCAGGACGACGGCTTGCAGACCTGGGTTGAAATCGACCGCGATGCGGCGTCCCGCCTGGGCATTACGGCCGCGGTGATCGACGAGGCGCTGTACGACGCCTTCGGCCAGCGGCTGATCTCCACCATCTTCACGCAGTCCAACCAGTACCGCGTGGTGCTGGAAGTGCAGCCGCAGTTTCAGATGAACCCGTCGTCACTCGGCCAGATTCATGTGCCAACGTCGTCTGGCGGGCAAGTGCCGTTGTCGTCGGTGGCGCACATCAGCGAAGGCCGCACCGTACTGGCCGTGAACCGGCTGGATCAATTCCCCATGGTGACGGTGTCGTTCAACCTGGCTCAGGGCGCGTCCTTGTCGAATGCGGTTGAAGCCATCACCGCGGCCGAAGCCGAAATCGGCATGCCGGCCGGCGTGGAAACGCGCTTCCAGGGCGCGGCGCTGGCGTTCCAGAATTCGCTGACCAGCACGTTGTGGCTGATCCTGGCGGCTGTCGTCACCATGTACATCGTGCTGGGCGTGCTGTACGAAAGCTATATCCACCCGATCACGATCCTGTCCACCTTGCCGTCGGCCGGCGTGGGCGCGTTGCTGGCGCTGTTGATCAGCGGCACCGAGCTCGACATGATCGGCATCATCGGGATCATTCTGCTGATCGGCATCGTGAAGAAAAACGCCATCATGATGATCGACTTTGCGCTGGACGCCGAGCGCAAGCGGGGCTTGAGCCCGCGCGCGGCCATCCACGAAGCGGCGTTGCTGCGCTTTCGCCCGATTCTGATGACGACGCTGGCTGCGCTGTTCGGCGCCTTGCCGCTGATGCTGTCCACCGGCACGGGCGCTGAGCTGCGCCAGCCGCTGGGCCTGGTGATGGTGGGCGGCCTGCTGCTCAGCCAGGTGCTCACGCTCTTCACCACGCCGGTCATCTATCTGATGTTCGACCGCATGTCGCGCCGCTGGCGTGGCGTGCGCGAACCGGCCGCCGGGGACGCGTCATGATCCTGTCGGCGCCCTTCATCGTCCGGCCAGTGGCGACCACGCTGCTGAGCGTGGCGGTTGTGATGGCGGGAATGCTGGCGTTTTTCCTGTTGCCGGTGGCGCCGTTGCCGCAGGTGGACATCCCCACGATCTCGGTGTCGGCCAGCCTGCCGGGCGCCAGCCCTGAAACCATGGCCTCCAGCGTGGCCACGCCGCTGGAGCGGTCGTTGGGCAGCATTGCGGGCGTGACGGAAATGACGTCCAGCAGCTCGCAGGGGTCCACCCGAGTCACGCTGCAATTCGATTTGTCGCGCGACATCAACGGTGCGGCGCGCGACGTGCAGGCCGCCATCAATGCCGCGCGTTCGCTGTTGCCTAGCGGCCTGCGCAGCAACCCCACGTATCACAAGTCCAACCCGTCCGACGCGCCCATCATGACGCTGGCGCTGACATCTAACACGCTCAGCCAGGGCCAGCTGTACGACATCGCGTCCACCATCGTGGCGCAGAAACTGGCGCAAGTGGATGGGGTGGGCGAAGTCACCGTGGGCGGCAGTTCGCTGCCAGCCGTGCGCGTGACCGTGCTGCCGGGGGCGCTGGCCAACCGCGGCGTGTCGCTGGACCAACTGCGCGCCACGCTTGCCAACGCCAATGCGAACCGGCCCAAGGGCGTGCTGGAGAACGACCGCTACCACTGGCAGATCATGGTCAGTGATCAGTTGAGCCGCGCCGAGCAATACCGGCCGCTGATTGTGGCGTGGAACGACGGCGCGCCGGTGCGCGTGTCGGACGTGGCCACCGTGGAAGATTCCGTCGAAGACCTGTACCAGACCGGCTTCTACAACGACCGCAACGCCATCCTGATGATCGTGCGCCGGCAGGCCGACGCCAACATCATCGAAGCCGTGGACGCCGTGCGCGCGCAGCTGCCCGTGTTGCAAGCGCTGATGCCGGCGGATGTGAACATGACCGTGGCGCAAGACCGCACGCCCAGCATCCGGGCGTCGCTGCACGAGGCCGAACTCACGCTGATCATCGCTGTGGGGCTGGTGGTGCTGGTGGTGCTGCTGTTCTTGCGGCGGTGGCGCGCGGCCATCATTCCCAGCGTGGCTGTGCCTGTGTCGCTGATCGGCACGTTCTGCATCATGTACCTGTGCGGCTTCACGCTGAATACGATCTCGCTGATGGCCCTGATCGTGGCCACGGGCTTTGTCGTGGACGACGCCATCGTGGTGCTTGAGAACATCATGCGCCACGTTGAGAACGGGATGTCGCCGATGCGCGCGGCCTTGCGCGGCTCGCGCGAAGTCGGCTTCACGGTGCTGTCGATGAGCTTGTCGCTGGTGGCGGTGTTCATTCCCATCCTGTTGATGGGCGGCGTCGTCGGCCGCTTGTTCCGCGAATTTGCCGTGACCTTGTCGGCCGCCATCATGGTGTCTTTGGTTGTGTCGCTGACCTTGACGCCGATGATGTGCGCGCGTCTGCTGCGGCCCGAACCCAAGGAGCAGAAGCCGCCCGGACGGCTGTCGCGCTGGTCCGAACGCGGCTTCGACGCCATGCTGGATGGCTACCGCCGCAGCCTGCGCTGGGCGCTGGCGCACGGCCGGCTGATGATGGTGATTCTGGCCGTGGCCGTGGGCTTGAACGTTTACCTGTACATGGTGGTGCCCAAGGGCTTCTTCCCGCAGCAGGACACGGGCCAGTTGCTGGGCTTTTTCCGCGTGGATCAGGGCACGTCGTTCCAGGCCACGGTGCCGAAACTGAACGCCTTGCGCAAGATCGTGCTGGCGGACCCGGCGGTGCAGAGCATGACGGGGTACGCGGGTGGGCGGGGCGGCAGCAACAGCAGCTTCATGCAGATTCAGTTGAAGCCCTTGGAAGAACGCAAGGTGTCGGCCGATGTCGTCATCAACCGCCTGCGCGGCAAGCTGCAAAACATGCCGGGCGCGCGCATGTTCCTGGTGTCGCAGCAAGATATCCGCATCGGCGGGCGGCAAAGCCAGGGCTCGTATGACTACACGCTGATGTCGGGCGACCTGCAATTGCTGCGCACGTGGATGCCGAAGGTGCAGCAGGCCATGGCCAAGATTCCCGAAATTACCGACGTGGATACCGACGTCGAGGACAAAGGCCGCCAGATCAATCTGGTGATCGACCGCGAGGCCGCGACACGCCTGGGCGTCAGCATGTCCACGATTTCGACGGTGTTGAACAACTCGTTCAGCCAGCGTCAGGTGTCGGTGATGTACGGCCCGCTGAACCAGTATCACGTGGTGCTGGGGCTGGCGCCGAAGTTTGCGGAAGACATTGAATCGCTGAAGCAGGTCGAGGTGATTACGTCGACGGGCGCGCGCGTGCCCTTGCTGTCATTCGCCACGCTTGAAAACGGTAACGCGCCGCTCAGCGTGCAGCACCAGGGCTTGTTCGTGGCCGACACCGTGTCTTTCAGCCTGGCGCCCGGCGTCTCGCTGGGCCAGGCCACCGCCGCCATTGATGCCGCCGTGGCGCGCATCGGCTTGCCGTCGGATCAGATCCAGGCGGGCTTCCAAGGCACCGCCGCCGCCTTGCAGCAGACCTTGGCGCAGCAGCCCTGGCTGATTCTGGCCGCGCTGGTCACGATGTATATCGTGCTGGGCATCCTGTATGAAAGCTTCGTGCATCCGCTGACGATTCTGTCGACTCTGCCGTCCGCCGGCTTGGGCGCGTTGCTGGCGCTGCTGCTGGTGCGATATGACTTCACGCTGATCGCGCTGATCGGGGTGTTCCTGCTGATCGGCATCGTGAAGAAGAACGCCATCATGATGGTGGACTTTGCGCTGGATGCCGAGCGCAACCAGGGCATGGCCCCGCGCGACGCCATCTTTCAGGCGTGCCTGACACGCTTTCGCCCCATCATGATGACGACCATGGCCGCTATTTTCGGCGCGCTGCCGCTGGTGCTTGCCACCGGCGCAGGTGTTGAAATGCGCCAGCCCCTGGGCATTACCATCGTGGGCGGCCTGGTGCTAAGCCAGATCCTCACGCTGTACACCACGCCTGTGGTCTATCTTTACCTGGACCGTTTCCGTCTCTGGGCCGCGCGCGGGCGCGGCACGCGGAACGCCGCCCCTGATTCCATAGAACACACATGATCCGCATCACGCCTTTGCACGCCTTCTTTCCTCGCAGCGCCGCCACGATCGCGCTGTGCGCGCTGTTGGGCGCCTGCGCGGTTGGCCCCGACTACCAACGCCCCGAGCTTGATGTGGGCGCGTCCTATAAAGAAGCGCAAGGCCAGGATCAGGTGGAAGGCTGGAAGCGCGCGCAACCGCGCGATGACGCAGACCGTGGCGCCTGGTGGCTCGTCTATGACGACGCCACCTTGAATGGGCTGGTCGACCGCTTGAATACGTCGAACCAGACCATCGCCCAAGCCGAAGCGAATTACCGTCAGGCGCTGGGTTTGGTGCGCGCCGCACGCGCTGGCTTCTACCCCACGGTGGGCGCAAGCGCCGGCATGTCGCGTGCGGGCGCCGGCAGTGGCAACGGCTCATCGTCGGTGTCCAACGGCAGCAATGTGTCGAACCAGTACACGGTGACCGGCAGCGTCAGTTGGGAATTGGACGTGTGGGGCCGCGTGCGGCGCAGCACCGAATCGTCTGAAGCCAGCGCGGCCGCAAGCCTGGCCGACCTGGCCGCCACGCGCTTGAGCGCGCAGGCGGCGCTGGTGCAGACCTATCTGCAACTGCGCGTGCTGGATGAACAAAAGCGCTTGCTGGACGCCACGGTGGCGGCGTACGAGAAGTCATTGCAGCTGACGCAGAACCGCTATGCCGTCGGTGTGGCGGGGCAGGCCGATGTGGCCGTGGCGCGCACGCAGGTGGAAAGCACGCGCGCCCAATCGATCGACCTGGATTGGCAACGCGGCCAGTACGAGCACGCGATTGCGGTGCTGATGGGCCAGGCGCCGTCGCACTTCAGCCTGCCGCCCGCCGTCTTCGCGCTGCAACTGCCGCAGATTCCGGTGGGCCTGCCGTCTGAACTGCTGGAGCGCCGTCCTGATGTGGCGGCAGCCGAACGCCGTGCGGCGGCGGCCAATGCGCAGATCGGCGTGGCCGAGGCCGCGTGGTTCCCGTCGCTGACCTTGTCGGCCGATGGCGGTTTTCGCAACGGGCAGTTTGCCGAGCTGCTGACCGCGCCCGCGCGCTTCTGGTCCTTGGGGCCAGCGCTGGCCATGACGATCTTCGACGGCGGCGCGCGCGCGGCGCAAGTCGAACAGGCACGCGCGTCCTATGACTCGCAGGCCGCCGCTTACCGCCAAGCCGCATTGGTGGGCTTGCGCGAAGTTGAGGACTATCTGATCCAGCTGCGGGTCATGGAGAACGAACAGGTCGTGCAACGCCGCGCGCTGGAGTCCGCACGCGAATCGCTGCGTTTGATCCAGAACCAATACCAGGCCGGGCTGGTGGATTACCTGAGTGTGGCGGTGGTGGACGCCACCGCGCTCAACAGCGAGCGCAACGCGCTGAGCCTGTTGGGCACGCGTCTGGTGGCCAGCGTGAATTTGATTGTGGCGTTGGGCGGGGGGTGGGATGGCCTGCCGGCGGTGCAGCAGGCCGATGCAGCGCCTGCGCCTGCCTCGACGACAGCCCCTGTGAACTGAACGCGCAGCGGGTCACACGACGGGTTCGCCGGACGCCGCGCTGCTTTGGCGGCGCGCTTCTAATGCCGATAACGCTTCGGCATTGAGCTCATCCGGAAAGCTGTGCGCAACCAGGTATTCCAGCGCTTTGTCGATGCGCGCCCAGCCTTCCGGCTCATGCAGCGGCAAGCCTAAAAAATGCGTGGCGGTTTTGGCGCGCAATGTCAGGTACACCGCCCCGGCCAGTATCACGCCCGCCACAGCAGGCACGTCTACGTCAGGCGCAAGTTCGTCAACGCGCTCGATGAATCCGCGCGCGGCATTTTCGCGGCGTTCGGCAAGCGTTGCGGTGACGTCGTTCTGTTCGATCAGTTCCCAGCGCCGCACTTCGCGCAGGGTTTCATTGCCTAATAGCGTTTCGATCTGCGCGCGCAGCATCGTCAGAATCAGATCGGCCGGCGTGCGCTGGCTGGATTCCTCTGCGGCCAACAAGCCGGGGTCGCGTGTCCAGAAATCTTGTTCTTTCATCCACGCCAGCAGCAGGCCCGGCATGCCGTCGAAATAGCGGTAGATGAGTTCTTTGCTGACGCCTGCGCGTTTGGCGATGGCGTTGATGCCGACTCCGCCCATGCCTGTTTCCAGGATCTGGGCTTCAAGGGCTTGGAGTATTTGGCGCTCGGTATTCGCACGGCGGGACATGACAGGTTCCTTCATGACGAGAGAGCTGTCGTGGCCCGTCACGCGGGACACCCGGCTATCAGGACCGGAGCGGCGCCGGAGGAGCCGGCGGCGGGGCCGATAAGACTTACATCTTGCCAGACTTCCGGCCCCGCAGGGTAGTTAGATCACGCCACGTATACCCGCGATGCCGTGCGCACCATGACGTAGTGCGTGCGACACGGTGGTGGTGGACTGGCCACCCAACGCGAAGACGGGAATGCCCGCATCGCGATTGCCCGCGACAAAGCCTTCCCAGCCGAGCGTTGCGGCGCCAGGGTGGCTGGGCGTGTCCAGCACGGGGCCAAGCACCGCAAAGTCGGCGCCGATTTCACGGGCGTGGACGACTTGCGCGTTGTCGTGCGCGGACACGCCAACCAGCGCGCCGGCCGGCAATTCGGGCCGTGCGTGCAAGCGGGCGGCGTCGGCCGTGCGCAGGTGCACGCCATCGGCTTCTTTCCACCATGCCGCGGGGTGCGCGCTGTTGACCAGCACACGCGCGCCAGCGGCGTGGCAGCGCTTGATCACTTGCTGAAAAACTTCATGCAGCGATGCCGCGCCGGCGCCATCGGGCCATTGCGGTTCACGCAGTTGCACGAGCTTCACGCCACGCGCAAGCGCCGCGTCCAGCCGGCCCAGGAACGCGGCCACGCCGGCACGCGAGCCGATCGAGCTGATGCCATAAGTGGTGGGCAGTTGCAGCCAGCGCAGCGGGGGCAGGGTGGCGGGAAGCAGATCGCCGACCGATGCCGCGTTGGCGGGGTTGACCCATTCCAGGCGCTGGTTTTCCAGCCCTTGCGGTTCGCCTTCCCACGCCGTGACATGGCAGAACGCCAGGCGCACGGTGGTGTGCGGATAGACGTGCACATAGGTCACCCACGGACGCGATTGCGTGACGCGGATGCCCAGTTCTTCCTGCAACTCGCGCGCCAGCGCTTCCAGCACGGTCTCGCCCGGCTCCAGCTTGCCGCCCGGCAATTCCCACCAGCCCGACCACGGCTTGCCTTCAGGGCGTTGGCCCAGCAGCAGCATGCCATCGGGGCGCAGGATCAAGCCGGCGGCAACGTCGACGATTTTTTCAGACATGGCGGGCCGCCCAATCGCGTGCGAACTGATACGCCACGCGGCCGGAACGCGAACCGCGTTCGATCGTCCATTGCAGCGCTTCGGTGCGTGACGGCGCGATATGCGCCTCCGGGCAACCCAGCTCGCGCAGCCAGTGGTAGACGATGTCCAGATAGTCGTCTTGCTTGAAGGGGTAGAACGATAGCCACAGGCCGAAGCGCTCGGACAGCGAGATCTTCTCTTCGACCGTCTCGCCCGGATGGATTTCGCCATCGGGCTGATGCTTGGCCTGCAAGTTTTCGCTCATGTATTCCGGCATCAGGTGGCGCCGGTTGGACGTGGCGTAGATCAGCACGTTGTCGCCCGAGGCCGACACCGAACCATCCAGCACCGACTTCAGCGCCTTGTAGCCGGGTTCGCCTTCTTCAAACGACAGGTCGTCGCAGAAGACGATGAAGCGTTCGGGGCGCGCGGCGACGAGTTCGACGATGTCGGCCAGGTCGCCCAGGTCAGACTTGTCGACTTCGATCAAACGCAAGCCGCGCTCGCCGTAGGCGGCCAGCATGGCCTTCACCAGCGAACTCTTACCGGTGCCGCGCGCGCCAGTCATCAGCACGTTGTTGGCCGGTTTGTGTTCCAGGAACTGGACCGTGTTGCGGTCGATGGTGGCCTTCTGGCGCTCGATGTGCTGAAGGTCTTCCATGTCGATGCGCGCCACGTGGCGCACCGCATCCAGCCAGCCGCGCGCGCCCCGCTTGCGCCAGCGGAACGCATGCGCGCTCCAGTCGATCTCGGGCGTGGCGGGCGGCAGAAAGGCTTCAAGCTGCGCCAGCACGCGCTCGGCGCGCTGGATAAGGGTGGTGAACTCGCTAGCGCTCATGGCGGATCAAGAACGGTAGTCGGCGTTGATCGACACGTACTCGTGCGAGAAGTCGCAGGTGTAGACCGTGTCCGACACCTGGCCGCGGCCCAGCGCAATGCGCACCGAAATCTCGGCCTGCTTCATCACGCGTTGGCCGTCGGCTTCCTGGTAGTCGGGGTTGCGGCCGCCGTTCTTGGCCACCAGCACATCGTCCAGCCACAGGCGGATGTTGGACACGTCCAGATCGTCGATGCCGGCGTAGCCGACGGCGGCCAGGATGCGGCCCAGGTTGGGGTCGGATGCGAAAAAGGCGGTCTTGACCAGCGGCGAGTGGGCCACGGCATAAGCCACCTTCAGCGCTTCTTCGGTGGTGCCGGCTTCTTCGACGCGGATGGTCATGAACTTGGTGGCGCCTTCGGCGTCGCGCACGATCTTCGTAGCCAGTTCCAGCGCGGCGGCGGTCAGCGCATCGCGCACGGCGGCGTAGGCGGCGTCGGATTCGCTGTTGACGGTCACGCCCGACTTGCCGGTGGCGGCGATGATGAACGAGTCATTCGTGGACGTGTCGCCGTCAACGGTGATGCGGTTGAACGACGCGTCAGCGATTTCGACGGCCAGCTTGCGCAGCAGCGGCTGGGCGATGCCGGCATCGGTGGCCAGGAAGCTGAGCATCGTCGCCATGTTCGGGCGGATCATGCCCGCGCCCTTGCTGATGCCGGTGAAGGTGACGGTCTTGCCGTCGATCTGCACCTTGGCCGACGAGATCTTCGGCAGCGTGTCGGTCGTCATGATGCCGTGGGCGGCGCTGGACCAGTGGTCGGCCGCCAGGTTGGCGATGGCGCCCGGTAGGCCGGCGACCAGGCGGTCAAGCGGCAGCGGCTCCAGGATGACGCCGGTTGAGAACGGCAGGATCTGGCTGGCGGGCACGCCCAGCAATTTGCCCAGCGCGTCGCAGGTATCTTTGGCTTTCTTCAGGCCTTCTTCGCCGGTGCCAGCGTTGGCGTTGCCGGTGTTGATGACCAGCGCGCTGATGGGGCCGCCAGCGGCCAGATGGGCCTGGCAGACCTGCACCGGGGCGGCGCAGAAGCGGTTGCGCGTGAACACGCCCGCCACGCTCGTGCCTTCGGCTAGACGGAAGACGGTCAGGTCACGTCGGTTGGCTTTGCGGATGCCGGCCTCGGTGACGCCGATTTCAACGCCGGCAACAGGAAAAATTTCGGACTCGGAGGGGATCTGCAAATTAACGGCCATGACTTCGTCTCTTGAGTAGGCAGGACGGAATCGCCGCCCGAAAATAGGCGGCGGGTGGGGGAAAGCTTCGTATTATCCCACCGCTTTGCGGCAGGGGTTTGTCAGGGGGGCGGCCAGGGGCATGCCCTGGGGGCATCCGCGGCCATCATCGGTAATCAGGGGGCCATTCGCATGGCGGCCACGTCCAGGACGCCCGCTTCGCGGTTGCTCAACACGCTGCGCACGGTGCCGTCCGGCGCTTGCAGCACCGAATTGCCTGCTGAGACTTCTTCACCGCCCTCGCGGCGGGCCGTACGGCCCCGAGACGGGGAAAACAGCAGGTCGCCTGGCTGCGCGCCGGGCAGGCGAGGGGGCGCGGACAGCACGCGGGTGCCGGGCGGGTAGGTCATGCTGCCCAGGATCGCTTCGCGCGCCAGCAGGCCTTCGAAATTCAACATCCGGCGCTGGGCGTCCAGCCGCATGTCGACTTTCAGCAGCGGCATCTGGTGCAGGCTCAACGCGTCGCTGCCCTCGGTGCGCAGCAGCCAGCGCGGCGACGTGGCGGTGGTGTCGGTGTTGGCGTTGGCGTTGGCGTTGGTATCCAGCGGCGTGCCGCGCGCCGCCTCGTCAACTTTCAGCCAGGCGCCGGCCGGTACGGGCTGCTTGTCCAGCGTGTTGCCAATCGCCAGATGGCAGCTGGAAAAGCGGGGCTGGCCGCCCTGCATCACGAATTCAAGCCGATGGCCATGGGCGCACAGCCAGCCTTCCTGCGCCTGGTCGCGGGCGATTTCAACGGACAGGGTTTCGGGCTGCTTGGGCGTGGCGGCGTAGCGGAAGAGCTGCGTGGCGTTGACCCCGAGCACGGGCGCAGGATGGGTCTCGGGGAAGACGGCGCGATCGAACGACGCCAGCTCGCCTGCGCGCGTCAGGCTGAGCACAGTGCCAGCCGGCATGTCCACGCCCGCCAGCCGGGTCGCGTGCGGCAAGGTCGTCTTGCGGTCGGCGTCGGCCTGGGCATCGCGCTGGGCGGCAAACCACAGGCTGAACTGCTGATAGGGAAAGATGGCGCCGATAAGCGCCAGGAAGGTCATCAGCGTGGTGCCGACGCGGCGGTGGTCGCCCAGCCAGAGCCGGGCGCTGCGGGTGGTGGCCAACACCGCCAGCCAAGTCAGCAACGTGGCCAGGCAGGCCAGCGAGGCCGCCATCAGCACATAGAAATTACCGCCAGGAAGAGATACCGGAATCATGGCGGCAATTATGCGCCAAACCGGGCGCGGATTTCAGCGCCCGGGGCGTCTCTTCACAAGCGTTAGCCCTTGGCCGATTCCGACCGGGTGGCGACCACCTGGAGCTTGAGTTCGCCCAGCGCCTGGAACAGCGCGTTGCGGGTGGATTCGGGCAAGTCGCCGAACATGGACTTGACCCAGGTTTCATGTGCGCGCGCCATGCGGGCAAAGCTCTTCTTGCCCTGAGGCGTGAGCTTGATCAGCGAGCTGCGGCGGTCGGACTCCACTTTGGTGCGCACGACCAGGCCTTCTTTTTCGAGCTGGTCGGTGATGCCGGTGATATTGCCGTTGGTGACCATCATGTGGCGCGACAATTCGCCCATCTTCATGCCTTTGGGCGCGCGCTGCAATTGCGCCATCAGGTCAAAGCGCGGCAGCGTGGTGTCGAACTCATTGCGCAACCGGCTGCGGATCTCGCTTTCGACGAGATTGGCGCAGGTGAGCATGCGCAGCCACAGACGCAACGCGTGGTGGTCATCGGGCGCGGCGCGGGATTCCAGATCGGGAGCGTCAGTCATCGTCGGTTTTCTTGAGGTTCGGCGGGATGTCGGGTACTGTCGCGTGCGTTGCACCGGGCGACCCATCCGACGCGGTCATCGTTGAGGTGGAGGGAAAACCCTTCGGTAAAAACCCTAGTCTTGTTTTGAAGAATACTTTAAACCTAAACTATGAACCACGCCAGTTTTCCCTATGCTGCACAAGGGGATTGTGGTGTGGCAAGCAATATCTTGCCGCACGCGTTTGACGGCGGCGCAATGGCGCCGGCAGGCCGGGCATAGAAGTCTTTCGAATCGCACCCTCAAAAAGAACACCCTCTGCGCGGGCTCGCGCACGGAGCACACCACCATGCGTTTGATCACTTCCCTTATCGCCGCCGCCGCACTGGTTCCGGCCGTGGCCCTGGCCGACGCCGTTAAGGTCGGCATCGCCAACGATATCTCCGGCCCGTTCTCGGCCTTGGGCGCTGAAGCCCGCGACGGTTTCAACCTGGCCATCAAGCAACTGGGCAGCAAGCTCGGCGGGCAGCCCGCCGAATTCGTGCAGACCGACATGGGCGGCAACCCGGATCAGGCCCGCCAACTGGTCACGCGCTACATCCAGCGCGACAAGATTGATTTCTTCACCGGCCCCATTGGCTCCAACGTGGCGCTGGCCGTCGGCCCCGCGCTGTTCGCCGCCAAGGTGCCGTACCTGTCGAACAACCCCGGCCCCAGCCAGTTCGCTGGCGCCCAGTGCAATAACTACTGGTTCGGCACGTCCTACCAGAACGACGCCTTCCACGAAGCCGCCGGCAAGGTCGCAGCTGACCGTGGCTTCAAGAAAATGTTCATCATGGCCCCGGACTACCCGGCCGGCAAAGATGCGCTGACGGGCTTCAAGCGCGGCTACAAGACCGCCCCGGGCGACGAGGTCTACACCAAGCTCGGCCAGATCGACTACGCGGCGGAAATCGCCCAGATCCGCGCCGCCAAGCCGGACGCCGTCTACATCTTCCTGCCGGGCGGCATGGGCATCAACTTCGTCAAGCAGTTCGTGTCCGCCGGCCTGTCGCAAAACGTCAAGCTGATCGGCCCGGGCTTCTCGGCTGACGAAGACGTGATCCAGGCCGTGGGCGACCCCATGCTGGGCATGTACAACACGGCGCAATGGGCGCATGACCTGGACGTGCCGCAGAACAAGATCTTCGTTGACGCCTTCCGCAAGGAATACAACGGGCGCTACCCGTCCGTGTACGCCGCCCAGGCCTACGACGTGATCATGGCCATGGACGCCGCCGTCAAGCAGGCAGGCGGCAAGGCCTCTGACCGCGACGCCATCATCAAGGCGCTTGAGAAGGCCGACTACCCGTCGGTGCGCGGCAGCTTCACCTACGGCAAGAACCACTATCCGATCCAGGCCTACTACCTGCGCGTGGTCGACAAGGACGGCAACGGCCGCATCACCAACAAACTGGTGGGCAAGGTGTTTGACAAGTACCAGGACGTCTACGTCGGCGAGTGCAAGCTCTAAGGTAAGACGCTACGCGTGCGTGGGGGCGTCCGGCCATGCCGGACTGACCCGCCCCGCGCCGCCAGCCATCGCAGGTTCGAATCGCACGCGCACCGCTCGCAAGGTCCGCGGCAGGGGGAAGTGTTCATGACGTTTACGCTGATCGTCGAGCAATTGCTGAACGGTCTGCAGTTTGGGTTGATGTTGTTTCTGATCGCGGCCGGGCTGACCCTGGTCTTCGGCATCATGGACATCATGAATCTGGCTCACGGCTCGCTCTACATGGCCGGCGCCTATGTCGCCGCCGAAACCATGCAGCGCACAGGTTCATTTACCGCCGCCGTTCTGGTGGCGGCCGTCGCCACCGGCCTGGTTGGCGTGGTGTTGGAACTGACGCTCATCCGCCGCCTGGCGCTGCGCGACCACCTGGCTCAGGTGCTGGGCACCTATGCCGTCATCCTTATCGCCAATGATCTGGTCAAGATGATCTGGGGCCCCGCGCCCGTCATGCTCAACATGCCCGCCGTGCTGTCCGGCCCGGTGCGTCTGTTGCCCGATCTGCTGTACCCCGCTTACCGCCTGATGATCATCGTCTTCGGCGTGGCCGCCGCCGCCGGGCTGTATTGGTTCGTGACGCGCACCCGCGCGGGCGTTCTGGTACGGGCCGGCGCGTCCAACCGCCAGATGGCCACGCTGATGGGCGTGCGCGTGCCGCTGCTGTTCCTGGGTGTGTTCGTGCTGGGCGCCATGCTGGCCGCCGTGGCCGGCGCGCTGCTGGGGCCGATCACCTCGGTGCAGGTGGGCATGGGTGAAGAAATCCTGATTCTGGTGCTGGTGTGCATCGTCATCGGCGGCATCGGTTCGATCCGCGGTGCGTTCGTTGGCGCCTTGCTGGTGGGCATGGTGGACACGGCCGGGCGCGCGTTTCTGCCGATGCTGTTGCGCCAGGTCTTTTCGCCGGCCGTGGCATCCAGCGTCGGCCCGACGCTGGCCGCCATCGCCATTTATGTCTTGATGGCGGCTGTGCTGGTGTTCCGGCCCTCTGGCCTGTTTCCGGCGCGGGGTTGATGATGAGAACCACACTCTGGACGGTGGTCCTGCTGGCGGCCTTGGCGGCATTCCCGCTGGTGGCGCCTGCATTGGGCCTGGACTTCTACATTTCGTTCGTGCGCCGCGTGCTTATCTACGCGCTGGCCGCGACCAGCCTGAATTTGATTCTGGGCTACGGCGGCATGGTGGCGCTGGGGCACGCAGCCTTCTTCGGCGCGGGCGCCTACGCCGTGGGCATTCTCGCGATGTCGGGCATCACGTCGGCGCTGATCGTCTGGCCGGTGGCGATGCTGCTGGCGGGCGTGTTGGCGGCCATCACCGGGGCGATCTCGCTGCGCACCCGTGGCGTGTACTTCATCATGATCACGCTGGCGTTTGCGCAGATGCTGTTCTACATCTTCATTTCGTTGCGCCAGTACGGCGGGGAAGACGGGCTGAACCTGCCCGGCTATTCCACGCTACCGGGCATCGATCTGGCCAATGACGTCAGCTTCTATTACCTGGTGCTGGTGCTGTTTGCTCTGGTGATGTGGGTGTTCAGCCGCGTGGTGTCTTCGCGCTTTGGCACGGCTTTGCAGGGCATTCGCGAAAACGAATCGCGCATGGAGTCCATGGGTTACCCGGTCTACCGCATCAAGCTCGTGGCCTTCACGCTAAGCGGGGCGGCGGCGGGTTTGGCTGGCGCGCTGTTGGCCAACCATAACCTCTTCATCTCGCCCAGCCTGATGCATTGGACGCAGTCGGCCAACCTGCTGATCATGGTGCTGGTGGGCGGCATCGGCCTGCGCTGGGGCGGTGTGGCCGGCGCGGTTGTGATGCTGACCCTGGAAGAAGTGCTGCGTCTGTGGACGGAATACTGGCATCTGCCGCTGGGCGTGCTGCTGCTGTGCGTGGTGTTTGGCGCACCGCGCGGTTTGGTCGGGTTGTTTGGCCCGTGGTTTGGCGGCCGTGCCGCATCGGGCAAGGTGGGATCATGAGCGCAGTGATGAATGGCAGTTCCACCATGAACGGCAATTCCACGGCTAGCCCGGTCTTGCAGGCGACGGGCCTGGTGCGCCGCTTCGGCGCGCTGGTCGCCACCGACAATGTGTCGCTGTCTTTGAACCCGGGCGAGATCCACGCCCTGATCGGCCCCAACGGCGCAGGCAAGTCGACGCTGATCCACCTGTTGTCCGGCACGCTGGCGGCCGATTCCGGCACGCTCACCGTGGGCGGGCGCGACGTGACCAGCATGAACGCACACCAGCGCGTGGCGGCAGGGCTGTCGCGCTCGTATCAGATCACCAATATCTTCAAGCAGTCCACCGTGTTGGACAACCTGGTGCTGGCGGTGCAGGCGCACGCGGGCTCGAGCTTCCGATTCTGGAAGCCGCGCGCGGCCGAATCCGCGCTGTATGAACAGGCGCGCGAACTCGCGCGTGAATGCGCCATCGACGCCAGCTTGCTCGAACGCCCGGCCGGCACGCTGCCGCATGGCGAGCAGCGCAAGGTGGAATTCGCGCTGGCGCTGGCCGCAAGGCCCAGCGTGCTGCTGCTGGACGAACCCATGGCCGGCATGGGGCCGGACGAAACCGTCCGCCTGACCGAACTGATTGAAACGCTGCGGGGCCGCGCCGCCATGCTGCTGGTTGAACACGATATGCAGGCGGTGTTCCGCTTGGCTGATCGCCTGTCGGTGCTGGTGTATGGCCGCGTGATCGCGACCGGCACGCCCGACGAAATCCGCGCCAATCCGGAAGTGCGGCAAGCCTATCTGGGCGACGAGGAGACCGCGTGATGCTCACCATCGAATCGGCCAAAAGCGGCTACGGCGCCAGTCAGGTGCTGTTCGGCGTGGATTTGCAGATTGGCGCAGGCCAGGTCGTGACCTTGCTGGGCCGCAATGGCATGGGCAAGACGACGCTGCTGCGCACGCTGTTCGGCCAGTTGCCGCTGCGCGGCGGCAAGATCCATTTCGCAGGGCAGGACATCAGCGGCTGGAGCTCTGACCGCATCGCGCGGCTGGGTGTGGCCATCGTGCCTGAAGGGCGGCAGTGCTTTCCCAACCTGACGGTGCGTGAGCACCTGACGGCGTTCGTCGCCGCGCGCAACCCCGACATCGGCGACCCCTGGACGCCCGACCGCGTGTTCGATCTGTTCCCCCGGCTGCGCGAGCGCGCTCGCAACATGGGCAATCAACTGTCCGGCGGCGAGCAGCAGATGCTGGCCATCGGCCGGGCGCTGGTCACCAACCCGCGCCTGCTGATTCTGGACGAGGCCACCGAAGGCCTGGCGCCCAAGATCCGCGAAGAAATCTGGAACTGCCTGGCGCGGCTGCGCGAAGCGGGGCAGACCATTCTCGTCATCGACAAATATGTCGAAAGGTTGCTGAGCCTCGCGGATCAGCACGTCATTCTGGAACGCGGCAAAGTGGTCTGGACGGGCGACTCTCCGTCGCTGGATGCCGACCGCGCCCTATGGGAACGCTATCTGGGCGTGTAGTAATAAAGCCGCAAGAAGCGTGGGCGAGCACGTAAAAAGCACGATATAAATCGCAATAAAACGGCATTTACATTGCTGCGTTGAAACTTAAGGTGTCTAGAACGCATCCAGACGTTTGCACCTGTTTCAATTGCCCCCACTGTTCTCTACACTTGCAGCGCCGGGCCCATCGCGTGCCTACCAAGGTGGGCACGCACGTCACGTCTTATCAAGCTGTCAGGGAAGACTTCGCATGGCGAAATGGGGTTTGCGCAAAAAATCATTGATGGCGCTGTTGTTGGCGTGCGTGGTCGCTTTAGCGCCCGCTGCCGTGATCGGCTGGCTGGTGCTGGACGGGGTCCGCGACCACTTCGGGCGCGCCTTCGCCGACAACTTCACGCAGTTGAACCGTCAACGCATTCTGGCGCCGGTGTCGCGCGAGCTGGCCTTGTCCTTGCGGCTGGCCGACAGCGAAGTCACGCGGCGCTGGTTGCGCAACGAAGACGACCCGGCCGCGCGTGAACTGTTCTTTCGCGAAGCCGACGGCTACCGCCGTGACCTGCTGGGCCGCGCATATTTCATTGCCAGCGCCGAGTCTGGCCACTACTACTTCAACGACGACAAGCCGCTGTCCGAGACGCCGCGCTACACGCTGAGCCGCAGCGCCGCCGACGACGGCTGGTTCTACGCCACGCTGAAGTCGCCGGCCAAATACAACATCAACGTCAATCCCGACCTGAAGCTCCAGACCACCAAGGTGTGGATCAACGCCCAGGTGCGCGACGGCGACAAGGTCGTGGGCCTGACCGGCGCCGGTCTGGATGTGGGCGGCTTCCTGCGCGAATTCGTCAACAGCGGCCAGCCGGGCGTGACACCGATCATCGTTGACGAGGACGGCGCGATCCAGGCGCATATGGACGCGTCGCTGATCGCCTACAACTCGGGCGCGGGCGGCGGCGCAGGCACGCGCGGCCAGGTGTTCAACCTGTTGGACGCGGGCCCCAGCCGCGACGAACTGCGTGCCGCCATGCACGCGGCCCAGGCCGACCCGCAATCGGTGCAGACCGCCTGGGTCAATATGGACGGCACGCGCCAATTGGTGTCGGTCGCCTACATGCCCGAACTGCACTGGCACGTGCTGACGGTGGTGGACCTGGGGGCGGCCCGCGTGCTGGACACCGGGTGGCTGTGGCCTGCCGCGATCGGCCTGGTGTTGTTGTTCGCCGCCATGCTGCTGTGCTTCGGCTTCGCCATCGAACGCTTGATGCTGCGCCCCTTGCGCCGCTTGCAGCAGTCAGCCCGCGCCATCGCCGACGGCAGCTACGACGTGCGCCTGCCGCCGGGCGGGCAGGACGAAATCGGCGACCTGAGCCGCGCCTTTGGCGTGATGGCCGACAAGGTTCGCCAACACACCGCCGAACTCGAAAGCAAGGTGCGCGAACGCACGTCGGAACTGGAAGACGCCAACCGCGCCATGGCCGCCGCGCACAAGAAGATCGGCGACTCGATTGACTACGCCAGCCTGATCCAGCGCGCCATCCTGCCGGACCGCCAGTTGACGCAGTCGCTCGGTGCGCATCACTTCGTGCTGTGGAAGCCGCGCGACGTGGTGGGAGGTGACTTCTATGTGTTCCGTTCCGACGGCGCCAATTGCCTGTTGGGCATCATGGACTGCGCGGGTCACGGCGTGCCGGGCGCATTGATGACGATGCTGGCGCGCGCCGCCATCGATCTGGCCATTACCGAGGCCGGCCCCGCCGATCCGGCCGGCATTCTGACCCGCACCGACACCGCCATCCGCGCCATGCTTGCGGATGCGCAACTGCCCCGCGCACTGGCCACGAATACCGACGCGGGCCTGGTATATATTGACCGGCAGTCCGGGCGCCTGCGCTACTCGGGCGCCAAGATCAGCCTGTACGCCAGCGATGGCGAGACGCTGCGCGAGATTCCCGGCGGTAAGCGGGCATTGGGCGACAAACGCACGGGCGCTTACGAAAATATTGATTTGCAGATGGAACCGGGCTGGACGTATTACCTGGCCACGGACGGCTTCCTGGACCAGGCAGGCGGCGAGCACGGATTCGGGTTCGGCAACACGCGTTTTGCAGGAATGCTCAAGAGACACGCCCGGCAGCCGTTAACTGAACAGGCCGCCGCATTTACGCAAGCGCTGGCCGAGTACCAGGGTGGCCGTCCCCAGCGTGACGACATCACCCTGCTGTCTTTCCGTTTCGATTAAACGTTTTCCGGGTGATAACCCCTATGAATGCCTCCGATCTCTACGCGCTGGGTGAACGGTTCAACCAGAACCGCACCTTGCTGTGCTTCAACGGGCCGATCTCCCGCAGCCTGATCGAGGAAATCGGCAATGCGCTCAAAAATTACCTGAACGCGGAACACGCACGGCCGGCGGAGGCCATGGACGTTTTTTCGGTCTATATCGAAATGATCCAGAACATCCGCCAATACGCCGCCGCCAATGGCGACGCTGAAGCCTCGGCCACGGTGGTGATCGGCCGCCGCGATGAAAGCCGCTACGTGGTGTCGGCGGGCAACCTGGTGAAGACCGAGGACGGCCATGCGCTGGTCGCCCGGATTCGCGAGCTGGCCGCGCTGGACAAGGCGGCGCTGAAGGCCGAATACAAGATGCAGCTGCACAAGCCGCGCACCCAGGGCGTGGCTTCGGGCGCGGGCCTTGGGCTGATCGACATCGCGCGCCGCGCCGGCGCTCCGCTGGAAGCCAGCCTGACGCCCGCCGCGGGCGAGGGCCGGGCGTTCTTCAGCCTGAGCGTCGTGATCTGAGGGCGCCCGCGCGCATTCCAGAATCATTTTCGGAGTATCTGATGAAAGAGTTGAACATTCCCGGGACGCAGTCCACGCCTGCCATCACCGCCGACGCCGACGCCGGCGTGCTGGTGATGCGCGGCGACTCCTACCCCGAGAATTCCTTTGAATTGTTTGGCCCGGTGATCGAATGGGTCGAGGCCTACCTGCTGGGTTCGGCCGCCCCGTTGAGCCTGGAATTGGAGCTGCTGTACCTGAACACCAGCAGCATCAAGTCCGTCATGGACATTTTCGATCTGCTCGAAGCCGCCCACGGCAAGGGCCGCCAGGTCAGCGTGACCTGGTTCTATGACAGCCGCAATGAACGCGTCGGCGAACTGGCCGAAGAATTCAAGGAAGACTGCACGTTTCCGTTCTCGGTGGTTGGCCGAGAATGAAACCGGGCGCCGCCGAACTGGATCGCCGCATCGTCGCGCTGCTGGCGGACCCGGCCTATGCCGGCCATCCCTTGCGGGAAGCCCTGGAGTCGCTGTGGCAGCACACCGCCGAGCAGATGGCGCGTATCGAACGCGTGACCCAGCTGTCGGACGCCTATCAGACCATGGCGCATGAGCGCGAGCTGGGCCTGTACGACAAGTTTGACCGCCAGTTGCGGCGCTTGACGCGCATTGCACGCATTTCCGATCACTACCAGAGCATGATGCGCGACCTGAATGTGGCGCTGGAAGAAACGTCCAACCGCGATCCGCTGACCAGTTTGCTGAACCGGCGCGCCTTGATGGAAATGATCAAGCAGGAAGTCGGGCGGGTGGCACGCAGCGGCGAAAGCTTTGTCGTGGCGATGCTGGATGTGGACCACTTCAAAGCGGTCAATGACCGCTTCGGCCATGAAGCGGGCGACCGCGCGCTGGTTGAGCTGGCCGGCGTGCTGGTCAAGAGCCTGCGTGAATATGATTTGTGCGGCCGTTGGGGCGGGGAGGAATTTCTGGTGCTGCTTCCCAACACGCGGCCCGAAGCCGCGCAAGGCGTCATGGACCGGCTGGTCGGCGCGGTGCGCGGGCTGGCGGTTGAGGCGGGCGACGAAGTATTGAGGTTGACGGTCAGTATCGGCATGGCGCATCACCAGTTGGGCGAGACCTTCTCGGAAACGCTCAGCCGTGCTGACCAGGCGCTGTACCTGGCCAAGCAGGACGGACGCGACCGCGTGACGCTAGGCTTTCCAAAGCGCTGAATGAAACCGGATCAGCTGTATTCCGGTATGGAGCCCCTTATGCTTGATACTCATGTAAGCGTTTCGAGCGCGGGCCCCCAGGGCGCCGCGTGGCATGCGGGCAATTATCTGACGTCGATGGATCGGGCGCTGTTGCTGTTCGATTTCGATGCCGACGGTTCGCTGCTGAACGCCAACGCCAATTTCCTGGCCGCCGTGGGTTATACCCGCGAAGAGGCCCTGGCGCTGCGCCACGACATGCTGTGCGACAGCATGGACGAAGGCAAGGGCATCGCCAGCGGGGAGCAGATCTGGACCCGATTGCTCCAGGGCGAACACTTTTCAGGCACCTGCCGCTACCGCATGAAAAATGGCGGCACGCTGTGGATCGAAGCCACGTATATGCCGCTGCGCAACGATGAGGGCGACGTCGCGCGCATCTCGGTCATTTCGCGCAAATCCATCGCGGACGCCGAGCGCCAGGAAGAAGTCCGCCTGCTGCTCTTGGGCATCAACGAAACGGGCAACGCGGTGGCGGTCTCCGGTTGCGATGGCCGCATCGTCTATGTGAACGACGGCTTTCAGCGCATGCTGGGCTTCGCCCGCGGCGACGCCTTGCACCAGGAATTGGGCGAACTGCTGGCTGGTGGCCGCCCCGACGGCGGCACCCGCGAAGAGCTGGACCGCCGCATCGCCTGCCGCGAAGGGTTCCACAAGGACGTCCTGGTCTACGACCGCGGCGGCAAGCCGCTGTGGGTGTCGGTCATGGCGAACTCCGTGTTCGATGACCGCGGTACGCTCGTCAATGTCGTGGACGTGCTGACCGACATCACGCCGACCAAGGTGCACGAGGTGCTGCAACGCCGCGTGCTGCAAGCCATGGTGAACGAGGCCTCGGTGGTCGAGGTCATGAACATGGTGTGCCGCGAGGTTGAGCGCCTGGCGCCCGAAGTGGCGGCCACCGTGTTGCGCGTGGACGACACCGGCCACCTGCGGCCGTTGGCGGCCCCGAGCATGCCGGCCCCCTATACCGATGCGCTGGACGGCGTGAAGATCGGCCCGCAAGCGGGCGCCTGCGGCACGTCCGCATTCCTGGGCCGCCCGGTCATCGTGCCGGACATCGCCACGGACCCGCTGTGGGACGAATACCGCCACCTGCCGTTGCCGGAAGACGTGAAGGCCTGCTGGTCGTCGCCCATCAAGTCGAGCGACGGCCGGGTGATCGGCACCTTCTGTTTCTATTTCCGCGAACGCCGTCTGCCCGACGATTTCCATCATCGCCTGGTGGATGTCTGCGTCTATCTGTGCGCCCTGGCGCTGGAGCGCGAGGAAGCCCGCGCCCGCATCCGCCAACTGGCGTTCTACGACGAACTGACGGGCCTGCCGAACCGCAACCTGCTGCTGGCGCAAGCCGAGCAGGCCATCGCGCGCGCCGAACCCGAGCGCAAGCGCGTGGCGGTGCTGTTCCTGGACCTGGACCGCTTCAAGCAGGTCAACGACACGCTGGGCCATCCCATCGGCGACGCGCTCTTGCGCGATGTGGCCCAACGCCTGCGCCGCCTGGCGCGGCCGGCTGACATCGTGGGCCGGCTGTCGGGCGATGAATTCGTGATGCTGATGCCGGATTTCGAACACGGCCGCCTGACCGCCGCCGCTGAGCACATCCTGGTGGCGTTGGCGCAGCCGTTTTCGGTAGGCGGCATCACGCTGAACCCATCGGTCAGCATCGGCATCAGCGTGTTCCCGGAGAATGGGCGCGACATGGATACGCTGCTGCGCCACGCCGACATGGCGATGTACCAGGCGAAGACGGCGGGCCGCAACCGAATTTCTTTCTTCAGCGCCGAGATGAACCGCCAGGCGCAAGAGCGTCTGGCCCTGGAAGCCGCGCTGCGCGACGCGCTGGAAGCCAAGGCGCTGCGCTTGCACTATCAGCCGCAAGTGGGCTTGAAGAACGGCAGCCTGTACGGGGTGGAAGCGCTGGCCCGCTGGCGCCATCCCACGCTGGGCGACATTTCGCCCGTGCGCTTCGTGCCGCTGGCCGAAGAGTGCGGGCTGATCGGCGACCTGGGCGACTGGGCGCTGCGCGAGGCGTGTTCGCAACTGTCGATCTGGCGCAACAACGGCCTGCGCGTGCCGTCGGTGTCGGTGAACCTGTCGGCGACCAACTTCCACAATTTAAATTTGCCGAGAATGATCGCGGCAACGCTGGCCGAGTTCGGCCTGGCCCCGGCGGATTTGATGCTGGAGATCACCGAAGGCGTGGTGCTGGATGCGACGGCGGGCACGCTACGGACGATCGCGGAGCTGCATCGCTTAGGCGTGCGCTTGTCGATGGATGACTTCGGGACGGGGTATTCCAGCCTGGGCCACTTGCGGCGGCTGATCGTGGATGAACTGAAGCTGGATCGAAGCTTTGTCCAAGGGTTGGAAAGCGATGATGCCGCGCGCGCGCTGACGAGTGCGGTGATTCGTATCGGGGAAAGTTTGAGTCTGCCGGTGGTTGCCGAGGGTGTGGAGAACGAGGAACAGCGGCGATTCTTGATCGAGCAGGGGTGTGCGGCGGGTCAAGGCTTCTTGTTTTCGCCGCCGTTGCCAGCCAATGATCTTGAGGAGTGGCTGCGGGGCAGGCCGTAGCAGTCGGGTGTCAGACTGCATTAAACATGGGTTCTTAAGACGCCCGTGGGTTCGGGGGCCTGGGGTGCGCGGGTCAACGATTGCGGTCCGGAGCCTTCGCTCCGGACTTGCCTAGGCGGCCCCCCCCTGCGTCATCCTCGTACGCCTTCGGCTCCCTACGGATTCCCTCGGGCTTATCGACGCCCCGCGCACCCCAGGCCCCCGAACCCACGGGCTCTGGAAGTTGCAATCTCACGTCAGCGGGGACGGTCCGGGTCTTTGAGGTTCTCGCCACGGGGATTTGAGTGATGGAAGATCTTGCGGGGCCCGCTCCATGCCGGCCGCGCGGGCGGCCTTGTGGAGCTTACGCGTCGTGGTGCGCGGTGATGCTTTTCGCTTCGCGTGTGGCGGCTTTGTTCGGGTTCTTCTTGACGGTTTGCCGCACTTCACCCATCCCTCGAGGCACGTCCACCCGTTGAACTCCGGTGCGGTGGCGCGCGACGGGTCGGCACGCGCAAGGCCGTGCCGGACGCGCGCCACCCCTCTACCCCCCCCAAAAAAAGTGCGGGGGCACCACTAGCAAACAACTCCCCCACATTCGCGAAAGCGAACCCCATCCAAACGCGCACCACCGCGTATGCCGAGTAAGGCCGCCCGCGCGGCCGCCACTCGGCGGGCATCGCAGCACTCGTCACTAATGCACACCCTAGCAGCGCCCCGACCCAAGACATCGGCAGCCCGTCGTCGGGGTGGGCGTGACGGCGCGCAACCTTGATGCGCCCGAGGGAATCTGAAGGGAAGGCCGAAGGCCTGGACGAAGATGACGACGGGGCAGTCCGGAGCGAAGGCTCCGGACCGCAATCGTGGGCGCGCGCCGTCACGCCCACCCCGACGATGGGCGACCTACGAAGCTCCCACGCCCGCCCGCCCAACACAACCTCATCCCACGAAGCCCCTACGAGCGCCCACCCTACACACCCCCCCACCCACCAGCCCCCTACGCCCGCCCACCCCACACCCCCCCCCCCAGAAGCCGTCCCCCTTTCCCCCCGCACCTAATAGCTTTCCCCCATTTGCGAACCCTCAACTTCAGGTATATATTTCAAGCCTAAACTATCCAGACCTAAATATCCGCGGCCCCCCGCTCTAGATAAACGAGCGACTGTCGCGTACCTCGGAGCGTATACGGCAATGAAAATAGTCTGCATCGGCGGCGGTCCCGCCGGCCTGTATTTCGGTCTGCTCATGAAACTGCAGAACCCTGCCAACGACATTACCGTCATCGAACGCAACCGTCCGTATGACACCTTTGGATGGGGGGTGGTGTTCTCCGACGCCACCATGCAGAACCTGCGTGAAGCCGATCCCGTTTCCGCTCAAACCATTGGCGATGCGTTCAACCATTGGGATGACATCGACATCAACTTCAAAGGCCGCAGCATTCGCAGCAGCGGCCACGGCTTCATCGGCATTGGCCGCAAGAAGCTGCTGAACATCCTGCAAGCGCGTTGCGAAGAAGTTGGCGTCAAGCTGGTGTTCGAGAACTTCGTCCAGGACGATCAAGCCATCGCCCGCGAATACGACGCTGACCTCGTCATTGCCTCCGACGGCATCAACAGCCAGATCCGCACCCGCTACGCCGACACCTTTCATCCCGACATCGACCAGCGCCGTTGCCGCTTCGTCTGGCTCGGCACCAAGAAAGTGTTTGACGCCTTCACCTTCGCCTTCGTCCAGACCGAACATGGCTGGTTCCAGGCGCACGCGTATCGCTACGAAGATGGCATGTCCACCTTCATCGTGGAAACCCCCGAAGAAACGTGGCAAGCCGCCGGCATCGAGCAGATGAGCCAGGAAGAGGGCATCGCCTATTGCGAAAAGCTGTTTGCGCCCTGGCTGGACGGCAATGCGCTGATCAGCAACGCCTCGCACCTGCGCGGCTCTGCCATCTGGATTCGTTTCCCGCGCGTCATCTGCAATACCTGGGTGCACTGGAACACGCTGGATACCGCGCGTGGCCAGCGCCGCGTGCCGGTTGTGCTGATGGGCGACGCCGCCCACACCGCCCACTTCTCGATTGGCTCCGGCACCAAATTGGCGCTGGAAGATTCCATCGAACTCGCGCGCTGCCTGAGCGGCGCCGAAGGCAGTGTGGAAGCCGGCCTGAAGCACTACGAAGAAGTGCGCAGCGTTGAAGTGCTGAAGATCCAGAACGCCGCGCGCAACTCCACCGAGTGGTTCGAGAACGTCGAACGCTATGCCGAACTGGAACCCGAACAATTTGCCTATTCGCTGCTGACCCGTTCGCAGCGTATTTCGCACGAAAATCTGCGCTTGCGCGACCCGGCCTGGCTTGAAGGTTTCGAGCGCTGGATCGCGGAACGCGCTGGCGCGCCCACCGAAGCCGGACAGCGCCCGGCCATCCCCATGCTGACGCCTTACCAAGCGCGCGGCGTGCGGCTGAAGAACCGCATCCTGGTGTCGCCGATGGCCATGTATTCCTGCACCGATGGCGTGCCGGGTGACTTCCATCTGGTGCACCTGGGCGCGCGCGCCATGGGCGGCGCGGGGCTCGTCATGGTGGAAATGACCTGCGTGTCGCCGGATGGCCGCATCACCCCGGGCTGCCCCGGCTTGTGGAACGACGACCAAACGCAGGCCTTTGCCCGCATCGTGAATTTCGTGCATGGCAACAGCGACGCCCGCATCGGCGTGCAATTGGGCCATGCCGGGCGCAAGGGCTCCACGCAGCTGGGCTGGCAGAAGATCGACCACCCGCTGGCCGAAGGCAACTGGCCGCTGCTGTCGGCCTCGGCCTTGCCCTACATCGAAGGCGTGTCGCAGACGCCGCGCGCCATGTCGCGCGCCGACATGGACGACGTGCGCGACAACTTCATCTCGGCCGCCCGCCGGGCGCAGGAAGCCGGTTTCGACTGGCTGGAACTGCACTGCGCGCACGGCTACCTGTTGTCCAGCTTCATCTCGCCGCTGACCAATCACCGCGGCGACGAGTACGGCGGCAGCCTGGAAAACCGTTTGCGCTTCCCGCTGGAAGTGTTCCGCGCCGTGCGCGAAGTGTGGCCCGAAGACAAACCCATGTCGGTGCGCATTTCGGCCAGCGACTGGGTGGAAGGCGGCATCACCGCCGATGACGCCGTCGAGATCGCGCGCTACTTCAAGGCAGCGGGCGCCGACATGATCGACTGCTCGTCGGGCCAGGTCAGCAAGGAAGAAAAGCCGGTCTACGGCCGCATGTTCCAGACCCCGTTCGCCGACCGCGTGCGCAACGAAGCGGGCATTCCCACCATCGCCGTGGGCGCCATCTTCGAAGCCGACCATGCCAACGGCATCATCGCCTCGGGCCGTGCCGACCTGTGCGCGCTGGCGCGTCCCCATTTGGCTGACGCCTCTTGGACGCTACGCGAGGCGGCGCGAGTCGGCTACCGTGATGTGGCGTGGCCCAACCAGTATTTTGCGGGCAAGCGCCAACTGGAAACCAACTTCGAACGCGCCGCCGCCATGGCGCAACTGGATATCAAATGACAACACTTGCGCAACCGCTCGCCGGCCGCCACGCGTTGGTGACGGGTGGCGCGCGCGGCATCGGTCTGGCAAGCGCCCGCGCGCTGCTTGAACGCGGTGCACGCGTCACGCTGCTGGGCCGTGATGGCGCGGCGCTGGACGCCGCCGCCGACAGTCTGGCCCGCTTGGGGCAGGTGCAAACCGTCAGTGCCGACATCGCGGACGAAGCGTCGGTGCGCGCGGCTTTCGCGCAGGCCGAAGGCGAATTCGGCCCGGTGCTGGTGCTGGTGAACAACGCCGGCCAAGCCGTCAGCCAGCGCTTTGACCGCACGGATTCGGCGCTGTGGCAGCAGATGATTGCGGTCAACCTGACCGGCACGTTCCACTGCATCCAGGCCGCGCTGCCGGGCATGCTGCAAGAAAAATGGGGCCGCGTCATCAACGTGGCGAGCACGGCGGGGCTGATCGGTTACGGCTATGTCAGTGCTTACTGCGCCGCCAAGCACGGCGTGATCGGGCTGACCCGTTCGCTGGCGCTGGAAACCGCAACGAAGGGCGTCACCGTGAACGCGGTGTGCCCCGGCTACACCGAGACCGACATCGTGCGCGGCGCGGTCACGAACATCGTGGACAAGACCGGCATGACGCCGGAAGCCGCTCGGGCAAAACTCGCCGAGCGCAACCCGCAGGGCCGCCTGGTGCAGCCCGAGGAAGTGGCCGAGACGGTGGCCTGGCTGGCGTTGCCGGCATCCGCCTCCATCAACGGCCAGGCGATCGCCGTGGACGGCGGCGAAGTCATGACCGGCTGAGGCTGGCGCGCCCCATCAACCCCTGGATAACGAACGGAGACACCATGAGCACCCAGTCCGAAGAGCACACCATGAAGCACCACAAACGTCCGATGGCCGGCTATCAGGCCAAGACGTTCCTGTGGCAGGTGTCGGCCGACGGCAAGATCGGCACGGTTACGCTGAATCGTCCGGAACGCAAGAACCCGCTGACGTTCGATTCCTACGCTGAACTGCGCGACCTGTTCCGTTCGCTGGTGTATGCCACCGACGTCAAAGTTGTGGTCGTGACGGGCGCGGGCGGCAACTTCTGCTCGGGCGGCGACGTGCACGAGATCATTGGTCCGCTGACCAAGATGACGATGCCTGAACTGCTGGACTTCACGCGCATGACGGGCGACCTGGTCAAAGCCATGCGCGCCTGCCCGCAGCCCATCGTGGCCGCGGTGGATGGCGTGTGCGCCGGCGCCGGCGCGATGGTGGCGCTGGCCGCCGACATGCGCTTGGGCACACCCGCCGCGCGCACCGCGTTCCTGTTCACGCGTGTGGGTTTGGCTGGCGCCGACATGGGCGCATGCACCTTGCTGCCGCGCATGATCGGGCAGGGCCGCGCGTCTGAGCTGCTGTACACGGGCCGTGCCATGACGGCGGAAGAGGGCGCCAGCTGGGGCTTCTTCAACGCGCTGCACGAATCCGGCGCGCTGGCGGATGCCGCCCAGACGCTGGCCGCCCAACTGGCCGCCGGCCCGACGTTTGCGCATGGCGTCACCAAGAAGCTGCTGCATCAGGAATGGAACATGGGCGTGGACGAAGCCATCGAGGCCGAAGCCGAAGCCCAGGCCATCTGCATGCAGACGCGCGATTTCCATCGCGCCTACGAGGCCTTCGTGGCCAAGCAAAAGCCGGTCTTCGAGGGGAACTGATGATGCGTGACGCAAGCTGGCTGGACTGGCCTTTCTTTGACGACGCGCACCGCAAGCTGGCGCATGACGTTGACGCCTGGTGCGAAAAGTCGCTGGGCGATGTTGACCATCACGACGCGGATGCGGCCTGCAAGAAACTGGTGAAGGCCATGGGCCAGGCCGGCTGGCTGCGCTACGCCGTGGCGGGCGGCCCGGGCGGCGCCTGGGGCGGCGCGCTGCCTGAAGTGGATTCCCGCGCGGTCTGCATTTTGCGCGAAACGTTTGCCCGCCACGAAGGGCTGGCGGATTTCGCATTCGCCATGCAGGGCTTGGGCAGCGGCGCTATCTCGCTGATGGGCTCGGACGAATTGCGCCAGCGTTATCTGCCGCGCGTGGCGCAAGGCGAAGCCATTGCCGCCTTTGCGCTGTCCGAACCCGACGCGGGCTCGGACGTGGCGGCGCTGGCTTGCGAGGCCAAGCTCGACGGCGATCACTACGTGTTGAACGGCGCCAAGACCTGGATCTCCAACGGCGGCATCGCGGACTTCTATGTGGTGTTCGCCCGCACGGGCGAAGCGCCGGGCGCGCGTGGCATCAGCGCCTTCGTGGTGGATGCCGACACGCCTGGGTTCGAGGTCAGCGAACGCATTGAACTGATCGCGCCGCATCCGCTGGCCACGATCACGTTCGACAACTGCCGGGTGCCGCTGTCGCACCGCTTGGGCGACGCCGGGCAGGGTTTCAAGCTGGCCATGATGACGCTGGATATTTTCCGCGCGTCGGTGGCCGCGGCCGCGCTGGGTTTTGCCCGCCGCGCGCTCGATGAAGGGCTCGCGCGCGCCAAGTCGCGCCGCATGTTCGGCCAGACGTTGGCCGACCTGCAACTGACGCAAGCGGCGCTGGGCGACATGGCAACGGCCATCGATGCCTCGGCGTTGTTGACGTATCGCGCCGCGTGGATGCGCGACGTGCAAAAGCTGCGCACCACGCGTGAAGCAGCGATGGCCAAGATGATGGCCACGGAATCGGCGCAGACCGTGATCGACCGCGCGCTTCAGATGTTCGGGGGCGCAGGCGTGGTGTCGGGGATGCCGGTGGAGAAGCTTTACAGGGAAATCAGAGCGCTGCGTATTTACGAAGGCGCCACCGAAGTGCAGAAGTTGATCATCGCCCGTGAACTGTTGAAGGCGTAAGGGGCCAGCGAGCCCTCGACCTTCCGCAAAGCAAACCACACCGCACCGCACACTCCAAGGGGAATGACATGGAAAGCTCCGCCCACATCGACACTTTTGCCCGGGACAATCTGCCCCCGGGCGAACAATGGCCAGAATTCTTGCTCGACGGGCCCGACGTGGCGTATCCCAAGCGCTTCAATTGCGCTGTTGAACTGGTGGACGCCATGGCCGACCGCGGCTTTGGCGACCGCGTGGCGCTGCGCTGGCGCCAGGACGGCAAGCCGGCCACGATGACGTATCGCGAGCTGGCCGCACTGACCAACCGCATCGCGCGCGTGCTGACCGAGGACATGAAGCTGGTTCCCGGCAACCGGCTGCTGTTGCGCGGGCCGAACAATCCGATGATGGCCGCATCGTGGCTGGCCGCCATCAAGGCGGGCCTGGTGACGGTGCCCACGATGCCGCTGCTGCGCGCCAAAGAGCTCAAGCAGATCATCGAGAAGGCGCAGATTCAGGCGGTGCTGTGCGATGCGCGCCTGAAGGACGAAGCCCAATTCTGCGCGCAGCCCGAGCACGAACATCACTGCGCGGGCCTGTCGCAGATCATGTATTTCAACGACGCCGCGCCCGATGCGCTGGACGCGTTGGCCGCAGCCAAGCCTGACGATTTCACCGCCTGCGACACCGCGGCTGACGACGTGTGCCTGATCGCCTTCACCAGCGGCACGACGGGTTCGCCCAAGGGCTGCATGCACTTTCACCGCGATGTGCTGGCGATGTGCGATCTGTTCCCCAAGCACGTGATCAAGCCCGGCCCGGACGACATCTTCTGCGGCACGCCGCCGTTGGCGTTTACCTTTGGCTTGGGTGGTTTGCTGTGCTTCCCGCTGCGCGTGGGCGCAAGCACGGTGCTGGCGGAAAAGCTGACGCCGGAAAGCCTGTTGGAACTGATCCAGGAATTCCGCGCGACCATCGTGTTCACGGCGCCCACGTTCTACCGTCAGATGGCGGCGCTGGTGGGCAAGTTTGATTTGTCGTCTTTGAAGAAGAGCGTGTCGGCGGGCGAAGCTTTGCCGGACGCGACGCGCCAGCTGTGGAAGCAGGCCAGCGGTATCGAGATGATCGATGGCATTGGCGGCACCGAGATGATTCACGTGTTTGTGTCCAGCCCGCCCGAAGCCGTGAAGCGCGGGGCCATTGGCCGCGTGGTGCCGGGCTATGTGGCGCAGGTGGTGGACGACGATATGAACCCGGTGCCCAATGGCACGGTGGGCCGTCTGGCGATCAAGGGCCCCACGGGGTGCCGGTATCTGGCCGATGAACGCCAGCGCCGTTTCGTGCAAAGCGGCTGGAATCTGCCGGGCGATACGTTCGTGCAGGACGATGATGGCTATCTGTTCTATCAGGCGCGCAACGACGACATGATCGTGTCGGCGGGCTACAACATTGCTGGCCCGGAAGTGGAAGACGCGTTGCTGCGCCATGAAGCCGTGGCCGAATGTGGCGTGGTGGGTGCGCAGGACGAAGAGCGCGGCCAAGTGGTCAAGGCGTTCGTGGTGCTGAAGCCGGGCTATACCGCCAGCGATGAATTGGTCACTGCGATGCAGACGTTCGTGAAGGCGAACATTGCGCCTTACAAATACCCGCGCGCGATTGAATTCGTGGCGGCCTTGCCGCGTACCGAGACCGGCAAGCTGCAACGGTTTGCGTTGCGCAATATGGCTTGAACAGGCAATCAGGAAATCATCATGGCCGCACCTTTCACCAGCCAGGTCGAAGTCCGCTTCCGTCATTGCGATCCGGCGGGCATTGTTTTCTACCCGCGCTATTTCGAGATGATCAATGACTTTGTCGAAGAATGGTTCGACAAGGGCATGGGGTTGCCGTTTCATGCGCTGCATGTGGACCGGCACATCGGTACGCCGATGGCGTCGGTGACGTGCGATTTCAGCGCGCCCAGCCGCTGGCACGAACGCTTGCGTCAGACGCTTTCCGTGCAGCGGATTGGCGGCGCGTCGTTCAAGGCGCTGGTGCGTTTCGAAGGGCCGGACGGCCAGTTGCGCTTGTCGGCAACGCTGACGATTGTGACGGTGGATTTGCGGACGATGAAGTCCATGCCCATGCCTGCGGACCTGCGGGAACGCATGCAGGATTATCTGGCGCCCGCGGCGTAAGCGGCGGGGGCCACCCTGTAGTTTGTTTTCTTAAAAATAGGATGAGACGTTATGAAGATTCTGCAACCGCCGGATTGGATGGCGCCACGGGGCTATTCGAATGGTGTGCTCACCGAAATGACGGTGGGCAGCAAGCTCGTGTTCGTGGGCGGGCAGGTGGGGTGGAATGGGCAGCAGCAGTTCGAATCGGATGATCTGGCGGACCAGGTCCGCCAAACGCTGTCGAACATTGTCGCCATCTTGGCCGAGGGCGGGGCGAAGCCTGAGCATATTGTCCGGATGACTTGGTATGTCGTGGACAAGGATGAGTACGTGGCGGCGTATCCGGCGATCGGGAAGCACTACCGGGAGTTCATTGGACGGCATTTTCCGGCGATGACGGCGGTGGAGGTGGCGGATCTGGTTGAGGATCGGGCTAAGGTGGAGATTGAGGTCACTGCTGTGGTGCCGGCTGCTGCGGGTTAGGTTCTTTTGACGCCCGGGGGTTCGGCGGCCTGGGGTGCGCGGGGCAACGATTGCGGTCCGGAGCCTTCGCTCCGGACTTCCCCCTTGTCATCGTCGTTGTCGCCTTTGGCGACTGCCTTCCGATTCCCTCGGGCTTATCGACGCCCCGCGCACCCCAGGCCGCCGAACCCCCAGGCTCCGCCAGTGCAAACTTGACGTCAGCGGGGGCGGGCGGCTTTCTTAGGGCTTCGTTCGTCAATGGTGGCTGGTGGATGATCTTGCGGGGCCCGCCCCATGCCGGCCGCGCGGGCGGCCTTGTGGGGCTTACGCGATGTGGTGCGTCGTGGCGATGTGCGCGTTGCGCGTCGAGTGGACCCTACGCCGCGCGCCTCGTCTCTCTCGGCAATTCGCCGAACCGTTCCCGGTAATACTCCGAAAATCTCCCCAGATGTCCGAAGCCTACGCCTAGCGCGACTTCTGTCACGCTCGCTTGCGCGTCGGTCTTCAGCTTGCGCCTTGCGGTGTCCAGCCGTAAGGCGCGCAACGCGTGCATCGGCGTGGTGTCACGGTGCTCTTGAAACAAACGGGTCAAGGCGGTGGCGCTGGCGCCGGCGTGGCGGGCGATGTCGGTCAGGGTGAGTGGGGCGGACAGGTGGTCGCGCATGTAGGTTTCGGCCAGCGTCAGGCGGCGGGGGACGTCTGGGGATTGGCCGGCTTGCTGCTGCCAGGTGTTGGGCTGGTTGTAGAGCAGGTGCAGGACCAGCGTGTCTTCCATGTGCTCCAGCCACGCGGCGGGCGGGCGCGGGGCGCCGTCGTCCAGTGTGGGCAACAGGTGGATCAGGCTGGTGACCATGCTGCGCCAGGCGGCGCCGATGGGGTTGTCCAGGCGCAGGGCGGGGCTGAAGTCCAGCGGGCGGGTGGCGGCGTCGCCGAAGGCGCGGCGGCCGATGGCTTCGAGTTTGCCGCGCGGAATCTTCAGCAGCAGTTGTTCGCAGCCGGCTTCCCAGTGCAGCCGCAGCGGGCGGTTGGGGGCGATGACGGCGGCGCAGTCGGGGTTGGCGTTGACGCGCTCGTCGCCGCATTCGATACAGGCGCGGCCCCGTAGCGGGACTTGCACCAGCATGAAGTCTTGCAGGCGGTCGGGTTCGATGTGGACTTCGGCGCCGTAGCGCAACGTACAGACCGTCAATGCGCCGAAGCGGCCGCGGTTCAGCTCGGCGTCCACGCGGCCGCCTTTCCATGTCAGCCGGTGGTCTTTCAAGGCTTCGGACACGCGCTCGCGGGTCTCGTCTTGTTGGGTGGAGCTGAATACACGCCGTTTGAAGAGCGGCGCAAGCGCGAGTCGGGACCAGCCTTGCATGGATGCCTCCGGGACGGGAACGCTCCCGTGTCAGCGGCCAGAGTAATTTAAACGTCAAGCGTTTGGAATTAAGTGAATCCCGGATAAGACTGGCCGGAATCGGATAGAGCCGGGCTGGCGGGCGGCATACGCTAACCGCAAGGTCCTCCCGGCACGTCTTGGAGGGCGTCGTCGCGGCGCGTAAGCTTGGCGACTTTGATCGGCAGCATGCGTGAACCGACGGCAGACGGGATCTGTCAGCTTTCCGCCAGCGCGGCTGGCGACGAATCGGGGTGGCACATGAATCGAAATCTCTGGAGCCGGCACGCGCTGGCGGCGTTGGTTTGCATGTCTGCGGTGGCTGGCGCTTCGGCCGCCGACAAGGTCAAGGTTGGCTTGCTGACCACGTTGTCTGGTCCGGGTTCGGCGCTGGGCAATGAAATTCGAGACGGGTTCAATCTGGCGCTGCAACATACCGGCGGCAAGCTGGGCGGGTTGCCCGCTGAAGTGGTGGTGGCGGACGATCAGCAGAAGGCGGACACGGGCCGTCAGGCGGTGGAGCGGCTGCTCAAGCGTGACCGCGTGGATGTCATGACGGGCATCGTGTTTTCGAATGTGTTGCTGCCGGTGATGCCGGCCATTTTGCAGTCGGGCACGATTTATCTCAGCACCAATACCGGGCCGGAAAACTACGCTGGCGCGGGCTGTAACCCCAATTTCTTTGCGGTGGCCTGGCAGAACGAGGACATTCCCGCAGCCATGGGCAAGTACGCCGCGGACCAGGGCTTCAAGCGCGTGGCGCTGATTGCGCCCGATTATCCGGGCGGCCGCGAATCGCTCAACGGTTTCAAGCGTCTGTACAAGGGCGGCTTGTCGGAAGAGATCTACACCCAACTTGGCCAATTGGACTATGGCGTTGAGATCACGCGCCTGCGCGCGAGCAAGCCGGACGCCGTGTTCTTCTTTCTGCCTGGCGGCATGGGCGTGAATTTCATCAAGCAGTTCAACGGCGCTGGCTTGTCGAAAGACATCGCGTTGCTGGCGCCGGGCTTCTCGGGCGACGAGGACACGATCGCCGCGGTGGGCGCGCCCATTGCTGGGCTGCACAACACGTCGCAATGGGCGGCTGACCTGGATAACCCGGCCAACCGCAAGTTTGTGGACGACTTCAAGAAGACGTACAACCGCAGCCCGACGCTGTATGCCTCGCAAGGCTATGACGCGGCCATGCTGCTGGACAGCGCCGTGCGCCAGACGGGCGGCAAGCTTGAGGCCGACGCGCTGCGTCCGGCGCTGCGGCGCGCGGATTTCAAATCGGTGCGGGGTGACTTCAAGTTCAACCGCAACCAATATCCGATCCAGAACTATTACCTGCGCGTCGTCGAGGCGGGCGCGGATGGCAAGCTGGGCAACAAACTGTCGGGCACGGTGCTGACGCAGTACCAGGACCCGTTCGCTGCCGCCTGCCAGATGAAGTAAGGCAATACGCATCGCGCACGGCGCATTGCGCATCACAAGGAGAATCGCATGACCCAGAACATCACGACGCGTGAGGTGACGATACCCTCGCACGATGGCAAGTCCTTTGGCGCTTACCTGGCCGTGCCGGCCTCGGGCCATGGCCCGGGCCTGGTGCTGTGCCAGGAAATTTTTGGCGTGAACGACTTCATGCGCCGCGCGGCGCAGTTGCTGGCCGAAGAGGGCTATGTGGTGCTGGTGCCGGATTTGTTCTGGCGCCAGCAGCCCGGCATCCAGCTGACCGACGGCCCGGCCGACATGCCGCGCGCGTTCGAGCTGTACAAGGGCTTTGACGTGGAGCAGGGCTTGAAAGACATCGCGTCCACCATCGCGCAGTTGCGCGAGCTGCCTGAACAGCAGGGCGGTGTGGGCGTGCTGGGCTATTGCCTGGGCGGCAAGCTGGCGTATCTGGCCGCGTGCCGCACCGATGTGGACGTGGCCGTGGGCTATTACGGCGTGGGCATTGAAGACAGCCTGGACGAAGCGGCGACCCTGCGCGGCCGGCTGGTGCTGCACATTGCCGAGCAGGATGGCTTCTGTCCGCCCGCCGCGCGCCAGCGCATCCTGGACGCGCTGGGTGGCAAGCCCGGCGTGGAACTGTACGTGTACCCGGGCATGGACCACGCGTTTGCGCGCACGGGCGGCGATCACTACGACAAGCCGTCCGCCCTGATGGCGCACCAGCGCAGCATGGCGGCCTTGCAACGCGCGATCGGCCCGGAGTTCGATTATTCGGCCTTGTGGGACAAGCACTGCGAGTACGAATTCGGCACGCGCGACGTCGCCGCCACCATGGCCACGATGGTGGCCGAGCCTTACGTGAACCATATCCCGACCATGACGGGCGGTGTGGGCCACAAGGAGTTGTCGCGCTTCTATCAGCATCATTTCGTTAACAGCAACCCGCCGGATACGCGGCTGATTCCGCTGTCGCGCACGGTGGGCGCAACCCAGATCGTTGATGAACTGCTGTTCTGCTTCACGCACACGACCGAGATCGATTGGCTGTTGCCCGGCGTCGCGCCGACCGGCCGCCCGGTTGAGATTCCGCTGATCGCCATCGTGAAGTTCCGCGGCGACAAGCTCTATCACGAGCACATCTATTGGGACCAGGCCAGCGTGCTGGTGCAGGTGGGTTTGCTGGACCCCAAGGGGCTGCCGGTGGCGGGCCGCGAAACGGCGGCGAAGCTGCTGGACGAGACCTTGCCGTCCAACACGCTGATGGCGCGTTGGAAAGACAGCGCCAACAAGTAGGAGAGCGACATGTCTTACACCGAAGAACAATTGGCCGCGATGGTGCGTGGCGATAGCGTGCACCGCGGCGTGTACACCGACCCGGCCATTTTTGATCTTGAGATGCAGCGCATCTATGGCCGCGCCTGGATCTACGTTGGCCATGAAAGCCAGGTGCCCAAGACGGGCGACTATCACACCACCCGCGTGGGCGACCAGGACGTGCTGATGGTGCGCGCCTCTGACGGCCGCGTGCACGTGCTGTACAACCGCTGCCCGCACAAGGGCGCAAAAGTGGTGGCCGATGGCGAGGGCTGCGTGGGCAAGTTCTTCCGCTGCCCCTATCACGCATGGACGTTCAAGCTGGATGGCAGCCACTTGGGCGTGCCGCTCAAGCAAGGGCTGGAAGGCACGTCGTATGACCCCACTGACCCGGCGTTTTCCATGCGGCGCCTGGCGCGCGTGGAAAGCTATCGCGGCTTTGTGTTCGCCAGCCAGTCCAAGGAAGGCCCCGAGCTGACCGACTTTCTGGGCGGCGTGCGCTCGTCGATCGACAACCTGTGCGACCGTTCCCCGGTGGGCGAAGTCGAAGTGGCAGGCGGCATCTTCCGCGTGATGCAGCGGTCGAACTGGAAGGTGTTCTACGAGAACCTGCACGACACCATGCACGCCCGTGTCACGCATGAATCGTCTTACGCCGCGGCCCGCGACGAGGCCAAGGAAATGGGCGAGATGCCGCTTGAGCTGCACATCATGGACGGCAACGGCGAGCCCTACGAGTTCTGGGAAAAGCTGGAGCTGCGCGCCTATGACAACGGCCACGGCTACATGGAAGGCATCTTCAACCCGGGGGCGGCCGAACGCGACCCGGTGTCGCGCGCGCACTTCGAGACCCTGACGGCCGCCTATGGCGAAGACCGCGCTCGCGAGATTCTGGGCATGAACCGCCACAACACGGTGATCTACGGCAGCGGCTCGCCGCACACGGTGTTCCAGCAGTTCCGCGTGATCCGCCCGATTGCCGTGGACCGCACGCTGATCGAGATTCAGACGTTCCGCTGCAAGGGCGCACCCGACGGCGTGTTCAAGCGCGCCATGCTGTACGCCAACGTCATCAACTCGCCGTCGTCCAACGTCATGCCGGACGATATCGAACTCTATAACCGCTGCCAGGAAGGCAACGCCACGCGCGGCGGCGAGTGGGTCAGCATGCACCGCTACCACGGCAGCGACCGCAGCGACGCCGACGGCATGGTGTCTGTGAACGGCACCAGCGAATTGCCCATGCGCAACCAATTTCGCGCGTGGAAGACTTATATGGAAGCCGGCGCGGCGCCGAACGGGAACGCGTCTGGCACGGGAGAAGGCGCATGCTGCTAGATCTGGAATTCGACGTCGGCACGACGAACCTGTCGCCGGCGGATGTGCCGGCGGATGCCTACCACCGCATCGCCCAGTTTCTGTATCGCGAGGCGCGGCTGCTGGACGAGCGGCGCTATGACGATTGGCAGGCGCTGTGGACGCAGGACGGCATGTACTGGATGCCGCGCACGCACGAACAGCAAAGTCCGTACGACCACATTTCGCTGTTCTGGGAAGACCGCATGCTGCGTGACGTGCGCATCCGGCGCCTGGAGCACCCGCGCAACTGGTCGCAGCAACCGCCCACGCGCAGCGTGCGGCTGGTGGGCGGCGTGCAGGTGGAAGGCGTGGATGCGGGCGGGAATCTGGTGGTGCATTCTGTGTTCCAGATGACGGAATGGCGCAAGCGCCAGCCGCGTCAGCTGGCCGGCCGCTACACGCACAAGCTGGCCGCCGACGGCGACAGCTGGCGCATCCGCATGAAGCGCGTGGACCTCGTCAATTGCGACGACGTGCACGATGTGTTCGAGGTGTTCGTTTGATGATGACGGACACCGCGGTGCTGGCGCTGCACTATCAGAATGACGTGCTGCATCCCGACGGCAAGATCCGCGTCGGGCTGGATGCCGACAACGGCGCGCGCCAGCGCCTGCTGGATAGCGCCGCCGCCTTGCTGGACGGTGCGCGCAAGCAAGGCTTGCCCATCGTGCACGTGCGCATCGCGTTTCGGCCCGACTACGCCGACCTGCTGGCCAACTGCGAGATCTTCCGCAACGTGGCGACCATTGGCGCAGTGCCGGAAGGGCAGTGGGGCAGCGCGTTCTATGACGGGTTGCAGCCGCTGCCCGGCAGCTCGCGCGAGTTCATCGTGAAGCACACGCGCATCAGCGCCTTTTACGGCACGCCGCTGGAAGAAACGCTGCGGGTGATTGGCGCGCGCCGGCTGGTGGTGGCGGGCGTGGCGACGCATTCGGTGGTGGAAGGCACGGTGCGCCACGCGGCGGATATCGGCTTTGATGTGATGGTGGCGGAAGATGCGTGCGCGTCCGCCGATGAAGCGGTGCATCAGGCGTCGCTTGCCAGCATGCGGCTGATTGCGCAAACGGGCTCGGTGGCGGATGCTGTGCGCTGGGCCGCCGCGCCGCACTGATCAAGGATTGTTCATGGATTTCTCAGGCTTTCCCGGCTTGGCCGGCAAGACCGCCATCGTCACCGGCAGCACGCAGGGCTTGGGCGCCGACATCGCGCGCGGGTTGGCGGCGGCGGGCGCCAATGTGGTGCTGGTGGGGCGCAACGCGTCCGCTGGCGAGGCGCTGGCCCAGGAGCTGGGCGAACGCGCCCTGTATTGCGAGACCGACATCGGCCAGGACGCGCAGATCCAACGCTGCATTGATGCCGCGCTGGCGCGCTTCGGCCGGCTCGACATCCTGGTGAACAACGCCTGCCAGTACGCGGACCGGGGTCTCGCGTCCTCGCGCGAGGAATGGCACAGCACGCTGGACACCAACCTGGTGTCGGCCGCCATCTTCACGCAAATGGCGGCGGCGCACCTGCCGCGCGGCGGGGTGGTGGTGAACATGGGCAGCACGGGCGGCAAGTTCGGGGCGGCGGGGCGCGCGCTGTATCCGGCGTCCAAGGCGGCCATGCTGCAAATTACCAAGAACTTCGCGGTAGAGCTGGCGCCGTCCGGGGTGCGCGTGCTGGCGGTGTCGCCGGCGTGGACGTGGTCGCCGTCGGTTGAGCAATTGTCGGGGGGCTCGCGCCAGGCCGCCGATGCGGTGGGCGCGCATTTTCATCCGCTGGGCCGCGTGGGGTCAGGTGACGAGATTGCCGCCGCCGTGTGCTTTGCGTGTTCGGATGCCGCGTCGTGGATGACGGGTGTGGATATCCCGGTGGATGGCGGGTTTTCCATCCTGGGGCCAGACCGCGGCATCTCGCCGCGGGTCTGGTTCAAAGAACTGGCGCCTTGATGTTGGCGCCTTGATGTGGCGTGATGGCCGCGGGTGGGCGATCTGACCGCGGCCGGATCACCCCGGGGCGAGGTCAGCGGATGACGATCTCGCCTTCTTCCAGCCCAGCCTTGCCGCCGACCTGGTCTTCCAGGAATTCCTGCATCTTGTTGCCCAGCTGGATCTTCGTGCCGCTGCAAAAGCGGCGCGTGGCGGTGATCACGGCGGTATGCAGGGGCTGAAGGTCGCGGATCAACTGGCCTTCCTCTTCTTCCAGCGCCAGCAGGTCGCCCGCGAGTTTGACGTGCGTATTGCGGGCGCGCTCGGCCACATCAGCCGGGGCGCGCTGCGGGTTGGCTTGCAGGAAGATCAGCAGCTGTTCCAGCTTGGCCTTTTCTTCGTTCATTTTCAGGCGCTTGCGCGTCAACGCCGAACGCTTGATGTCGGCGTGAGGGTCCAGACCCGCCTGGATCAGCGTGGGAATGCCCGAGGGCGAACCCAGCGTACCCGCGCGCACCGCGTTCAACGCGCGCGTCTGGCCGCCGGTGATGGCGCTTTGCTGCGTGTTCGGCGGGCCGACCAGCACGCTGCCGCCCGCGGCGATGCTGCTTTGGCGGATTTCGCGTTCCACCTCTACGTCTTTGCCCGCGCTGATGATGGCGTTTTCAATGAACTTCGCCTTCAGCGTGCCGCCACAGACGATGTGGGCGGTGCGCGCAGTGGCGGCGGCGTCTTGCAGCGCTTCGGCCATGCCGATGATGCCGCCCTTGACCGTGACGCTGCCACCGGCCTCGACCAGCGCCGCTTCGATGGTGCCGTTGACCACCACGTCACCTGTCACGCGCACTTCCATGGTGGCAGCGATGTCGCCGCGCACCTGCAACGAACCTTCAAACGTGATGTTGCCGGTGGACAGGTTGACGGCGTCCACTTCTACCATCGGGTTCACCTGCACGCCCTGGCTGATCAGCGTGGGCGTGCCGGCGATGGTGGCGCGCAGCAGCAGCGGATCTTCCGGGTCGACCGCTACGCCGGACAGCTCCTTGGAGAAGGGCGTGTCGGGCATCTCGTCGGGCAGCACGGGTTCGCCCAGCACGTTGGTGCCGTCCACGCCGGGCAACGGCGGAATGCGGCGCATCAGCGGAGTGCCGGGCGACACCAGCAGCAGGCTGCCCAAGTCGCGGTAGTCCACATGGGCCAGTTCGTCGATTTCCTGGGTGCGCGGTTTCAGGCGATCAAGCAGGCTTTCAAAACGGGTGGGGGTGCCGCGCGTGGGCGGCGTGCCTTGGGCAATCATCACCGTTTCGCGGCGGCCCTGTTCGACCGCTTCGGCCAACGCTTGCTCCAGCACGCCGTGCACAATGCCGCGGTCGGCGATGGCGTGGCGGACCATGTCCAGCGTGACGGGCTGGCCGCCCTTGGGCGGATGCAGCGTCAGCAGCGCGCTCATGCGCGACGGGTCGAGCTCCAGTTCGAACGAGCCGTCGACGACCTGGCCTACGGGAAACTGCACCGGCTCGGTGGCGCTGCGGCAGCGTTCGATGAAGGCTAGCGCGGCGTGGTTGTCCAGCGCGTCGGCGGTCCAGCCGTGCGCGACGGCGGCGGCGGTCAGCGTGTCCCAGTTGGGAGCGTCTGGATTGATATGGGGGGCGGGGTCCACCGCGACGGCGGTGTCGGTGTCTTGCTCGGAAGCGGCTTCGCCGCTTGCATCTGCGGGGGCGGCGTCCGTGCTGGCGGCGCTGGCCGAGGGGTCATCGTCTGGCAACGGCGCTTCGGGGCGCGGAGGCGGCGTGTATAGCGCCGTCAGGACGTTGGTCGTGGCATCCAGCACCAGCTGGAGCGTGTTTTCTGCGTCCATCTCAGCCTCTCCCGCCTGGCACGAAGCGGCCAGGTTCATTCATTTGGTAAATAAACGAAATATTGCGACATATTCTAGCGCAGCGTCGGTCATCTGTCCTAGTTACGGCCCTGTTTCACCTTGGGATTTGACTCGCGGCGGGGGACTAGGACGTAGGACCGAGCGACAAACCGGACTGATCGCCGCAGCATAGGGACTCGCCAACGCGTCTTTGGACGCCGCCGGAGCCCCGACATGCAATGTCCTCACCGATCCATTCTGCCGGCCTTTCGCGCCCTTCTGGCGCGAGCCGGGGGCGTGGCGGCGCTGACGGCCATTGCGGCGGGCGCGCTGGCGCTGGCGCCCGCAAGCCCCGCCCAAGCCGCCGATATCTACCGCTACAAAGACCCCTACGGCGTCTGGCGCGCCATGAAAGTGCCCACCGGCTACGCCAAGTATTACAAGCGGGCGCAGGCGCGCACCGTGTGGCGGGGCAACGGCATCAAGGTCTGTCTGGAATGCCCGCCGCAGCCGGGGGACGGCGCGAAACTGGCATCGCTTTCGTCGACGCCTACTTCCCGCGCCCTGCGCTGGGGGGACGCCAAGCCGCCCACCGCGCACGACGGCCTGATCGCTCGCGCGGCGCAGGATTCGGGCGTGGACCGGGCGCTGCTGACGGCTGTCATCGCGATTGAATCGGGGTTTCGCAGCGATGCGCGTTCGCCCAAGGGCGCGCTCGGCCTGATGCAATTGATGCCGTCGACGGCCGCGTCCGTGCTGGCGGTGGATGACATCGAGCGCGCGCTGGTGGACCCGGCGACGAACGTGCAAGCGGGCTCACGCCATTTGCGCCGATTGATCGACCAGTACCCGGGCCGCTTGGACCTGGCGCTGGCGGCGTATAACGCGGGGGAAGGGGCGGTGCGCAAGTACGACGCGGTGCCGCCGTATGCGGAAACGCAGGCGTACGTCAGGGACGTGACGGCCTTGTACGAGCGCTACAAGACGCCTTGAGCAAGGCGCTGCGGGACTGTCAGGTGCGGAGTTCTGCGAGCTGATTCAGGGACGCCCGGCATAGCGGGCGCCCCGCAAGGCTTACATCGCCGCGAAAACCTTTTCGGCGATATCCAGCGTGGACTTGATCACGGCGTCGTCATGCGTGGCCGACACGAAGCCCGCTTCGAACGCGGACGGCGCGAAGTGCACGCCGTGGTCCAGCATGGCGTGGAAGAAGCGGTTGAACGCCGCCGTGTCGCACTGGGACACTTCGGCGAACGTGGCCGGCACCGAGTTGCTGAAATAGATGCCGAACATGCCGCCCACGGAATCAGCGGAAAATGCCAGGCCGGCGGCGCGGGCGCGTTCTTGCAAACCCTGGGCCAGCTTGGCGGTCTGGGCGGACAGCTTCTCGTAGAAACCGGGCGCGGCGATCAAGCGCAGCGTGGCCAGGCCCGCGGCCACGGCCACCGGGTTGCCCGACAGCGTGCCGGCTTGATACACGCCACCCAGCGGGGCGATGTGCTTCATGACTTCGGCGCTGCCGCCAAAGGCGCCCACCGGCATGCCGCCGCCAATCACCTTGGCCAGCGTGGTGATGTCGGGCTTCACGCCCGTCAGGCCCTGCACGCCTTGCGGGCCGACGCGGAAACCGGTCATCACTTCGTCAAAAATCAGCAGCGCGCCGTGCTGCGTGCAGACTTCGCGCAAGCCTTCCAGGAAGCCGGGCGCGGGCTTGATCAGGTTCATGTTGCCGGCAACCGGCTCAACGATGATGCAAGCGATGTCGGCGCCGTGCTGCGCAAAGGCCTCACGCACGGCGTCCAGGTTGTTGTATTCGAGGGTCAGCGTGTGCGACACGAATTCCGGCGGCACGCCCGCCGAGCTGGGGTTGCCGAAGGTCAGCAGGCCGGAGCCCGCCTTGACCAGCAGGCTGTCCGAGTGGCCGTGGTAGCAGCCTTCGAACTTCACGATCTTGGCGCGGCCCGTGGCGCCGCGCGCCAGACGGATGGCCGTCATGGTGGCTTCCGTGCCCGAGCTGACCAGGCGCACTTGCTCCAGCGACGGCAGACGCGAAATCAGCACTTCAGCCAGTTCGATTTCGGCTTCGGTGGGGGCGCCGAACGACAGGCCGTTGACGGCGGCTTCCTGCACCGCGCGCACCACTTCGGGGTGCGAGTGGCCCAGGATGGCGGGGCCCCACGAGCCCACGTAATCGATGTACTGCTTGTCGTCCGCGTCCCACACGTACGGGCCCTGCGCACGCTTAATGAAGCGCGGCGTGCCGCCGACAGAGCGGAAGGCACGCACGGGCGAGTTCACGCCGCCGGGGATGCTGCGGCAGGCGCGTTCGAAAAGCTGTTCGTTACGGGACATGGCGTTCAAGGCTTGCGATGGGTTGAGTAGGGCGCGGAGCAGGCCGCCGCGGCGGCTCGGATGCTGGGCGCTTCGAAAAGTCCGGTGATGACGGCGATGGAATCGGCGCCCGCCTGGGCGACGAGCAGCGCGTTATCGGGAGTGATGCCGCCGATGGCGACCACGGCGGGCCGGGGCGCGTCGCGTTCTTCGACCAGACGGCGGGCTTCGGTCAGCACCGACAGCGGCGCGCGCACGGTATCTGGTTTGACGGTCGACGGGAACATCGCGCCGAAGGCGATGTAGTCGGCGCCGGCGTCCAGCAGTTCGCGGGCGCGCGTCAGGTCGTCGTAGCTGGAGCCGCCCAGGATCAGGTCGGGGCCGGCTTCGGCGCGGATGTGCGCCAGGCTGGCGTCTTCGCGGCCGACGTGTGCGCCGTCGGCGCCGACGTCCAGCGCCAGGCGCCAGTCGTCATTGATCAGAAACACCACGCCCAGCTCGCGGCACAGCGGCGCCAGCGCGCGCGCCTGTTCGGCGCGCACCGAGTCGGGCACGTTCTTGCGGCGCAGTTGCAGGGCGCGCATGCCGCCTTCGGCAGCTTTGCGCACCGCCTGCATCAGGCGTTCGGTGTCGTCCCATTCCGGGGTGACGCCATACAGGCCAGCGGGAAAACGCAGCGGTTTCATTGCGGTTGAATCCGGTTGGGAATGCGCCGGCCCATGCCCGGCAGGAAGCTGGCGGCCACCGACGCGTCGGCATGCGCCAGGCCCTGGCGCACGGCTTCGGGCATTTCCAGCCCGCGCGCCAGCATGGCGGTGATGGCGGTTGCGGCCAAGCCGCCGGCGTCGCCGTTGCGATCCGGCGGCGCCTGCCACGGCCAGGTGTGCGTCTGGCCGGCAGGGCCGAGCAGCACGTTGGCATAATGGCCGGGGCGCTGGGGGCTGCCCAGCACCAGGACCCATTCCGCGCCCGCCGCCACCAGGGCGTGCATGGGCGAAGGTGCGTCCCCGATATCGATGTCGCCATCGGCATGCCACTGCGCCAGACGCAGGTGCTCGATGACCAGCAGATCCGTTTGCGGCAGCACGAGTTCAAGGGTGGCGGCCAGCAGATCGTCGGCGTCGTCCTCGTCGGCGGCATCCGCCGGCAGCGGGGCGCGCTGGCCCAGGTGCAGCACCAGCGGCACCTGGCTGTAGTCGGCGGCGACTTGCGCGGCAACGCTTGCCGTTTCCGCGGTGTATAGTCCGCCCACCTTGATTGCCTGCACGGACATATCTTCCAGCAGGCAGCGTGCCTGGTCGTCCAGCAGGTCGGGCGAAACGGGATGGATTTCTTCGATGCCGGCAGTGTCCTGCACGGTCAGCGCGGTTACGGCCGCCAAGCCATGGCAACCCAGACGGGCGCAGGTAACGGCGTCAGCGGGCAAACCGTCAGATCCCGAGGGATCGAGCGGGCCGAAGACCAAAACGAGAGGGGGAGTAACGGGGGCCACGTAGACAGCGCTTGAGCTTGAGCGGGGGACCTGGATTCATTTTGAGGTGAATCAGGGGAACCCCTATTGGGTTTCGGTAAGATTGTCCCCATTCTAATGGAAGCCCCCCACCTTTGCCCCGCCGCGGGGAACCGGGTCGGGATTTGATGTAAGAGAGAACTATGCGTACTTGGATGTGTCTGATTTGTGGCTGGGTCTATGACGAAGAGGCCGGCCTCCCTGACGAAGGCATTGCACCCGGCACCCGCTGGGAAGACGTGCCGCCGAACTGGGTCTGTCCCGAATGCGGCGCCCGCAAAGAGGACTTTGAATTGATGGAAATCTGAAGCCAGACCCGCTGACCTATTCCGCCAAGGCTCGTAAGATGGGGCCACACCCCATCCCTCGTAACCGCAGGACGGTCTGCCGCCAGGCATGATGGGCCACGTTAGCGTGCGCCTCGTCCTCGGTTCTTTCAGACTACCCATGAAGGGGTTGCCATGACGGAAAAACACCACGAATCCGCCTCGACGCAGGCGGCCAACTTTGCCAACCAGTTCCTGATCGCCATGCCCGGCATGGTCGAAGGCAGCCTGGCTGGCTCGGTCATTTACGTGTGTGAACACACCGAACGCGGTGCGCTGGGCCTGGTCATCAACCGGCCCACCGACCTGACGCTGGGCACCTTGTTCGAGCGCATCGAATTGACGCTTGAAATCGGCCCCGTCAAAGACACGCTGGTTTATTTCGGCGGCCCGGTGCAAACCGATCGCGGCTTCGTGCTGCACGCGCCTGCCGGCGATTACAGCTCCAGCATCAAGATGGGCGCCATGGCGCTGACCACCTCGCGCGACGTGCTGCAAGCCGTGGCCGACGGCAACGGGCCTGCCCGCATGCTGGTCACGCTGGGTTATGCCGGCTGGGGCGCAGGGCAGCTGGAAAGCGAAATGGGCCAGAACGCATGGCTCAGCGTGGGCGCCGACGACCACATCATTTTCGACGTGCCTGCCGAAGACCGTTACCCCGCCGCGCTCAAGCTGCTGGGTATTGATCCGGTGATGCTGGCGGGCGATGCAGGCCATGCCTGAAGAAACCCTGCTTGGCTTTGACTTCGGCGAAAAGAAAATCGGCATCGCCATTGGCAACACGCTGACGCGCCAGGCGCGTCCGCTGGAAATCATCTTCAGTGAACTCCGCGATGCGCGCTTCGGCCGCATCGCCGCCTTGCTTCAAGAGTGGCAGCCCCATCGCGTTGTTGTGGGGCTGGCGCTGGATGCCGACGGCGGCGAACAGCCCGCCACCGCGCGTTGCCGGCGCTTCGCAAATCAGCTGCATGGCCGTTTCGGCATCGCTGTTGAACTGGTCGACGAACGCGGTTCCAGCATGGAAGCTCAACGCCTGCTGGGCACCCACGCGGCCGACGATGCGATGGCCGCGGCTGTTATTCTGCAACGGTATCTAGACTCTCTGCCTGCGGCCTGACGCGCGCGGCTCGTCCTGCTTATGCTCAATCCGCAACTTGATCGCCGCGGCGAACTCATTCATCTGCTGACAACGGAAGGGCTGCCGCGGCGCCACGTCGAGCGTCTGCTCGATACCGCGCGAGCCTGGGCCGCAGGCGAACCGCCGCTTGCCACGCCGCGCCCCGTCTTTCTTTCCCTGCCTGACGGCGACCCCGACCGCGATGCCTACGCGCAAGCCGCCACGCGCTTGTCGCTGCTGCCGGTTGTGCTGGATGCGCAAGAGGCCGATCCGCAAGCGGGCGATGCCTTGGCCCAGACCGTGTCGCGCTTGGAGCCAGGCGTGCTGGTGCTGCGCCACGCGGCCAGCGGCGCGGCCCATTGCGCCGCCGCGCATGCGGCGCCCGGGCTGCGCGTTCTAAATGCCGGCGATGGCGTGCATGCCGACCCCGTGCCGGCTCTGGCGCGCGTGCAGGCGATGCTGGACATCAAACAAGACCTGACCCATCTGGCCGTGACGCTGGTGGGCGACATCCGCCATTCGCGCGTGGCGCGCTCGCTGATTCACGCCATGACAACGCTGGGCGTGCCTGATGTGCGCGTGGCCGCCCCACGCACGCTGCTGCCGGAAAGCCTGCCGCAGTTGGGCGTGCGCGCATGCGCCACGTTGCAGGAAGGTTTGCAGGATGCCGACGTGATCATCGTTCTGCCCTTGAACATGGAAGCCATCAGCGGCGCGTTGCTGCCTTCCGCGCGGGAATACGCCCAAGCCTATGGCGTGACGCTCGCGACGCTTGCCGCCGCCAAGCCCGATGCGCTGCTGCTGCCCGGTGGCCCGCTGACGCCGGGCGTGGAAGTGGACGGCGATGTGGCCGCCAGCCTGCCGCCCATCGAGGCGCAGTTGGCCGGCTTTGAACAACACCTGCGCCTGGCTGCCTTGAGCGTGCTGGCCGGAGACCCGCCATGAGGCTGCACATCGTCCACGGCCGTTTGATCGACCCTGCAAATGGGGTGGACGGGCGGCATGATCTGTTTGTGGCCGATGGCCGCGTGGTGGCCGTGGATGCCGCGCCTGATGGGTTTCACGCTGATCGCGTGCTGGACGCCAGCGGGCTGGCGGTGCTGCCCGGGCTGATTGATCTGTCTGCCCGCGTGACGCAGCCGGCCGCCGGGGCCAGCGCGGCCAGCACGGCATTCGCGCCCGCCGAACTGCGCGCGGCGTTGGCCGGCGGCGTGACCCGCCTGGTGATGCCGCCGGACCCAGACGGGGCGCTGGACGAACCGGGCAAGGTCGAGTCTTTGATGCGTCAGACCGAAGCCGGCCAACCCCGCATTCATCCGCTGGGCGCGATGACGGTGGGCTTGGCGGGCGAGACGCTGACCGAGATGGGCCAGCTCGCACGCGCGGGCTGCATCGCCTATGCGCAAGGTGAGCATGGCATTGCCGATACGCGCGTGTTGTGGGGCGCGATGCGTTATGTCAGCGGCCTGGGCCACACCTTGTGGCTGCGCCCGCAAGACCCGTGGCTGGCGTGTGGTGCGGTGGCGGCCAGCGGGGCGTATGCCGAACGTCTGGGCCTGGAAGGCTTGCCGCCCCAAGCCGAGACGGTGGCGCTGCACACCATTTTTGAACTTCAGCGCGCAACCGGCGCCCGCGTGCATTTGACGCGTCTGTCGACGGCGGCGGGGTTGGAGCTGCTACGTGCGGCCAAGCGGGAAGGCTTGCCGGTGACGGCGGACGTGTCGGCGCATAACCTGCATTTGACCGACGTTGATATCGGGTTCTTCGATACGAATTTTCATGTGCAGCCGCCGCTACGCGGGCAACGGGATCGCGATGCGATTCATGCCGCGCTGGCCGAAGGGCTGGTCGACGCGCTGTGTTCGGATCACACGCCGGTCAATCCCCAAGGCAAGGCCGCGCCGTTCCCGATGTCTACGCCCGGTGCGACAGCGTTGGAGTTGTTGCTGTCGCTGACGCTGAAGTGGGTGCGGGATCGTCGCCAGCCGCTGATCGAGGCATTGGCGCGAGTCACGTCCGGCCCGGGTGCGGTGCTGAACACGATCACGGCGGGTGTGGCGCAGGCTGGCCAGTTGGGGGTGGGGGCGCCTGCGGATTTGTGTTTGGCTGATCTGGATGCCGAATGGCTGGTGATGCCGGCGGCGCTGCAAAGCCGCAGCGCCGCGTCACCGTTCGCAGGTATGATGCTGCCCGGTCGGGTACGCGCCACCGTGGTCGGTGGCCAGCTGGCCTGGGAGACTTCAGTTTGAAGCTGCTGCGCTTTGTCCTACGGCTGGCTCTGGTGCTGCCGCTGATCCTCTTTGGCCTGTTTTGTGTGGGCCTGGTTTATCCCTTTATCCGCCCGGCCTCGCGCGCGTGGCTGAACCGCACATGGTCGCGGGCGTTGATGGCGGCCTGTGGGCTGCGGGTGTCCTTCAAGGGCCAACCGCGTCTGAGCGGGCCGGTGCTGATGGTGGCGAACCACGTGTCGTGGATCGACATCTTTGTGCTGAATTCCGCCCGGGCGACGTCTTTCGTGGCGAAAAGCGAAATCCGCAAGTGGCCGGTGATTGGCTGGCTGGTGGCGGGCGCGGGCACGTTGTTCATTGAACGCGGCCAACGCCATGCGGTGCACGCGATGGGGGAGTCAATGCAGGCTCGCTTCAAGCTGGGCGATGCGGTGGGGTTGTTTCCGGAAGGCACGACCACTGAAGGCTTTGATCTGCTGCCTTTCCATGCGAGTTTGTTCGAACCGGCGCGGTCGGCGGCGGTTGAAATCCAACCGGTGGCGTTGCGGTTTATGCGTGACGGCAAGCGGGATGGGTTTGCTGCGTTTGTCGGCGAAGAGAGTCTGGTGGCGAATCTTTGGCGGGTGATGGGGACGACGGGGCTGTCGGTGGAGGTGGTGTATCTGCCGGTGCTGGAGGCGCGTCATCCGGATGGGAGTTTGCCTACGCGGTTGGAGTTGTCGCATCAGGCTCGGGATGCGATTTTGGGGGTGCTTTAGGGGGCTTGGCGGTCGGGGGATTTCTTCGGTCGCTTGTTGTTGCTGAGGTTTGTGGGCTTCGTTGGGTGCTTGTTGTTGCGGGGGCGTCAGGCTTCGTAGGTCGCCCATCGGCGCGGTGGCCCTGACTGCGCGCGCCCACGATTGCGGTCCGGAGCCTTCGCTCCGGACTGCCCCGTTGTCATCTTCGTCACCCGCCTTCGGCGGGTTCCTTCAGATTCCCTCGGGCGCATCGAGGTTGCACGCAGTCAGGGCCACCGCGCCGACGGGCTGCCGTTGTCTTGGGTCGTGGCGATGCTAGGGGGTGCCTTAGTGACGAGTGCTGCGGGGCCCGCCGAGTGGCGGCCGCGCGGGCGGCCTTACTCGGCTTACGCATCTGTGGGCGTTTCCTTGGTGGTCGCTTTCGCGAATTTGGTGATTCGTTTTCTAATGTTCCCCCCCGTCGGTGTTTGTGGGGTAAAGGGTGGTGCGCAGCGCGCACTGCCTTGCGCTTGGCGATCTGTTGCGCGCCATCCGGGTTATAGGGCGGCGCCCGAAAATTCGCAGCAGCTCTCGGCTAGCTCGGCCACGCTTTCGCAGAAGGCCACGTCCGCGTCTCGGCGGAACATTGCGCTGTACATGGATTGCGGGGGCGCGGTGCTGGTTCTGGCGATCACCAATTGCTTCTTGCTGACCATGTCTGCGAAGTAATCGCGGGGCAGGCAGCTCACGCCGAAACCCGCTGCGGTCAGGCCTGCCATTGCGATCAGGCTGTTGATCGTGAAGATGTTGCTGTCGGGATGATGCGGACGCAGCCAGCCGTCGTAGATCATGTTCAGGCCCGACTCCCGGCTTTGCCGCAGCAGCGGTAAGCGCGCGATATCGGCCGGGGTGTAGATGCGGCTGGCGTCGATCATGTCGGGGCTGCCCATCCAGGCGAATTCCAGGCGCTGCAACGCTACCACCTGCAAGTTTGGTTCGGCGAATTCGCCGTGCAGAAATGCCATGTCCAACTGTCCGGCTTGCAAACGCTTGAGCAAGTCTGCGCCCAGGTCGATGTGCGGTTCCAGTGTGATGCGCGGGTAGTGCGCGCGCAGCAGGCGGATCAGGGCGGGCAGCCAGGTCATGGCGGTGATTTCGGTGATGCCGAAACGGAAGGTGCCGGTCAGCGTGTGCTGGCCTTTCAGGCGGACCAGCAGGCGGTCGCGGTGGCCCAGCATTTCTTCGGCCAGCGCGTAGACCTCGTGGCCGCGTGCGGTGAGTTCGGCGCGGTGGCCCGAGCGGTCGAATAGCGCGATGTCGAAGTCCGCCTCAAGTTCCTGGATGCGTTTGGTGATGGCGGATTGCGTCGTGTGCAGCTTCTGCGCCGACGCCGAAAACGTGCCCAGGCGCACTGTCCAGTACAGGGCTTCGATTTGCTTGAAAGTCAGCATGCGGCGCGTGCGTTCTTGGTGAGGTTCATTCCGAAATTTCCGTTAAGGGCTAACCCTTATATTCCAAAAGGAGATATAGCTCGTGGAAATTTAATCCCTTTTTCCGAAATGGAAAAGCTCGCAACATGGCATCTGACTCATCCCCCGGCCGGCCGGGGCCTGCGAAAACGTAGCGGGCTTGCGGCGGCATTCGACTCAGGAATTTGCAGATCGTCATGGCCAATATTCTTACCGGCGCCCGCCAACTGCCCGCAGCCCCCGTCGCTCCCGCCGCCATCCTTGAAGCGTTGGCCGGCATTGTTACGCCGCACCTTAGCGACAACCTTGCACGCCGTGAAGGCATCTCGGGTCTGCGCCGCTATAACGGCAGCGGCAAGCTCGTGGGCACGGCGCTCACGGTCAAGACCCGCCCGGGCGACAACCTGATGATCTACAAGGCCATGATGCAGATTCAGCCCGGCCATGTGCTGGTGGTGGATGCGGGCGGTGACTTGTCCAACGCGGTGTTGGGCGAAATCATGAAGCGCTATTTGCAAATCCACGGCTGCGCCGGCGTGGTGGTTGACGGTGCGATTCGCGACGTTGCCGCCTTCGAAGCCGACAGCTTTCCCTGCTATGCGCGGGGCCACATCCATCGCGGCCCGTACAAAGACGGCCCCGGCGAAGTCAACGTGCCAGTGTCCATCGGCGGCCAGGTGATTCTGCCGGGCGACATCGTGGTGGGTGATGAAGACGGGCTGGTCAGCTTTCCGGCGTCTGAAGCGGAAAGCCTGATCGCCGCGGCGCATGCGCATGCCGCGAAGGAAGAACGCATCATGGCCGAGATCGCCAACGGCGATAAGACGCAAAGCTGGATGCAAGCCGCGTTTGCCGCCAAGGGGCTGGCATGAGCGCCGTTGATACCGCTTTTCTGGCCGAACGCGCCCGCGCCATCAAGCCGTCGCCCAGCATGGCGGCGAAGACGCGCGTGGACCAATTGCGCGCCGAAGGCCGAGACATCGTCGACTTCACCGTGGGCGAACCCGACCTGCCCACGCCCGCGCACATCGTGCAGGCCGGCATCGACGCGCTCAATAGCGGCGACATCCGCTACACCGCATCGGCGGGCGCCAAGCCCTTGCTGGAAGCGGTGCGCGCCAAGTTCCAGCGCGAGAACGGGCTGGACTATGCCCTGGACCAGCTCATCGTGGGCGTGGGCGCCAAGCAGCTGATCTTTACCGCGCTGGCCGCCACCGTGCAGGCCGGCGACGAAGTCATCATCCCCGCGCCGTACTGGGTGTCTTACCCGGACATGGTGCTGGTCAACGACGGCACGCCCGTGGTGCTGGCCTGCCCCGAGTCCGACGGCTTCAAGCTCACGCCGCAGGCGCTGGACGCCGCCATCACGCCGCGCACGAAATGGGTGCTGCTGAACACGCCCAGCAATCCCACTGGCGCGATGTATGACGCCGCCGAATTGCGTGCGCTGGGCGAGGTGCTGGCGCGCCATCCGCACGTGTGGCTGATGACCGATGAAATCTACGAACACTTGGCTTACGGCGAGGTGCGCCACGTGTCGCCCGCCGCCGTCGTGCCTGCGCTGGCGGAACGCACGCTGACCATCAACGGCGTGTCCAAGGCCTACGCGATGACGGGTTGGCGCCTGGGTTACGCGGGCGGGCCGAAGGCATTGGTGAAGGCCATGGCCACATTGATTTCGCAAAGCACCAGCTGCGTCAGCGCCATCAGCCAGCAGGCCGCGCGCGTGGCGCTGACGGCCGACCAGCAATGCGTGACGGACGCCGCCGCCGTGTTCCACCAGCGCCGCGACCGCATCGTTGCGCTGCTGAACGCGGTGCCGGGCATCCGCTGCCCGCTGCCGCAGGGCGCGTTCTATGTCTATCCGTCGGTTGACGGTTTGCTGGGCAAGCGCACACCCGCCGGCCGCGCGTTGCAGAGCGATCTGGACGTGGTGATGTATTTGCTGGACGAGGCCGGCGTTGCGGTGCTGGACGGCGCGGCGTATGGCTTGTCGCCCTATTTGCGCCTGAGCTTCGCGACGTCGATGGAGAACATCGAAGAAGGTTGCCGCCGCATCCACGAGGCTTGCGCGGCGCTGCGTTGATCGCCGATTTTGTTGGCAGTACCCATACCTATATTCCAAGGGAATGACCATGAAGACCACCATCGCTTCTTTCGTTGCCGCCGTCGGCCTGGCCGCCACGCTGGCGCCCGCCGCGCATGCAGACACCGTGCAAGACATCAAGGCGCGCGGCAAATTCATCTGCGGCACCATGGGCACCGCCGAGCCCTTCAGCTTCCAAGACCCCAAGACCCGCGCCATCGTCGGTTATGAAGTCGACATGTGCCAGGCCGTGGCCGACAGCCTGGGCGTGCCGCTGGAATTGAAATTGATCGCCGTTGAAGCCCGCATTCCGGAGCTGATCGCGGGCCGGGTTGACCTGGTGGCGGCGAATCTGGGCTGGAGCCCGGAACGCGCGCAGCAGATCGATTACTCGCACCAACACTTCGTCAGCCTGCAAAAAATCTTGGCGCGCGATTCCGAGAAAGACCTGAAGGCGCCCGCCGACCTGGCCGGCAAGCGCGTGAGCGCCGTGCGCGGTTCGTCGTCGGAGCAGGGCGCGCGCAAGAACATTCCGAACGTCGACCCCGTCACGTTCAAAGACCCCAGCGGTGCCTTCCTGGCCCTGCAACAAGGCAAGGTCAGCGGTTTCGTTGGGTCGGAGCTGATGCTGGTGAAGCTGCAACATCAAGCCGCCACGAGCGCCGTGCCCGTCAAGATTCTGGAGCCGGCGCTCTTCGTTGAACCCTGGGGCATGGGCGTGCGCAAGGGCGACACCGCGATGCTGAATCAGGTGAACAAGGTGTTGGACGGCATGGAAGCGTCGGGCCAGGCCACCAAGGTGTTCGACAAGTGGTTTGGCGCCGGCACGCAGTTCAACATGAAGCGCGACTTCCGCATCGAAGCCATCAAGGGTTGACGCGCGACACGCGCTGGAGCCTGCTTCGATGCATTACGTCTTCGACTTCAGCGCCATTTTCCAGGGCGAGTATCCGACATGGCTGCTCAGGGGGTTCATCACCACCCTGGCGCTGGCGGGGCTTTCCTGGATTCTGGCGTTCTCTGTAGGCAGCCTGCTGGCGGTGATCCGCCTGACGGGCTCGCCCGTGGCCAACGGGGTGATCGCGGTGTATGTCGCGTTTCACCGCAACGTGCCCATGCTGGTGCACATCCTCTTCTGGTACTTCGGCGTGCCGGCGTTGCTGCCGCAACCTATCACCGACTGGCTCAACAGCCATGGCAGTGAATTCATCATGTCGTGCATCGCGATCTCGCTGGTGATGTCGGCCTATATCTGCGAAGACCTGCGCAGCGCCGTGCGCGGCATTCCGCCGGGGCAGGTCGAGGCGTCGCGGGCGCTGGGCCTGAGCTTCATGCAGACGATGCGCAAGGTCATTCTGCCGCAGGCGTTTCGCATCGCGATTCCGCCGCTGTTGAACCAGACCTTGCTGCTGTTGAAGAACACCAGCCTGGCCATGGCGATTGGCGTCACCGAATTGACGGCGGCCGGGCGCGAAGTCGAGAACTACACGTTCCGCACGTTCGAGGCCTATGCCGTGGTGACGGTCATCTACCTGGTGTTGTCGTTCATCATCATGGGCGGAGGTGCGCTCTTGCAACGACGTTACCGTCCGCTGGGGGCGCGCTGATCATGTGGGACATTCTGAAAGACAACTGGCTGTTGCTGCTGATCGGGCAGTATCCGCACGGGCCGGTGGGCGGTCTTGTCGCCACCTTGGGGCTGGCCGCGATCAGCCTGGCGCTGGCGCTGCCTTGCGGCGTGCTGCTGGCGTTGGGCCGCATCAGCCCGTACCGGATCTTCTACTGGCCGTCGTCCGCCGTGGTGTATCTGGTGCGCGGGCTGCCGCTGCTGATGTTCATCTTCTGGGCGTACTTCTTTGTGCCGCTGATCATCGGCCGGCCCGTTGCCGGCACGACGACGATGGTGGTGGCGCTGGTCTGCTACGAAAGCGCGTATCTGGCCGAGATCATCCGCGCCGGCATCCAGGCGCTGCCCCCCGGCCAGCAGGAAGCCAGCCGCGCGCTGGGGCTGTCGTACATGCAGACGATGCGGCGCGTGATCTTGCCGCAGGCGCTCTACAACATGCTGCCCAGCATGCTGAGCCAGTTTGTGTCGACGGTGAAGGAAACGTCGCTGGCGTATGTGATCAGCGTGCAAGAGCTGACGTACGCGGCGAACCAGATCAACAGCGTGTTGCTGACCAAGCCGTTCGAGGTGTTCGGCTTGCTGGCGATGACGTATTTCATTCTGAATTTTGGCCTGAGTTCATTGGTGCACCTGACCGAACGGCGTATCGGCAGACGGCGCGCCGGGCTTCTGGCCACTCCTAAAGTGGTGCCGACATGATCCGATTTTCACAAGTGCAGAAGTGGTACGGCGATTACCAGGCGCTGGCCGACGTGACCGAAGCCGTCAAGCAGGGCGAGGTGGTGGTGGTGTGCGGGCCATCAGGGTCGGGAAAGTCGACGCTGATCCGTACGGTGAACCGTCTGGAGCCTATTCAGAAAGGCGTGATCGAGGTCAACGGGCAGGATATTTATGGCCCGAAGGTGCACCTGGATCAACTGCGCAGCCACATCGGTTTCGTGTTCCAGCAGTTCAATCTGTTCCCGCATTTGTCGGTGGTGGAAAACCTGATGCTGGCGCCGCTGCAACTCAAACGCGCCCGCCGCCCGGAAGCCCGTGAACGCGCGATGCAGTTGTTGGAGCGTGTGGGCTTGTCACACAAGGCCGAGGCCTATCCGGCGCAGCTGTCAGGCGGCCAGCAACAGCGCGTGGCGATCGCCCGCGCCCTGGCGATGAACCCGCCCGTGATGCTGTTCGACGAGCCGACCAGCGCGCTGGACCCCGAGATGGTGGGGGAAGTGCTTCAGGTGATGAAGGGCTTGGCAAAGGACGGCATGACGATGGTGTGCGTGACACACGAAATGGGGTTCGCGCGTGAAGTCGCGGACAGAGTGTGGTTCATGGATGCGGGGAGGATTGTGGAGACGGGGGGGCCGGAGGAGTTTTTTAGTCGGCCGGGGACGGAGAGGGCTCGGAAGTTTTTGGCTGAGATTCGGCATTGAGGTTTTGGTGTTGTGGCCGGGTTGGTTCTTGAGACGCCCGTGAGGCCGGGGGCCTGGGGTGCGCGGGGCAACGATTGCGGTCCGGAGCCTTCGCTCCGGACTTCCCCCTTGTCATCTTCGTCACCCGCCGTTGGCGGGTTCCTTCAGATTCCCTCGGGCTTATCGACGCCCCGCGCACCCCAGGCCCCCGGCCTCACGGGCTCGGTCAGTTGAAATCTGACGTCAACTGGGGAGATTGGTGTTCTTAGGGCTCCGCTCCACAGTTTTGGGTGGTGGAAGATTTTGCGGGGCCCGCTCCAGGCCGGCCGCGCGGGCGGCCTTTTGGAGCTTACGCGTCGTGGTGCGTCGTCGCGATGCTCGCTTCGCGTGTGGCTAGGTTGTTTGGGCTCTTTTCGATGGTTCGCCGCGCCTCATCCATCGGGAGTGTCATAAATTTTGTGTTTGAGGCCTAACATACCGCTCAAGGAGCACATGTATGGCCACAAAGAAAAAGCTTCCCCTGAGGGAATTACCGTCGATCCCGGCGGATCTGGTTGATCAGTTCGTTAAGGGTCCGATGACCGCCGAGGCGGTGCAGGACCTGTCGATGGCGTTCAAGAAGGCGCTGATCGAGCGGGCGCTGGGCGCCGAGCTAGGGCACCATCTGGGGTATCCCTCGGGCGGAGATCGCCCCGAGGAAGCCACCAATCAGCGCAACGGCAAGAGCCGCAAGACGGTGCTGACCGATGACGGGCCGCTGCGGGTGGAGATCCCGCGTGACCGTGACGGCAGCTTCGCCCCGATCCTGATCCCCAAGCACGAGCGCCGCTTTACCGGGTTTGATGACAAGATCATCGCGATGTACGCCCGGGGCATGACGGTGCGCGAGATCCAGGGGTTCCTGGTCGAGCAGTACGGCACCGAGGTCTCGCCGGAGTTCATCAGCTCGGTGACCGACGCGGTCATGGACGAGGTCACGGCCTGGCAGACGCGTCCCTTGGAGGTGATGTATCCGGTGGTGTTCTTCGACGCCCTGCGGGTCAAGATCCGCGAGGATGGTGTCGTGCGCAACAAGGCGGTGTACCTCGCGCTGGGGGTTTTACCCGACGGCACGCGCGACATCCTGGGCCTGTGGATCGAACAGACCGAGGGGGCCAAGTTCTGGATGAAGGTGTTCAACGAACTGAAGACCCGAGGCACGCAGGACATCCTGATCGCCGTCACCGATGGCTTGAAGGGCATGGAGCAGTCGCTAAACGCGGTGTTCCCGGCCACGACGCTGCAGACCTGCATCGTGCATCTGATCCGCTCCAGCCTGGACTACGCCAACTGGAAAGAACGCCGGGTAGTGGCAGCGGCCTTGAAGCCGATCTACACCGCGCCGACCGTTGAGGCTGCGCTGGCCGCGCTCGCCGAGTTCGAGCAAGGACCGTGGGGCCAGCGCTATGCGCCGATCGCACAGGCATGGCGCAGGGCCTGGGATCGGGTGATCCCGTTCTTTATGTTCCCGCCGGCGATCCGCAAGGTGATTTACACCACCAACGCCATCAAGAGCATCAACGCGCAGTTGCGCCGGGCGGTGAAAACGCGGGGTCACTTCCCCAGCGATGAGGCCGCCACCAAGCTGCTGTGGCTGGTCCTGCGCAACGTCACTGAGGGCTGGGGCAGCGCGACACATGACTGGAAGGCCGCCATGAACCAGTTCGCCATTATTTACGCTGAACGCTTCACTGACCCGTATCGCTGAGATAGCATCAACACGCCTGATCCTCCACGGGATCAGGCACTGAGTGCCTTAAACACAAAAAAACTGACACTCCCCATCCATCCTACGAACGATGACCGCCACTTGAACTCCAGTGCGTGGCGCGCAACGGGTTGGCATGCGCAAGACAGTGCGCGCTGCGCGCCACCCTTTACCCCCCAAAAAACCTGCGGCGGGAGCATTAGAAAACCACTCTCCACATTCGCGAAAGCGACCGCCACCCAAACGCCCACAAATGCGTAAGCCGAGTAAGGCCGCCCGCGCGGCCGCCACTCGGCGGGCCCCGCAGCACTCGTGGCTAGGGCACACCCTAGCAGCGCAACGACCCAAGACAACGGCAGCCCGTCGGCGCGGTGGCCCTGACTGCGCGCAACCTCGATGCGCCCGAGGGAATCTGAAGGGAAGGCCGTAGGCCTGGACGAAGATGACGAAGGGGGAGTCCGGAGCGAAGGCTCCGGACCGCAATCGTGGGCGCGCGCAGTCAGGGCCACTGCGCCGATGGGCGACCTACGAAGATCGCCACCCGCCCCAAGAACTCAGCAACTCACGACCCAAAAGGCCGCAGCAAAAAAACACCCGTCATTCAGACATCGGATTCTGAAACTGCGAACACTTCACCTGCACGAGTTTTCGATCCTGCAATCTCAGCGCCGTCAACGCACCCCCCCACACGCACCCGGTATCCAGGCAGATCACGTCCGGCCGTTGCAGCAGGCCCAGCGTTGACCAATGGCCGAATACGGTTGTGATGTCGCGGGTGGCGCGGTTCGGGACGTCGAACCACGGGACCAGGCCTTGCGGCCAGGCGCCCGGGGCGACCTTGGTTGCGAACTCCATGTGGCCGTTCGGCGTGCACAGGCGGATGCGCGTCAGCGCATTGATGATCACCCGCATCCGCTTGCCGCCCTTGTGGTCTTCCTTCCACGTGGACGGCTCGTTGCCGTACATCTTTTGCAGCGCCTTCTGCCAGTTCGGGCCGCGCAGCGCGTCCTGGACTTCGCCGGCCAGTGACAGCGTCTTGGCGACGTCCCACTTGGCCAGCGTGCCTGCGTGTACCAACAGGTGGCCCTGCTCGAAATGCGCCAGCGGGCGAAAGCGCAGCCAGTTGATCAGGTCGGCCGCGTCCGGCGCGCGAAGAATGTCTTCGAGCGTGTCCGATTTGGACGGCTTGCGCACCCCGGCTGCGGCGGCCAGCAGGTGCAGGTCATGGTTGCCCAGCACGGTTGTCGCGCGGTCACCCAGGTCGATGATGCGACGCAGGGTTTCCAGCGACTGCGGGCCACGGTTGACCAGGTCCCCGGCGAACCAGAAGCGCGACTTCGGGTCGCCGACCAGATCGGGGTGGGACAGCAAGCGATCCAGCGGCGAGCAGCATCCCTGCACGTCGCCGATCATCCAGATACTGCCGTTCATGCGGGACTTTTGCTCCAAGGCCAACGTTGTTGGACGATACGGGAAATGGTGTGGCGGTATTCCATATAGCTCATGGCGGCCAGCGCCAAGGCCATGGCCCCGATGTTCGGGCCCAGGGCGGTCAGCCAGGGCGGCCACTTACCCAACATGCCGACGTTCAGCGCCAGCTGGTTCAGCATGAAGAAGCCCACGCCCAACAAAATGCCGATGAAGACCTTGGCGCCCACGCCACCGCGGCGGGTTTGCATCAGTCCGATGGGGGCGGCAATCGTGATCATCACCAGCAGCGTGAACGGATACGCCAGTTTGCGCCACAGGGCGACAACCTGTCGACCATATTGCAGTTGGTTGTCGCGCAAATACTCCACATAGTCCAGCAGCGTGACGATGGACATGCGTTCCGGGGTCAGCACGCGGGCCAAGAGGCGTTCGGCGCTGAGGGTGGTGTCGATGGTGCGTTCTGGCACCTTCACAACGGAGGCGGGCGGGTTCTTGGGCGGGCGGGCGTTGGCCAGCGCTTCGGACGCATCGGCGTCCAGGCGGGTTTCCGAGACGTCTTTCAGCACCAGGTCGCCATGGGCGAACAGGCCCGTGGGCGCCGTGGACAACACCGACAGCGTCAGGTCTTTCTTGAATTCGTAAAGGGTGACACCCGCGACCTGGCCGTCGCCTTTCAGTTCGGCAATATTGATGATGCGCGTGCCGCCGTTGGAGGTGGGTTCCTTGAACCAGTAGCCGCTTTTCAGGCGGTCGCCGCCGGCTTTGCCGCGGAACATCAGGTTGGCTTCGCCGGTTTTGATCTCGGCCCACGGGGTGACGTATTCGGACAGCAGCGCCGCCCCGATCATCAGCGGGATGGTGACGACCCACAGCATCCGCAAGAGCCGCATGCCGCTCACGCCCGAGACGCGCAGGATGACGAGTTCGTTACGTTGGGCAAGACCCGCCAGCGCCAGAATGGCGCCGATCAACAGCCCGATGGGCAGCAGGTCGTACAAGCGGGTGGGAATGGCCAGCGCCTGCATGTAGAGCAGGGCCATCATGGAGAACTTGTCGCCCACGTTGTCCAGGTCGTCCACCAGCGCGAAGAACGTGAAAAGGCCTAGCAGGGCCATAAGGACCACTGCACAAGAGCGATAGATCTCGCGGGCCAGGTAGCGACGTGCGGTACGCATGAAAAGGAAGGGGAGCGCTAAACGTGAAAGCTTAACAAATCCCGCCGGGTAGGGTGGAGGCGGCCGGACGGAAATGCCCGGTTTTGCGTGTCAGGGGATGTCAACCATCTGCATCCGGCGGGTCAGCACCCCGACGCGGGAGTTCAGGTAGTTGGAATTGCGGTGGCTGTCATAGAAGCGCGGGTTGGGCAGCATGGCCGCCAGCCGGGCGGACTGGCTGGCGCTGAGGTTGGCGGCCGAGGTGTTGTAGTAGTGCTTGGCCGCCGCCTGGGCGCCGAACACGCCAACGCCCCATTCCGCCACGTTCAGATACAGCTCCAGTATCCGTTCCTTGGTCATGACGTGCTCGATCATATACGTCAGCACCAGTTCCTGGCCCTTGCGGATGTAGCTGCGTGAGCTGGACAGGAACAGGTTCTTCGCCAACTGCTGCGTAATGGTGGAGCCGCCGCGCATCTTGCTGCGGCCCGCTTCCTCTTGGCGCTGGTTGTATTCCCAGGCCTTGCGGATGGCGTCCCATTCGATGCCGTCGTGCTCGGTGAAGTTGGAATCTTCCGACGCCACCACCGCGCGCTTCAGGTTGCGGCTGATTTTGTCATAGGGCGCCCATTCATACTGAAGCTGAAAGCCGGGGTTGCCTTCGCGCAAGCGGGACCGCTCTTCGCGCATGATGGCGCTGCTGCCGGGGTCGCGGTAGTTGTACCAGACGACCTGTGCGAACAGCCAGAACTGGTAGAGCAGCACCGCGCACACCAGCGCCATCAGTACGCCGGTGATGGTCCGGAACCAGGATCGGCCCTTGCCGCGCGTCGCCATGCCGCTCAGCGTCCTGCCATGAGCGCCTCGCGCAGCGCCGCCAGCACGGGGGCCGGATCGGGGCGCACGCCGTGCCAGATCAGGAAGCTCTCGGCCGCCTGGCCCACCAGCATGCCCAGGCCGTCGGCGGTCAGCGCTGCGCCATCGGCGTCGGCCTGTTTCATGAAAGCGGTGGGTTGGGCGCCGTACATCATGTCGTAGGCGGCCGCGCCGTCGGCATACAGGCCGGCGGGCAGGTCGGGGGCGGCGTCTTGCAGGCCGCTGGCCGTGGCGTTGATGACCAGGTTCCAACCGCCGGGCGTGGCGGCGTCGGTCAGCCCGCCCGCAGTGACTTGCGTCTGCGGCGATACGCCGGTGTCACGCCAGGCCTCGGCCAGTTCCAGCGCCTTGGCCGCGGTGCGGTTGACGACGTGGATGCGGGCGCAGCCGGCGTCGGCCAGCGGTTGCAACACGCCTCGGGCCGCGCCGCCCGCGCCCACCAGCAGCACGGACGCGCCGCTCAGGTGCACGCCCAGGCGCAGCAGGTCAGACACCAGTCCGACGCCGTCGGTATTGCAGCCGTGCCAGGCGCCATCGCGCCACGACAATGTGTTGACGGCGCCCGCCAGGCGCGCACGCGTAGACAGGCGGCCGGCGGCCAATGCGTAGGCTTCCAGCTTGAAAGGCACCGTGACATTCAAGCCCAGCCCGCCCTCAGCCACGAATGCGGCCACGGCGTCAGCAAAGCCGTCGACCGGCGCCAGCAGGCGCTCATAGCGCAGCAGTTTGCCGGTTTGCTTGGAAAACAGGTCGTGGATCTGAGGCGAGCGGCTGTGCGCAATGGGATTGCCGATGACGGCGTAGCGGGCAAGAGGGGTCGCCTCGGTCATGGGGCTTGTGTTTCCAGGGTGTCGTTAACGAAATGCCACGTGCGGGTGATGACCAGCACGTCCGTATCGCGGGCGATATCGGGGGGGAATGGGGGAAAAGGCGCGGCCAGCTGGACGATGCGGCGGGCGGCCTGGTTCAGCACCGCGTGCGGCGAGGGCTGGTCGATTTCGACGTTGGCGATACTGCCGTCGGCGCGTACTGACACCGTGATGCGCAGTGACCCGTAAATGCGCCCGCGCGCCTCGTCGGGATAGTGCTGCGTGCCAACGGCTTCTATCCGGGTGCGCCAGGCATCCAGGTAGGCGGCGTAACGCGACGCTTCGGCCGACGGGGCCACGAACTGCTTGCGGGGTTCGGCGCTGTATTGCTGCACGCGTGCGGCCAGCGCGGCGACCTGGGCGTTCTGGATGACGCTGGCCTGATCCTGGGCGTCCTGGCCAAGATCAGCGCCGTCGGGCCAGGGGTTGACGGCCTGACGCTCGGCGCCGGCTTTCTCGGCCGACCGCAACTGGGTCATCAGACGGGCCTGTTCGGCTTCCAGCTGAACCTGCCGGCGGCGCATGGCTTCCAGCACGATGGTCTCGGCGGACGCGCCGGTCTGGGGCAGCGGGGTGGTGCTCATGCCGCGTTCGGCGTTGCCGCCGCCCGTCATCTGATTCTGCGCCTGCGCCCGGGGCGTCTCAGGCGGCGTCTCGCTGCGGGCGTTCAGCAGCACGACTTCCAGGCTGGTGACGGGCGGGCGGGTGAGCGCGGGCGCGCCAAAGCGCCACGCCAGCGCGCCGGCGTGCACCAACAGCGATATTGCGATGCCGATGCGCAGGTAGTGTTGGGCGGGAGCGCCCAGCCACCGCAGGTAACGGCTTAGCGGGGAGGGGGAATCAGGGCGTTGCACCGACGCATTGTAAGACGAGTCGGTGCTGCCGGCACATGCCAGCCAACGGCTTGTAACAGCTGTTGGACGGGAGCAGGGCGCGTCGTCGATGGAGGCGGGACGGCTCGGCGGGCGGCGCATGAAGGGTCATCCTCCAACGCGCCGCCGCGTGGGGTCAGGCCGTCTTGCGCGGAAAGACCCAGACCTTGCTGGCCGGCAAGGCCAGGCGGCAGGGGCCCGGCTCGCGGCCTTCGGGGCCATAGGCGCGCAGGGCCAGCGTGTGGGCGGGATCTGCGTCCGGGGTGCGGAACAGGTATTCCCAGCGGTCGCCCAGGTACATGCTGGTCAAGAGCGGCATGTCCAGGTGGTTGCCGTCGGGGTCATCCGCCAGGCGCACCTGTTCAACGCGAATCACGGCGGTACCGTCCTGGCCCTGAGTCACGCCTTCGCCGGCCTTGCCCCACAACGCCCAGCCGCGGCCTTCGATGCGGGCCTGGCCGTCACGCACTTCCGTGACCTTGCCTTCCAGCCGGTTGTTGCTGCCCATGAACTCGGCCGTGAACAGCGTGGACGGCGAACCATACATTTCCTGCGGCGTGCCTTGCTGTTCGATCTTGCCGTTGTTCAGCAGCAGGATGCGGTCGGAAATGGCCATGGCTTCGCTTTGATCATGCGTCACCATCAGGGCCGACAGCCCCAGGCGGATGATCAGCTCGCGCAGGAACGCCCGTGCTTCTTCGCGCAGCTTGGCGTCCAGGTTGGACAGCGGTTCGTCCAGCAGGATGACGGGCGGGCTGTACACCAGCGCCCGGCCAATGGCCACGCGCTGTTGCTGGCCGCCTGACAGCGCGTGCGGATGGCGCTGGCCCAGCTTGCCCAGGCCCAGCTGGTCAAGCACGGCTTGCACGCGCTCGCGCACTTCGGCCGACGGCACCTTGCGCAGCTTCAGCGGGTAGGCCACGTTTTCAAACACGGTCTTGTGCGGCCACAACGCGTAAGACTGGAACACCAGGCCCAGGTTGCGTTCTTCGGCCGGAATCTCCTTGCGGGCGCCGCCGTCGTAGACGATGCGGTCGCCGATGGTGATGCGGCCGCGCTTGGGGCCTTCCAGGCCAGCCACGGCGCGCAGCAAGGTCGTCTTGCCGCTGCCCGAGGGCCCAAGCAGCGACACCACTTCGCCCTGGCGCAGTTGCATCGACACGCCCTTGAGCACCGGGTTGTCGCCGTAGTCCAGGTGCAGGTCTTCTACAGAAAGCTCAATCATGAAGTTTGACTCCGAATCGCAGGGCGATGCCCAGGCCGATCACGACCAGAACGATATTGATGAAGGAAAGCGCAGCCACGATGTCGATGGCGCCCGAGGCCCACAGCGACACCAGCATGGAACCGATGGTTTCCGTGCCGGGCGACAACAGATAAACGCCGGTGGAATATTCACGCTCGAAGATCAGGAACATCAGCAGCCAGGAACCGATCAGGCCGTACTTGGCCAGCGGCACCGTGACGTGGCGCGTGACCTGGCCCCGGCGCGCGCCCGCGCTGCGGGCGGCTTCTTCCAGTTCCGGTCCCACTTGCAGCAGGGTCGACGAGATCAGGCGCAGGCCATACGCCATCCAGACCACGGTGTAGGCGAGCCACACGCTGAAGATGGTGCTGCGCATGGCGCGCAGCCATTCAACGAAGTTCTCGCGCAGCCATTCGGCGAACGGCAGCGCCGACAGCCAGCCGTTTTCGTCCACGTCCAGCGCGTTGTCCAGCCACATCGGCACAAACAGGAACACCCACAAGAACGCCAGACCGGCCAACAGGCCCGGCACGGCGCGCGGCACCAGCACGCTGTAGTCCATGAAGCGCGTGACGTTGTCGGGCTTGCGGTGCATCGCCAGGCCCACGAACATGTAGCACATCACGGCCAGCGCGCCGCCAAACACCCCGATGGCGACCGAATTCACAATGGCGCGGATCAGGTTGGGTTGGCCGAATACGGTGTGGAAGGCGTCCAGCGACAGCACGTCAAACAGCGACACGCCCATGCCCCAGTTGGACACGAACGCCCGCAGCAGCACGCCCAGCAGCGGCACCACGATCGTGACCAGCAGCCAGAACGCCACGACGGCGCCCGCCAGCCAGCGCCATTTGCCCAGCGGCAGCGGGCGTGCGCGCGAGGCCTTGCCCTTGACGGTGACAAATCGGTTCGCGGTGCGCATCAGGCGGCGTTGCAGCATGACCAGCGGAATCGTCATGCAGATCAGGATCACGGCCACGGCCGCCATCAGGTGGTACGACGGAATGCCCAGCTTGTTGGTCAGCTTGTACAGGTAGGTGGCCAGCACCAGGTTGCCTTCCGGGTCGCCCAGCACCAGCACCAGGCCGAACACTTCCAGGCCCAGGAAGAACAGCAGCACGGTGGCGTACAGCATGGCCGGGCGCACCATCGGCAGGCTCACGGATACCATCACGCGCAGCGGCGATGCGCCGGCCACGCGGGCGGCTTCTTCCACGTCGGAACCCATGCTGCGCAGCGCCGACGAGATATACAGGTAAGCGTGCGGCACGTGCGTCAGGCCGGCGATGATGACGATGCTGGTCAGCGAATACACGTTCCAGGGCACGAAGCCCAGGATGTTCTGCGCCCAGATCGAGAAGAAACCCACGGGGCCTGCGGCCACGACGTAGCCAAAGCCCAGCACCATGGGCGACACAAACACCGGCACCAGGATCAGCGGTTCGATCCAGCGGCGGCCGGGCAGGTCGGTGCGTATCATCAGGAAGGCCAGCATGCCGCCCAACGGGATGGCGATGATGGCCAGCCCGAAGGCCAGGATGAAGCCGCTTCGCAGCGCCTTGTAGAAATCGGGGTCCGCGAAGATGAAGCGGAACGCGTCCAGGCTGAAGACCTTGGACGGGGCAAAGAAAGGCGCGGAGAGAAAGCTCTGGATGATGATGAACGACAGCGGCACGTAGATGGCCAATGCCGTAATCAACACCACCACGCCGCGCGGCAGGGACTGCCATTTTCTGCGCAATGACTGCATGGGGAAATCCTGTTGTCGAGAATGACGCGATGGTCGCGCCGCCCGGGTACGGGGGAGCCCGCCCGGGGGGCGGTCAGGCGGACGGCGCCGTGCCGTCCGCTTACGCGTTGTGGCGGTTCAGAGCGGGCGCGCCGCTCTGAACCCGCGCGGCATTACTTGCCCGCTGCGGCGCGCCAGTCCTTGATGAACTGCAAACGCTTGTTCTGTTCCAGGTAGTCCAGCAGCGTTTCGTTGACCGGAATCGGCTTGAGCGAAGCGCCCAGTTTCTTGGTCATGCCGTCCACATCGTTGTCGCCTTCGATGTCGTCACGCACCGAGGCCAGATCGGCCTGGTTGGCCATGATTTCCTGGCCCTTCTGCGACAGCAGGTAATCCATCCACAGCTTGGCGGCGTTGCGGTTCTTGGACTTCTTGCTGATGAACGCCACGCGCGACAACACCAGCGCGTAGTCGGTCGGGTAGGCCACGCCCAGCGACGGGTCCGACTTGGCGCGCGTTTCAGCGTACGAGCCCAGGATGTTGTAGCCGATCAGGTTTTCACCGGACGACACGCGTTCCATCATGGTGCCGGTGGACGACTGCACGATCAGGCCGCCCTTGGCGATGTCCTTGAGGGTCTCGAAGTACTTGGGGTCGTTGGCCTTGTCCTGCACGGCCAGCATGAAGCCCACGGCCGACTTCTCGATGTCGTAAGTCGTGACCTTGTTTTTGAACTTGTCCGGTTGGCTGGCGATCAGCTTGGCCAGCGCGCCGTGCGTGGTGGGCACTTCGTTGGCGGGAATCAGGCGCTTGTTGTAGATGAAGACGGCCGGTTCATACGTGGTGCCGTAAGCCGAATCCTTCCAGACCGCCCAGGCCGGCAGCTTGCCGCTTTCCGGCGACTTGTATTGCAGGGCGTAGTCGGTGGCCAGCTTCAGCGCCGAGTCCATCGACGAGCTCCAGACGACGTCGCCGCTGCTGCCGCCCGCCGCCTGTTCGCTGATGTAGCGGTTGTAGAGCTCGGTGCTGTTCATGTCGTTGTATTCGACCTTCACGCCCGGGTACAACGCTTCGAAGCCCTTGATGATGGGGCCGGCGGCCTTGGTGTCGGTGGTCGAATAGATGACGACCTTGCCTTCCTTCTTGGCGCCGTCCAGGATCTTTTGGTAGTCGGCCGGATAACCCGCCGGCACGGCCTGCGCGAAGGCGCTGCCGGTGGCGATGGCGAATGCTGCGGCGCAGGCGGCCGCCAGTTGGGACTTGGCAAGCATGTGTTTGTCTCCGATTGGAATGGTCTGAAGCGGGATCTGGGTCCAGCCTGCGCCCATCTTAGGAGGCGGCGTCTGTCGTCGTCCTGTCATGGCGACAGGTAGCGGCTAGGGGTAATCCCTGGGCGCGAATGGCCGCGCCGCAGGGATAGCGCCATTGCTCAGGGCCGCTTCGGCGTATCCGTCACCAGCCGCACCCAGTTCTGCACGAAGCGCGAATGCCGCCGCTGGTCCAGCCCCACCAGCAGGGCGGGGCTCAGCACCACCGGCTGCACGATGCCTTGCGACCGCGCCAGCACCGCTTCGGACGTCCAGCGCCCGGGCGTGTCTTCCATGATGGAACCCAGCGCTGCGTGGCTGGAAGCCACCTGCTGGCCGGCGGGCGACAGCAGCCAGTCCACCAGCGCGCGCGCCAGGTCCGGGCTGGGCGCGCGCCGTGAAATCAGCACCGAACGCGCCAGCACCAGCACGTAGTCCTGCGGAAACACCACGCCGATCTTGCTGCCGTCCGCCTGGCGCGACAGCGCGTACGAACCCAGGATGTTGTAGCCAAGGTCCAGCTCATCGTTTTCGATGGCGTCCAGAATCTGCGCGCTGGTGGGCGACAGGCGCACGGCCACTTGGCCCATCGCATTGGCCAGCCCCCAGAAGTTGGATGACACCAGCTCGTCTTGCTCGGCCAGCAGATAACCCAGGCTGCTGGCGGCGATGTCATAGGTGCCGACGCGGCCTTGCAGCGTGGCTTGGTCGCGTTCCAGCAGGCGCAGCAGGTCTTGCCGGGAGCGGGGCACGGTGGCTTCGGTGAAGCGTTTGGGGTTGTAGACGATGACGGCGGGTTCGAACGTGAAGCCGTAGACCTCGTTGCGCCAGACCGCCCACGACGGCAGCTTGGACGCGTAGGGTGACGCGTAGCTTTGCGCGTAACCGTCGTTGGCCAGCCGGATCTGCAAGTCCGATGCCGAACTCATCAGCACGTCGACGTTGGTCAGGCGCCCGTCGATGGTGGCTTCGTACAGATCGCGGCTGCTGATCTCGCGATACACCACCGTCACATCGGGCCGCAAAGATTGAAAGCCCTGAATCAGCGGCGCGACCACGGGCGTGTCGGTGGGGCCGGCGATGACCAGGGTGCGCGACGTGGGTTGCGGCGCGGGATAGCGCGTGACAATTTCGTCCAGTTCGGCGGCACGTACGTCCTGAGGTGCCGACACCAGCAGCAGCGCCGCCGTGAGCGCCGCGCCCAGCCACGTCGCCAGATGGCGCCCTGCGGGCTGTTGTTGCAGCGGCAGGATGACGCGCGCCGACAAGCCGCCGCCCGGCCGGTCATGCAGCCATAGCGACCCGCCATGCGCCATCGCCACCGAACGCACGATGGCCAGGCCCAGCCCCGATCCGGGTTGAGATTCACCGGCTTTGCCGCGCGTGAAGCGCTGCTGCACGGCTTCTTTTTCGTCGTCCGAGATACCCGGCCCGCGATCCGATACCGTCAACGCCACGCGAAAGCCTGCAACGGGCGTGGCCTGAATGTCCACGGTGCCATCCGGGGCATAGCGCAAGGCGTTGTCCACCAGATTGCGCAGCATCTCACGCAAGGCGACGCGGTCGCCGGCCAGGCGCGCGCGGCGGACGTCGGGCGCAATGTCGATGCGCAGCCGCTCGGCTTCCACCGGGCCGATACGGCGGCGGGTTTCGTTGATGGTTTCCGCTACGCCGACAGATTCGGGTGGCCCTTTGCCGAGCCGGTGCGTGATGGTGGCGTCCATCAGCAGCTGGTTGATCAGCTGGCTGGCGTGCGTGGCGTTCTGATGAATGCGGCCGATGCGCTCGCGCAGCCGCTTGGGGTCGGTTTCGTCCAGCGCCACTTCTGCTTGCGCGCGCAGCGACGCGAGCGGTGTACGGACCTGATGCGTGGCGTCGGCCACCAACGTGTTCAAGGTATCCATGATGATGGAAAGGCGTTGCATGAAGGCGTTCAGCGCTTCGACCAGGCGGCGCACTTCGCGCGGCACCGGCGTGGTGACGGGCGTCAGGTCTTCAGGTGCGCGGGTGCGCAGTTCGCGTTCCAACACGGCCAACGGCGCAAACGCCCGTTGCACGCCGAACCACAACAGACCCAGCGCCACCAGCGACACGACCAGCAGCGGCAACACGCCGCGCCCCAGGATTTCGTCGGCAAGTTCTTCGCGCGATCCCAAGGTTTCGGCGACCCGCACGGTGACCCAGCCGGCATGCTGGCTGGCCGACACCAGCCGCCCCACGGTGGCGACGCGCACGGGCTCGTCGTGATAAATGACGTAGGCGAACACGGGGGTTGCGGCTTGCGCCAGCGGCAGGTTGGGGGCCAGGTCGCCATAGCCGGTGATGAGCCGGCCATTGGAGGTGCGCGCTTCGTAGAACACGCGCTCGCCGCCCGACAACATGGCAAGCGACGACACGGGCGGTTCCACGGTGACGCCTTCGTCATCAATCTGCACGGACCCGGCGATGGTCAGTGCGGATGCGGCAAGCAGCCGGTCAAACGCCTGCTCGGCGGCGCGTTGCGCGTAGTCTCGCAGGAAGAACACCAGCCCGATCAGCGCGCAGGCCAGCAACACCACGCCAAGCGTGAAGACGCGGCGCCGGATCGAGGCGCTTTCAGGAATGCTCATGGCTGCGGGCCTGATAGCCAACGCCGCGCACGGTGACGATGTCGATCGACGCCCCTGCCAGTTTCTTGCGCAGCCGCGAGATCAACAGTTCCAGCGCATTGAGCGAGCCGTCGTCCAGGTCAAACAGCTGGTTCATCAGCCGTTCCTTGGCAACGGTTTGGCCGATGCGGCCCAAGAGGATTTCCAGCAAGCGGAATTCGCGCCGTCCCAGCTCCAGCGGCGCACCAGACAACATGACGCTGCGTCCGGCAAGGTCCAGGCTCAGGTTGCCGTAGGTGGTGGTGCTGCTGGTCTGCCCTGACGGCCGCCGCATCAGAGCGCGCAACCGCGCTTCGAGTTCGCGCAGGTCAAAGGGCTTGACGAGGTAGTCATCCGCGCCCAGGTCCAGCATGTCGATCTTGTCTTCAATTTCCGCCCGCGCGGTCATGACGAGCACCGGCGCTTCCAAGCCGGCTGCGCGCAATTCCCGAATCACGGTGAAGCCGTCTTTGCCAGGCAGATTGATATCCAGGACAAGCGCATCCCAGGTTTCGTCCAACCCCCACCGCAACGCCGCCAGCCCGTCATGCACCCACTGCACGCTATGGCCAGCGGAACGCAGCTTGCTTTCCACGGCATCGCCAAGATCAAGGTTGTCCTCGACCAGCAAAATGCGCATGTTGTTCCTCCGTGTCGTTTTGGTTTTTCGAGGAGTGTACGACGGGGGTGGTTTGACGCGGGGTTTGGTTGGTTTGGGGGCTGGGGCGTTGATGAGGAGGGTTTGGGTTCTTGAGACGCCCGTGGTGTCGGGGGCCTGGGGTGCGCGGGGCAACGATTGCGGTCCGGAGCCTTCGCTCCGGACTGCCCCCTTGTCATCTTCGTCACCCGCCGTTGGCGGGTTCCTTCAGATTCCCTCGGGCTTATCGACGCCCCGCGCACCCCAGGCC